>JASGFX010000027.1:0-41361 GCA_047605325.1 Solirubrobacterales bacterium | reverse complement strand
CGGCGTCTGCACGGTGTTCAATCCGCCGATCGCCGACCAGTTGCCCGTCTACGTGCAGGACAACTACGAGCATTTCGAGGCGCGCACCTTTGACCGTTTCGACGATTCGGAACTCGAGTTCTATGTCAACCGCAACGTGATGGCCGTGCGTGAGGTCGTCGATCGCGCAAGGCCCGACTTCGGACTGGCAAACCACATGATCATGGGGCCGTACATCCTGCGTCAGGCCCTCGGCGACGAGATTCCATACGTGGCGAAGATTCACGGGAGCGCGATGGAGTACATCGTGCGCCCACATCCGCGGTTCCTGCCCTTTGCGCGCGAGGGGGTGGGTGGCGCGCGGGCCGTGCTGGTCGGCTCGCGCCATATCGCTGAGCGCACCTGGGACACGTTGAAGATTCCCGGGATCGAGCAGCGGATCTGGCTGGGTCCACCCGGAGTCGATGTCGAGCGGTTCAAGCAGGTGCCGCGCAGCGAAGCCCGCGCGGCGCTTTCCGATGCTGCGGCGCAACTGCGCGGTCTCGCGCGCGCCGGCTACGGGCCGGCGCAGGAGGTCGGCACTGCAGCGCTGTACGAGCGCGTGCGCACGGCGGCGAGAGTGGGAGAGATGATGGACTTCGCCGAGGTTGCCGAGGCGGTCGGAGACCTGCAAGGCGAGTACCGCAACGACGGGATCGACCAGGCCGCTCCCGATGTCTTCGACGCGCTGGCGGCGACACCGGACGCTCCGATCGCGCTCTATGTCGGCAAGCTGATCGTCTCGAAGGGGGTCGATCTGCTGGCGGCCGCTTGGCCGCTGGTGCGCGCGCGCGTTCCCGACGCCCAGTTGCTCGTCACCGGCTTCGGCGCCTACCGCGAGGGCTTCGAGATGCTCGTCTCCGCGCTCTCCGACGGAGATCTTCCGACGGTCCGCTGGATCGCGGAAGGGGGGCGTGCGTTCGAGGGCGGCGAGCCGCACCAACTCGAGATGCTGATGGCATTTCTCGACGGGATGGACGCTCGCGCGACCGATGACTACCTGTCGGCCGCGCGCGGGATGCGGGATTCGATCCGAATGGTCGGCCGACTCGAACACGACCTGCTTGCTCCGATCACCCCCGCGGCCGACTGTCAGGTCGTGCCCAGCACTTTCCCGGAGGCCTTCGGAATGGTCGCGGCCGAGGCCGCGGCCTGCGGTGTGCCACCGGTGAGCGCGGATCATTCCGGACTTGCCGAGGTGACTGCAACGCTGCAGGAAGGCCTGTCGGGCGTCTCCGCCGCCCTGCTGAGCTTCCCGCTCGGCGACGGCGCGGTCGAGAAGCTCGGGTCGCGAATCCATCACCTCTTGACGCTGTCGGTCGATCAGCGCATCGAACTCTCCGCACGCATCGCGACGACGGCGCAGGAGCGCTTCTCGTGGGCCGGCGTCGCGGCGGATCTGATCGCTGCGGCCGAGGGCGACACCGGGCGTCTCAGGCGCCCGTGAGCGGGCGCTGGTGACGAACACCACAAATACCCCGTAATTCGACGTCTCGGCCGCCATTTCGTCGGCTAGGATTCCCGCCGGATATGCACAGACGACCCCCACACACCGCCAAGAAAGTCCTTGCAGTCGCCGCCGCTCTCGCCTTGGGTGTCGCGGTCTCCGGCTGCGGAAACGACTCGCAAGCCGACCTCGCCAACGGCAAGACGCTGTTCATCGCCAAGTGCGGTGGCTGCCACATGCTGGCGCGCGCAAACACCGTCGGCACGGCGGGACCAGATCTCGACAACGCCTTCGCCCGTGCGCGCAAGGACGGGATGGGGGACACGATCCAGGGCGTCGTCGAAGAGCAGATCAAACTGCCTTCGCAGAACCTCTACCCGAGCACCCTCGTGATGCCGAAGAACCTCGTCACCGGCATGGACGCACGAGACGTCGCGGCTTACGTGTCCTACGCGGCCGCCGCAGGCGGCAAGGACACCGGCGCGCTCGCCTCTGTCGGCGGCGGCACCGACGGCAAGGGCCTCTTCAAGACCAACTGCGGCAGCTGCCACACGCTCAGCGACGCCGGCACCGCAGGAACGGTCGGTCCGAACCTCGACAACCTGAAGCCGAACCTCGCCGCGATCACCAAGCAGGTCACCAACGGTGGCGGCGGCATGCCGGCCTTCGGCGGCACGCTCACCAAGGAGCAGATCGACCTGATCGCCAAGTACGTGGCAGGGGTCGACGGCAGCTAGTAGTCCACGATTCCTGAGCTTTTCGAGCCCCTCGGCCTTTTGGTCGGGGGGCTTTTTTGTGGGGTTGGTGGGGGATGGGGTTTTGACTGCCGTCGTGGGCGGTTTGTTGGCCGCCGTTGCCGGTGGAGTCGGGGCGGCTCCGCCGCCGGCTACGAACGAGCAGATGGCGCGCCACAGCCTGGGTTTCCTCCAACTCTGCGCCCCGAGCGCAGAGTTGGAGCAGGGAATGGCTTGAACAAGGGCAATCCGCTCCAAGGTCTGTCCCCAAAGGACAGACCTTGGAAGATTTGAGCCTTGAAACCGGGGCCGAACTCCCAGCCCTCATCGCCGGCGGCGAAGCCGCCCGCACTCAACCGGCAGAAGCCCGCGGAGAGCCGCCCACGACGACAGTCACCAGCGACTCAACCAGCTAGAGCAAGGCCCGAACGACCACAGCCAGCACAACCAGCACAAACACCGCTCCGGCGACCCACAGGACCACCTTGAACATGTCCTCTTCGTTCAGGAACGGGTTGAAGCGCCGCTGAGGGGCTCTCTGCGGCGCTTCGGAGTGCTTGTCGGGATCGGTGGTCATCCCGGGGGAGAAGACGGCTTCTAGAGCAGGTAGAGCGTCGTGAAGACGAACAGCCACATGACGTCGACGAAGTGCCAGTAGAGGCCGGGGATCTCAACGCCCCAGTGATTCTCCTTCTCGGGGCCGTAGTGACCCTTGAAGGCGCGGTTGGCGACGACCATGAGGATGATCAGACCGACGACGACGTGGGCGCCGTGGAGGCCGGTGAGGCTGAAGAACACGGAGGCCTGCGCGCTGTCCTTGGGCAGGAAGCCAAGGTGCACGTACTCGCTGATCTGGATGCTGAAGAAGGTCGCGCCCAGCAGGATCGTGAGCACTAGGCCGGTCTTCAGGGCCTTGCGGTTGTTGTGCTTGATGCCCTCGAGCGCCCAGTGCATGGTCGCCGAAGACGAGAAGAGGATCGCGGAGTTGGCCATCGCGACGTAGATCGGGAGCTCCTGGCCCTCCGGCATCCACGGGTCACCCTGGACGACGCGGATGAAGAAGTAGGCCATGAAGAACGAACCGAAGAGCATCAGCTCGGAGGTGATGAACAGCACCATTCCGAGCCACTCGCGGTTGACCTTCGCGGAATGGTTTGCGACCGGCATGTGGCCGTGTTCAGCTGCGTGGGCTTCCATCGCTATGCGTCTCCGTCGGTGTTCGAAGTTTCATCGTCGGCCGCGGCGCTCTCGGCGGCCTCTTCGGCGGGCGCGCCGACGGTGGCCAGCACCGGCTCGGGCTCCTTGAAGACGCCGTGACGGGCGCCGGGGACGCCGTACTCGTAGGGGTGACCGACGACCGTCGGCACCTCGTCGAAGTTGAAGATCGGGGGCGGGCTGGAGACCTGCCACTCGAGGGTGTGGGCGTGCCACGGGTTCGCCGGGGCGTCGGGACCCTTGCGGATCGAGTAGACGACGTTGTAGACGAAGATCAGCATCGACGCGCCCAGAACGAAGGACGAGATCGAGATGAACATGTTCCAGGCGGCGAACTGCTCGGCGTAGTCGGCGACACGGCGGGGCATGCCCTCGAGGCCGACGAGGTGCTGCGGTCCGAACGTGGCGTTGAAGCCGATGAACGTGCCCCAGAAGTGCAACTTGCCGAGGCGCTCGTTGTACATCTTGCCGGTGAATTTCGGGAACCAGTGGTAGATGCCGGCGAAGATCGTGAAGACCGATCCGCCGAACAGCACGTAGTGGAAGTGGGCGACGACGAAGTACGTGTCGGAGACTGCGATGTCGAACGGCACGACCGCGAGCATGACGCCGCTGATGCCGCCGAGCACGAACATGGTTATGAATCCGAAGGCCCAATACATCGGAGTTCGCATATGCACCACGCCGCCCCACAGCGTGCCGAGCCAGGAGAAGATCTTCACTCCCGTTGGCACTGCGATGAGCATCGTGGTGAGCATCATCGGGATTCGCACCCAGTTCTGCATCGGCGCGACGAACATATGGTGCGCCCACACTGCAAAGCCGAGCACGATGATCGCGAGCAGTGAGAAGGCCATCATTCGATAGCCGAAGATCGGTTTGCGGGCATGGGTGGATATCACCTCGGAGATGATTCCGAAGCCTGGGAGAACCATGATGTAGACGGCCGGGTGGCTGTAGAACCAGAACACGTGCTGGTACATCACTGTGTCGCCACCCTGCGCGGCGTCGAAGAAGTTCATGCCGAGCGCACGGTCGAAGATCAGCATGAACTGCGAGCCTGCGATGAACGGCGTGGCGAGCACGACGAGCAGGGAGGTTGCGAAGTTCGCCCAGCCCAGCATCGGCATGCGCCAGAAGGTCATGCCCGGCGCACGCATCGTGATGATCGTGACCAGGAAGTTGATCGCGGTGAGGATCGAGGACGATCCCGCGAACTGCGCGGCGACCGAGAAGAAGGTCTGGCCGATCGGAGCGTGCACCGAGAGCGGCGCGTAGGCGGTCCAGCCGGTGGCGAACGCGCCGCCCGGGACGATGAAGCTCAGGCACATCATCACGCCGGCGATCGGCAGGAACCAGAAGGACAGTGCGTTCAGGCGCGGGAAGGCCATGTCCGGCGCGCCGAGCATCAGCGGCAGGACGTAGTTGGCGATTCCGGCGAAGACCGGCACCATGAAGAGGAAGATCATCAGCGCGGCGTGCGCGGAGAACAGGCCGTTGAAAGTCTGCGCATCGACGAACTGCATGCCGGGCTCGAGCAGCTCGGCGCGGAAGATCATCGCGAGCATTCCGCCGACGAAGAAGAAGAAGAACGTCAGCACCATGTACTGGACGCCGATCACCTTGTGGTCGGTGTTGAAGTGGAAGTAGTCCTGCCACCTGCGGGCGCCGTGGTCGGCGTGGTCGTCGACCTTGGTCGGCTTGCCCGAGACCCAGTAGAGCCAGTAGTCCATGCAGCCGATTCCGTAGAGGAATCCGATCGGAGCGGTGATCAGGGAAATCGTTGTGATCGAGGTCCAGTCGACGATCTGGTCCCAGCCCATGATCCAGCGCAGGCCGACCGAGAGCACGAATGCAACGCCCCAGCCGATCGCGATTGAAAGGGTTGCTCGGTACCAACCGGGGGATCGGAGTGATGCAGCCATCGTGACTTCAGCTTACCTTTCGGGTCCTACTTGTCCTCGGCTGTGTCGGCGGGCTCATCGCCCCCGTAGTAGCCGGGCCAGGTCTTGGGGTCTGTGTTTGCGCCGGTCGGTTTCGGTGCCTTGTCGGACTTCATGAGCGCCACCCATCTGGCGAATTCGCCCGCGGTGACGACGCGCAGGGTTCCGCGCATCGTGGCGTGACCGATTCCGCAGAGCTCGGCGCAGACAATCGGGTAGCTGCCGAGCTTGTTCGTCTTGAAGCGGATGCGGGTGGTGAAGCCGTCGGCGACATCGCGCTTGACGCGCGCGGCCGGGATGTAGAAGCTGTGAATGACGTCGGCGGAGGTCATTTCGGCGTAGATCGGGCGGTTGATCGGCACGACGAGGTCGCCGCCGGTCTTGATGCCCTGTTCGGGGTACTGGTAGTTCCACGCGAACTGCTGGCCGATGACCTTGATCGTCATCGAATTCGGCTGGGCGGCCTCGACCTTGTCGAGCACGGTCCAGGCGTAGAGACCGAGGGCGACGACGACGATCGTCGGGATGACGGTCCAGACGATCTCGATCTTGGTCGAGCCGTGGAACGGGGCGCCGTCCTTGTCGTCGGGGTCTTCCGGCTTCGCGCGGAACTCGAAGAGAATGAAGGCGAGGATCCCGCAGATGATCATGAAGAACGGGATCGAGGCGATGAGCAACGCCTTGTAGACGGTGTCGATGCGCCCGTTGCCGCTGTCGATCAACGGACCGAACCAGTCGTACTCGAGGGAAAACACGATCAGCGCGACGGTCAACAGTGCCGTGACCGCAATAGCGATGATGCGATGTGAGGCTTTCATCAAGCTCCTGACGGAAAACGGGGGCGAAAGTTCAAGGCGCAAACCGTTTCCCGGTTCGAGCCGCGGCGTATCTTATCCCACCGTTGTGCGGTGATTTGTGCCGCTACGCACGAGCAGCCGACCTTAGTTAGATTGGTCACCAGGACTTGGTAAAAAACGCTCACAAGGAGGCTCGCCAGCCGTGTTGGTCAGCGACGGAATGTCAAAGCTGGTTCTGACTGTCGGACCGGAAAGTTCGCTGCGGGACGTGGCGAAGCAGATGACCGAGCGAAAGGTCGGTGCAGCCGTGCTGGTCGACCCCGACGCACCGGGTCCTGCGATCGTCACTGAGCGCGACGTCCTGCGCGCCTACGCCGACGATCGGATCACCGGCGACGACCCCGTGGCCCGGCACGCGACCGAGCGGATCGTCTTCGCGGCGCCGGACTGGTCGCTTGAGCGGGCGGCCGACGAGATGGTGCGCGGGAGCTTCCGCCACCTGATCGTGGTTGATGCCGGTGAGATAGTCGGGATCCTTTCGATGCGTGACATCGTGAGTTGCTGGGCTCGCGAGGGGGCTACCAGTGAGGTGCCTTCGTAGGTTGCTGGGTTGAGGGGTTGACTGCCGTCGTGGGCGGCGGGTTCAGAGATTCATCCCGTTGAGTGCGGGCCGCTTCGCGGCCGGCAATGAATGTTGGGATGCGGCGTTTGGGGGCGATTTTCCTTCAACCCCGCGCTCGAAGCGCAGGGTTGGAGGTAGAAATGGCTTGAAATGGGCCGATCCACTCCATGGTCTGTCCCGAAAGGACAGACCATGGAAGATTTGAGGCTTGAAACCGGGTCCGACCCCCGAACCATCATCGCCGGCGGCGAAGCCGCCCGCACTCAGCTGGCAGCAGTCCTAAGCAAGCCGCCCACGACGGCAGTCAAAAAGAAATCGTCAGCCGAGCGGAAGCTCGTCGGACTCGTCGCGCGACTCGCTGATCCATGAGACCGTGATGATCAGGACGGCGAGCGCGCTGATGTAGAGCAGCGGGCGGAAGCCGAAGAGTCCGACGAGGCTGAGCATCAGGAAGAAGGCGAGCAGGACGGGCTTGACCGACGGCTTGGTCAGCCAGATCGAGTCGACGTCGATCGCCTCGGGGCGACCGGTGTTCTGCTCGTCGATGAGTTCTTCGTGGCTCATGTGAGGCTCGTTCTAGCCGACCCAGAAGGCGGCGACGATGAAGGCTCCGGCGAACGAAGCGGCTGCGATGCCGCCGATCAGGATCGCGGAGCGAAGGTTGCGCTGTACCAGTGTGCGGTTCATGCGGGGGAGATTTTTAGCAGATCGCGCGGGTGGCCTGAAAAACGCCTGCTCACTAGAGCGAGGTGTCGATGACCATCATCACGAACAGCAGCGCGAGATAGGTGAGGGAGAACAGGTAGGTGCGCAGTGCGACGGCGCGTTCGGTGTCGCGTGAGAGCTGCGCGGCGCGGTAGATGAAGATCCCGCCCAGCACGACGGCCGAGACCCCGTATACGGCGCCGAAAGCGCCCGTCGCGACCGGGATCAGGGTGGTGACCAGCAGCAGCACCGAGTAGACGAGGATGTGTGTCGTGGTCGAGCGCAGACCGCGCACGACCGGAAGCATCGGCACGTCGCTGGCTGCGTAGTCGTCCTTGATCAGCACGGAGAGCGCCCAGAAGTGCGGCGGCGTCCACATGAAGACGATCGCGAAGAGCAGCCAGGCCGTGAGGCTCAGGGAGCCTGTGACGGCCGCCCAGCCCACCAGAGGGGGAATCGCGCCCGCGGCGCCGCCGATCACGATGTTCTGCGGCGTGCGGCGCTTGAGCCACAGCGTGTAGACGAAGACGTAACCGAGCAGTCCGCAGGTCGCCAGCACGGCGGCCAGCGTGTTCACGGCGAGCACGAGGACGACGACAGAGGCGACGCCGAGCGAGATGCCGTAGATCAGCGCTGCCGCCGGCGAGATCCGTCCGGCCGGGATCGGCCTGGTGGCGGTGCGCTCCATCTGTTTGTCGATGTCGCGATCGATGAAGTGGTTGATCGCGCCCGCGCTGCCGGTCGAGAGCGCGCCGCCGAGACAGGTGAAGAAGATCAATTCGAGCGAGGGGCTGCCGGCGACGAGCATCGTCGTAACGGTTGTCCAGAGCAGCAGCGTCTGCACCCGCGGCTTGGTCAGCTCGAGGTAGTCGGCGATCACCTGGCGGACGCCATGGCGCGCGGGCTGCTCAGTCAGCGGGGCTGCCTGAACGGGCGCGGGGATCGGTCTGGTCTGCGTTGCTGCTTCCACTGGGGGCCTTCCGTGGGCGTAAAAGCTCGCGTACGTCGGAAGTCCACGGATCGCTTCCGGCGGCTGGTAAGCCTACCGCGCTTGGTTCGAGCGGCTGGTGGTCAGTGCTTCGACTCGCGCAGCGACGGCCGTCCGGCGGTCGGGGACTGCGCAACGGAGCCGGCCAGTTCGCCGGTTCCTGTGGCGATCTGGTCGCGCAGGTCGTTCAGCGGTGCGTCGCTGTCGACCGCGGGGATCGCGTCGAAGTTGTTGACCGGCGGCGGCGAGGGGGCGAACCACTCGAGAGTGCCGGCGCGCCATGGGTCGTTGCCCGAGGCCAGGCCCTTGGACCAGGACTCGATGAAGTTGATCAGGATGCCGATCACACCGAACGCGGCGATGATCAGACCGAGCAGCGCAAGGATGTTGCGGAACTCGTAGCTGTTGGAGAAGTAGGTCGAGGCTTCGCGCGGGAAGCCGTCGGCGCCGAGCGAGAACATCGCGAAGAACTGCAGCGCCGTGCCGACGACGATCAGTGTGAGCGCAAGACGCGCCTTCGGGGCGGCGATGCTCTTGCCGGTCATCTTCGGGAACCAGTAGGTGAGCGCTGCAAAACCGCCGAGTGCGCCGGCCGCCCAGACCTGGTTCAGCCAAGCCATGTAGCCGGCCTGACTGCCGCCCACCCACTGTGAGAGCTGCGGCAACGAGAAGGCGACCTGGAAGACGAGGAAGAGAACGAAGAAAGCAGCGAAGGCGATTCCGAATGCCGATGGGACGATCGAGCGGTATTCACCGGTCTTGATCGTGGTGATCCAGGTCTGGAGGATCACGAAGGACGGAATCAGGACGGCGAGGCCGATCAGCATGAACAGGATGTTCCAGAAGGGCTTGACCGGAGTTCCGAAGTAGACGAGGCCGAAGCTGAGGATCCCGAGGATCGCGAATGCGCGGATCGCCTTCTTGACTGCGGCGGCGTTCGGGACCGAGCGGCCGGCTGCGGCGGCGAAGATCTCGGTCACGGCTCCGATGCTGACGACCAGCACGAGGTACGGGGCCGAGTGTGACCACCACTGGAACAGCGTCTTCCAGAGCAGCGGACTACCACCATCGACGGGGTTGAAGATGCCGAATGCGTCCCACTGACGCTCGAGCAGGGCCATCAGCACGACCGCGACGAGGACCGGCGCGGTGACGAGGATGCCGTAGGCGTAGACGCCGACCGAATAGGAGAAGATCGGGGTGCGCTCGCCGCTCATGCCTTCGGCGCGCAGCGCCTTGTAGGTGACGGCGAGGTCGACGGCGTTGAAGGTCAGGCCTCCGCCGATCAGCGCGACGGCGGAAAGCCAGAAGTCTGCGCCCGAACCGGGGGAGTAGAAGTACTCGAACAGCGGGGCGGAGGTCTGGACCGTGCCCTGCCAGGTGTTCACGAAGGTGCTGAAGTAGAGGAGTCCGGCGCCCATCACCATCATCCAGGTGCCGAGTGCCGAGAGGCGCGGGAAAGCGGTGCTGCGCGCGCCGAGCTGCAGCGGCAGGACGTAGGTGGCGATTCCGGCCAGCAGCGGGAGGGCGAAGAGGTAGAGGTAGCCCGTGTCGGAAAGCGTGTGGAGGCTGTAGAAGCGCTCGGGGCTGAGGAAGGTGTTGTTCGGGACGGCGAGCTGGATCTGGCAGAGCAGCTCCATGAAGCCGGCCAGCACGAGGTTGACCAGAGCAAAGCCGATCAGCGTGGTGCCGATGACCTTGTGGTCGGCGCTGCGGGCGCGATCGACCCAGCGCGGACGCGTCGGGTCGACGGTCTCACGGACGACGACTTCGGCGACCTTCGCGGGCTGTTCGAAAGCGGTGCTCATCTACTTGCCTTCCTCTGCGGCCTCGTCGGTCTGCTCGGCCTCGCTGGCCGCGGTCGCCGCGGGGGCGCCCTTCTGGCCCGTGATCAGCTGCTCTTCCTCGCCGGAGACGCGCTCGAGGCCGAGGGCGGTCATCGCCTTGTCGATCTCGATCTGCTTGCCGAGGACCCAGCGGGCGAACAGCGCCGGCTGGACGACGGTCACATGGGTGATCTGGTTGGCGTAGTTGGTGCCGTTGACAACGGTTCCGGCTCCGTCGAACGCGAGTTCTTTGTCGGCGCGGACCCAGAATTTGTTGTTGTATCCCGGGACTGCGGTGATCGAGCCACCCAGCTGGGGTACCCACCAGGCAGCTTCGACATCTGAAGAGGTGAAGTCGAGCAGAACCGTCACGCCGGCCGGCAGTACGAGGTTGTTGTACGAGTAGGTGTTCCACTTCGCGTTCTTGAAGTCGCTGTACTGGTAGCGCCAGAGGAACTGCTGGGCATTCACACGAATGGTGTATGCCGGGCCGACGGGGGCCTTGACAACGTGCGCGACCTTAAGGCCGGGCGAGCTGTAGGTGACGGCCTTGAAGAAGGTGCCGCCCTGCGAGATCGTCGATTTTTCGGCGGAGGAAGTCTTGGTGAAGGCAAATCCGCCGATGATCGCGAAGATGAGAAACGCGACGACTCCGCCGATGATCGCACCGCGCGCGCTCGATTCGGTCGCCGCGGGAGCGTCCTGGTCGCTTTCTGCGCGGCCGGCCCCGAGCAGTGCCAGCGAGTAGCCGATCAGTGCGATCACGCCGAGCGCGAAGACGAGGATGAAGAGGTCGAAGACGATTTTCGCGACCGGTGAGACCGGAGTGTCGGGCCACAGGGGCGCCGCGCCGGCGGTCTGGGGGAGCGCGAGAAGTGAGGTCGCGATTGCGCCCGCGAGCAGGGTGATGCGGCGGGCCGAGAAGCGATTTGTGGGGGCCGGGTTCTTCAAGGCGGGCGGATTGTATCTAAGGGTCAGACGGCCTGAAAGAAAGTTGTCGATCAGTTCGGTTCTCGCCGGTCGGGGCCAGCGCACGTCGCGGCTGAAGCGACCTATATGATCGCGAAATCTTGCAGGACGCAGAGCCCCCACGCCCAGAAAAAGACGATCGTCCCGTGCTCGACGAGTTCGAGGAGGTCGTCGATGAGGATGTCGACGATCTCGGTGATGATCAGGTCGAACAGGCCTGGGAGGTCTTCAAGCGGAATTTCTTCAGCCGCCGCACGCTGATCGGCGCGATCGCCTTCGTCGTCATCCTGCTGGCGTTCTTCTATGCGGTGCTCCCGCAGCTCCCCGGACTGAAGGACAGTCTCAACACGGTCAAGAATGACGGCGACCGCAATTGGTTGTTCGTCGCCTTCTGTATGGAACTCCTCTCGTATGCGAGTTACATCTGGTTCTTCCGCGCGGTGTTTCTCGACAAGGTGCCGATCATCGGCTGGATCGGCAGCTACCGGATCTCAATGGCGGGAGTCGCCGCGACGCGCCTGTTCGGGGCAGCCGGGGCCGGCGGCATCGCTCTGACGTTCTGGGCTGTGCGCAAGGCGGGGATGGGCAAACGCGAATCGGTCAGCTACCTCGTCGCCTTCTACGTGATCCTCTACGCGATCTTCATGATCACTCTCGTCGTCGACGGGATTTTGCTGCGCACGCACGTTTTCCCCGGGGCCGCGCCGTTTGCGACGACGGTCGTTCCCGCGATCTTCGCCGGCATCGTGATCCTGATCTTCGTGCTCGCACTCGCGATCCCGGGCAACCTCGAGCGGATGGCCGCGCGCTGGTCGCACGGCAGGGGACGTGCCGCCCAGATCGCGCAGAAGCTCGTGGCGATCCCAGCGCTGATCGGTCAGGGCACGCGCGTGGCGATCGGCTTCGTGCGCACCGCCAACCCTGGGCTGCTCGGTGCGCTCGGCTGGTGGGCCTTCGACATCGCGACTCTCTGGGCGTGCTTTCGAGCCTTCGGCCTCTCACCCGAGATCAGCGTTCTCGTGATGGGCTACTTCGTCGGGATGATCTTCAATCTGATCCCGACCCCGGGTGGCGTCGGCCCGGTCGAGGGCGGCCTGATCGGTTCGTACGTGGCCTTCGGTTACGAGTGGGGCGTGGTGACCGCGGCGGTGCTCGCCTATCGCCTCTTCGCCTTCATCATGCCGACCATCCCCGGTGTGATCGCCTTCATCCGTCTGCGCAAGACAGCGGTGGTGTGGCAGGAGGCGAACGCTACTATAAAAAGTAAAGTGAGTCCGGAACCCGCCTTGGAGGGCGCAGCAGATGAGTGACAACCAGTATGAGATCGCGATCGTCGGCGCAGGGCCGGCAGGCCTTTCCGCCGCGCTCTACGCAGGTCGCTCGATGGTTCGGACGATCGTGCTCGAGCGCGGCGCGACTGGTGGCCAGCTCTGGAACACCGCCGAGGTCGACAACTTTCCCGGGATCCCCGACACCACTGGTCCCGAGCTTGCCCAGCGCTTTGAAGAGCACGCCAAGAAGTTCGGCGCCGAGTTCGAGTTCGGCAACGTCACGAAGATCTCGAAGGACGGCGACGGCTTTCTGCTCGAGACCGACCTCGGCGATTCCTACCGCGCCCACGCGGTGATCGTCACCGTCGGCGGCGAGGCGAGGAAGCTCGGCGTGCCAGGCGAGACCGAACTCGCCGGCGCGGGCGTCTCGTACTGCGCAGTCTGCGACGGCGCTTTCTTCAAGGACAAGCCGATCGCTGTGGTCGGCGGTGGCGACTCCGCGCTTGAGGAAGGGGAGTACCTGACCCGCTTCGGTTCGAAGGTCTACCTCGTGCACCGCCGCGACGAGTTCCGCGCGTCACCGTCGCTGGTCGAGCACTTCGACGCGAGCGACAAGACCGAGAAGATTCTCAACTCCGTGGTCGAGGAGATCGTCGGCGACGGCAAGGTCCAAAAAGTGCGCGTGAAGAACAACGAGACCGGTGAGACGAGCGAGCTCGAGGTCGACGCCGTCTTCCCGTTCGTCGGCTTCACGCCGCACTCGGCAATCTTCGAGGACGGGCTCGTCGAGACCGACGAGAGCGGCCACATCGTCACCGACCAGAAGATGGAGACGAAGACTCCCGGGCTGTTCGCGGCCGGTGACGTCCGCTCGCAATTCACACGGCAGATCTCAAACGCTGTGGGCGATGCGACGATCGCCGCGCTGGCGGCTGCAGCGCATGTCGATGCGGTGAAGCGGGCGGCGGCTCCTGCGGCCTGACCGATCTGCCGCTCCGGCGCGGCCGCGGATGGGCCGCGCCGCGGCCCCGCGATGACGGTCGAATGTGACGCGGGCATCTGCTTTGTCGCACGCGCGTGACGCGCGTAAGACGTAGTTGTGCAGTTTTGGCGCCGCCTCGCCCTCGGGGCAAGGGAGCGCCAAGGGCTCTGCTTGGGCGCGGGGGTCTAGTAGCCGTAGCCGGGGTAGCCGAGCGGCGGCTGCGGCGCTGGCCAGGCCATCGGCCCTGGGGCGTAGCCAAACTGCGGCTGCTGCGGCATCAGTGTCACGAAGGCGACGAAGGTCTGCATCGGAAGCGGCTGCGGCATCATGCCGTAGACCTGTGGCATCAGGTTGAAGGCAGGCGCCGACATGAACGGGAAGGTCGTGGGCTGCAGGCCGTAGGCGGCCGGGGTCGGTTGGATCTGCGGCTGCTGGAGGTGCTGGCCCGGCAGCAGCGGGGCGACTTGGAGTGCACCGGCGAGTGACCCGCCCATCGGAAGCTGGATCAGCGGCGTGACCGGACGGCGTCTGCGGACCGGGGCGACGGGGATCGCCTGGCTCGTCGGCAGCGGCTGCTGCTCGGTCAGTTGCGGGGCGATCGGGTCGGGCAGGCGCACTCCGGCGTCGCCGGCCATTGGCGGCACGAGTGAGAGGATCGGCTGGTCGCCGATCGGTGTGACCGGTGCGAATCCCGCGGTCGGGGTGGGGTTGTGGCTGGTCGCCTGCATGACTCTGGATCGATTGTGGCGCAGCCGGCGAATGCCTGCGCCGACATGAAACGAATCGTCCAAAGGGACAGTCGGGTTTAGCCAATGGGCGCAGATTCACGCGGCCGGACGCAAAACGTGGGTGTATAGGATGAGGCTCGCACGTGAGTAACGACCCCCTCAACACTCTCGACAGTTTCGCGACCGCCGACGGCGAGGGTTCGTTCTATTCACTGCCCAAGCTTGAGGCAGCCGGGGTCGGTCCGATCAGCCGCCTGCCGGTCAGCATCCGCATCGTGCTCGAGTCCGTTCTGCGCAACTGCGACGGCAAGCGGATCACCGAGGAGCATGTGCGCCAGCTCGCAAACTGGGGCGCCACATCCGAGCGCACCGAAGAGATTCCGTTCGTCGTCGCGCGCATCGTGCTGCAGGACTTCACCGGCGTGCCGCTGCTCGTCGACCTCGCCGCGATGCGCAGCGCTGTCGACCGTATGGGCAAGGATCCGAAGCTGATCGAGCCGCTCGTGCCGGTCGACCTGGTTGTGGATCACTCGGTGCAGGTCGATTTCTCCTCGACCGAGACCTCATTCGAGCGCAACATGGCGATGGAGTTCCACCGCAACCGCGAGCGCTACGAGTTCTTGAAGTGGGGCATGCAGGCGTTCGACGCCTTCAAGGTCGTCCCGAGCGGCATCGGCATCGTCCACCAGGTCAATCTTGAATATCTCGCTCAGTGTGTTCTGAGCAAGGACGGCGTGTACTACCCGGACTCGCTCGTCGGAACCGATTCGCACACAACGATGATCAACGGCATCGGCGTGGTCGGTTGGGGTGTCGGCGGCATCGAAGCCGAAGCCGGAATGCTCGGCCAGCCCGTCTATTTCCTCACTCCGGACGTCGTCGGCGTCGAGCTGACCGGGGCGCTGCACGAGGGCGTCACCGCGACCGACATGGTGCTGCGCGTCACCGAGATGCTGCGCGCCGAAGGTGTGGTCGGAAAGTTCATCGAGTTCTACGGCGAGGGTGCAGAGTCATTGTCTGTTCCGGACAGAGCGACGATCAGCAACATGGCGCCCGAGTACGGCGCGACGATGGGCTTCTTCCCGTACGACGAGCGCTCGTCCGAGTACATGCGACTGACCGGTCGCGATGAGGGGCAGATCGCGACGGTTGAGAATTACTTCAAGGCCCAAGGCCTGTTCGGGATCCCGAAGGCCGGCGAGATCGACTACTCGGTCAGCCTCTCGCTCGACCTCGACTCGATCGAGCCGAGTGTCTCGGGGCCCAAGCGTCCACAGGACCGCATCGACCTGAAAAACCTCAAGAACCGTTTCGTCGAGTTGTTCTCGGCCGACGATGGCTACGGCAAAGCCGCGGCAGAGCTGGAGAAGGTCTTCCCGACCGACGTCGGTCTGCCGGATGGCGAGCCGCACGGCACCGATGGCGGCGGCGACCAGTCTGACGACGTTGCCGAGACGCGGGAACCAGACACCTCTTTCCAGACCGAGGCCGAGATGGTCGGCAACCGGCCGAGCGGTGACTTCCTCGAGCTCGAGGACCTCACCCTTCAGCGCCGCGTCGACGTCGATCTGCACCACGGCGATGTCCTGATCGCGGCGATCACCTCCTGCACGAACACCTCGAATCCCTCGGTCATGCTGGCCGCCGGGCTCGTCGCGAAGAAGGCGGTCGAAAAGGGCCTGAACGTGAACCCCGCTGTCAAGACGTCGCTGGCCCCGGGCTCACGCGTCGTCTCGGACTACCTCGCCCAGACCGGCCTGCAGCCTTACCTCGACGACCTCGGTTTCAACCTCGTCGGCTACGGCTGCACGACCTGCATCGGCAACTCCGGCCCGCTCGACGCCGGCCTCGAGAAGACGATCGTCGACAACGACGTGATCGCCGCCAGCGTGCTCTCGGGCAACCGCAACTTCGAGGCTCGTGTGCACCAGAACATCAAGGCGAACTTCCTGATGAGTCCGCCGCTGGTCGTCGCTTTCGCGCTCGCCGGTACCGTCGAGAAGGATCTCTCGACCGAGCCGCTCGGCCGGGGCGCGGACGGCGAGGATGTCTACCTCAAGGACATCTGGCCCTCGCTCGATGAGGTGCGCGAGCTGCTCAGCTCGGCGCTCGAGCCCGACACCTTCCGTCGCCTCTACGGCGACTTCGCCGAGCAGAACCCGATGTGGAACGACATTCCCGGCAAGACCGGTCTGGTCTACGAGTGGGATCGCGACTCGACGTACATCCAGGAGCCGCCGTTCTTCGAAGACTTTGCGCTCGACCCCGATCCGGTGAAGCCGATCCACGGCGCTCGCGCGCTCGCGATCCTCGGCGATTCGGTCACGACCGATCACATCTCGCCGGCTGGCGCGATCAAGGAAGACTCGCCCGCTGGACGTTTCCTCAAGGAGCACGGCGTCGAGAAGAACGAGTTCAACTCCTACGGCTCGCGCCGCGGCAACGACCGGATCATGACTCGCGGCACCTTCGCCAATGTGCGCATCCGCAACCTCATGGCTCCGGGCACCGAGGGTGGCGTGACGCTGCACCGCAATGGTCAGGTCGAGCAGATGGACATCTACGACGCCGCCGCCGCCTACAAGGAGGCAGGCCGGTCGCTGGTGGTATTCGCCGGCAAGGAGTACGGCTCGGGTTCATCGCGCGACTGGGCGGCCAAGGGCACCAATCTTCTCGGCGTGCGCGCCGTGATCGCAGAAAGCTACGAGCGCATCCACCGCAGCAACCTCGTCGGAATGGGCGTGCTGCCGTGCCAGTTCAAGGACGGCGAGACCGCGCAGACGCTCGGCCTCGACGGGTCCGAGCAGTTTCACCTGATCGGTGTCGAGAAGGGCGTCGCTCCGCGCGACGAGATCACGCTCGTGATCCACCGCGCCGACGACACCACCACCGAGACCAAGGTGATCGCGCGCATCGACACGCCGATCGAGGTCGAGTACTTCGAGCACGGCGGGATCCTGCCCTACGTGCTGCGCCAGCTCGTCAGCGCCTGAGCTCGTCGTCCTCGCGCTCGCGAGGGAGTACGTGGATCGTCTGGAACGACTTGTCGCTGGCCCCGTGCAGACGCGCACCCTGTCCGGCTTGGCGCTTGAGGTAGTCGATGATCTCCTGACTGATGCGCTCGCCGGGGAGCAGCGCGGGAATGCCGGGCGGGTAGATCGCGACCGCTTCTCCGCAGACCCGTCCGACGGCGTCCTCGACCGAGACGACCTCATCGGCGGCGAGGAAGGCGAGGCGCGGGCTTGTCGCCTGATCGAGCTTGAAGGTTTCGCGTGAGTCGATCGGCGCGCTCGGTTCATGGCTCGGCTCGATCTTCTCGGCGGCATCCTTGAGCGCGTCGTAGAGGCGGGCGAAGTTCTCCGGGTCTTCGTCGATCCCGACGACGAAGACGACGACGGTGTCGGTCGCGAGCTCGGGGATGACGTCGTGTTCGACACGGATGAAATCGGCGATCGTGAAGCCCGACTCACCGGTGCCGCGCGTGTCGACGACGATCCGCAGAGGATCGGTGTGGTGAACGCCGGTGTGGCCGCGCAGATCCTGGCCGGCGACGTAGAGGCCGGGGATCAGATCGATCCGATCGACAAGTTGGTCGATCTCGGCAAGCGTCTCGCCGAGCAGCCGCTCGCCGTTGGTCGCGAGGTTCCGGCGGGCGGCGTCGAGCGAGGTCAGCAGCAGGCCGTTCGGAGATGTCGAGCGCACGATCCGGACGGCGCGGTCGATCATCCCGGGGTCGACGAGTTCGGAATCCGCGACGTGGAGCATCGCGCTCTGGGTGAGTGAGCCGGCGGTCTTGTGTATCGAAGTGAGGACGGCGTCGGCGCCGAGGGCGAGGGCGCTCTCGGGCAGGTCGGGGTGAAAGCCCAGGTGCGACCCCCATGACTGATCGACCAGCAGCGGCACACCGGCGGCGTGCGAGATCTCCGCGAGCGCAGCGATATCGGCGCAGGTGCCGTAGTAGGTGGGGGAGACGATGAACACCGCGCGCGCGTCGGGATTCTCTGCGAGCGCCTGCTCGAGGTCGCCGGGGAGCACCCCGTGCGCGATCTGCAGGTCGTGGTCGAGATGCGGCGAGACGAACGCCGGGATTCCGCCGGAGAGCACGAGTCCGTCGACCACCGAGCCGTGCGAGTTGCGCTGCACGATGACCTTCGCGCCGAGCGGGGCGAGTGCGATTGTGAGCGCGTGGTTGCCCTGCGTGGCGCCGTTGGTCAGAAACCATGTCTGCTCGGCTCCGAAGGCCTCGGCGGCGAGCAACTCGGCTTCGTCGGCCGGCATCGGATAGGGACCGACGTCGATCCCGTGCATGTCGCGGGGGATGTCGTACTTCAGCGTGCCGGCGAGCCGCTCGCGGAGCTTTGCATCGGCGCCGAAGCCGCCCTTGTGGCCGGGCACATGGAAGCGCGCCGGAGCGCGATCGCCGTAGGCGAGCAGCGCGTCTAGGTAGGGCGTGCTGTCCTGCCCGTCGCTCAGAGCCTGCTCTTGACCGATTCGACCTTGTCGGCGAGTGTCTGTCGGGGCTTGTCGACGGGCTCGTCGAGCTTGAGCACCGTGTAGACGCGCGGGATGCCGAGATCGAACGGCACCTTGTGCAGCTCGGCGGCCAGCGCGAAGATGTCGTCGGCTTCGCCTTCGAGCGAGGTGCCCATGCCGTGCAACTGGTAGGCGACCTTGTCCTGATTGGCGAGGCGTTTCTGGATCTCGGCGATGTACTCGCTGGCGTGCGAGTCGGGCCCGGTGCGCAGGCCGAGGATTGTGATGTCGGCAGTGGCCATCAAGCCATATTGGCACGGATCGCAAACCCGGAGGTCGGCGGTTTCCGGCGACCGCAGGGGCAAAGCCCGCGTGGCGAACGCGTCGCCGCGAGGGCGGCGATCAATTCAACGCAGTCCATACCGTTTTGGTCTCGAGATAGGCGTCGAGATTTTCGGCGCCGTGCTCACGACCGATGCCGCTGGCCTTGACGCCGCCGAACGGCGCGGCCGGGTCGGTCAGCCCCCACATGTTGATGTAGACCATGCCTGAGTCGAGCATCCCTGCGAGCTTGTGCGCGCGGCCGACGTCGCGGGTCCAGAGGCCGGCAGCGAGGCCGTACTCATGGTCGTTCGCCTTGGCGGCGACGTCTTCGAGGTCCTCGAATGGAGTCGCGACGAGTACCGGGCCGAAGATTTCCTCGCGCGCGATGCGCATGTCGGCTTCAACCCCGGTGAAGAGGGTCGGGCGGATGAAGTAGCCGCCGTCCTCGCGTTCGGCGACGCCGCCGGCGATCGCCTCGGCACCTTCGTCGAGTCCGATCTGGATGTACTCGTTGACGCGCTCAAACTGCTGCTCGGAGACGACTGGGCCGAAATTCGTGCCCTTGGTCAGGCCGGGGCCGACGTTTGCGCCGGAGGCCATCTCGGCGAGCTGACCGGTGACCTCCTCGTAGAGGCTCTGCTGCACGAACAGGCGTGAACCGGCGTTGCAGGCCTGTCCGGTGTTGAAGTAGATGCCCTGGAACGAGCCGCCGATCGCGGCCTTGAGGTCGGCGTCGTCGAAGATGATGTTCGGCGACTTGCCGCCGAGTTCGAGCGTCACGCGCTTGAGATCGCGGCCGGCCTTCGCGCCGATCTCGCGTCCGACTGCCGTGGAGCCGGTGAAGGCGATCTTGTTCACGCCGGGGTGATCGACCAGCGCGGCGCCGACGGTGCCGTCGCCGTTGACGACGTTGATCACGCCCTCGGGGAAGCCGGCCCGGGCAGCGAGCTCGGCGATGCGCAGGGCTGTGATCGGCGTCTGCTCGGCGGCCTTGAGCACGACGGTGCAGCCGGTGGTGATCGCTGGCGCGAGCTTCCAGACGGCCATCAGCAGCGGGAAGTTCCACGGGACGATCTGCGCGCAGACGCCGACCGGCACGCGCTGCGTGTAGACGAACATGTTCGGCGCCTCGACCGGGATCGCGCGGCCCTCGAGCTTGCTGGCCCAGCCGGCGTAGTAGCGCAGGTGCTTGACGGCGTTTGCGACGTCGACGATCTGGGCGATCTTCACCGGTTTGCCGTTGTCGATCGATTCAAGTTGCGCCAGCTCTTCGGCGTTCTGCTCGATCAGATCGGCGAGCTTGTTGATCAGCGCGCCGCGCTGGATGCCGGTGAGCTTCTTCCACGGTCCCTCGAAGGCGGCACGCGCTGCCGCGACGGCGGTGTCGATGTCCTGCTCGGTTGCGGCTGAAATTTCAGCGATCGGCGCGCCGGTCGACGGGTCGATCGTGGTGAAGGTCTCGCCGCCACCGCCGACGACGAACTCGCCGTTGATGAAGTTGCCGAGCGGCGCGCGGTCGATGAATGCGCGGGCGGCAGGACCGAGATCTGCGAGCTGGGAGGTGAGGGTTGTGGACATGGGCGGGAGGCTAGTGGAGCGGCGCGGTTCCCGCGCGCGATGAACAAGCGGAGAAAGTGAACACACCTGTCCCCGAGGGAGAGGCGTGTCCAAACTCAAGACGATTGTCAGCCGGCCAGCGCGGCGCGGCGCAGCACGCCGGCCACTCGGTAGCGATCGCCGCCTACTTCACGCTGGAGCGCATCCAGGGTGGCGACCACCTGGTGCACGCCGATCGCTTCCTGCCACTCGAACAGGCCGCGCGGGTAGTTGAGGCCGAGGCGCACGCCTTTGTCGATGTCGGTGGCGGAGCCGACGCCCTCTTGCAGCGCGAAGCTCGCCTCGTTGATCAACTGGGAGACGATTCGTCCGAGCACGAGGCCGGGGGCGTCGCCGACGTCGATCACGTGTTTGCCGATCGCGTGGAAGAAGTGGCGGGTTGCCGCGAGAGTTTCGTCGCTCGTCGTGAGAGTGCGAGTGACTTCCACGGCGCGGGCCTCGCCTAGTGGTGGGAGGCAGTGGAAGCCTGAAAAGTTGCGTCCGCGCGCCGCTGCCGCCAGGGAATTGCCGGCGCACAGCACTGCGACCGGTCCGCGCGTGGGATCGACCTGATCGCCGGCCGTCGCGATCCGTGCGTCGAGCGTGAGCACGCGCGGCTGATCGCCGCCTGCGTTCACATCGAATCCTGCCGCCACGGCGAGTCGTCGCAGCTCTCCGGCCAGCGGCGTCGCGCCGATCACATCGATTGCCCCGGATGCGCTTTCGACCATCTGCGGCGGGGGATCCTCGGCGCGATATGGGCTGTCTGCGTCGTACTCGTAGTAGCCGCGTCCGCTCTTGCGCCCGAGCCTTCCGCCCGCGACCATCTGCGCCGGGATAACGCTCGGGCGCCAGCGTGGCTCTCCGTGGCCCAGTGCATAGAAAGACTTCGCGATGTCGTAGCCAACATCCACTCCGACCAGATCCGAGAGCTCGAACGGACCCATGCGAAAGCCGCCGCCGAGGCGCGCGGCCCGGTCGACTGTCGGCGCGTCGCTCAAGCCTTCCGAGAGCAGTTGCTGCGCTTCAAGCAGAAATGGCCGGCTCACGCGATTGACCAGGAAGCCTGGCCCGTCGTTGGCGTCGATCACCTCGCGGCCCATCACCCTCCCGACGCGACGCGCCACGTCGAGCGCGGCCGGGTCGCTGTTCATCCCGGCGATCACCTCGACGAGCTTCATCACCGGGACGGGATTGAAGAAGTGCATCCCCACGACCCGGCCCGAGCCGGGCACCGGCGCGGCGACGGCCGTTACGGGCAGAGAGGAGGTGTTGGTCGCAAAAACAGTGCTCTCGCCGCAGATCCCGGCGAGCTGAGCGAAGAGGCCCTGCTTGATTTCAAGCTTCTCGGCCACTGCTTCGGCGACGAGAAAGCAGTCAGAAAACTCGGCGAGCTCTGAGACCGGCTCGACCCGCGCGACGGCCTCGGCCGCGGCTTCGGCGGAGAGCTTCCCACGCGCGACCGAGCGCTCGAGGAAGCCGGCGATCCGCTCCCGCGCGCCGTCCGCGGCGCCGTCTGCCAGATCGAAGAGCTTCACGCGCAGCCCGCCGACGGCCGCGACCTGCGCGATTCCCGCGCCCATCGTTCCGGCGCCGACGACTCCGATCGGTGCGTCTGGCAGTCCGTCAGGCATTACTTGCCCTTGAACTCCGGCTTGCGCTTCTCGACGAAGGCTGTCATGCCCTCGACACGATCCTCGCTGGCCATCGCGATCTCGAACAGCCTGCGCTCGTAGTCGAGCCCGCCCGAAAGCCCCAGCTCATCGGCCGCGAGCACAGCCTGCTTGGCGAGCTTCACGGCCAGCGGCGGGCGGCGCGCGATCGTCGCTGCGAGTGCCTCGAAGTTCTCACGCCAGTCGCGCAGCTTCACGACATCGGCGATGAAGCCGAGTCGCTTGGCCTCGTTCACGTCGATCCGACGACCGGTCAGCACCAACTCCATCGCCTTCTGCTTGCCGGCGACGCGGGCGAGGCGCTGGGTTCCGCCGCCGCCCGGAAGGATCCCGAGGGTCACCTCGGGGAAGCCGAAGACCGCGGTGTCGGATGCGATCACGATGTCGCATGCGAGCACGAGCTCGAATCCGCCTCCGAGCGCAAAGCCGCTGACGCCGGCGATCACCGGGGTGCGGCAGTCCGCGACGGTCTGAAAAACGCTCTTCGCGCGTCCAAGCTCGATCGCTCCCGCAAGATCTGCCTCGAGCAGCATCTTGATGTCCGCGCCCGCGGCGAAGACCTCTTCGCTGCCGCAGATCACGATCGCGCGCACGGCCGGATCGGCGTCGGCCGCTTCGACGGCGGCGATCAGCTCCTCGCGCAAATCGATCGAGAGCGCGTTGAGCGCCTCGGGGCGATTCAGCTCGAGCACGACAAATCCGTCGCGCTCGCTACGGATGACCATCGACTCTTCGCTCATCGCCGTCGCTCCTACGCCATCGCGTTGAAGCCGGTGTAGGCCCGGCCGATGATCAACTTCTGGACCTGCGAGGTGCCCTCATAGAGCGTCAACACACGCGAGTCGCGCAGGTAGCGCGCGGGCGGGAAATCGTCGACGTAGCCAGATCCGCCATGCACTTGGATCGCGAGGTTCGCGCACTCGATCGCAGCCTCAGTGGAGTGCAGCTTCGCGATCGAGGTTTCGGTGGTGTTCGGCTGGCCGGTGTCCTTCAGCCACGCGGCACGCCAGAGCAGGAGGCGCGAGGCGTCGGTCTTCAGGACCATCTGAGCGATCATGTCCTGGACGAGCTGGAACTCGGCGATCTTCTTGCCGAACTGCTCGCGCTCCTTGGCGTACGCGACCGAACACTCGAGCGAGCCCTGACAGATTCCGAGCGCGCCGGAGCCAACCGAGAAGCGGCCGCTCTCGAGCGCGGTCATTGCGATCTTGAATCCCTGGCCGATCTCGCCGAGCATCGCGTCGTCGGGCACGCGCACGTCGTCGAGATACAGCTCAGCGACGTCGCTCGCGTGCATGCCGAGCTTGTGCTTGATCGGTTGCGCCGTGAAACCGGGCGTGTCGGTCGGCACCAAGAAGCACGCCAGGCCCTTGTAGCCCAGCTCGGGGTCGGTCTGGCAGAAGATCAGCGCGACCTTCGCGTAGTTGCCGAGCGAAATCCACATCTTCTGTCCGCTGATCGACCAACCGTCTTCGGTCTTGGTCGCGCGGGTCTTCTGGTTTGCGGCGTCTGAGCCGGTGTCGGGCTCGGTCAGTCCGAAGCAGGCGAGTGCGGTGCCGTCGGCGATGCCCGGGAGGTACTTCTGCTTCTGCTCGTCGCTGCCGAACTTCATGATCGGCACGCCGCAGAGTGAGGTCGTGACTGAGATGACAGTGCGCGCCGCGGCGTCGGCCTTGCCGATCTCCTCGACGATCAGGCCGTAAGTGCGGTAGTCGATTCCGCGACCGCCGTACTCCTCGGGGAAGATCGGGCCGAGGAAGCCCATTTCGGCGAGACCCTTGACGATCTCGGTGTCGAACTTTCCGTCGTGGTCGTTCTGCGTCGCGACGGGAAGGATCTTGGTTTTGGCGAAGTCGCGGGCGGCGTCGCGGATGAGCTGCTGCTCATCGGTCAATGAGAAGTCGATCATGGTCCGGGATCCTAAAAGAAAGAGCCCCGCGGAATCCTCCGCGGGGCTCTGACCGTCAAGCGAATTGCTGTGGCGTGCAAGCTAGAGCTTCTTCGCAGCCTTCTTCGACGCCGTGACGATGACCTTGGGCAGCGGCGCGAAGCCGATGTCCTGACGCAGGCCGAGGCCCTGGCCGAGCGCGAAGCCGATCATCTGCTTGACGCCTGCCTTGTTCGCGCCGCCCTTCTTGGCGATCACGTACGACGGGGCGTCGATCGGGTAGGCGGTCTTGGCCGTCTTCGGTGGTGCGACGACGTGCACGACGTTGTCGCTCGGGACCTTCTTGATCCAAGCGGCACCGGCGCGGATCGCCTTCTGGTTCGGCAGGACGTAGTTGCCTGCGGCGTTGCCGACAGCGGCGACCGTCAGTTTGTTCGGGATCGCGTAGTCGACACCGACATAACCAATCGCACCCGAGGTCTTCAGGGCGTTGGCGACACCGCCGGAGCCCGAGGCGCCCGGACCGACTGGCCACGCGACCAGGGCCGCGACGCTGGCCCAACCGCTCTTGGAGCGCTTGAGGAAGTCGGTGAACGCGTAGGTCGAACCGGAGCCGTCGAGACGGTGGATCGGGGTGATGGCGAGGTCGGGCAGGGTCTTCTTCTTGTTCAGAGCCTTGATCGCCGCGTCGTTCCAGTTGGTGATCTTGCCCTTGTAGATCGATGCGAGCACCTTGGCGTTGAGCTTCAGGCCCGAGCCTATGCCGGGAACGTTGTAGGCGACGGTGATCGCTGAGAGTGAGACCGGGATGGTCACGCAGTTGGTGCAGGCCTTCTTCTGGTCTGCGGTCATCGGAGCGTCGGTGGCGCCGAAGTCGACGGTGCCGGCGCTGATGTCGGTGATGCCCTTGCCGGAGCCGCCTCCGCCGTAGGTGATGCCGCCGCCGAGTGAAGTGCTCCATGCGTTGACCAGCGGTGCCACGAGGGTCGAGCCGGAGCCCGTGATCGCGGGGGTCACCGTGGCGCCGGCGGTGCCGGCGCCGGCACCGACTGCGAGGGCCATCCCGGCCAGCAGCGCTGCGCCGAATCCGGCGGAAAACTTGTTGCGGTTCAGTTTCATTTCTTCTTTCTTGCCTCTCTTGGAAACGATCCGGAATGATCGGGTCGCGGCGAGTATCTCTGGGGCGAGAAAGTCACTTGTTGCGATCCTGTGGCAACGTGGTTACAAAAATGCGAGCAGGCCGGAAAACGGACTTATGCTCGCGACAAATGCGAGTCACCAATCCCTTTAAAGGAGCCTTCACCGGCTCTCCCGGCGACAAGATCCTCAAGGGTCTTGCGCTCGGCGCGGCGATCCTCGCCGCCATCACGCTGACCGCTCTGACGTACCAGATCGTCTCTGGATCGAAGCTCTCGTTCGACACGTTCGGACTCGGGTTCGTGACCGATCCGACGTGGGATCCGACCGGTGGCAAGAACGGCGAAGGCCTCTACGGCGCATGGGTGATGGTCTACGGAACGCTCGTCAGCTCCGCCGTAGCACTGACGATCGCGCTGCCGATCGGGATCGCGATCGGGCTCTATCTGGCAGAGCTCGCGCGGCCGTCGGTCTCGAAGGTCATCGGCCCGCTCGTCGAAATGCTTGCGGCCGTGCCGAGTGTGATCGTCGGCTTCTGGGGGCTGATCGTCTTCGCGCCGATCGTCTCCAAGCACGTCGAGCCATTCCTGCACGACCACTTCGGATTCATTCCGCTGTTCGGCGAGCCGCAGACGACCGGCATCAGCCTGTTCACGGCCTCGCTGCTGCTCTCGATCATGATCCTTCCGATCATCGCCTCGCTCTCGCGCGACCTGTTCAAGACGGTTCCGCAGGAGATGAAGGACGGCGCCGAGGCGCTCGGTGCGACCCATTGGGAGGTCGTGCGCGGTGTCGATCTCCCGGCCTGCTCGGCCGGCGTCGCCGCAGCTGCGCTGCTCGCGCTCGGTCGCGCGCTCGGCGAGGCGATCGCTGTCGCGCAGGTGGTGGCGGCGGTCAGAAGGTCGTGACCTCGCTGTTCGCGCCGGGCGACACGCTGGCCAGCCGTATCGCCTCGCAGTTTCCGAGCGCGCTCTCGGATCTGCAGGTTTCGTCGCTCTATTACCTGGGCGCGATCCTGCTGGTGATCGGCGTGGGGGCGAACCTCACCGCCGTCTGGATCGCCAACCGCTTCGACTACGAGAAGAGGGCGGCATGAGCAAACGCGTCGAACTCGAACCGCTTGACGAATTCGTTGTCGATGAAGCCCATGAGTTTCCATTCGACCCGGCATCGCCGCTGGTGGCCAGTGGCAACCTGCGCCGCCGCCACCTGATCAGCCGCGTCGCCCGAGGCGGCGCGACTGCGGCCGCATATCTTGCGGTGCTGATGCTCGGCTTCCTGCTCTGGGCTGTGATCTCACGGGGGATCGGCGCGATCAGCTGGGACTTCGTGACCAAGGGCCCGAACGAGGGCGGCATCGGACCGGCGCTGGTCGGCACCGCGATCACCGTGCTGCTCGCGACCGCGATGGCGATGCCGGTCGGAGTGCTGACCGCGATCTACACCGCAGAATATGCCGGCCCGCGCGTAGGCCGACTCGTGCGGCTCGTGCTCGACGTGATGAACGGACTGCCGACGATCCTGATCGGAATCTTCATCTACGCGGCCTTTGTCGCCGGCCATCATCAGAACGGATTCGCCGCCGCGATGGCGCTGGCGATCATCGAGCTTCCGATGATCGCGCGCACCACGCAGGAGCTTTTGACGCTTGTGCCGCGCGCACTGCGTGACGGGGCCGAGGCCCTGGGCGTGGGCCGCTGGCGCGTGATCCTCGGTGTGGTGATGCCGACGGTCGCGGGCGGTGTCTTGACGGCGAGTGTGCTGGCAGCAGCGCGCGTCGCCGGCGAGACCGCCCCGCAGATCCTCGTCAACCTCGTCTCGCCGCCCGAGTACGTGCTGAATCCGTTTGCCGATCACGCGATGCCGACGATTCCAGTGACGATTTTCCAGCTTTCCGAGTCGGCCGATCCGACCGGATTCCAGCGCGCCTGGGGGTCGGCGCTCTGCCTGATGACCCTGATCCTGATTGCCAACGTGGTTGCGCGCACCCTCCATAACCGCAGCCAGAAGAAGATCGAGAGCCGATGATCACAGAACAGTTTGAGCCGATGAGCCGTGCCCTTGAGGCTGAGGCCGTGCCCCAGCGCGTACGCATCTCCGGCGCGCCGGGTGAGGCGCCCGCGCAGCGCCCCGTGCGCCCGCCGGTCGTACCGGTCTTCGACGTTCGCGGCGCCGACATCTTCTACGGCGAGAAGCACGCTCTGTCGAACGTGACAACGCAGGTCGGCCGCAATCTTGCGACGGCCCTGATCGGTCCGTCGGGCTGCGGCAAGTCGACATTTCTGCGCTCGCTGAACCGCATGAACGATTCGGTAAAGGGCTTCCGCATCTCCGGTGACGTGCTCTACCACGGCAACGACATCTACGCCCCGCAGGCCGACCGCATCGAGGTGCGCCGCCGCATCGGCATGGTCTTCCAGAAGCCCAACCCGTTCCCCAAGTCGATCTACGACAACATCGCGTGGGGCGCACGCAACCTCGGCATGAAGAAGGACCTCGACGAGCGTGTCGAGAAGGCGCTGCGCCAGGCCGCGATCTGGGACGAGGTCAAGGACCGCCTGAAGAAGAGCGCGCTCGGCCTGTCGGGCGGTCAGCAGCAGCGTCTGTGCATCGCCCGCGCTCTCGCGATCGAGCCCGAGGTGCTGCTGCTCGATGAGCCGGCCTCGGCGCTCGACCCGATCGCAACTTTGAAGATCGAAGATCTGGTGCACGAACTCAAGCACCGCTACACGATCGTGATCGTCACCCACAACATGCAACAGGCGGCGCGCGTCGCCGATCGCACCTGTTTCTTCTCACTCGAGGAACAGAACGGCACGAACGTCGGCGCCTTGATCGAGGACGACTGGACCGACACGATCTTCACCAACCCGGCCGACACCCGCACGCGGGATTACGTCTCAGGGCGCTTCGGCTGACAAGCGCGGAGCGCAGCAAAGGCTCGAATCTGGATACACCTATCCCGCGGGGACGGGTGTGTCCAAAAGCTCCGCTTGTAAACGTTACGCCCGCGCGGCGGCGATCGTGGTGCTGGGGATCTTCTCCAGCAGGTTGCTTCCGCACTGCCAGCAGTAGACGGCGCCCGAGCTGTGCGGGGCGCCGCAGGTGAGGCAGAGCGCGGCGACGCCGGTGCGCTCCATGCGCAGGATGCGCTCGACCTCACCCAGCTCAGCGTCGGCGTCCTGCAGGGCGGCCGCGCGCTGGACGATCACGTCTGGGCGAAGGCGGTTGCGGATGGCCATTTCGTAGACCAGTCCGCCGAGATCCCATTGCAGCTCGGCGACCTTCGCAGCCAATTGCGTGCGCCGACGCTCGAGGTCGACGGTCTCTGCGTTGTCCGGAAGGATCGGGGCCGGGGGAGGCGCGGGAAACTGCGTCGCCTGGGCGGTGAACGGTGCGGGGGCGGTCGGGGCCACCTGCGGGGCGTCGCTCTTCTTGCGGATCTTGACCGGGTTCTTCATCGGAAAATCTCTCTCTGACTCTTACTTGAAGTAGTCGCCGTCGAACTTGCCGTCGGAACTGCAGCCGACGCTGCCCTTCTCGCAGCTGTCGCCGAGATCGACATCGGGCTTGGCGAGCTTCACGCCGTTCTTCTTGGCGATCGCGCTGGCGTCGACGCCGGATTTGGTCTCACCGCTGTCGGACGCGGCAGCGGTGTCGGAAGTCTTCGTCGAGCCGGTCGACTCACTCGGTCCCGTCGCAGCCGTTGCGCCGCCGCCGAGATAGACCGGCTGCTGGGCCGCGGTGTTGCCGCCGCCCTTGTTGCCGATCAGTACGCCGACGCCCATCGCGAGCAGCAGCACGGCGATCGTGCCGAGCAGTGCCGCGCCGGAGGCCCACTTGTTCTTCGGTGGCGCCGGTGGTGGCGTCCATGCGCCCGCCGGGTAGACGGGAGAGGCCGGCGGCTCGGCCGGTGGGGCGGCCGCAGTGCGGCCGTCCATGAACGGCAGACGCGGATCGCCGCGGCGCTCGCCGCATTCGATGCAGTAGCGCTGGTCGGCGGCGACGAGCGCGCCGCACTTGGCACAGGCTTCGCCCTGGGCGCTGACGATCGTCGGCGCGGCGGGAAGCGGATTGTCCTTGGCCGCGGGAATCGGCGGCATCTCGCGTGTCGGCGCCGCGTCCTGCGTGCCTGCTGGAGGTTGCATGCGGCGAGTATCCGTCACATCGCTCACTCAACCTGTGAACAGGTTGTGACCGGCTGGATAAAACTCAGCTGGTACTGCATTTCCGCATTGCAAGCGGGTATCCGCAGCCGATTGTCACCAGCGTTTCCCAAGTTGTTCACAGTCCAGCAACGCGATCGATGCGACGATCGCCGCACGTGACCGACTGCCGCGAATGTGGGGCGCGCCTTGCGCCCGATCAAAGGTATTGCGTGGCCTGCGGGGCGCGCCGCGGGGCGCTGCCTGCGCGCATCGGCAAGCTGATCGCCGCGCTCGACGTGCCGGCGCCACCGCAGCTCGCCGGAGTGCCGCCGATGATGTTCGCCCCGCCAGCGCAGGCATCCCCGGGCGGGATTGCCGGGGCCTTCGAGGGCCTGCTCGGAGAGGACGGCTACCCCTCCGCGCGCGTCGCCGCGATCGCCGTGATCGCGCTGCTCGGATTCGGCACGCTGCTCGGCTCGGTGATCGGCGGACCCGGCGGTCCTTCGCCGTTCTACGTGCTGCCGAACTCCACGCCCGTCGCCCAGACCGAGCCCGAGCCGGCGACAACGCCGGCGGCGGCAGATCCCGAGGTCGTTCCCGAGGCGGCTCCGGAGGCGACCACGCCCGCGACCACGCCGACCGCCGCGACCGGCGCGCAGACCGCCAAGATCGACAACGTCTGGCTGATCGTGCTCTCGGGCCAGAGCTACGACAAGTCGTTCGGTGACAGCGAGTCGGCCGCGTATCTCGTGAACTCGTTGGCGTCGCAGGGCGCCGTCGTCGAGAACTACAGCGCCGTGGCGCGCGGCCAGCTCGCCAATACGATCGCGCTCACCTCCGGGCAGGCGGGTACGGCCCAGATCGCGGCCAACTGCCCCGTCTACAACGACATCACGCCAGCGACGATCGACGCCGCCAACTTCAATCAGGTGCAGGGCGACGGCTGTGTCTATCCCGACGCCGTCCACAACATCGGCGACGCCCTCACTGGCGCCGGCAAAACCTGGTCGGTCTATGCGGAAGACGCCGACAACACGGCCGGCGGACGAGCGAGCGCATGCGCTGTGCCGCAGACCGGAGCCGCCGATCCGCACTTCACCAGCAGCGCCGTGGACCCGCTGACGACCTGGAGCAATCCCTTCCTCTACTTCAAGACCGTCACGGCGAGCCCGAACTGCCCGTACGAGGTCTACGGGATGTCTTCGCTCAAGAGCGACCTCGCAGGTGGCAAGGCGCCGGCTTTCTCGATGATCATCCCGAATCGCTGTCACGACGGGAGCGACGCGCCGTGTGCCCCCGGCGCGCCGGCCGGCTTGGCCGACTCCGACGATTTCCTCCAGACCGTGGTCGGACAGATCACGGCGACCGACGAATACAAGGCCGGGGGTCTGATCGCGATCACTTTCGATGGTGAGCCTGCTCCCGCGCGAACCGTCGACCCGACCGGGCCGACAGGCGAGAGTGATCCGACTGCTTCGACCGGCGCGACCGGTCAGGTGCTCGCGCGACAGGCCGGCGGACAGCAGGTCGGCCTGCTGCTGCTCTCGCCGTTCGTGCGCAGTGGCAGCGTCGAGACCGAGGGCAGCTACGACCACTATTCGCTGCTGCTCTCGATCGAGAACTGGTTCTCCACCGAGAAGCTCGGCTACACCGCTGACTCGACGGTCAAGGCGCTCCCCGACGAGTTGCTCGGGATCGAAAAGGCCGACTCGGCGAAAAAGTAGATCGACGCTACTGAGCGTCGGTTCCCGGCTCGGGCCAGAAGCGGTAGCCGATGCCGAAGTGCGTGTGGATGTACGTCAGGTTCGGGGCGAGTGCGCGAAGTTTCTCGCGAACCCGGCGCACGTAGACATCGGCGGCGCGGTCGCGGTAGGGCATGTGACCGCCCCAGACCTCGGCGTAGATCGTGTCGCGAGTGACGACGCGATCCGGGTGCTCGACAAGCACGGTCAGCACGTCGAGCTCGCGGCCGGTCAGTTGGACGCGGCCGGTCGCTGAGAGAACCTCGCGCGAGTCCGGGCGGATCTCGAGGCCGGCGATCGTGATCGTGCGCTCCGTGGAAGACAGGGGAGCAGGGAAGTCGCTCGCGGCGGCTGCCAGTGAATACGGTCGTCCGGACTGCACACGCCTAGGTTGCCGCGCCCGGGCAAACGTTTCGTGAACAACTAGTGAACGTTTGGAGACAGTCGCCCTTGCAGGCGAAAACTGCTTACGCAGCCGGGTTTTCGATCAGCATTGCGAGGCCCTGACCGACGCCGACGCAGAGCGTCGCGATTCCGCGTCTTCCGCCCCGTCGCTGGAGCTCGCGTGCGAGCGTGCCGACGATTCGCGCCCCGGTCGCGCCGAGCGGGTGGCCGAGCGCGATCCCCCCGCCGTTGACGTTGAGGATCTCGTGATCGACGCCGATCTCACGCGCGCTCGCGAGTGCCTGGGAGGCGAAGGCCTCGTTGATCTCCCAGAGGTCGATGTCTGCCGCGGTCAGTCCGGTGCGACCCAGCAGCTTGCGCGTTGCGTCGATCGGACCGACGCCCATGATCGCCGGATCGACGCCGGCCGCGGCCGTGGCGACGATGCGCGCGAGCGGGGTCTTGCCGAGCGATTCGGCGCGGGCGGCGGTGCCGAGCACCAGGCAGGCTGCGCCGTCGTTGATCTGGGAGGAGTTGCCGGCGGTCACGGTGCCGCCGTCACGGAATGCCGGCCGCAGCTTCGAAAGCGCTTCGGCCGTGGTATCCGGCCGGATTCCCTCATCGCGTGCGACGAGAGCGGGCTCGGCTTTGCGCGTCGCGGGCGGGGCCTCGACCGGCACCACCTCGTCGTCGAAAACGCCGGCATCCCACGCCGCAGCCGCGCGCTGATGCGATGCCGCCGCAAAGGCGTCCTGATCTTCGCGCGAGACGTTGTGCAGTTCGGCGACGTTCTCGCCCGTCTCGCCCATTGCCTCGGTGGAGTGTGGGAAGTTGGGATTGATGAAGCGCCAGCCGATCGTGGTGTCGTAGACCTTTGCGGGTTCGCGCGACCATGCCTGCGGGGCCTTGCCGTACACGAACGGCGCGCGGGTCATCGACTCGACCCCGCCCGCCAGATAGAGGTCGCCCTCGCCGACGGCGACTGCACGCGCGGCGTCGCCGACCGCCTCGAGACCGCTCGCGCAGAGACGATTCACGGTCGCCCCCGGGACGCTCACGGGGAGCCCGGCGAGCAGGACGGCCATGCGCGCGACGTCGCGGTTGTCCTCGCCGGCCTGGTTCGATGAGCCGAAGTAGACGTCTTCGATTTCGGCGACAGGAAGCTCGTTGCGCTCGACCGCGGCGCGGATCACGTGCGCCGCGAGATCGTCGGTGCGCACCGTGGCGAGCGCACCACCGAACTTGCCGATCGGGGTGCGCAGGTAGTCGATGATGTGGACGTCGCCGTAGTCGACTGGCATGGCGGGGAGGCTAGCTTCATCGGCCATGGCCCGAGTATTGATCGTTGAATCCGGCCCGCGCGCAGCGGCCGCCGAAGAAGCCCTGTCCGGTGCCGGATACGCCGTACGCAGCGTCGCACCGACGCTCGCCGGCGATATCGTCGATGCGCTCGAAAACGTCACTGTGGTCGCGTATCTGCTCGGCGAGAGCGCCGATCCGCAGACCCATGACGAGATGCTCGAGACGGTGCTGCTCAAGGTTGTGGACACCGGCGTGCGCGGTTTCGTCTACGAGGCGCCAGACGATCGGCCGAACGAGCACGTCGTCCACGCGATCGACACCTGGCACCTCTCGGTCGCGGATCTTGAGTCGGGCGACTTCGCCGAGCAGCTCGTTGCGGCGGTCAACCGCTCGATCGGCCTGTAGCGTTCAGCGAACCATGCTCTGCCCGAACTGCATGTCGCCATATGTGCGCGCGTATGTACCCGAGCTCGCCGAGGGCGAAGAACCCGAGCCCGTGATCGAGCCGCTGCTCGAATGCACCGAGTGCGAATACGTCGGACCGTCGACCGAGTTCGTGCCCGAGAACTACCGCTAGACCGCGACGCAGTCGCCGATGCGGTCGAGCAGTCTTCCGAGGATGTATCCGGTGACGCCCCAGATCAGGCCGCCATCGGTCTCGAACGCCTCGGTCGTGAAGGTCATGCCGGCGCGGCGCAGTTCGCGCTTCTCCCGAACCGCCACCAACGTCGCCAGGTCGACCTCGAAAACGCTGTCGACTTCGCTGGGGCTGGGGGTGAGCTCGAGGTCGGCGGGGATCACCCCCGCGATCGGCCAGACCGCGAAATCCGACACCACTGTCGACATCGGTTCGAGCGCGCCGATCACGCGCACGGAATCGGGCGGGATCGCGACTTCTTCGTGCGCCTCGCGCAGCGCAGTTGCGACGTGGTCGGCATCCTCTGGATCGGAAGATCCTCCCGGAAATGAGATCTGCCCAGCATGGGAGGGAAGGTCGTCGCGACGCTTCGTGAAGATCAGCGACGGCGCGGCGCCCTCCTGGGGGCGCAGTGCCATCAGCACGGCGGCCTCGCGGCCCTGCGCGTAAAGATCCAGCGCATCGCCCTCCGGAAGCAGCTTGGAGGCGATGCAATCGATCACTGAATCGTGATCGACTCGTTGAAGATGACTTCGCCCTCGAGTGTGCGGTGCACCGGGCACTTGGCCGCGATCTCGGTGATCCGGCGGATCTGCTCGTCGTCGAGACCCGGCGGTACGCAGAGCTTGACGTTGAAGGTGGTGGGCGCACCGCGTTTGGCCGACTCGTAATCGACCTTGACCTTCACGTCTCCGAGTTCCCAACCCTTGTGGTTGGCGTACATCTCGATCGTCGTCGCGGTGCAGGCGGCGAGGCTGGCGGCGAGCAGCTCCTGCGGCGAGGGACCGACGTCGTCGCCGCCCATCTCGACCGGCTCGTCCGTGATCACGCGGTGGTCACCCATCACGACGAGGTGCTCGTAATGACCGGTGCGCCTGGCGAGTGCGCTCTTTGTCTTTGATTTGACGTCCGTTGCCAAAGCTGACTCCATTGCGGGGGTGTGGAACCGACTCCTCTAAAGATAGGACGACTCTGGCGATCGTGCGTGGGCCGCTCGTCGGCGCACCTAAGATCGGCGGGATGAGGTTCGCCAGGCTGATCGAGGAGCAGAGCGTTGAAGCGGCGGTCGATGCGGCGCAGGTGGCCGATGGCGCTGGATTTTCACGCGTCTGGATGGCCGAGGGAGAGGTCGATCCGCGTGAGGTGGCGCCCGCTGCCCGGATGAAACGAGCGACGATCGTCCTGCTGCTCGACGCGGGAGCCGATTCTTCCGTGCCGCCGGGCCTGCCGATCGAGCTTGCGGTGGTCGGCGATTCAGGCTGGGCCGACGCGCTTGGTGCGCTGACCGGCGCTTCGCCGTACACGCCGCCTCCGCCGGCATGGGTCGTCGCCTCGAACGTCGGCACGGTGGCCGAGGCTGCGCGCTCCGGCGCCGGGACGGTTTTTGAGTCGTTCGAGAACCCCGACGAGGCTGCCGACTGGACGGCCGAATACGAGGCTGAGCTTGGGGCCGATTCAGCTCGCGCCGCGTTCGGCCGCGTGAATGCGAACTGCGCCGTCTTTGTCGATGCCGGCGATGATTTCGATGAACTCGTCGGCGTGGTTGAGCGCTATCGCGAAGCCGGTGTCGACGAAGTGATCCTGCGTGGACCGGCGGCCTCGGATGTCGATTTTGTACACCGGCTGATCGATGAGTTTGACGATGCCGAGGTGCGCCAGGTGGCTGCCGAGCGTCGTCGGCGTCGTGCGCCCGCGATCGAGAAGCTCGAAGCTGCGCCGGCCGAGGTTGAGGTCGAAGTCGAGGTTGGCACTCCGGCCGCGGGGCCGAGGAAGCGCTCGGGATTCGCACAGCGGATGCAACGGTTTCAGGACGGCGCCGTGCGGAGACTCAGCGATCGCCAGCTCGAAGCGATGGTCGGCAACCGTGCGGCGATCCCAGTGTTCTTTCGCGCGATGGCCGGGATGTACCGCCCGGAGAAGGCCGCTGGGTTCGTCGGCCCGATCGAGTTCAAGATCGCGACGCCCCACGGCGACGAACTCTGGACGATCGACTGCACGCCGTCGGGGGCGACGGCCCGTCGCGGCGATACGCCGGAGGCGAAACTCCATGTCGAGGCGAAGCTTGCGGATTTCCTCAGGATCGGTGTGGGGGAGATCGCCGCGCCGTCTGCGGTGCTGTCGGGCAAGCTCAACATCCGAGGCGACTTCGCGTTGGCCCTGCGGATGGGAGAGATGTTCGGCGGACCGCCGATCGTCTGATCGTGCGCCCTGCGCCGAATGAACCCGCGCCGAATGAAACTGCGCCGAGCGAGGAGGGTGAGCGACCGGATTCGAACCGGCGACCGCCGCGACCACAACGCGGAGCTCTACCTGCTGAGCTACGCCCACCACGCGTGCGATCACTCGCACCGCGAAGATTCTACTAGCGACATGTGCGACGGCCAATAAGCTGCAATCCACACCTGCCCCGGTGGCCGAGAGGATTAGGCGCGGGCCTTCTAATCCCGTTTACGCAGGTTCGAATCCTGCCCGGGGTGTTCCGCTTCTCAAAGAGCTATTTGCCCTTCTTCGGTGCGCTGATCGTGAACGTCGCGCGGTTCGAGGTGAGGTTTGCGTTGCCGGTCGTTCCGCTGACCAGCGATCCGACCAGTTGAAACTTCTTTTTCTTGGCCAGCACGTTCTGGAACGTCGAGTACGTGCGCACTTCAAGTTTGCGTGTCGAGCCCGGCGTGATGCTGAACACGTAGCGCGCGGCCTTGAGGTACGAAGCTGCGGCGCTCCAGCCGGGACGATCGGTGTAGTTCTTCGCGTCGACCTTTTTCGCCGTCTGGAAGTTGAGGCTGCCGGTGCAATTGGAGATCGCCTCGACCGGGCAGGTCATCGTGATCTTGAACGTGCCCTTGCGGGAGATCGTCGCGTTCTGCGAGCGCAGCTTCAGCGCGAGGTATCCGCGCGCCACGTTGAACTGCTGCGAGACGGTGGTTGCGGTGCCGGTGGCGTCGGTCACGGTGACCGCGACGGTGTGGGGTCCCTCACTGCTGAAGGTCTTGCGGACGGTCGCGCCTGTGCCGCCGGGCATGCCGTCGAAAGCCCAGTCGTAGGTCAGCGAATCACCTTCGTAGTCGCTCGAGCCCGCGGCCGAGAACTCTGTGGGCGAAGTGGTCGACGGCACCGAGGTGACGATTCGAAGCTGGGCGTCGGGCGCGGTGTTGGGCACTTCGTATGCGCCGATGTCGCGGACCATGCCGGCGCCGCGGCTGACCACACGGCGGTTTCCGAGCAGATCCTTGTCGGTGCTGGGAGCTGCGGGGTTGCCTGCGTCGACGAGCGGCGACGCGAGGGCCAGCCGGTAGTCCCCGCCGGCCGCGCTCACGAATCCGTAGCTCGAAAAGTCCCCGACCGTCGCGGTGCCGTCGGTGACCGGACCGTTCTCGACGCCGTCGTAGCGGGAGTAGGTGAGGGTGATTCCCGAGACACCGGAACTTGACGAACTCGCCGTCGCCGCGGCGAGGCCGAAGCCGGTGATCACCGAAGAGTCGACCGCGAGGAGCGACTTCGATCCGGCGGCGCTTGCGGTCGATGAGACTCCCGTACCGCCGATGCCCCCAGGGTGCACGAATGTGCAGTTGGAGAGCGCGAAATCGCGCTCGGCACCAGCGTTCACATTCGACGCGAATGCAGTCCCGGGGCTCGATCCGTTCGGGATGACGACCAGGGTGCTCGCCACTTCGCCGCTGCCGTTGGTCGAGTCGACGCCCCTGGCCGCCGTGATGTTGAGCTGGCGCAGGACGACGTTCTGGGCACCATCGATCGAGACACCGGTTCCGACGTTGAGGATCGTCAGACCGGAGAGCTCGGCGCTGTCGGCTTTCTTGAGGCTGATGGCGGACGAGGATCCGCCGACGCCGTCGAGGCTGACGCTCGAGTCGGTCACATGCGGATAGCTGCCGTCGAGTTGGATGCCCTTGCTGCCGGCGGCGGCGAGGCCGGTCACCGCGACATTCTTGATCGTCTGGCCGCCGGCCACGGCGTTGATGCCGATCATTCCCGTCGAGGCGGGGATCGTCACCTCGATGTTCGAGATACTCGAGAGCGAGTTGGTGGTGGTCAGCACGGCCGAGTCTGCTGCCGTCGAAGTCGAGGTCAGGATCGGCTTTGTCGCGCCGACACCGATCAGGCTGATCTGTTTGTTGCCGAGGTCGAAGACCGTCGCAGCGGTGTAGATGCCGGAAGCGATGTAGATCTTCGTCGCCACCGAACTGGAGGCGGCGTCGATCGCGGTGTCGAGCGACCCGTACGCCACGGACCCACTCGGACAGCCGCCGCTCACGTCGTTGCCGACGCAGAAGTTCGTCGTTGCCGCGGAAGCATCGCCGGCGCTCACGAGCGCCAGCGCCAATGCGGTGAGGGCGGCGACCACCAGGCCGCGAGCCAAAGATTCTGTTGCACCGAGTCGCATGCGGCGCGTTGCTGTCATGTCCCAAATCCCCCTGATGACTCCCGCGCGGGGCGGGTGAGCGTCCGTACTCCTACCCAAGATAGGTGGGTATCGGCCGCGCGTCAAGATTGCGGCCGGTGATTTTACGACCACCCAACCGGGATAAACGGACTAAAGTCCACGTATAGATGGCAAGCGCACCGAACCCACCTGAAGAGCTCACCCAGCTCGAGCCCGAAGCCTCCGGAGGGCTTCCGGTCCTCGGCGGCGACCCTTGTGAACGCGCCGATGCGCGCCGCAATCGCGTCAAGATTCTCGAGGCGGCCGAGGCGCTGTTCGCCGAGCACGGGACCGAGAACGTCTCGATGGACGCCGTGGCCGAGGCGGCCGGGGTGGGGAAGGGCACGCTCTATCGACGCTTCGGTGACCGGTCGGGCCTGGCCCGGGCGATTCTCGATGAGCGCGACCGCGAGTTCCAGGAGCAGCTGATCCGTGGCGAGCCTCCGCTCGGTCCGGGCGCCGACCCGGTGGAGCGCCTGATCGCCTTCGGCGAGGGCGTGATCGATCTGATCGCGACCCACGGCGACCTGATCATGGCCGCGCAGGTCGGGAAGGCCGGCGCGCGTTTTGCCGGTCCGGTCTATGCGACCTATCGCATGCATGTGCGCGCGCTGCTCGGCGACATCGATCCCCGTATCGACGCCGACTACTTCGCAGACGTCCTGCTCTCTGCGCTCAACGCAGAGATGTACGGCTTCTGGCAGAGCGATGCGGGACTCGACCGGGAACGCATCTCCGCGGGCTTCATTCAGCTCGTCAGATCGATCTCCTCAACATCTCCTTAACCAAAGCGGACTGCGGTCCGCTACACTGAATCTAAACGGACTGAAGTCCGATTGGAATTCACAGGTTTCGCCGTTCCCGAGGCGGAGCAGACAGGAGACAGAGCGATGAGCACCGAGACCGCAACCGCAACCGGCGTATGGACAGTCGACAAGATCCACTCGTCCGTCCGCTATGAGATCCAGCACAACGGCACCGCCGCCTATCGCGGCAGCTTCGAGGACGTTGACGGCAAGCTTGAGTACGGCGCCGAGGGCGTGAAGCTCACCGGCGTCGTCAAGCTCGAGAGCAACGACCTCAAGGACGAGCAGCAGCGCGGTCACGTGCTGAGCCCCGACTTCTTCGACGCCGAGCGCTACCCCGAGGCGACCTATGAGTCAACCGACGTGCAGATCGACGGCACCAACGTCACGATCAAGGGCAACCTCACGCTCAAGGGCGTGGCCAAGGAGGTCACCGTGACCGGCACGATCGGCCAGCCGGGTCCGAACCTGGGCGGCACCGAGACGATCGCCGTTCACCTCGAGACGACGATCAACCGTCAGGACTACGGCGTCAGCTGGAACGCCGAACTCCCGAACGGCAGCCAGGTTCTTGGTGACGACGTCAAGATCGAAGTCGTTCTCGAGCTGGTTCAGGGCTGAGACTATGAACGACTCTGCGATCAGGGTCTTGGGGATCAGCGGAAGCCTGCGCAAGGACTCCCACAACTCCCGTCTGCTCGACTCCGCGTCCCGGGTGCTGCCCGCGGACGCGGAGCTTGTGGCTCTTGATGTGGACGTGCTGCGCAACCTGCCGCACTACGACGAAGACCTCGACACCCCTGACCAGACCAACCCGACGGTCGCCGCGATCCGAGAAGCGGTCGGCGGCGCCGACGCGATCCTCTGGGTGACGCCCGAGTACAACGCCGGTCTGCCTTCGGCGATCAAGAACGCCGTCGACTGGGCCTCGCGTCCACGTGAGGACGCGGCGATCAAGGGCAAGCCCTCGGCCGCGATAAGCGCAAGCACCGCCGCCTATGGCGGGGTCTGGGCGCAGGATCAACTGCGCAAGGCGCTGAAGATCGCCGGCGCGCGAGTGGTCGATGCCGAGTTCGCCGTGCCGCACGCGCACAAGGTTCTCGAAGAGCACGGCGACGTGCTCCACGCCGACGAGGAACCGCGTCTCGCGGAGATTCTCGAGGCTCTGGTCGAAGAGGCGCGGATCAACGCGTCACTGACGGCCGCCGCCTGAAGTTCTTCCTGATCCACCAGCGGGCGATGCTGACCAGGCCGAGCGTGGCCGCCAGCGTCTGTCCCGCTCGGTCGGTGTAGATCGCTGCGCGCAATCGGCTGCGCGGCGAGGGCTTGTAACTGTGGTCCGTCAAGGGATCGCAAACGCTAACGTCCCGCGCATGACCCCAGTAACAGTTTCCACGTCCGAACTCCCCGAATCACAGGCCAAGCTCGAGATCGAAGTCTCGTCCGACGCCGTCGAAAGCGCGATCGAGCACGCGATCGAACACATGGCCGATCAGGTCAAGCTGCCCGGCTTCCGTCAGGGCAAGGTGCCGCCGGAGCTCGCGCTGCAGAAGCTGGGTCACGAGGCCGTTTTCGAGCATGCTTTCGACGAGCAGGTCGGCGGCTGGTACGGCGACGCACTGGGTCAGACCGACATTGCCCCGATCGGTTCCCCGTCGCTCGAGGCCGTGCCGCAGTGGGAGAAGGGCCAGTCGCTGAAGTTCGAGCTGACCGTTCCGGTGCGTCCTGTCGCGGTCGTCGGTGACTACGAGGGCATCGAGGTCGGCAAGAAGGAGGCCGAGCCCGACGGCACAGCCGTCGACTCCGAGCTCGCCGTCATGCAGGACCGATTCTCCAAGCTTGAAGACGTCGATCGCGCCTCGCAGGGCGGCGACTTCGTCGACATCAACTTCCTCGGCAAGATCGATGACGAACCCTTCGAGGGCGGCGCCGGCAACGACTACGTGCTCGAGCTCGGCTCGGGACAGTTCATCCCCGGCTTCGAGGAGCAGCTCGTCGGCAAGACCGCCGGCGAGGACGTCGAGGTCAACGTCACCTTCCCGGCCGAGTACGGCGCAGAGCACCTCGCCGGCAAGGACGCCATCTTCGAGGTGAAGATCAACTCCGTCAAGGAAAAGACCCTTCCCGAGCTGACCGACGAGTTCGCCTCCGAGAACCTCGGATACGACACGCTTCAGGAACTCAAGGACGAAATCGCAACCCGGGCCAAGGAGCAGGCCGAGGCCGAGATCGAGCGCGAGTACCGCTGGGCGGTCGTCGATGCCGTCGCCAAGCAGGCCAAGATCGACATCCCGCACGGCCACATCCACTCACGCGCCCACGAGCTCTGGCACGAACTCGCCAACTCGCTGATGCAGCGCGGCATCGACCCGGCCGCGTACCTGCAGGCGATGGGGCAGGGCGAGCACGAGTTCATCGAGAGCGCTGAAGGCGACGCCGAGCAGACGATCCGTCGCGAGTCAACGATCGCCGCGCTGATCGAGGAGCAGAACATCACCCTGACCGACGACGAGTTGATCGACGCGATCGCCGAGGACATGAACGAAGGCCGCGAGAGCGCCGAGGAGC
>JASGFX010000026.1:0-42888 GCA_047605325.1 Solirubrobacterales bacterium | reverse complement strand
ACGAGGCGCGGCGGCGTCCCTGCCGGCGATGCGGCACGCCGCCGGCGGCGCCAGGCGGCCGACGGCCGCCCAAGGCGAACGGCCGCAGCGTGCATCGCGCGGCGTGACCGCGTGCGATCGAGCGCGCTCATCGCGCGCGCAACACCACCCGGTCGCCCAGCTCGGCGAAGAACTCGGAGGCGGGCCGCGTGCCGAGATCGCCGTCGTGCCGCGCCCGAACGGCGACCGTTCCCTCTGCTGCTTCGCGGTCGCCCACGACCAGCAGGTACGGCAACTTCGCCAGTTCGCCGTCGCGGATCTTGCGGCCGACCGATTCGGTGCGGTCGTCGACCTGCACGCGCACGCCTGCCTCGCGCGCCTGCGCCGCCAGCGCGTGCGCCGCCTCGTTGTGGCGATCGGCGATCGGCAGGATCCGCGCCTGTACCGGCGTCAGCCAGAGCGGCAAGTCGCCGCCGGTATGTTCGAGCAGGATTCCGATGAACCGCTCGTAGGAGCCCATCAGCGCGCGGTGCAGCACGATTGGGCGGTGCTCGGTGTTGTCGGCGCCGGTGTAGGTCAGGTCGAACCGTTCGGGCGCTTGGTAGTCGATCTGCACCGTCCCGAGCTGCCAGCTGCGCTTGAGCGAGTCGGTGAAGTGGAAGTCGATCTTCGGGCCGTAGAAGGCGCCGCCGCCTTCGCCAATTTCGTAGTGCAGTCCGTTGGCCTCGAGCGCTTGGCGCAAGATGTCCTCAGCGAGATCCCATTGCTCATCGCTCCCGAGCCGGTTCTCCGGGCGCGTGGACAGTTCGTACTTGATGTCGGCGTCGGTGAAGCCGAACAGGTCGTACGTCGCCTTGGCGAATTCGATGCAGCCGGTGATCTCGTCGAGGAGCTGATCTTCGGTGACGAACAGGTGCGCGTCGTCCTGGCAGAAGTGACGCACGCGCATCAGGCCGTGCAGTGTTCCCGAGAGCTCGTTGCGGTGCAGCAGGCCCGGCTCGCTGAAGCGCACCGGCAGCTCCTTGTAGCTCCACTTCGTCTGCTTGTACAGCTCGTAGTGGCCGGGACAGTTCATCGGCTTGAAGCCCATCTCGCGTTCGTCGCCGGTCGACGTGAGGAACATGTCGTCGCGGTACTTGTACCAGTGCCCGGAGGTCTTCCACAGCGATGCGTCGTAGAGCTGCGGCGTCTTGACCTCGGTGTAGCCGCGCGGGTCACCCATTTGGCGACTGAGCGCGACCAGTTCGTTGAACACGCGGGTGCCGGCCGGCGTCCAAAACGCCGAACCGGGCGCGGCTTCGCTGAAGTAGTAGAGGCCGAGTTCCTTGCCGAGTTTGCGGTGGTCGCGGGCCTTGGCCTGCTCCAGCAGCTCCAGGTATTCGGTCAGTTCCTTCTTGCTGAAGAACGCGGTGCCATAGATCCGCGTGAGTTGCTGGCGGCTCGCGTCGCCCCGCCAATACGCCCCGGCGATGCTCAGCAACTTCACCGCGCCGATGCGCTTGGTGTTCGGCATGTGCGGCCCACGGCACAGATCGGTGAACGGCCCGTTCGTGTACAGCGATACGGCCTCAACCGCTTCGGTCGTCTTCGCGGCCCCGTGCGTCTGGCCGGCGACCAGATCGTCGATCAGCTCGACCTTGTAGTCCTGACCGTCGGCGACGAAGCGTTCGCGGGCGACCGCCGGATCGACCTCTTCGCGCACGAAGGTTTCGGCGGCTTTGATGTGCCGCTTCATCTCTGCCTCGATCTTCGGGAAGTCGGCGTCGGTGACGGTCACGCCCTCCGGGAACTCAAAGTCGTAGTAGAAGCCATCTTCGATCGCCGGCCCGATCGAGATCTTCACGCCCGGATAGAGGTCGATGATCGCCGCCGCCAACACGTGCGCCGCGTCGTGGCGGACGAGATCGAGCGCATCCTGCCCGGAGCGCTCGGTGATGATCTCGACCGTCGACGTCTCCGCTTGCGCTGGCAGCGGCCGGGCCAGATCGCGCACCTCACCGTCGACCTTGACGGCGAGCGCTGCGCGCGCGAGCCCCGGGCCGATCGCAGCAGCCAAGTCAGCGCCGGTCGCGCCGTCGGGAAGCTCAAGCTGTCGGTCGTCGGGCAGGGTGATCTTCATCGGTTGCAGGAGCCTAATCGACCGGCCGTCGCCGGGGAACGTCGGCGCTCGCGCACGGCGATCTCGCGGCGTCGGCCCGCAGCCGCGCCATCGCGGACGGCCGGCATCAGTCGTCGCTGTCGCGGGACCGGCGCGGCAGCAGATGGCCGAGTTCGTTGGAGAAACCGGCGGCAAGGACGAAGAGGATCGCGCCGGCGATGTACCACTGGCTGGCACCGGAGTCGCCTTCGAAGAAGCCGAGCACGGTGAAGAGCACAGCGAACGCCGCCAGGAAAAACGGCCGTGCAGTGTCGATCAGGCTGGTGGTCGTCGCGGCGAGCTCTTTGACATCGGTATTCGATGCCCGTTCGCGGGCGCTGGCGGCGAACGCCGCTGCCTTCTCGCGTGCGTCGCTGGCTTTGGCGCCGGACTTGTCCTGCGGAGTATCGGCTTCGCCGGCGTTGTGATCGCTTGCGTCGTCGGCCTGGCCGGCGTCTGCGGCGGTGCGATCTGCAACGGTGCCGGCCTGCGCGTCGGCATCCCGCGACTGGCCTGCACCCTCCCCCGTGTCGCCGGGGTCGTGCTGCGACCACAACGACCTGCCCGGCTCGCGGTCGGATGTGCGTGCGGCGGTCGGCTCGTTCGCGGCGTCGTCTCGCGGTTCCTCGTCGGCCATGCCCGCACGGTAGCGGGCATCCGCGACACCGCCCACTACCAACGAAAAAGCCCCGCGTTTGCGGGGCTTTTGCCGATGGGCCTAACAAGACTCGAACTTGTGACCTCACGCATGTCAAGCGTGCGCTCTAACCAACTGAGCTATAGGCCCCAGTGCTGCGACGTCGCCGTGGGGCGCGGTGCGGGGCGCAGAGGTTAGCAAGGCTCACGATCCGGCGGCGCGTCGACGCTCCGCCTCGAAGGTGCGTACGATGCATAGTCCTTGGCACCGTGGCGGAGTGGCTACGCAGCGGCCTGCAAAGCCGTCTACACCGGTTCGACTCCGGTCGGTGCCTTCCCCTCTTCCAGCGCCGCTACCCGCGCACGCGGCGCTTGAGCAGACCGAGGTGATTGCGGACCTTCTGGATCTGCACCTCGCGCGCGGAGCGTTCGCGAGGGAGCGCGGTGCCGGTCGTGCGGGCGTGGTCGCGCGTCCAGTGCGCGACGACCCAGTCATAGAGCCGCTCGGCGATCAGATCGGCGCCGTGCGCGTTGGGATGCAGCTCGTCGTCGGAATACAGCGGCGCGTCAGGTGAGAACAGATCCTGAAGCGGCACGTACTGCACGTTGCCGTCCTCGAACTCGCGGGCAACGGCGCGCTGCAGCCGGTCGATCACCGCGCGGTCGGCGGGCGACACGTTGAAGTTGCTCTTGACCGGAGCGGTGTCCCAGGTGCCCGGGAAGTCCGCCGCTTCGGGCAGCAGGATCAGCGGCGGCTGCGCGGCTTCGATCTGCCAGTAGTCGAATGCCCCCCACCCCTGCACATTCACGTACTCCAAGCGGATACGGTGCGCGCCGGCTGCGAGCCGCTGCCCAGGAATCCGGTAGCTCCACGGCGAGATCTCCGGGTTCGGATCGCCGACCGTCGCCGATGGGATCTTCGTCACCTCGTGCAGGCCAAGCCGCTCACCGTCGAGCGACACGATGACGTCGGCCTTCGCGCCATCGCCAAACGCACCGGCGAGGTCGATCGCCAGCCCGCCGGGATACCAGTCGGGGACGTCAATGTCGACGGTCGCGTGGTCGGCGGTAAGCATCGTCAACCCGGAGCCGGAGTTGCGCGTGCGCCCCTCGAAGCGGCGATGTGGACCGAGCACCCGCACCGACCGGTGGTCGTCCTCATATACCGCCGCGGCCCGCAACCGGCGCAGCACCGCCCGCAGCACCACGGGATACAGGCCCGGCGTGCGCTGCGGCCCGGCGATCGCCCACTCCAAGTGGCCGTTCATCAAGACGACGAGCTGGCGGGGGCAGAGCAACGGCAGCTGCGTGCGCGGCTCGGCCAGCGCCGTTTGCACCACCGTCACCCAGCCTCCGCAGGTCGCCCACAACGCGCCGGGACGGTTCGGTTCGTTATCGCAGCACAGCGCGCTCGCGCCCTTCGCGAAGTTCAGCTCCTGCGCGCGCAGCCGGGCGGCGAGCCGCGAACTGAAGCGGTTGGGAGACTGCGGCCCCCAGGTATCGTCGCCACCCTCAACGATCGAATGGCCGTAGGCGTGCAGCAGCCACGGCAGCGGCGTCGCCGGCGGCGGCACGACGAGCTTCGGCAGGGCCGAAGTATCCGGCGTCGCGGCATTGACATCAAACGCTGGCATCGTCGGCGCCGTCAGTCGAAGCTCACGACAGTTTTCGCATGCGGCGACCCGGCGCCCTGCGCATCCCACGCAGCCGGCACGTCGTCGAGCCCGATCTGCCGGATCGGCACGTCGATCCGGCCGGCCTGCACATGGCCGAGCAGTTCCAGGTACTCGCGCCGGCGCTCCTGGAGCGAGTAGTTGAAGATCGAGAAGCCCAAGATCGACCATTGGCCGCCACGCAGATCGGGGGCCGTGATGCCAAGCGCCGGCTGCGCGGCGCTGCCGACCTGCACCAGCCGTGCATGCTTGTGGTGTGCGTTCATCGCCGACATCGCAAGCGGACCCCAAGTGAAGTCGATCGTGAGGTCGTGCCCGCCGAGCCGCTTGAGTTCGATCTCGTGGACATACATCGGGCCGTTGAAGCAGACGACCTCGTCGGCGAGATCGCCGACCGTCGCGAGCTGCGCTTCGTCGCGGCCGATCGCGACGACATGCGAGGCGCCGAGCAGCTTCGCGATCTGGAGCGCCATCCGCCCGCCGACACCGGTGGCACCGGTCACCGCGACCCGTTCGCCCGGCTTGAGCGCGCCACGTTGCTTGATGCTCATCCAAGCGGCCAAGCCCGCGATGCCGCAGGCGATCGCCTGGCCCGGATCGGTGCCGTCCGGCAGCTCGAAGCACTCATCGTCATCGAGCATGGCCTGTTCGGCAAGCGAGCCGTGCTTGAGGTTGCCGGGGCGCCCGAAGTACACGAGCCGGCCGTCAGCGGTGCGGGCAACGCCCTCCATCCCGGGTGTGTACGGCGGTTTTGGTCGCAGCGCGTAGAACTCTCCGCCAGAGATCGTCCGGTCGACCGGATTGATCCCGGCCGCGACCATCTCGCCGCGCGGGCCGTCGCCGTCGAGACCGGGCAGGTCGACGATCGCCGGCGTTTGTCCGTAGGACTCGATCAGTGCGCCACGCATGGGGCAAGTATGCCGTGCCGACGCGGTGCCGCTGCAGAGATCCGGTGCAGCCCACGTCGGTCGGGCCTCGCGGGCTGCCCGCGTCACGCGCAGCCCAGCTCCCGCGTCAGCGTGAGAGCTGTGCGACCGGTGCGGCGTGGATCAGTTCGCCGGCAGCGCGGCGAGCACCGCCGGCATCGCCGCTGCCGATCGCGACAGCCAGTGCCGCGATCTCACCGGTACGTGACGCCTCGGCCTCGAACACCGCTGCGCCTTCGGCGCCGAGGGCGTCGAGTGCCGCGTCGAGGCTGTTGAGCGTCAGCTGCGCGGCGAGGTTGCCGCTCGCGGTCGCAACGTCACACCAAAAGGCGCGGTAGGCGGCGATCTGCGACCGGTCAGCCGAGGTTGTCGCGGCGGCTGCGTCGCTCGCATCGAAGCCGTCGCCGCCGGCCGCTCCGGCGGCGAGCAACTGAGCAATCGCAGCACGCGCTTCGGCGATCTGCGCGGCGAGCCCGGCGCGTTCCTTCGCGCCGATGCTGCCGCCGATCGCCGTCAGCAGTTCCGGCCCGCCTTCGCGGCGCCAGTTGGTGGCGCGCGTCGCGCCGCCATGCACGACGGTCACGAGGCCGGCTTGCTGGAGGCGTTTGATCGCTTCGCGCACTGCGTGACGGTTGACGCCGAAGGTTTCGCTGAGCGTGCGTTCGGAGGGAAGCGGCGCGCCCGCTTCGGCGTCGGCCGCAAGAATCTGGTCGCGCAGGCGCCGGTAGACGGCGTCGGAAACCGTCGTGCGGGCGATGCTGCCTTCGATGTCCATCAGGAGGAGCCTTTGGCGGAACGCGACGCCGTGGGTGCGTCGCCGAGGTGTGGGAGCGCGGCGCGACCGGCATGCTCGCCGTGCGTCGCACAGAAAAACGTATCGCTCCGGGCGGCCGTTTCAAAGCAACAGCTCGCTTCACACCTCTTCCCGCCCACGACGGGCGCGCCGCCACACGCCGCCCACCGGGCACATTTTGGGTTGGCGAACCCCAGAATTCCCGGTCGGGCGGGCGCGCGTCACGGCGCAAACGCCTTCGCTATGCTCCCCGAGCACTCAGCGTGCGGCTGTAGCTCAGTTGGCTAGAGCGTCTGCTTGCCATGCAGAAGGTCGAGGGTTCGAGTCCCTTCATCCGCTTCTTCTCACATGATCGGCCGCGATCGGGCTTGGCCCGCGCCGGGCATGGGTATACCCGCCAGCATTGTGGCCCTCGCTACTCGGACATCGCGAGCGCTGTTGCTCGCCGCCAGCATCCTGGCGTTCGCCTGCTCGTCCGCCTCGGCCGGCTCGGTGCGCCTTGTCGCGACGACGCCGGGAGCCGGCAAGACCGTCGCCGGCGACTTCGCCGTCAGGGCGAAGCTCTCGATCCGCGGGCATTCCCGCGTGCTCAGCGCGCACTTCTACGTGAACAAGCAATCGCTCGGAATTGACACGCGCAGGCCTTTCCGCTCGAGACAGGGCGCCACTTTCAGCTCCGCAAAGCTGCGGCCCGGCGAGAACAAGTTGAAATTCAAGGTCGTCTACCGCAGGCGCGGATCCAATGGACATGCGACGGCGGTCACCGCCATCAGAACCACCAACATCAACGTGTTCCATCCGACCCCGAGCGGGCCAGCGCTCGACCTCAGCCAGTACAAGGTCATATTCGACGATGAGTTCAGCTCGCAGACCACCAGTCAGATCAACTGGCAACCCTGGCGACTCGACTGGACGGTCGGCGGTCGCCCGTACAACAACCTCGAGGGATACGGCTATTCGCCCGCAAACTCCGCCATCCGCGACGGCTCGCTACAGCTGACGACGAGCGACATGCCGTACGCCGGCTACCCGCACTCGACCGGCTCGGTCAACACTCGGGGGAAGTTCAGCTTCAAATACGGCTACATCGAAGCACGCGTCAATGTCCCGAATTGCGACGGCTGCTGGCCGGCCTTCTGGATGCTGCCGACGACCAATACCTGGCCCCCCGAGATCGATGTGCTCGAGATCTTCGACACCAGCCTGTATTCCTACGGTTACGCCGGAGTGCACTGGGCCGCGGACGACGCTGACGGCCAGGACTTCGTGAGCACACCACTTGTCACCGACCCTGCCGTCGACCATCGCGACTCATGGCACACCTATGGCCTGCTGTGGACCCCGACGATGGTCGTCGCCTACGTCGACGGACTGCCGGCGCAGCAGTTTCCGACCGCGATCGGTATCCCGGCGGTCGAGATGTACCCGATCATTCAGCTGGCCGTGTACAAGGACCACCACCCTGCGGCCGGCAGCCGGATGCTCGTTGACTATGTCCGCGTCTGGCAATAAATTCTGCAAAGGGACTGGCGCAATCGGCGATCTGATGCCATCCTTTTCTGAATGACGTTCCCGCGGTGAGACGGATCTGCACCGCAATCCCCAACTCGGCACACTGACAAAGACTCCCTCAATCCTGCGGCTGACGCTGCTCGCATGCCTGTCGGCGCTGTTTTTCGCGGCTGCCGCGCAGCCGGCCGACGCCGCAAAGCTGAAGCTTTCGGTGGCGGCAGGTGGTGAGGTCCCGCGCGGGAACATCCTCGTGCGCGCCAAGCTTGTCGTGAAACACTCGGCGCACGTGCGCCGCGCGATCTTCTACTACAACGGAAGCAAAGTCACGCATGACCGTCGGTATCCCTTCCAGACCAAGAAGGGCGCGACCTTCAACACGCGCAAGCTGGCGATCTCCGGGAACGTGCTCACCGTCAAGGTCAAGTATTTCCTCCGTGCACGCAGTGGTCGGGTCAGGAGCCGCTCGATCACCCGCCGGATCCCGATGCACCTCGAGTCCTCGCAGGGCGGGACTGGCGGCGTCACCGGCAGCGGCACGCCTGACGCGGCGCCCTCGAGCGGAGGCGGCACGACGACCGATTCCACCTCGTCGAACGCCAGGCTTCTGTTCGACGACGAATTCGATGGCGGGGCGCTGAACACCGCGGCCTGGAACACCCAGCGCCGCGACTCGCGCGCGGGAAGTTTCCCGTTCCTGCCATACAACTGGATCGAAGGCGCCGGCTACGCGACCAAGAACGTCGCGGTTGCCGACGGCAGCGCGAACCTCACGGTCACTGACGACAAGATCGCAAGCAGCTACCACCCGTTCACCAAATCGACCGGGATGATCAACACGGACAAGCTGTTCTCGTTCAAGTACGGCTACGTCGAGGCACGCGTGAAGGTGCCCCGCTGCCAAGGTTGCTGGCCCTCGTTCTGGGTGATGCCACAGTCCGACAACTGGCCGCCCGAGATCGACATCTTCGAGTTCGTCAACAGCGCCGCTGAGCCGTATCCGTACGCGACGCCGCACTGGTCCCAGGCGACCCAGCCGGCCGACCTCGACAACCAGAGCGTCTTCTGGGACTCGGCAAACAAACAGGCCTACAAGAACTTCCGACCCGCAGGAACGCGCGATCTCACCGGCGAGTACCACCGCTACGGCATGCTCTGGAAGCCGAATCTGATCGAGTTCTATATCGACGGCGTGCCCGGTGGCAGCATCACCGATCCCGCGCGGATCCCGCAGGAGCCGATGTATCTGATTTTCATGATGGCGATCGGCGACCCGAAGATCGCGGCGACGCTCGGCGTGAACTTCACGTGGACCCCGGCCGGCAACCAGATGCAGCTCGACTGGGTGCACGTCTGGGACCAGAGCTACATCCCCGGCTGATTCGTTTCACCTACTTGCTTTTCGGGAGATCGGCCATATCCTGAAGGCTCGTCCACCACTCGGCCACGGGGACGGTCACGGGAGTGCCCACATCATCCAGGCGCGTGTTCGCGCTCATATTTTCCATCGCTGTCTCGTCCCTGGCGCTTGCCGCCGGTCCAGTGTCGGCTGCCCCGAAGCCGAAACTCGTCGTCTCCTCGCCCACCTCGAAGCCGATGCTGCCCGGCAAGATCCGCGTCAGCGCGTCGCTCGTCGTCAGCAAGCGCGCTGAGATCCGCGTTGCTCGCTTCTTCGTGAATGGAAGGCGCGTCACGGTCGACCGGGTCCGGCCGTTCATCGTGAAGCGCGGAGTGAAATTCGACACGCGCAAGCTACGCAGGAAGAAGCGCCCGTTCGTGACCATCGTCGTGAAGTACGACGTCGTGAAGCCAAGCGGACTGATCACGCGCAAGAAGCTCACCAAGCGCGTGCGACTGCGCTTTGATCCCGGCCACGTCGGCGCACAGGGTGCCAAGCCACCGTTCGGCTACCCGCTTGCGTTCAGCGAGGACTTCGATGGCGTGGCCCTGGACACAACCCGGTGGAACGATCAGCGCTACGACTCACTCGACCAGGAAGTGGCCGGCACGCCGGCCCTTTCCCGACCGTTCAACATCGCCGAGGGCGCTGCCTACGGGAAGGACAACGTCTCGGTCGGAGGCGGCGCCCTATCGCTCACGCTCGAAGACACGCGCGCGCCGGGCTACGAGGGACCGCTCGAGCGCTCGACCGGAATGGTCAACACCAAGGATCGCTTCTCGTTCAAATATGGATACGTTGAAACCCGCGCCTGGGTCTCTGACTGTGAGGGCTGCTGGCCAACCTTCTGGATCCTCCCGGCGGCAGAAGGAGCATGGCCGCCCGAGATCGACATCTTCGAGTACATCAACCTGACGATCTACTCGAAGAAGTACCCGCACTCGGTCTTCCACTGGGCGCCCGACGGGCCTGACGGCGATCACCAGTACGAGCACCACCCCGAGGCAGGCGACGCACCGTCTCCGCTGCAGGAGTGGATGGTCACGCGCCCGGCCGGCGAGAGCGGGAACTTCATGGGCCAGTGGCACACCTACGGGATGCTCTGGACCCCTGACTACGTCGAGATCTACTTCGACGGCAAGCTCGGCGCGCGCGTCAACGGAGCGTCAAAGCTGCCGCAGCAGGCGATGTATCTGATCTACCAGATGGCGATCTGCCGGACCGACGGACCCGAGTGCACCGCCGAGGCGAGCACCCCGCCGGCCGGGAGCAAGATGATGGTCGACTACCTGCACGTCTACAGCTTCGACGCACACACCGGGTCGGGGCCGACCATCCCGAGCGGTCCCACCGGCGGGACGGGCGGGACCGGCGCCACGGGGAGCTGAGTCGCTGGCCCCGGCAAGAAATCGTTCCGAAGCCTGGCATTTTTCGATGATTGATGCCATGCTCAATGCACTCGCCTGTCCGCACAGGCACTCGGCAATCTGATGAACCCCTTCCCGACAGCTCGGCTGCTCCAGCTCGCATGCCTCGTGGTCGCCTCGACGGCGCTCGCGGCGACGTCCGCTGCTGCCGCGAGCACGCCCGCGCTGAAGGTGACTTCGCCGAAGCCCGGCGTCGTGGCCTACGGGAAGATTGCCGTGAAGGGCAAGCTGTCGTCCAAGCGCTCGGCACGGATCGTCTCCGCCGTCTTCTACCTGGGCGGCAAGAAGATCACGACCGACCGGAAGTACCCCTTCGCGATCAAGCACGGTGTGAAGTTCGACACCCGTAACCTGCCGGCGGCCGGAAAAACGCTGGTGCTGAAAGTCAAGTACACGGTACGGCTGGCTTCCGGCAAGAAGAAGACGAAGACGCTCAGCCGGAAGATCAAGATTTCGCTCGATGACTCGGGCTCGGTGACCGGCGCGTCATGCCAGCGGAGCCAGGCGATCTCAGGCCTGCTGCTCGACGAGGAGTTCAACGAATGCCCTCTCGACACATCGATCTGGAGTACGCAGCGCACCGACAAGCGTGCTGGAACGTTCCCGTTCTATCCGTTCAACTTCTTCGAGGGCGCCGGCTACAGCAGCAGTCCGAACAACGTATCCGTCGCCGGCGGAAGCGCGAATCTGACCGTCACGGATGACCAGATCGGCACGCACGCCGGACCCGACGTCGACGAGCACCTGTACCCGAAGTCGACCGGGATGATCAACACCTTCGGTCGCTTCGCGTTCAAGTACGGCTACGTCGAGACAAAGGCACTCGTGCCCAAGTGCTCGCTCTGCTGGCCATCGTTCTGGCTGATGCCGGAGTCCGACGGGTGGCCACCGGAGGTTGATGTCTTCGAGTTCATCAACAGCCTGGTCGAGCCTTACCCCTATACGACGCCGCATTGGGCCGCCGACTCAGATCCGAACGACGCGCCGCCGCTCGACACCCATTTCATCCCGGCGAGCGGATCGAACCCGAGCCAGGCGTACACGAACTACAAGCCGGCCGGCACCGGCGACCTGACCGGCGAGTGGCACACGTACGGACTCAAGTGGAGCGCGAACCAGATGGACTTCTACATCGACGGCACCAAGCGCGTGACCGTGGACCGGGCCGAGCGCATCCCCCAGGAGCCGATGTATCTGATCTTCATGATGGCGATCGGCGACCCGGTGATCGCTGCGCCGTACTACCCCGGGGCGACGCCCTCGCCGGCCGGAAGCCAGATGAAGATCGACTACGTGCGCGTGTGGCCGCTCAACGACAGCCCCGTGTGACACTCAGCGGATGAGCGCCCGCCATTCGACATCGACGATCGCCGTCGTCATCAGCTGCTTCGTGTTCGCGGCCTGCGGTTCGAAAACGAGTCCCGCCGGAGCGGCAGCGCTGCATGTCCAATCGCCTTCGAGTGGCGCCTCGGTCGGCGGACGAATTCCCGTAGCCGCTTCGCTCACCACCGGGGGTGAAGGCGTCGTGAGCGCCGAATTCTTCGTCGACGGCAAAAGCATCGGCCGCGACGACAGTGCGCCTTTCGCCTCTCGACCCGGAGCACGATTTGCGATCCCGCAGGACGCGAGCGGACAGGTCACGCTCGATTTCAGCGCCCGTTACCGCACGCGCGTCGGTTCGTCCATGACCGTGAGCACACCGATCACCGTTGCGGCGGCGTCTCCCGCGCGTCCGACGCCGCTGACGGGCAAGAAGTCCTACCGCCTCACCTTCGACGACGAGTTCTCCGATCCGGCGATGTCCGACCTTAACTGGAACCGCCAGCGCCGCGACTGGATCAAGGGGCCGATCCCCTACAGCAACCTCGAGGGGGCCGGCTACTCCCCGTCGAACGTCTCGGTCTCGGACGGTCTGCTGAACCTCGTGACCAGCGACCGTCGCGCCGGCGACCTCCCCCACTCGACCGGTTCGGTCAACTCGAACAAGCTCTTCTCCTACAAGTACGGCTACATCGAATCGAAGGTCTTCGTACCCGACTGCACGGGCTGCTGGCCTTCGTTCTGGCAGCTCTCGGTCAAGGATCACTGGCCGCCGGAGATCGACGTCTTCGAGTTCTTCAACACCGAGAAGAACGGCATGCCATACGCCGCGCTGCACTGGTCGTATCCCGACGCCGACAAGCAGCGCTACATCTCGCGCAAGCTGATGCCGTGGGGGTCGAACCTCGTGGGCACCTGGCACACATACGGCATGCTCTGGACGAAGAAGATCGTCCGCGTCTGGGTCGACGGTCTGCAGCGCGTCACTTTCAAGAGCCGTCACATCCCGCGTGTCGCGATGTACCCGATCATGCAGCTCGCGGTCGGCAAGGGCTACCACGCTCCGGCCGGCAACAAGATGCAGGTCGACTACGTGCGCGTCTGGCAGCCCAAGCGCTAGCCGTTGCGCTCGACCGGCGCCGGCTCGCGCGGGCGGGCGACGTAGCTCGGACCTTCGCTGCGCTGGGGCGCGGTCGGTGCGTACTCGGCCTGCGCCGGATCCTCCAGCACTCCCTCGCGGCGCAGGATCGGGGCGACGCCCTCGCCGACCCAATAGGCCTCCTCGACGTGCGGGTGACCGGAGAGGATGAACTCGTCGAAGCCGATCTCGTGGTACTCGAGGATCCGCTCGGCGACCTCCTCGTGGCTGCCGACCAGCGCCGTGCCTGCACCGGCGCGTACCAGCCCGACACCCGCCCAGAGGTTGGGCGAGACGATCAGACCCTCGCGATCGATCCGCCCGCCGTGCAGCTCAGTCATGCGCCGCTGGCCTTCCGACTGGCTGAAGCGCTGGGCGTCCATGAAGGTCTGCACGACCTTCGGGTCGAGCGCCTCGAGCAGGCGGTCGGTCTCGGCCCAGGCGTCCTCGGCGCGGTCGCGGCTGATCGCGTGCAGGCGGATCCCGAAGCGCAACTCGCGGCCCTCGGCCGCCGCTTTCTCGCGCATGCGCTCGACGCGCTCGCGCACCTGCGCGGGCGGCTCGCCCCATGTGAGGTACACGTCGGAGTGGCGCGCGGCGACACCCTCTGCGGCCGGCGAGGCGCCGCCGAAGTAGATCTCGGGCACCGGGCTCGGGGGCGTGTGCACGGTCGCGCCGACGACGTCGTAGTGCTCGCCCTTGAAGTTGAAGGGATTCCCCGACCAAGCGCCCTTGACGATCTGAAGGAACTCATCGGTGCGCGCGTAGCGCTCGTCCTTTGAGAGGTGATCGCCGAAGCGTCGCTGTTCGAGATCCTCACCGCCGGTGACGATGTTGACGAGCAGGCGCCCACCCGAGACGCGCTGGTAGGTCGCCGCCTGCTGAGCCACGAGCGTGGGCGAGGCGAGCCCCGGGCGGAATGCCACGAGGAACTTCAGGCGGGACGTGCGCGGCAGCAGCGCAGAGGTCTCGATCCAGGCGTCCTCGCACCAGGTTCCGGCCGGCGTGAGCACGGCGTGGAAGTTGTTCTCCTCGGCAGCACGCGCGACCTGGGTCAGATACTCGAATGAGGCTGGCCTGTGGTGGTCGTCGGCCCCGGCCGCCGCGATGTTGCGACTGTCTCCGGCGGTCGGCAGAAACCAGTGAAGTTTGATGGGCATTGTGGGTCCCTCCTGCTCTTACTACTCGTATGCGGATTCGAGCTGCGCGCCGATCGCACGCACGACGCGCTGGCGAAAGGCTGCGAACTCGGTGGATGAACGGATCGTGCGGCGCCGCAGGCCTTCGTCGAACGGCGGCCTGGCGTCGAACACGATCTGTCCCGGCCGGTGGCTCAGGACGATCACGCGTGTACCGAGATAGACGGCCTCGTCGACGCTGTGCGTGATGAATACGGCCGTGCGGCGGGTCTCGAACCAGATGCGGTGGAGCTCGGACTGCAGCCGCTCGCGCGTGAGCGCGTCAAGCGCCCCGAACGGCTCGTCGAGCAGCAGCAGCTCCGGTCCCGACGCAAGCACCCGGGCGATCTGCGCACGCTGCTGCATGCCGCCGGAGAGCTCGTAGGTCTTGGCCTTGGCGAAATCGTCGAGCCCCACGAGCTTCAGCTGCTCGTCGGCGATCGCGAGGCGCTCGGCTTTGGGCACTCCGGCGTAGCGCAGGCCCAGCGCCACGTTGTCGCGCACCGTGTACCAGGGGAAGAGGTTCGGCTGCTGGAACACCACGCCGCGTTGCGGCGACGGACCGTCGACGGGCTCGCCACCGACCAGCACTGCGCCGGAGCTCGGCGCGAGGAATCCTCCGAGCAACTGGAGGAGCGTCGTCTTCCCACAACCAGAAGGGCCGACGATCGTCAGGAACTCGCCGGCGGCGAGGTCCAGATCGATCGGCCCGAGCGCCGGGACGGCGCCTTCGCCGCCCCGGTACTCGTGGCTGACCCCCCGCAGCGACACCGGAAGGGTCCCTTCCGGCGCCTGCTGCGCGGGCGCCGTGCGTGCGATCTCTTCAAGCACGTCGGCGCACATGACTACTTGACCGACTCCGCCGGTTCGGCGTTGACGGCGTCCTTGTAGTCCTGAAGCGACTTCACACTCGGAATCTGCTTGAGCTCCTTGTTGAAGACAGCTTCGTCGTAAAGGTTCTGACCCAGGCCGCCGCCGAGGTAGTCGTCGCCGACCTGCTCGGAGGCGTTGAGGAAGATCAGATCCTTCAGCTGTGCCAGCGCCTCGCTCTGCGAGATGCTGAGCTCGGCGGCGATCGCCTTCGCCGCGCTGTCCGGGTCGTCCTGGATCAGGCGCACGGCCTTGTCCTGCTGGGCGGCCCAGGTGTTGAGCGCGTCGGGGTACTTCTCGGCGAACTCGTTGGTCGCGACCGCGAGGTCGTACGTCGTCTGCCCCTTCTTGGCGAGGTCGGCACTTGTGATCAGCACCTTGCCGCCGTCGTCCTGGATCTTGGCGAGATTCGGGTTCCAGACGTACGCCCCGTCGATGTCACCCTTCTTCCAGGCCGCGTAGATCGCGTCGGGCTCGGCGTCGATGATCTTCACGTCCGAGGCGTCGACGCCGTTCTCCTTCAGCGCCGCGCGCAGCGAGAAGTCCGAGGTCGATGCCAGCGGCACCGCGATCGTCTTGCCCTTGAGGTCGTCGATCGACTTGATGTCCGGCTTCACCACGAGCGCCTCGGCCTCGCCGATCACGTCGTGGATCCACGGGACCTGGTACTTGATCCCCTGCGAGATGCCGCGCGAGACCGGGCTCGAACCGGCAAGGCCGATGTCGACGCTGCCCGCGGTGACGGCCTCGTTGACCGATCCACCGGAGTCGAACAGCTTCCAGTTGATCTTCGTGTCGGGGAAGGCCTTCTCGAGGTAGCCGTTGTGCTTGACGACGAGGTCGCCGTTGGGGATCGCCTGGTACGCGATCGTGATCTCCTTCGGCGCAGTGCTGCCGCTCGCGGCCGCGTCGTCCGAGCTGTCGGATCCGCACGCAGCCAGAGCCACCGAGATCGCGATGAGCAGGAGGCCCGTGAGGCCGCGCGTCAGTAGTGCTCTGGGGTTCTTCATTGTTCTCCTTGGGATGGGGATGGTTTTGATGTCAGGGGAAGATTCAGGCCCGTCCGCGCCACGGCACGGCGATGCGCTCGAGCGCACGGACGAGCAGGTCGAGGGCGAGCGCGGCGAGTCCGATCACGATCACGCAGAGAATCGCCACGTCGGTCTGGAGGAACTTCTGGGTCATCCAGGCGAGGCCGCCGATGCCGGGCAGGCCGTTGACGGTCTCAGCGGCGACCACCGTGGTGCACGCGAATCCGATCGCCAGGCGCAGCCCGGTGAAGAACTCCGGCAGCGTCGATGGGATCACGACAGTGCGGATCAGCTGGGTGCGGCTCGCCCCGAGCGAGCGCGCAGCGTCGATGCGCGTCTTCGGGATGCCCGCCACCCCGCCGGCGATCGAGATCGCGATCGGCGGGAACGCCGCGAGGAACAGCAGCAGCACCTTCGAGGTGTCGTTGATGCCGAACCAGATGATCAGCAACGAGAAGTACGCGAGCGGCGGCAGCGCCCGAACGAAGTTCACGTATGGGCCAGCGATCGTGCTGAAAGACCGCGAGACGCCGAGCAGGATGCCGACCGGGACGCCCAGCACGATCGCAAGCAGAAGACCCTTGAACACGCGGAGAAAGCTGTATGCGAGGTGCTGCCAGAGGTAGTAGCCCGCGAGGCCGGTCTCACCGTCGTGGACGGTGATGCTGTCAATGAACCGATCCCAGACGTGCGACGGCGGCGGCAGGATCAGCGGATCCCAGATCCTTGCGGCAGCCACGGCCCACCACACACCGATCACCACCGCGAGTGCGACGATCCGCCACGCGACGCGCTTGGCGGTGGCCCGCGCGGACGGGCTGGCCAGTCTGCCGGTTCCGCTCCGCGAAGACGGGAACTCGACGGGCCGTGGCTGGGATGTGCTGTGCGCTTCCATAAACCTCATAAAGTAGATCAGATTTATGCAGTATACAAATGCGCGTGCGCTACCCCGCTCCGCGTGCAGAACACTTCGACTGCGAAGGGTCTCTGCGGCTAGAGCGCGGCGGCGTCGAGCGCCTGGTTGACCAGGGCGTCGGCGTCGGAGTTCTGTGCGCGCGGCACCGAGCGGATCGACCAGGCGGCGAAGCCGCGCAGCGAGTCGATCGAGGCCGCGTAGAGCGGCTTCATGTCGGGGTGCTTGACCTTGTACTGGCCGTTGATCTGCTTCTGGACGAGCTCAGAGTCGTTGACGACCTCGACTTCGTCGGCGCCCAGCTCACGGGCCTTCTCAAGCCCCAGCAGGACGGCCTTGTACTCGGCGACGTTGTTGCTGGCGACGCCGATCGTCTCCTTGGCGTCGGCGACGACTTCGCCGTCGGGCGTACTCAGCACGGCGGCGATCGCCGCCGGACCGGGGTTGCCCCGCGAGCCGCCGTCCACATGGATCACGAGCTTCATTGCGCCGGATTCTCTCCGGGGGTCAGGTCGGAAGATTCGCGGCCGGCGAGAAACAGACGGCCGAAGCCGTCGGCGCCGGCGTTCCAGTCGCGCACGGTGCCGATCAATTCGTCGACGTCGTTGCCGCGACCGGACTGCTCGACCGGCTCGGTCGGATCGCTCAGCGAGACGCGGTACGAGTACCAGGCGAGATCCCAGCCGACCCAGACATCGACAGCGTTGGCATCGAAGACATTGACGGCCGCAACGCGTGGATCTCCGAGCGAACGTGAGAGCCCGGCGATCGTGCGAGGGAACTGAGAGAGGTTGAAGAGCTCAAGGCCCCGTTCAAGACGCGCCTCGGGCTCTGTGGGGACCGCTGCGACGTCGCGCGGCGTCGGTGCGAGCTCCGGGGCCGGCTCGACCTCGCGGCCTTCCCTGCGCTGCGCACGGCGCTGGCGGCGGTGCTCCTGATCGGGTCTGCCGGCACCGTCCGCGAAGTCATCCTCCTCGGCCGGCTCGGCCGCTCCGAAGAAGTCGGCCATGCGGCGCATCAGGCCGGCTCGCTCGCCGCGCGAAGGACGCAGCTGGACGATCTCCTCGCCTTCGCGCTCGCGCACCCAGCGCACGCGCTCGGCGCGCGGCACGCACAGCTCGCAGACCACGCGGCGGCTGGCGTCTGGCGCCACGTACCAGTTGACCTGTTCGCCCTGGAGCAGCCTTCGGCCGCAGATGGAACAGCTCTCGGGGTCGAGATTCGGGCGCAGTTGCTTGACCGGCATGACCGGAAAAAATAGTCTGCCCGGCGCGGCGCGCGAGCAGCCCGGCTAGAGCTCGCCGTCGTCCTGCAGGCGCGACTTGAGCCTGAGGACCGCCTTGGTGTGCAACTGCGAGACGCGCGACTCGGTCACGCCGAGCACTTCGCCGATCTCACGGAGCGTGAGGTTCTCGTAGTAGTAGAGCGCGATCACGAGCTTTTCGCGTTCGGGCAGACGGCTGATCGCCTCCGCGATCTGCTCCTTGACGTTGACCGCGTCGAACGACTTCTCCGGGTCGGCCGCGTTCGGGTCTTCGATCGTGTCGAGCAGCGAGACTTGGCCACCCGACGAGTCGGAGACAGACCACAGCTCATCGAGCGCGATCACGGCGCTGTTGGAGATCTGCTGGATGTGCTCCTGCAGCTCTTCCGGCGTGACGTCGAGCTCGTCGGCGAGTTCTTGATCGGTCGGGGCGCGGTGGAGCTTGTGCTCGAGCTTGGCGTTGGCGCGCTCGAACTCGCGGGCGCGCATGCGCACCGACCGCGGCACCCAGTCCATCGAGCGCAGCTCGTCGATGATCGAACCCTTGATGCGGCTCATCGCGTACGTCTCGAATTTGATCTCGCGAGACGGCTCGAAGCGCTCGATCGCGCTGATCAGACCGGTCAGGCCGTATGAGATGAGGTCGGCGTCGTCGACGTAGCTCGGCAGGCCGGAACCCATCTTGCCGGCCACATACTTGACCAGCGGTGAGTATGCGAGCACCAGGCGTTCGCGGGCATGACGATCCCCGTCGGCCTTGTAGCGCTTCCAGAGGTCGCGCAGCTCGACATCGCCAAATTCTCCCCCAACACGACGACTCCGCCCGCTCGAGCGGGGCGTCGGCTGACTCTGTGCCTCAGTGCTCATCCAGTTCTTTTCACTTTCGCCCTGCAGGTCACGCCCGCGGGTGCGCATTTCCATATTGCGCACGCAGCCGAGCAGACTCTACCCGAGTGTAAATCTGTGTGGCAGATATTGAACGGTGACCGAGAAGTTCCTGCACGGAGCGCAAATCTGCTCCGCCGTTGAGGAGGTGCGTTGCAAAACTGTGACGCAGTGCATGGGGCGAGATCCCGGCGGCCACACCGGCCTCCTTGAGCGCGAGTTCGAGCCGCCTGCGCACGTCGCTCGGGCGCAGCTGCTGGCCGCTTCGGGTGAGAAACAGCCACGGCGTCTCGCGGTCGTTCTTCGCGCCGCGCAGCGCCGGCCTCGCCCGGTCGAGATACTTGCGCAGCGCACGGGCCGCGGCCTCGCCGACCGGCACCATGCGCGTACGACCGCCCTTTCCCTCGACGCGAAGCTGCTCTTCGTCGAGGTCGAGTGCAGCGAGCGGCAGTGCGATCAGCTCGCCCGCGCGCAGGCCGCAGGCGTAGGTCAATTCGAACATCGCGCGGTCGCGCAGCTGCAGCGGCGTCGACGCCGGCATCCGCTCGAGCAGACGCTCGACCTCACCGGCGTTGAGCACGCGCGGCAACTCGCGCGGAAGCTTCGGCGTGGTGATCAACTGGGCGATGTTCTGCGTGACCTCGCCGCGCTCGAGCAGGCTGGCGTAGAAGGCGCGGATGCTCGCCAGCTTGCGCGCAAGACTGGTGGCGGCGAGCCCCTCGGCGCTGATCTGCTGCACGTAGCGGCGCAGGCTCTTTACGTCGACATCAGGAGCTTCAACCCCGCGCTCGCTCGCCCACTCAGCGAAGTGCGCGAGATCGGTGAGGTAAGCCTTGCGCGTCGCATCGGCCAGGCCGCGGCGGCGCAGGCTCAGGTCGAAACGGTCAAGGTCGAACTCCCAGCCGTCGGAGACGCGCGGGGCCTGTTCGACTTCGCTCATGCGATGTAGACCGGCGTTCCCAGCGGAACGAGCGGATAGAGCGCGATCACATCCGATGGCTTCATGCGGATGCAGCCGTGCGAGGCGGCCGAGCCGAGCGATCCGATGTCGTCGGTTCCGTGGATGCCCACCCCGTCGTAGATGCCGAGCCATCGCGCGACGATCGGGTTGCCGGGTCCCGGCGGGACGACGGTTCCGGCTAGATCTCCTGCCCAGTCGCTGTTGGGCACGTGCCAGGCCGGATTGACCTGACGGTCGTTGATCGTGTAGAGCCCGGCCGGAGTCTCGAGGCCGGCCTGACCGACCGCGATCGGGTAGGTCTTGGCGAGCTTGAGTTTTTTGTAGAGGCGCAGTTTGAAGCCAGAACGGTCGACGAGGATGATCGTCGGGTACTTCTTCGCGAGTTCCGCCCGAGTCGTGACCTTCGCGTCGGTCGTGCGCATCGGCGCCTTGATCGTGCGCGGCTCGGTCGGATTCTCGAGGCGGGTGACGATCGCCCGCGTAAGTTTCTTGCCCTCGACGGCCTCGCCGTTCTGGGAATCGACCTCGCCGATGCTCGTCGCGCTGTATTTGATCGAGGCATCCTTGGCCTGCTGGTCGAAACTCTTGTGCACGCTGCGTACGAAGCGGCGAACGGCAGGCTTCGAGTAGGTGATCTCGACCGGGATCACGATGTTGCGGCTGCTGCCCGCGACCGACCGCGCGGCATCGGTGATGAAGAATCCGCTGTTGCTCTGCTCGACCGCCTCGTTGACCATCCCGGGGACGTCGACGCCGACCTTCGACTTCTCGGGCTTGAGTGTGCGGCGCTTGCCGTTGGAGGTGACGACGATCGGCTGCTGCACGACAGCTTCGATCTCCTTGGAGAGCTTGGCCTTGGCGTCGGCGCGCGAAAGCCCCGAGACGTCGATCCCGCCGATCGTCACCCCCTTGGCGATCTTGTCGTTCTGCGACTGGTCGAAGGCGAACGCGCCCAGCACGAGAACGAGCGCGACGCCCGCCGCGACCATGATCCAACGATTCCGATTCATCCTGCGCATATGTTCGACAATCACCGGTCCTTTCGGGGACCGCCGGGCGATTTGTTGCAAGAGATAATTTACGGGCTACTTCGGCCCGCCGGATCAGCAACTACCTTTTCCCACGTGCGATCCAAGGAAGATGTAAGAAACGACGTCTGGCGCTCGATGGACCACCAGGGCGTCTCACGCTTTCCCGGCGCGGAAGGCCGGATCCCCAACTTCGCGGGCGCGAAGATGGCGGCCGAGCGTCTGACACGCCATCACTTCTGGCAGGACGCAGAAGTGATCAAGGTCAATCCCGACTCGCCACAGACCCACGTGCGCAGACTCGCACTCGAATCGGGCAAGGCGCTCGTGATGGCCGTGCCGCGCCTGCGCGAAGAACATCCCTTCCGCCTGCTGAACCCGAAAAAGCTCACCAAGGACCAGATCCGCGAATCGGCGACGATCAAGGGCGCGCTCAAGCACGGTGAGGTTCTCGACCTCGAGCAGGTGCCCAAGCTCGACCTGGTGCTGACCGGGGCCGTCGCCGTGAACCTCAAGGGCGCGCGCATCGGCAAGGGCAGCGGCTTCTCTGATCTCGAGTATGCGCTGCTGCACGAGACAGGAAAGGTCGACGCGGACGTTCCGGTGTGCACGACGGTGCATCCGATCCAGATCCTGCGCGAGAACCTGCTCGTCACCGCGCACGACATCCCCGTCGACCTGCTCGCCACGCCGCGTGCGGTGATCGAGGTCGAAGGCGAGTACCCGCGCGACAACGGCATCCTCTGGGACCACCTCCAGCCGCCCCAGATCCACGAGATCCCAGTGCTCGAGCGCTGGGGATACGCCTCGTAGTTTCTTCGGATCGCTAGCTCGTGACGGCGCCCTGCGAGGCGCTCGTGACCTCGCGGACGTACTTGCCATAGACACCGCGTGTGTAGAGCGGCGCCGGAACCTCGTACTCGGCGATGCGCTTGGCGATCTCCTCGTCGGAGAGCTGCACGTTCATCACGCGATTCTCGACATCGATCACGATCGTGTCGCCCTCGCGCACGGCAGCGATCGGTCCGCCCTTGGAAGCCTCGGGGGCGACGTGCCCGGCCATGAAGCCGTGCGTCGCCCCGGAGAAGCGTCCGTCGGTCAGAAGCGCGACCGAGTCGCCGAGCCCTTCGCCGACGAGCGCCGCGGTGACCTGCAGCATCTCGCGCATTCCCGGACCGCCGGACGGACCTTCGTTGCGGATCACGACGATGTCGCCGGGGTTGATCTGGCTCGCCTCTACGGCGGCGAAGCATTCCTTCTCGTTCTCGAAGACTCGTGCCGGGCCTTCGGCGTAGACACGCTCGTGCCCCGCAAGCTTGACGACGCAGCCCTCAGGGGCGAGATTGCCCTTGAGAATCGCGATCCCGCCGGTGGGCTTGAGTGGGGCGTCGAGCGGTTTGACGACCTGCTGACCCTCGGTCTCGACCGCGGCGTCGGCGTAGTCGCCGGCCGTGTCGCCGTCGACACGAATGCACTCACGGTTGAGCAGGCCGGCCTCCTGAAGACGATTGGCGATCACGGGGACGCCGCCGGCCTCCCAGAAGTCGCGGGCGAGGTACTTGCCGCCGGGCTTGAGGTCGCCGGTCAGGGGAGTTTTGGCGCTGATCGCGTCGAATTCCTCGATGTCGAGTGGGACTTCGGCTTCGTACGCGACGGCAAGCAGGTGGAGCACGGCGTTGGTCGATCCGCCGCTCATGCAGACGGCGGCGATGGCGTTCTGGATCGATTCCTTGGTGATCAGATCGCGAGCCGTGACGCCGCGCTTCAGAACGTCGACGATCATGTGGCCGGCCTTCTCGGCGACCTCCTTGCGCGCGCCGGCGACGGCGGGGACCATCGCGCTGCCGGCCGGAGAGATGCCCATCACCTCAAAAGCCATCGCCATCGTGTTGGCTGTGAACTGGCCGCCGCAGGCGCCGGCGCCGGGTGACGCGACGTTTTCGAGTTCGGTGAGCTGCTCGTCGGTCATATTGCCGGCAGCGTGGGTTCCGATCGCCTCGAAGACATCTTGGATCGAGACGTCCTGACCGTGCAGCGACCCCGGCAGGATCGATCCGCCGTAGAGCATGATGCTCGGAAGATCCAGACGCGCAAGCGCCATCACGGTGCCGGGGATCGTCTTGTCGCAGCCCGAGATCGCGATCACGGCGTCAAATGCATGGCCACGGCTGACCAGCTCGATGCTGTCGGCGATCACTTCGCGCGAGACAAGCGACGCGCGCATGCCCTCATGACCCATCGTGATTCCGTCGGAGACAGCGACGGTGTTGAACTCCATCGGTGTGGCCCCGGCCGCACGGATCCCCTCCTTTACGGCCGCGGATACGGCGCGCAGGTGGAAGTTGCACGGCATGACTTCGGTCCAGGTGTTGGCGACGCCGATAACCGGCTTGGAAAGCGCCTCGTCGTCGAAGCCGATTCCCTTCAGGTAGGCGCGCGCGGCGGCGCGGTCCGGTCCGTCGAGCAGTTCACGGCTGTTGTGTCGCGTGTCGAAATCAGGGGTCATGGCTGGCGATCTTAGTGCGCATGGAGCCCGCTGAGCATTCAAAGCAATCGTTCATACTCGCCGCCCGCTGCACGCTTCACCCGCCCCTTCAACTCGAGCTCACCGAGCGCCCTGGAGATCTCGCGCGGATCACAGCCCTCGATCGCCGCGGCAAGCGCTTGCGGCGTGCGCTCCCCCGCGGCGACAAGCCCAAGCACTCGTTCGGCCAAAGAGCCGGGATCATCGGTGAAGCCCGACGAGAAGACCAGGCGATCGAGCTGAAGATGCTGAGAGATGTCATCGATCCCGCGCACAGTGATGACCCCCTCGGCGCCGAGCAGACCATTGGGACCCGCACTCAACGGACTCGTGATCGGACCAGGAACAGCGCCGACCGGGATGTCAAGCTGCGTCGCGAACTCGACCGTGTGCCGCGCGCCGGATTCGGCAGAACCTTCAGCGAAGACGACTATCCGCGACATCGCCGCGATGATCCGGTTGCGAGCGACAAAAGCCCAGCGCCGCGCCTGCACGCCGGGCGGATTCTCCGAGATCGCGCAGCCGCGCTCGAGCAACTGTTGATGCAGCAGCCGATGTGAGCGCGGGTAGGCCACGTTCGGGCCGCCGGCGAGCACCGCGATCGTGGGCCCGCCGCCCTGTAGCGATCCGCGATGCGCCGCGCCGTCGATGCCGAGCGCCATTCCGCTGATCACTGTGAGACCGAGACCTGCGGCGCCCTGCGCCAGCGAGTAGGCGACCTCACGACCGTACGCGGTCGCCCTCCGCGCGCCTACGATCGCGATCCCGCCCGGCTCTCGCAGTTCGTCGAAGTGGCGCTTCTCACCCACTCCGTAGATCACGTGTGGAATGTCGGCCTCACGGGCGAAACCGGTCAATCCTGCCGGGAATTCCGGATCGTGTCTGCAGACGGTCCAGACACGGCACTCGGAGCTGAGCGCCGCGAGCAACTCGTCGAACGCCGGTTCGGCGCCGCCGCGCGACTCGAGCGTGAACAGCATTTCGTCAGGGTCAGCCTCGAGAGCGCGCCGCGCGGCCACCGCTCCGGCACCCGAAGATTCCATCACCGAGGTGATCTCAGCACGCAGCAGTGAAGCGCGCAGGCATTCGGCGCAGGCACTCACGCGGCCGGCTCCATCGCCCGAAAGGACAGCGCCTCGGCCATGTCGGCTTCGGTGACTTCTTCACGTCCGTCGAGATCGGCGATCGTCCTCGCGACACGAAGACAGCGGTCGTACCCGCGCAGCGAGAGCGTGTTGCGCTGGTAGGCAGATGCCAGCAGCGCGAGCACCGGCTCGGGCGGCCTGAGCAGCTTGCGCGTGCCGGCTCCGTCGAGTTGACCATTGCAGTGTGCCGCTTCGCCGGCAAGCCTGGCAGCCTGCCTTGCGCGCGCCGCTTCAACTCGCGCCCTGACGATCGCGGACTCTGTGACCGGTCCGGCCTCGACCTCGGCGGTCGTCGGCCGCTCGACCCCACAATGCATGTCGAAGCGATCCAGCAGCGGGCCCGAGAGTCTGCGCTCATAGCGCGCGACCTCAGCCGCGGAGCAGTGGCAGCGTGTACCTCCAGCCCCGCACGGGCAGGGATTGGTCGCAGCGACGAGCATGAATCGCGCCGGGAAGACATGCGTGCGCTGAGCCCGAGTCACGCTGATCGATCCGCTCTCGAGCGGTTGGCGCAACGCCTCGAGCGTGCGCGTCGAGAACTCGGCGAGTTCGTCAAGGAAGAGCACTCCGTTGGTAGCAAGCGTGACTTCTCCCGGGGTCGGCACCACACCTCCGCCGGTCAGACCAGACGCGCTGATCGAGTGGTGCGGAGCGCGGAACGGGCGCTGGCCGGCGAGCCCGTCCACGCGAAGACTCCCCGCGACACTCTGCATCCGTGTCACCTCGATCGCCTCTCCAGGCGTCATCGACGGGAGAATCGACGGCAGGCGCCGCGCGAGCATCGTCTTGCCACAGCCGGGAGGTCCCTTGAAGAGGATGTGGTGACCGCCGGCTGCGGCTATCTCGAGGGCACGCTGACTGAACTCGTGGCCGCGCAGATCCTTCAGATCCGGACCCCACACGCGAATCTCCGGCTGGTCGCAGACAGGCACGGGCTCCCAGGCACCTCGCGCAATGTCGGCGAGTTCAGACAGCCGCTGAATCGGGGCCACGATCGTACGGTCGACGAGCGCCGCCTCGCGCGCGTTGGCCGCCGGCACCACAAGCGTTGTGGCGCCGTCGCCCGCTGCGCCTTCCGCGATCGCCAGCGCTCCGCGGATCGGCTGGACGGCGCCGTCGAGCGAGAGTTCACCCGCGAGCGCGGCACGCTCAAACGGCTCGGACGCCAGTTGCTCACTCGCCGTGAGGATCGCCAGCGCGATCGCGAGGTCGAAGGTCGGACCGGCTTTGCGCAGGTCTGCGGGCGCAAGATTGACGGTGATGCGGCGCTGCGGAAAGTCGAAGCCGTCATTGAGCAGCGCCGCACGCACCCGCTCACGTGACTCGCGCACAGCGGTGTCCGGCAGCCCGACGACCGAGAAGGCCGGCAGCCCCGAGCGGATATCGACCTCCACCGTGACGCGCCTGGCCGAGACCCCCTCGATCGTGTATGTCGTCGCTTTGGCGAGCATGTCCGGCAGACTGCCGAACAAACTGTGACGGTTCAAGACACAATCGCAAAATCTCTCCCGTGAAGTTGTAAGAAGTTGCGTCGCGCCTGTTTCGTCGCTGCCGCGTCGCGAACTTCTTGCAGAGAATTCGCAAAGCGGTCTTGAAACGTCACACATCGCCTGGAAGCCTGTCCGCATGGAAGCCAGGACCACTACGCATGATCTCCGAAACGCGATCGGAGCCGCCGGAGAGCAGGCGGTGCGGGAGCGAGTCGCCGCAGCCGGCTGGAGGATCGTCGACCACAACGTGCGGTGGCGGGAGGGCGAACTCGACCTGATCGCGCTCGACCGCTCCACGCTGGTCTTCGCGGAGGTGAAGACACTCCGAGCCCGCAGCGGAGCTGCGCCGTTTTCTCCATTCGAATCAATCGGTCCGCGGAAGCAGAATCAGATCCGAATGCTCGCCCGCCGCTGGCTCGTCGACGAGTCGCGAAGAATGAACCTGCAGCAGGGACGCTTCAGCGCGTTTCGCTTCGACGCCTTCGCGGTGACGCTCGGACCGTCAGGAGAGGTGCTCGAGTTCGAACACCTGGAGGACGCCTTCTGAGCGCCCGCGACCTACGCGACGAGCTTGTACTGCTCGTAGGCCGCAGAGGCGAAAGAACGACGATGGATCGGTGTCGGACCGTGCTCGATGATCGCGTCGCGGTGGATCGGAGTCGCATAGCCGACGTGCTTCTCGAACGAGTACTCGGGATACTCGACAGCGATGCGATGCATGTAACGGTCGCGCGAGACCTTCGCCACGATCGAGGCCGCAGCAATCGCGGTGCTGGTCGCATCGCCCTTGACGACGGTCTCACACGGTCGATCGAGGCCGAACGGCATGTAGCCGTCACTGAGCAACACGGCGTCGCCGCGGTCGACCCGCGAGAGCGCCGAACCGAGGCAGTGGAGATTCGTACGGTGCAGGCCAAACTGGTCGATGTAGATTGCCGATCGCGAGATCACCGCGACCGAGGTGGCAAGTCTTGTGATCTCGCCGAAGAGTTCGGCGCGGCGATCAGCCGAGAGCTTCTTCGAGTCGTTCAGCGCGGCGAGCGTCGAGAGATCGGCCTCCGAGAGATCGGAATAGTCGAAGGCGACTCCGGCAGCGACGATCGGTCCGGCGAGACAGCCTCGCCCCACCTCGTCGGTGCCGGCGACAAGCTCTCCACGAGCGCGGTCGAAGTCGATCAGGGACGCCGTTGCCATCGGCCACCCAAATTAGCCGCGCGATCGGCGGCAGGCGCTCCTAGAGGCCGCCGATGCGGTTTATCGGCCAATAGGTGGCGAAGGCCTCGCCGACGATGTTCTTCTTGGGAATCGGACCCCAGAAGCGGCTGTCGTCGCTGTTGTTGCGATTGTCGCCCATCATGAAATAGCGATCCGGCGGGATCGTGAACTCCACCGAAAACGTGCAGGTCGGGCGAAAACTCGCCTCGTCGGCGCACGAGTCGGCCTGGTTGACGTAGGGCTCGTCGAGTTTCTTGCCATTGATGTACGCGTAGCCCTTGATGATCTTGATCCGATCTCCGGGCAAACCGATCACGCGTTTGATGAACGCCTGTTTCTGCATGCCTGCGTTGGCAACCGGGCAGGCCATCGAGCCGGTGCCGTCCGAACTTCCGCTGCCGGTGTCGATCATGTCGGTGTTGGCGACATAGGTCTGCTGCGGCGGGCCGAACCGCTGACCCGGCTCGATCCCACACTCCATTTCGTCGGCGCCCGGAGGTGGATGGAATACCACGACATCACCACGCGACGGCGAGCCGAAGCGGCCCTCCACGCGGTTGACCAAAACACGCTGGTGCACATCGAGCAGTGGATACATCGAGAGACTCGGGATCTTGTACGGCTTGACCAGGAGCCACTGGATCACGAAGGCGAACACGAGCGCCGCGACGACGATCATCACGGTCTCGAGCAGAGGATTCATCCCCTTCTTTTCTTCGGTCTCGCTGACGTTGCTGGGCTGGTCGGTCAAAGTTCTCTCTCCTGCGCCAGGTGTCCCGGGCGCAGCCACACTAGTGCCTGATCGCTCAGGGTGTCCCGATCTTCTTCGCAGGCCAATATGTGAAGAAGACCTTGCCGATCACGGACGAGCCGTCGACCGGACCCCAGAAGCGACTGTCAAAGCTCCCGCCGTCATTGCGGTTGTCGCCCATCATGAAGTAGTGGCCAGCCGGGATCGTGATCGGGGTCGGAAAATTGCAGTCGGTCTCGATGTCGTCATCGTCGCGGCAATCATCATCTCCCGGGAGATAGCGCTCCGGGATCTGCTTGCCGTTGATGAACACGCGACCACGCTTGACCGCGATCGATTCGCCGGGCAGTCCGACGACCCGCTTCACGTATGCCTCATCGAACTTTCCCGGCCCGGGGATCGGGCAGGGCATTTTCACGCGCGAGTAGTCATCTTCGCCGTCGCGGTAGATCTGACCGGGCGCGTAGGTCTCGCCGGTCTTGACCCCGCACGCGGGTTCGCCATCACCACTCGGCGGATCGAACACAAGAATGTCGCCACGTTCGGGCGTGCCGTAGCGGCCCTCGAGACGGTTGACGAGAATGCGCTGACCGATCGTCAGCGTCGGCTCCATCGATGCACTCGGTATCCGATACGGCTTCACGAGGAAAGCCTGAATGCTCAGCGCGAGTCCGATCGCGATCCCGACGATCGCGACAAGCTCGATCAGCGACTGGCTCGCCGACTTCTCGTGCTGTTCGGCCCCTCCGTCAGGCTGCTGCGCGGAGTCCGCCATTGAAGGGCGTAGGCCCGGATCAGCTGTTGTCTTCGGCCGGCTCGGCCTCGGAGTTGCCGCCTGCCTCAGCTTCACCCTCGGCGACGGGCTCTGCCTCCGCCTCCGGTGCTGCCTCTTCGGCCGGGGCCCCGTCTGCCGGGGCCTCGTCTGCCGGGACCTCGTCTGCTGGGGCCTCTTCGGCTGCGGGGGCCTCGTCGGCCGGGGTTTCGGCGACCTCTGCCGCTTCGGTCTCGGTCACAGCCTCGTCGGTCGTCTCGACGGCCTCGTCGACGACTTCCTCGGGCGAGACGAGTTCGGCTTCGTCCTGCGAGCCCTCCGCGTCGTACGCGCCTGCCGCTTCGGCATCGAGACGCGCCTGCTCCTGCGGAGTCCACGCGCGCTCGCGAACACGCGCACGCTTGCCGACGCGGTCACGGAGGTAGTACAGCTTGGCGCGACGCACCTCACCGCGGGCGGCGACTTCAATCTTCTCGATCTTCGTCGAGTGCACGGGGAACGTGCGCTCGACGCCGACGCCGAAGCTCTGCTTGCGGACCGTGAAGGTCTCGCGCGCGCCGCTGCCCTGGCGCTTGATGACGATGCCCTCGAAGACCTGCGTACGACGACGGCTGCCTTCGATCACCTGGAAGTGGACGCGGACGCGGTCGCCCGGGTCGAAGTGCGGATGACGCTTGATCTGCGCCTTCTCAAGCTTGTCGATGATCGTGCTCATGGGATTACCTGTCGTGAAAGTTCTAGTGCTGCGAGGGAGGCCGCTGATCGGCCGGGGCAAAAATCAGGCACGAGCGCCCGCCCGTGCCGCATAAAGCGATGCGAATGGTAGCTAATCCTGCAAATCATGCGTTTGGCGGCGAGCCTCGCTCTGCTCGCGACGCCAACGCTCGATTTCGCCGTGGTGACCGGAGAGCAGCACGTCGGGCACCTTCCAGCCGCGATATTCCTCCGGCCGCGTGTAATGCGGGTATTCGGGCGCGCCGTCAAGTTCCGCGGAGAACGACTCCTCCTTGGCGCTGCGCTCATCGCCATGGGCCTCGGGAAGTTTGCGCGTGACCGCATCCACGAGCACCATTGCGGCGAGCTCCCCGCCAGAGAGCACGTAGTCGCCGATCGAGACGATGTCGGTGGCGAGGTAGTCGTGGACCCGCTGATCGAAGCCCTCGTAGCGACCGCAGAGGATCGTCATGTCCCCGCCGCCAGCAAACTCCTCGGTCATCGGGTCGTTCAGACGGCGGCCGGTCGGTGAGAGCAGAACCACGCGGCGCTGCCCGCCGAGTTCCACCGGATCGACCCCGTACCGCGCCCGCAAAGCCGCTTCGACCACGTCGACGCGGATCACCATGCCGGCGCCGCCGCCGTAGGGCGTGTCGTCGACGCGATTGTTGGCGATCGGTGTGGTCGCGCGCATGTCGACGGTCTCGAGCGAGTGGCCGGCCTCGAAGAGATTCTTCATGTGCCGCTGCTCGCGGAACCATTCGAACCATTCGGGAAAAAGCGTGAAGACGTCGATCTGCATGGGGCTTCAGCCTAGATTGAGAAACTCGGCGTCGACGCTCACGCCGGCGCCGTCCGGGTCGATCGACGCGATCGCGTCGCTGATCATCGGGATCATCAGGGTCTCCCCCTCCGCCGACTTGACTTCAAGCACATCGACGGACGGCAGGTTTGTCATCCGCACGACACTTCCGAGCGCCACGCCGGCCGTCGAGACCACCGCAAGCCCGACCAGGTCGTCAGCGAACCACTCACCTTCAGCCAGCGGCGTAAGATCAGCGCGCCGCGCCGTAACGACCGCTCCGCGCAGCGCTGCGATCGCGTCGCGATCGCCGATCCCCACCAGCGAGAGCAGCGGGCGCGAGTCGACCCCGCCGCGCGAAGCCACCTCGTATTCGTCGCCTCCGAGGCGCAGCGCGAGGCCGGGCACGAGCGCAGGCGCGTCGATGCATCCGTCCAGGTGAAAACCGCCGCGCACACCGTGCGGTTTGCCGACCACCCCGATCTGGATGCGGTCATCCGGCTGCATAAGAGAGAAAGGCGCCTAGTCGACGAGGTCGACCACGACCTTGCGGCCGCGGGCTTCCTTGTGCGCGCGCACGATCTGGCGCAGCGCGTTGATCGTGCGACCGCCGCGACCGATGACCTTGCCGGCCTCGTCGTCGGCGACACGCAGCTCGAGCGTGACCGAGCCGTCCGATTCGTCAAACCCTTCGACGGTGACCTCTTCAGGCTTGTCGACGAGACCCTTGACCAGGTTTTCGAGCAGGTCCTCCATCTGGGGACCCTCGACCTCGGTCGTTGCGCTGGTGGCTTCTTCGCTCACAGCTGCGGAGTTACTTGGTCGCGACGGCCTTGCCGTCAGCGCCAAGGCTCTGGGTCTTCATCAGCTTGAGCACCTGGTCGGTGGGCTGTGCGCCCTTGCTGATCCAGTGCTCCAGGCGGTCCTGCTTCAACGTGACAGTTGAAGGCTCCGTCTGCGGGTTGTAAGTGCCGACATTCTCGATCACTCGACCGTCGCGCGGGGATCGCTTGTCTGCGACCACGACACGCCAAATCGGGTTCTTCTTGCTGCCAACTCGTGTAAGTCTGATGCGTACCACGGGGTGGAGAGTACCAGCGCCCAGCCGCTTCTCAGCGGCCGCCCATCATCTGGGAGAAATCGGGCATGCCCTTCATGCCCTTGCCGCCCTTGCCGGACATGCGCTTCATCATCTTCTTCATCTCTGAGAACTGCTTGATCAAGCGGTTGACCTGCTGAACGCTCGTGCCCGAGCCGTCGGCGATGCGCTTGCGTCGCTTGCCGTTGATGATCTGCGGCTTGCGGCGCTCGTCAGGGGTCATCGAGAGGACGATCGCCTGGATGCGGTCGAGTTCGCGCTCGTCGATGTTGACGTTCTTCAGCGCTTTCTTGTCGATGCCCGGCATCATCCCGAGGATGCTGCTGAGCGAGCCCATCCGCCGCATCATCTTCATCTGATCGAGGAAGTCATCGAAGGTCAGCTCGTTCTTGCGGATCTTGCGCTCCATCTCGAGCGCCTGGTCCTCGTCGATCTCTCGCTCGGCCTTCTCGATCAGCGACATCACGTCGCCCATGCCGAGGATGCGGTCGGCCATGCGATCCGGGTGGAATGCCTCGAACTGGTCGAGCTTCTCGCCGACCGAGGCGTACATGATCGGTTTGCCGGTGACGGCCTTGATCGAGAGCGCGGCGCCGCCGCGGGCGTCGCCGTCGAGCTTGGTCATGATCACGCCGTCGAAATTGGCGGCTTCGGCGAACTGCTCGGCGACGTTGACGGCGTCCTGCCCGGTCATCGCGTCCACGACCAGCAGAACGTTGTGCGGCTTGATCTCCTTGCGGATCTTCGCGAGCTCTTCCATCAGTTCGGAATCGACGTGCAGCCGGCCGGCGGTGTCGACGATCAAAACGTCGTCGAGGTTCTGGATCGACTCGGCCAGAGCCCATTTGGCGATCTTGACCGGGTCACCCTGACCCTGCTCATATACGCGCGCGCCGACCTGCTCGCCGACGACCTTGAGCTGGTCGATTGCGGCAGGGCGGTAGACATCGCAGGCCGCGATGCCGACCTTCTTGCCCTTGCCCTTGAGCATCAGGGCGAGCTTGCCGCAGTTGGTGGTCTTTCCCGAACCCTGCAGACCAGCCATCAGGATGATCGTCGGCGCGCTCTGGGCCATCACGATCTCGCGGCCCTGGCCGCCCATCAGATCGGTCAGCTCTTCGTCGACGATCTTGACGACCTGCTGCCCCGGATTCAGCGACGAGAGGACATCGGCGCCGAGCGCGCGCGCCTTGACGCGCGCGGTGAAATCCTTGACCACACGGAAGTTGACATCGGCCTCGAGCAGCGCAAGGCGGATGTCGCGCATCGCCTTGTTCACATCCTCCTCGGTCAGCTTGCCGTGACCGCGGACGTCGGTGAGAGTCTCTTGGAGTCGTTCTGAAAGTGCGTCGAACATGCGGCGCTGACTCTAGTGGTCAGCGCCGCACGCCGAGCGCGATCGCCATCAGCGCAGGGTCTTGAGCCCCGCCTTGAACTTGTAGGTGTAGCTGCCACTCGATCCGTCGGCGCGCTTCCATGTGAGCTTCATTGACAGCGTCTTGCCCTGACACTTCTTGAGTTGCTTCTTGTAACTCTTGCCCTTCTTGAGCGTGCCGCAGAGCGCCTTCGCCGGCAGCGCGATCACGGAGTTCTTGGTGTTGATGCTCACGCTGAGCGCCCCGGGCAACGCAGGCTTGATCTGCAGTCCTCCGGACACCGCCTTGAAGTCGCTAACCCTGAGCTTCTTCGAGCCCGACTTTCCGGTCACGTTGTTCAGGTTCTTGCGCGTCGCCTTCTGCTTCTTGTTGTACTTGAGCAGCTTCTTGTTGACCTTTGTTCCCTTCGGGTAAGACACGCGCAGGCCCTTGAAGCCGGAGCAACCCTCAGGCACAGAGACCGTCAGCGCAGTGGTCTTTCGCTTGCCCGCCGGCTTGCGTGCGCCCTTGGACTTCAGCGATACCTTCGGCGCGTCGCACGTGCCGCTGCCGTTGACGTCGCCGCAGCTCCACAGGCCGGTGATCGGCACGGTTCCACTAGCGCTCTGACCGCTGTGGCTGGCGAACTGCGAAGTGCCGAGGCCGCAGGTCGCGCCAGTGCGCGCCTTGAGGATTCCGGTCGCACCGCCCAACAGATGCATGCGCATCGCGTCGTACGGGAAGTCGGGCAGCGCGGCGAAGGTGCTCTGGATCTGATTGATGTTCACGAACTGGTTGACACCGCGGATCTGCATGTTCACCGGAGCGCCGAGTTGCAGCAGCATGTCCGGCAGCGAACCGCCCGCCATCTTGGTCTTGGCCATGTAGACCGTGCCGTTCACCGGATATGGGAGCAGCGGCGTCTCGATCTGGACCGTGCCGATCTTCGCGATCTCAGGACAGGCCCAGGCGTCGGCATCCTCGATGCTGCACTGGTTCCCGATCCCGGCGACATTGATCGTCAGGGCGCTCGGAAGCGTCACCACGGTGTCGCGGATCGTCGAGTCCTCGGCCGGACGGCGCAGCAGGATGTCCCACGCCGGAGAACTCGACACATTGCCGCCGCTCGCGACAAACGACATCGACGGGGCGAAACTGCGCGTATCGCAGCCGGTCGCCTGGTAGGGCAACTCGTCGGGCGCATAGTCTGCGCCCTCGTGCGAGCCGAAGTCGCTGGCGATCGACATCTCGGCGCACGAGGAGGCGTTGTACATGAACGGCTTGCCGGTCGAGGGCGCCGTGCCGAAGAGCTTGACGTCCATTGAGCGGATCGGCGTCGGGATGCCCTTGAAGAGCTTGGGCAACCCGTCGAACTCGGTGTCGATGCCATGGTCGTCCGGACGCAAGGTGACGCGTCCGAGCACCGTGAAGACGCCGAGGTCGTACGGACCGGCGACCGCGGGCAGACGCACGGCCAGTCCGGCGATGTCACCGCTCGCCCCCTCGGTCAGAAAGATCTCGCCGTCGAGTTCGAGTGTCGCTTCGCTGTCAGTCTGGCCGGCGGCGCCGACATGCGCCGTGACGACACCGACCTTGCTCGCGGCCGGGCACGTGCCGGCCTGGGCTGCGGAGATCGGGCAGAGCGGCACCGCCGCCGCGCTACCGACGAATCCGGCGGGCAGCGAGATCTTGACGCTCTTGACGTTCTGGTCGTCGGCCGGGCGCGTGATCGTGAAGGAGACGTCCGGGTGCGCGCCCGACTGCGTGGTGCTGAGCGAAACTCCCGGGGTCGGAGTGAACCCGGGGTCGGCTTGGCAGTCGGTCACCGCGACGGTCGGCCAGAAGAGGTGTGACGAGCCGTTCGAGCCGGTCAACTGCGCCGCGACCGGACTCGCCGGATCGCAGGCGGCGGGGTTCAGCAGCAGCGGCGTGGTGGTGCCGTCGACGGCCACAGAAACCTCGCTGAACGGCAGATCAGGCAGTCCATCGAACTCGAGCGTGATCTCTCCGGTCGTCTCGTCGACCTTTGCGACACCACGCAGCACGATCCGGGTACGACCGGCGAACTCGATACCCACGCGATAGCGGTCGGCCGCGGCCTGCCCCGGGGTCAGCAGGTAGACCCCGCCGGTCAGCGAGTGACCGCTGTCGTCGGGGTCGAGCAGCGGCGTGTCGAGGTAGCTCTCGCCGATCTTCGACGCCGCCGGACAAGTGCCCGCGGTGAGCTGCTGGTCACTGCAGACCTCGGCGTCTCCGGCAGCAACGGCGTTGATGCGAAAGCCGCGCAGCTCAAGCGACATCGACTCGAGCGTCGCCTGGGTGGGTCCGCTTCCGAGCAGAACCTGAGTGGTGAACGGCGTCGGGTGGAATGCCGTGGTCACACCGTTGGAGATCCGCACGTCGTTGCCGGGACCGTCGAGGTTCAGGTTCTCGCAGCCGGTGAAGTTCTGCGGGAGCGTCACCGTGAGGTGCACGGCACCACCCTCGTGCGAATCCATGTCGCCTTCAAAGACTCCCGGCCGGTCGCAGCGATGCGGATTGATCAGGAACGCCTTGTCGTCGACGGGCGACGGCGTGCCCTGATCGGCGATTCCGTGGATGTTGAGGTCGAGCGCATTCGCACGCACGGGGACACCCTCGTACATCGTCGGGATCTCGCCGGTCGTGGCGACCAGCCGGTATGTGTCCGGATCGAGATTCACATCGATCGGCAGAACCATCTTGCCGAGATCGAAGGGGCCGATCTCGACATTGATGATCGCCGTGAACTTCGCCGGACGGTCGGCCGGAGGCACCGTGTTGAAGAGCCCGCCGGCGACGGTGTAGTTGGAGTCGTCGAGGCCGACCGTGACGTTGAAGTCGCCGACCTTGGATGCGTCGGGGCAGTTGCCCAGATCGGCCACCGCCTGCGCGCACTGCGGCGCGGCCGACGGTGTGCCGGCCATTCCCGCCGGCAGCGTCACCTTGATGTGCTTGGGCATCTGCTGCTTGTCAGGGCGGTGGAAATGCATGTTCACATTCGGCGCCGCGCCGGCCGCGTAGTTGTCGATCGAGACGTTCATCGACGGACTGATCTCGCGCGTCGCGGGGCATGGCGCGCCGGCACCGTCCCATGAGGTCTGGTACGAGCTCGCCATCGTGACCGGCGAGCCGCCGGTCGTCTGCGGCCAAGCGGTCGCGACGGCCGTGCTCGTCCCGCACTCGTAGTCGTTCGAGAGCATCGCTTTGCTTCCGGATTCCATGATCATCGTGAAGCTGTTGAAGTAGACGGCGGGAATGTTGCGGAACGTGATCGTGATCTGACCACTCCCGCCCTGCAGGCCGAGGCCGTTCGCGACCTCGCTGGAGCCGTCGACGATCGTCTCGCCATGGGCCACGAGAAGCTGGCCGGGAAGCTGGACGGTGAAGGCGATGCGATAGCGCTGATCGGGCGTCGAGCCCTGATCGACCAGCCAGATCTTCCCGTAGAAGGTTCCCGAGAGCAGCGGTGTCGTGAACTCGACCGTGCCCAGGCGCGACGACTCGGGGCAGTTGTGCGCCCCCGCGTCGACCTCTTCGGGCGCACACGAGTCGATCCCCGACGCGAGCGCCGGGTTGATCCGCATCCCCTCGGGCATCTTCACGCTCACGGTGCTCGCCGGCGGGTCGTAGGCGGCCGGCATGGCGAGCGTCGCGCGAATACCGACGGGGCGGCCGACCTCAGTGTTGGTCGGCGTGAAGCTGAAGGTCGGCGGGTTGGCCGTGCTGAAGTTCTTCGGGCAGCCGGTGATGTCGAACGAGGCATGGGTCGTGACCGCATCGGCCTCGGCCGGGTGCTGGGTCGACCACATCTTCGCCGTGACGTCGTGCGTGCCGCAGACGGTGGGGTTGGTCATGAAGGGATGACCGGCGACCTGCGCCTTGAGCGTGAAGGACAGCTTGCGCATGCGCACCGGAATGCCGAGCATGCGCGTGGGCACCTCCGGCGTGACCGCGTTGAAGCTCATGTCCGGGTTCAACGTGATGTCGACCGGCACGACCACGTAGCCGAGATCAAACGGGCCGACAGCGGCCGGTACCACCGCCGTGAACCGCGCGGGGTTGCGCAGTGCCGGGTCATCGTTCCAGGTGACCGCGGTGTTGTACATCGAACCAGTGATCTTCACAAGGTTCGTTCCGGGATCGTCGGCGTCGCCCTCGTCGTTTCCGACGCGTACCTCAACCGTGCCGATCTTCGTGCTCTCGGCGCAGTTGCCGATCGCGGCATCGGTTTGCGAGCACTTGTCCGTCGAATCGATCGCGGCGCCCATACCGGCCGGCATCGCCATCGTCGTACGCGCGAGATCCTGACTGTGGGCCGGGACCTTCACGGTGGTGGTGACATCAGCGTGCGCGCCCGCGGTGGTGTCAGAGAGTGAGACCGCGGCCGACGGGGCAAAAGGCTCCTCCGGGCACGGCGCGCCGGCGCCGTCGTAGGAGACCGAGACGCTCGGTGTGCGCGTGACGGTTCCCTGGTTGGGCGTCATCCAGGGGGTGAACACGACCGAACCGGTGTGCGCGCCGCAGCTGCGTGGATTCGTCATCATCGCGTTGGGCCCAGATTTGAAATCGAGCTGCATCCGCGTCCAGAGGAAGGCCGGCAGAGATTTGCCACCGTCAACCGCGGGGTCGCCGAGCGTTGCCGTGATTCTCCCCGTGTCGTGATCGACGTAGGCCCTCCCCTCGCCCTTCGTCTTGACCACGTCGTTCGGGTCATCGAGCGCGAAGAACATCTTGAACCGGTCGGAGTCGGTCGAGCCCGGCGGTCCCAGATAGAGACCTCCGGTCAACTGCTGCGACATCATCGGAGTGTCCAGTTTGACGGTGCCGAGCTTCGATTCCGCCGGGCAGGTGTTGGTCGCATCGGGGTTCGAGCGGTTGAACTGGGCGTACGAGCACACCTTCGTGGAGTCGGCGATCGAATTCGCCATCATCGGGTTGATCTCGAAGCCGTCGGGCATCGTCATGTCCATGCGCTTGATGTGCGAACTCTGCAGGCCTCCGGATGTCGTGGCCTCCGCGTTGGTGATGATCACGCGCAGGGCCGCAGGGGCGTCGGTCTTCGACGGGAACGTCTGCATCGTGACGTTCGGATCGAAGGTTCCGAGCGCGCCGGAACAGTTCGGCGTCGTCGTGCGCGAAACGGAGTAGTAGTCGTTGCCGGCGATCGTCGGATCGATGTCGACATTGGCATTCGTGTTGGAGTCGTACGCCCGCGCGTAGAACTTCGTCGTCCACGGCGTGCAGCGGGTCGGGTTGGTCATGAACGGGGTGCCATCGGCCGTGAGGGCGTTGAACGTCAGCGACAGCGAATTGAGGCGGATCGGGCGAGCTCCGAGCGAAGTGGTCGCCGTGCGCGGGGCGTCCTCAACCGTCTCGAAGCGCATCGCGAAGTCCTCGCTGCGACCGTAGGGCGCGTCGTCCTTGTTGGCGATCGTGATCTTCGCCGTCAATCCCATCGGCGAGGCGAGGCTGCCGAGGATCGGGGTTGAGACGGTCAGGCTGATGCCGAGATAGGTCGGGACCTCCGGAACTCCGCTGGCGCTCGTGCTCGTCGTCGGCAGCCCGTTCGGGCCGTTCTTGAGCTGGTAGATGTTGCCGCTGATGTCGAGGGCGAGGTCACCCTCCGAGCAACCCTCCCCGAACGGGCCCTGGATGAACAACCAGATGCAGGCGTTCGCGCTTGCGGTGACAGAGCCGACCTTGGCGCTGGCCGGGCAGTTGCCGTACTGCGTCGGATCGGTGATCGTGCATCGCTTGTCCGCGGCGATCGCCGTCGGATCGCCGATGAACCCCGGGGCGATGTCCGAGATGATGCGGCGCACGTCGTCGCCGGTCCGCGTGCCTCCGGGCGACATCCCGAGGTCCAAAGAGACCGTCATGCTCGCATGAGCACCAGGCACGTTCGAACTGACCGACACCGTCGGTGTCGGACTGTTGAAGGTCACGTTGGCCTGAGCCGCGGAGGCGCCGATCGCCAGCAGGACGACGGCAAGCGCCGTCGCCGCGATCAACGTACGAATCATTTTCTGCTCGAAACGAGCGACAACAGCAATGCCCATGAGAATCGCTTCCCTGTCTATGTATCCCTGCGCTGCGACCTCCCCAGGCCGTTCGCGCTGTCCCTACTGACACGATGTCAGTAAGTCAAATATATTCCCATGAGCGGCTGCTGTCAATCCTCCTCTGGACAAATAGTCGGTAACCCCGCGAAGCCGAGTTCATTCGTCCGGACGCGAACGTACATTCGCATTGGTTGTAACAAGTGACACCAAGGAGGTTCAAGGAATGAACATGTATCGGCTGGTCCGAAAGGCCACGTCAGGTCCGCCGGCACCCCCTCCAAGTCCGCGCGTCTCGGGCGCGATGCTCTACGCCTTCTCGCTGGCGCTGGTTCCCAGCCTTGGCAGCGCCCCCGCAGTTGAGGTGGCGCAGATCTCGGCGATGGTTCTTGTTCTGGCATGCCTGTTTGAGAACTTGGTGCTGGACCGTGGCTTCAAATCAATCGCGGTCGAGTACTTCTTCGTACTCGCCGGACTCGCCGTGACCGCATTCGTCGCCGGAGCGGCAAGCGTTCAGGGCAACCCGTCCAATGTCCAGGGCCGAACGGCGTACGTAGTGGTCGGGCTGGCTATAGCCCCCACAATTGTGCTCTTGCTCTGTCTCAGCTGGAACGCATGGCGACGGGCCGATCACTTCATCGTCACAAAAAAACTACGGGCGGCAAAGCTGGGGCCAGCCGGGATGGCACTCGCCATCCCGCTCGTTGCGATCGAGTATTTCCACACGACAGGCAACTCGATTGCGGTGCCTCAAGATCTGTTTGACGGAACGGGCCAGGCCGGCGTGGCTGCGGCAATTGTTGGACTATGGGGAACCCAGGCGACGGTGGTCTCGGTTCGCGCTCTCAAATCAAGAAAACGACTCGCTCGTGACCTTCGGGCCACCTTTGGGGGCGCGTCGATCGTCGCGGTGACCGGACTCTTCTTTTCGCTTCGACCCAGTGAACCGGCATTTGCGGACGTGGCCGCGTTTTCTGCCCTCCTCAGTTCGATGGCGACCCTCGCCGTGGTCGCCACGGCTTCCCGAATCACGACGAAACGGGGGAATGTCGGAATACGGTTCTAAGAAGCGCTCAAGGAGCGCTCGGGCCCTGCAGTTTTCCGAGCTTGTCGGAGAGTCCGGCCAGGGCCTGGGTGAACTCGCCGGGGATGATCCACGTCGAGTTGTTGTCGTTGACCGCGAGCGACTCGAGCGCCTTGACGTACTGGTACGAGAGCAACGGAAGGTCCGGGTTGCCCTTGTGGATCGAGTCGAAGACGGCCTGGATCGCCTGGGCCTCACCCTCGGCCTCGAGGATCTGCGCCTGGCGGTTGCCCTCGGCCGTGAGGATCGCGGCCTGCTTCTGACCCTCGGCCGTGAGGATCTGCGACTGCTTGACGCCCTCGGCCGTGAGGATCGCGGCGCGGCGGTCTCGCTCTGCGCGCATCTGCTTTTCCATCGCGTCCTGAATCGTGACGGGCGGGTCGATCGCCTTCAGCTCGACGCGGTTGACGCGGATGCCCCACTTGCCCGTCGCCTCGTCGAGCACGACGCGCAGCTGGGTGTTGATCTCATCACGGCTGGTCAGCGCCTTCTCGAGCGTGAGGCCACCGATCACGTTGCGCAGCGTCGTGGTGGTCAGCTGCTCGATCGCCTGCAGGTGGTTGGCGATCTCGTAGGTCACGGCGCGGGCGTCGTTGATCGTGTAATACAGCACGCTGTCGATCTGCACGACGACGTTGTCCTCGGTGATCACCGGCTGCGGCGCGAACGAGACGACCTGCTCACGCATGTCGATCAGCGGGCGCACCTTGTCGACGTAGGGAATCACCAGCGCGAGGCCCGGAGAAAGCGTGCGGTGGTAGCGACCGAGACGCTCGACCACACCAGCCTTCGACTGCGGGATGATCCGCACCGTCTTGATCGCCGTGATCAGGACGAGTACGACGATGGCGACGAGAACGATGATCATGCTTGGTTCCTTTCGAGCGGTTCGACGATCGCGGTGGCGCCGGCGATCTTGACGACCTTCACGTGGGTGTCTGGCGCGATCGAATCGACGCCTTCAACCGGCCTGGCGGTCCAGTTCGAGTCGTCGAAGCGGATCAGCCCGAGCGATTCGTGGGAGAGCGTTTCGAGCGTGCGGGCATCTTTGCCGATCAGCGCATCGACGTTGGTCTGAAGTTCGGGCGGACTGTCCTTGTGCCGTTTGGCGATCGGGTAGAGCGCGAACATCGAACTGAGCGCGAGGATGATGAACACACCGAGTTGCAACTCGATCGATCCGCCGACCGCGGCGACGACTGCCGTCACTGCAGCAGCGACCGCCAGCGGCCCGAAGATGAAGATCGAGAAGACCGCCAGCTCGATCGCCGCCATCACGACGGCGAAGATCATCCAATAGATCCAATCGTCCATGGATGCTGATTATTGACGAGATCGCGGCGGAGTGTCCCGGAACGCGTCCGAACGTCTACTCGGAGACAAGCGCGCGAGCGAAGTCTGCCGCGTCGAACGGGCGCAGATCCTCGAGCTGCTCACCGATCCCGATCAGCTTGACCGGGATGCCGAGCTCGTCGGCGATCGCCAGCGCGATGCCGCCCTTTGCAGTGCCGTCGAGCTTGGTCAGAACGATTCCGTCGACCTGCACCGCCTCGGCGAAGAGCTTGGCCTGGCGCAGGCCGTTCTGACCGGTGGTCGCGTCGACGACGAGCAACGTTTCGTGCGGCGCGCCTGGGAGTTGCTTCTCGATGACGCGGCGGACCTTCTTGAGTTCTTCGAGCAGGTTGTCCTGCGTGTGCAGGCGGCCGGCGGTGTCGATCAGGGCGACGTCGATATCGCGCGCGACAGCCGCCCCGACCGCGTCGAACGCGACGGCGCCGGGGTCTGAACCGGCCGCGCCGCGCACGAACTCGGCACCGCTGCGCTGAGCCCACTCGCCGAGCTGCTCGGTGGCCGCAGCGCGGAAGGTGTCGGCCGCGCCCAACAGGACAGACCTGCCGAACTCGTTCTGGAGGTGGTGGGCGATCTTGCCGATCGAGGTCGTCTTGCCGGTGCCGTTGACGCCGCAGACCATGATCACGGTCGGTTTGTGACGCAGGTCGATCGTGGCCTCGCCGGTCGTGGCGGTGGCGGCGAGCAGCTCCTGGAGGCGCTCGAGGATCGCTTCCCCACCGGCGACCTCGCCCTCCTCGACCTCGGTCTCGAGCTGGCCGACCACCTTGGCGGTCGTCTTCGCGCCGACGTCGGCGTAGATCAGCAGTTCCTCGAGGCGCTCCCAGGTCTCGTCATCGAGGTTGTCGAACAGCGTGGTGCGCAGCTCGGCCGAAAAGGCCTGGCGAGTGCGGCCGAGCGACTCACGCAGCCTCCCGAACATCCCGCGTCTGCGCTCGGGTTCGGCGGCCGAAACCGCCTCCCCGGAGAGCGGCTCGTCGGTGATGAACAGCTCTTTCCATTCGCGAGGCACGCGCAGATCTTATGTGCCGATTGTGCGGTGGCAAAAACGCCCGCCGGATTGGTAAGAATCTAAGGACTTGCTCCATCCAGTCGCCAATCTGAAAGGCACCAACCTTCAATGATCGCCCTGATCGTCATCGTCGTGATCGTGGTCCTCGTGATCCTTTACGCGATCGCCACCTACAACGGCCTGATCAAGCTGCGCAACCGCACCGAGGAAGCGTTCTCCGACATCGAGACGCAGCTCAAGCGCCGCCACGACCTGATCCCGAACCTCGTCGAGACGGTCAAGGGATACGCCGCGCATGAGCGTCAGACCTTCGACTCGGTCACCCAGGCTCGCACCAACGCCGTCAACGCCCAGGGCCCGCAGCAGCAGGCCCAGGCAGAAGGCATCCTCGGGCAGGCGCTCGGTCGTCTCTTCGCGGTCGCCGAGGC
>JASGFX010000025.1:0-43068 GCA_047605325.1 Solirubrobacterales bacterium | reverse complement strand
TGCGTCTGATGCGCTTTGCCAAAAACCTCGGCGCCCAGCCTCACGCCGTCGATGCGGCAGATCACGACAAGCTGCTCGCCGACATCAGCCACCTGCCGCACGTGATGGCCAACGCCCTCGTCACTCAGGCCGCCGGATCGATCAACACCGAAGACGGCTCGATCGCCGTCGTCGGGCCGAGCTTTCGCGATGCCACGCGCGTCGCCGGCGCCAACAGCGCGATCTGGCGCGACATCTACCTCTCGAACCACGATGCGCTCGTGCCGGCGATCGACTCGGTGATTGCTCGGCTTGGCGAGTTTCGCAATGCATTGGCGAGCGGCGACGGAGACGAGATCGTGCGCCTCAACGAGCAGGCCCGCGCCGACCGCGAGACCCTGCTCGAGCGCGACCTCGTCGGCGAAGACGTGTTTGAGTTGCGCGTTTCGGTGCCGAACGAGCCCGGCGTGCTCGCAAACATCACGCTGGCGCTTGGCAAGGCCGGGGTGAACATCGTCGACATGGCGCTGTTCCCGGCGGCCGACCGCCGCAGCGGTGCGATCAGCCTTTGGGTGCCCGGCGAAGAGGCTGCTCAGCGCACCGAGAACCTGATCAACGAACTCGGCTTCCCGGTGGCGCGCGCATGACTGACACATTCTTTGAGCCGGCCGGGCCTTTGAAGGGGTCGGTGCGGCCGCCTGCAGACAAGTCGATCTCGCACCGCGCCGCTCTGATCGCGGGAATGTGCGACTCGCCGGTGACGATCCGCAACTACCTCGACTCGGCCGACACCAACAGCACCTTGGCCGCCGTCGAGGCCGTCGGCGCGGGTATCGAGCGCAGGGACGACGAGATCGTCGTGCGCGGCGTCGGACTGCGCGGCGCGCAGGAGGCCGGTGGCGGAGTGATCGACGTCGGCAACTCCGGCACGCTGATCCGCCTTCTGCCCGGGTGGCTCGCGGGCCAGCCCGCCGGCGACTGGGAGCTCGACGGCGACGAGTCGATCCGCCGCCGTCCGATGCGCCGGATCGTCGAGCCGCTGCGCCAGATGGGCGCGCACGTCGACGCCAGCCCAGACGGCACGGCGCCGATCTGTGTCGAGGCCGCTCCGCTGACCGGGATCGACTACGAGATGCCGGTCGCCAGCGGCCAGGTGAAGTCGTGCCTGCTGCTCGCCGGACTGCTCGCCGGCGGCACCACGAGAATCATCGAGAAGGAAGTCTCGCGTGACCACACCGAGCGGATGCTTGCCGCGGCCGGCGTGCCGATCCGCCGCGAGGGCCGCGCGATCGTGATCGATGGCGGGGTGGACGAGCTCGAACTCGGGACGATCGACGTGCCCGGCGACATCTCTTCTGCGGCCTTCATGATCGTCGCCGGAGTGCTGGTGAAGGGTTCGCGTCTGCTGATCAAGGACGTCGGTCTCAATCGCACGCGCATCGGCATCCTCAGCATCCTCGAGCGCATGGGGGCGGTCGTGCTGGCTGATCCCGAGCGCGAGTCGGAGGAGATCCCCGGACACGAGCCGGTCGGCGACCTCGACGTGGCCGCGACCACGCTGGTGGGCACGGTCGTGGAGGGCGAGGAGATCCCGCTGGCGATCGACGAGTTGCCGTTGGTCGCGCTGCTCGGCGCGTTCGCCGAAGGCGAGACGATCGTGCGCGGGGCCGAGGAGCTCCGCTACAAGGAGTCGGATCGCATCGCGACGGTGGTCGAAGGACTCTCGGCGCTCGGAGCCGACATCGAAGCGACTGAAGAGGGTTTTGTGGTGCGCGGCGACGGCTCCTGCGCGGCGGCACGATCGCCTCCACGGCGATCACCGCCTTGCGATGCTCGGCGCGGTCGCCGGCCTCGCCAGCGAAGAAGGCGTCACGGTCGAGGGGATGGAGGCGGCGAGCGTCTCGTTCCCGACCTTCGAAGCTGACCTGCGCGCGCTGATTGCCTGATTTTTCGCGCTGTCACAATAGGGGGCATGTCTCCCGAAACCGCAGCCACCGAAATTCTTCTTCCCGACGACATCAAGCCGGCCGACGGTCGCTTCGGAGCGGGCCCTTCGAAGGTTCGCACCGAGGGCCTGCAGGCCCTTGCTGCCACCGGGGCGAGCCTGATGGGCACGTCGCACCGACAGGCGCCGGTCAAGAATCTCGTCGGCGAAGTGCGCAGCGGTCTCTCCGACCTCTTCAGCCTGCCCGACGGCTACGAGATCATCCTCGGCAATGGCGGCGCGACGGCCTTCTGGGACATCGCCACCCACGGCCTGATCGAGCAGAAGAGCCAGCACCTCTCGTTCGGCGAGTTCTCCTCGAAGTTCGCCAAGGCGGCCAAGCAGGCGCCGTGGCTCGCCGAGCCGACGGTGATCGAGAGTGAGACCGGCACGCGTCCCTCGCCCGAGGCCGAGGCCGGGGTCGACGTCTACGCCTGGGCCCACAACGAGACCAGCACCGGGGTGATGGCGCCCGTGCAGCGCGTCTCGGGCGCGGATGACGGCGCTCTTGTGTTGATCGACGCCACCAGCGGCGCCGGCGGACTTCCCGTCGACATCGCGCAGGTCGACGCCTACTACTTCGCCCCGCAGAAGAATTTCGCCTCGGACGGCGGTCTCTGGCTCGCCGCCTTCTCGCCAGCGGCACTCGAGCGCGCACAGAAGATCGCTGAATCCGGCCGCCACATCCCGGCCTTCTTCGACCTGCCGACCGCGATCGACAACTCGCTGAAGAATCAGACCTACAACACGCCGGCATTGGCCACGCTCTTCCTGCTCAACGAGCAGTTGAGGTGGATCAACGGCCTCGGCGGCCTCGAGGCCGCGGTTGCGCGCACGGGCGCCAGCTCTGAGGCGCTCTACGGGTGGGCCGAAGGCAGCGAGTTCGCAACGCCCTACGTGCAGAACCCCGACGAGCGCTCGCTGGTGATCGGCACGATCGACTTCAATGACGACATCGACGCGGCGCAGATCGCCAAGACGCTGCGCGCCAATGGCGTCGTCGACACCGAGCCCTACCGCAAGCTCGGGCGCAACCAGCTGCGCGTCGCGATGTTCCCGGCGATCGATCCCGACGACGTCGTCGCGCTGACCAAGTGCATCGACTACATCGTCGAGCGCCTCTAGGAGCGGGATGATCGTCGCGATCGACGGCCCTGCGGGCGCCGGCAAGAGCACTGTCGCGCGCGCGGTGGCCGCGGAATTGGGCGCCACCTATCTCGACAGCGGGGCGATGTACCGCATCGTCGCGCTGAAGACGCTCGGCGGAGACGAGCCGGAAGTCGCGGCCCGCGAGACGCGCATCGGTCTTGGCGAACAGGTCACCGCCGACGGCATCGACGTGACCAGCGCGATCCGCACACCCGAAGTTTCCGAGAAGGCCTCCGAGGTGGCGGCGCTGCCGGCGGTGCGCGAGGCGCTCGTCGGGCAGCAACGCGCGTTGCTTCACGACGGCGGCGACTGGGTCGCCGAAGGCCGCGACATCGGCACAGTGGTCGCGCCCGACGCGCAGCTGAAGGTCTATCTCACCGCATCGCCCGAGGAGCGCGCCGCCCGCCGCGCCGCAGAGCTCGGCATTCCGTCCGAAGAAGTGCTCGCCCAGCAGGCCGAACGCGACCTGCGCGACAGCACACGCGAGGCCTCACCGCTCGCGGCCGCGGAGGATTCGGTCGAGGTCGACACCACCGGGTTGACGATCCAGCAGGTCACCGAGAGGATCGCGGGCCTCGCCCGCGAGCGGAGTTCCGCATGAGCGAAGACGCCTACAACGCAGAACAAGAATTCATCGAGATCGAAGTCGTCGAGGAGGGCGAGTTCCCGCTCGGTCTGGACGAGCGCGAAGAGGCGCAGACGGAGGCCGAGGCTGAAGCGCCGCGTCGCCACGCGACCGTCGCGATCGTCGGCTATCCGAACGTCGGCAAGTCCAGCCTGATCAACCGCCTGACGGAGTCCAAGGAGGCCGTCGTGCACGAGCGCGCCGGCGTCACACGTGACCGCAAGGCGCTGCACACTGATTGGAACGGGGTGGACCTGACCCTGATCGACACCGGCGGCGTCGACATCACCGAGGATGACGACATCGCCAAGGGCATCCGCTTCCAGGCCGAGGTCGCGATCGAGCTGGCCGACATCGTGCTGCTCGTCGTCGACGGCAAAGCCGGCTACCGCCCGGGCGACGAGGACATTGTGCAGATCCTCCGCCGCGGCAAGAAGCCGGTGATCGTCGCGGTCAACAAGATCGACACCGCCGGATCGATCGCCGACGCCGCGGAGTTCCAGCGCCTCGGGATGGGTGAGCCTTCGCCGGTCAGCGCCGCTCAGGGTCTCGGCACCGGCGACCTGCTCGACCGGATCGTCTCGATGGCGCCCGACGAACCCAAGGCCGCCGAGGACGACGCCGTCCAGCTCGCGGTGCTCGGCCGTCCGAACGTGGGCAAGAGCAGTCTCGTCAACGCGATCGTCGGCGAACAGCGCGTGATCGTCTCCGACATCTCCGGCACCACGCGCGACTCGATCGACACGCGGATCGACGTCGAGGGCGAGCCGATCGTCCTGATCGACACGGCCGGCCTGCGTCGGCGCAGCAAGCAGGCCGACGAGCTCGAGTACTTCTCGTCACTGCGCTCACAGCTCGCGATGGAGCGGGCCGATGTCGCGCTGATCGTCTGCGACGTGACCGACGGGATCACCAGCGAGGACCTGCGCATCGCCGAGATGGCGATGAAGGCAGGCTGCGCGACGCTCGTGGTGCTGAACAAGTGGGACCTGCCGCACGAAGAACTCGACCTCAAGCACGAGCGCGCGCGGATCGCGCGCAAACTGCGCCTGCGCCCGAAGATCGTCACCAGCAGCGCCGTCTCCGGACGCAACGTGCCCAAGTTGCTGCAGGAGGCGCTTGATCTCGCCGAACGCTCGCGCGGACGCATCCCGACCAAGGAGCTGAACAAGTTCATCAGCGACGTGCAAGGGCTCAGGCAGCCGCCGAACGTCCGCGGCAAGCGCCTGAAGATGTATTACATGACCCAGTTCGAGGAGAACCCGCCGCGTTTTGCGATTCAGGTCAACTCGCGGCGCGCGATCGCCCGCGACTATGCCTTCTTCGTCGAGAACCAGCTGCGCGAACGCTACGAACTCGACGGTGTGCCGCTGATCATCGATTTCAAGGCTTCGAAGGGCCGCTACGACGACTGAACTAGGGTTCCGGCCACCCGTGTCGGATTCCGCAGTTTCAATCAAGGGCCTGACCAAGTCGTACGACGACTTCGAGGCCGTCAAGGGCATCGACCTCGAGATCCCCGCAGGCGAGGTCTTCGCCATCCTCGGCCCCAACGGCGCGGGCAAGACGACGACCGTCGAGATCCTCGAGGGCTACCGCGATCGCACCTCTGGTGAGGTTTCGGTACTCGGCGTCGATCCAGCGAAGCCGACCCGCGACTGGCGTCAGCGCATCGGCGTGGTGCTCCAGGAGTCCGAGACCGGTGCGCTGCTGACGGTGCGCGAGACGCTCGCGATGTACGCCGGCTACTACGAGAATCCGCGCGGTGTCTACGAGACGATTCAGCTTGTCGGTCTGACCGAGAAGGCCGACACCCGCGCTGGCCGGCTCTCCGGCGGACAGAAGCGCCGCCTCGACGTCGGACTCGCCCTGATCGGCGATCCCGACCTGATCTTTCTCGATGAGCCGACGACCGGATTCGACCCCGAAGCTCGCCGCGAGGCGTGGAAGGTGATCGGATCGATGCGCGACCTCGGAAAGACGATTCTGCTGACCACGCACTACATGGAAGAGGCGCAGATCCTCGCCGACCAGATCGCCGTCTTCTCGGGCGGACAGATCGTCGCGCAGGGCACTCCGGACGAGATCGGTGGACGCAAGTCGTTGCCAAGTCGCATCGAGTTCAGACTGCCCGCGCAGTTCGACGCCGCCGACCTCCCCGCCGAGTTCCGCGCCGCCACCGAGAACGGCCGCGATTTCTCGCTCGCCGCGGAGGACCCGACCCGCAAGGTCCACGAGATCACCGGCTGGGCGATCGATCGCGGCGTGAGTCTCGAGGATCTGGCCGTCGTGCGCCCGTCGCTCGAGGATGTCTACCTCGGTCTCACCGGCTCCGGCGAGTCGCTCGAAGAGGTCGCCGAGTGAAGGGCCCGGCGCTGCTCTGGCACCAGTTCCGCTTCGAGTGGAAGATGTTCTGGCGCAACCCGGCCACGGTGTTCTTCTCGGTCGGCCTGCCGTTGGTCTTCCTGTTTCTGCTCGGCGCCGTGTTCGGCGGGGGCGACGAGAAAGACGCCACCTACGGACTGCTCGCCGACCAGTACCTCGTGCCGGCGATCATGACGCTGGGGATCGTCAGCGCGTCGTTTGTGAACATCGCGATGACGATCACCTACCAGCGTGAGCTGGGAGTTTTGAAGCGACTGCGCGGAACCCCGCTGCCGACCAGCATCTTCGTCGGCGCGCGCACTGCCAGCGCAATGGTCAATTCGTTGCTGATCGCCTTCGTGATTCTTATCTGTGGCCACGTCGCATACGGGATCGGGATCGATGGGATCCGCCTGTTCGACACGCTGATCATCACCTGCATCGCTTCGGTCGCCTTTTGCGCGCTCGGCTTCGCCCTGACGATCATCATCCCGAACCAGAGCGCCGGCCCGGCGATCACGAACATGATCACGCTGCCGCTGTACTTCATCTCCGGGGTCTTCGGCGACGCCGCGAATCTGCCGCCGCTGCTCGAGAACATCGGCAAGATCTTCCCGATCTCTCACCTGGGAGCCTGTCTGTTCGAGACCTTCAGCCCGGACGCATCGGGCGTCTTCGCGTTCTCCGCGAAGGACATCGGGATAGTGATCGCGTGGGGTGTTGCGGGCTTCCTGCTGTGCGCGTGGAAGTTCCGCTGGGAGCCGCAGGAAAACAACTGACGGGCTGAATCCGGGAAAACTGATCGGAGTTAGCAGGTTTGGATGAACGTGGGGCTATCATTCGCTCCTTCAGCAGTTGAACGCAACCCCATTTGGAGTTTTCCCCGGCATGAGCATCACCGGCTTTTCCGACAACGAGTTTCTCTTCACCTCTGAGTCCGTCTCCGAGGGCCACCCCGACAAGATCGCCGACGCGATCTCCGACGCCGTCCTCGACGCAGTGCTCGAGCAGGACCCGTTCGGCCGCGTCGCCTGCGAGACCTTCGTCACGACGGGCCTGATCGTCGTCGGCGGCGAGATCAGCACGACCGCCAACTTCGACGTCCAGGAACTCGCCCGCGAGACCGTTCGTCAGATCGGTTACGACCACTCCGACAAGGGCTTCGACGCAAACACCTGCGCCGTGATGGTCACCCTGGACAAGCAGTCGCCCGACATCGCCCAGGGCGTTGACACCTCGCACGAGGTCCGCGACGAGGGCAAGCAGACCGACGACCACGGCGTCGCCGGAGCCGGCGACCAGGGAATGATGTTCGGCTACGCGAGCAACGAGACCGAAGAGCTCATGCCGCTGCCGATCTCGCTGGCCCACAAGCTCGCCGCTCGCCACGCCAAGGTGCGCAAGGACGGCACGGTGCCGTACTTCCGTCCCGACGCCAAGACCCAGGTCTCGGTCCGCTATCGCGACGGCAAGCCGGTCAAGATCGAGCAGCTTCTGATCAGCACGCAGCACGACCCTGACCACAGCCAGGAAGAGATCAAGAAGGACCTCTGGGAGCACGTCGTCCAGCCGATCCTCCCGGCCGACCTCTACGACGCCGACGAGCTGTTCGAGCGCTTCCTCGTCAACCCGACCGGCACCTTCGTGATCGGTGGACCGATGGGCGACGCCGGTCTGACCGGCCGCAAGATCATCGTCGACACCTACGGCGGAATGGGTCGCCACGGCGGCGGCGCCTTCTCGGGCAAGGACCCGTCGAAGGTCGACCGCAGCGCCGCGTACGCCGCTCGCTACGTAGCCAAGAACATCGTCGCCGCCGGCCTCGCCGACCGCGCTGAGGTCCAGGTCGCCTACGCGATCGGCAAGGCCGAGCCGGTTTCGATCTCCGTCGACACCTTCGGCACCGAGAAGATCGGCCGTGGCCGCATCCAGGAGCTGATCGAAGAGCACTTCGACCTCCGCCCGGGCGCCTTCCGCGACTACCTCAAGCTGCACCGCCCGATCTACGGCAAGACGAGCGCCTATGGCCACTTCGGCCGCGACGACGCCGACTTCACTTGGGAGAACACCGACAAGGCCGCCGTCCTCGCTGAGGCCGCCGGGGTCGCTGCTCTCGCGTAAAGCTCCGCAGTACTTGCAGCTCTGTCCTGTCGACAAAGGGCGTCCTTCGGGGCGCCCTTTGTCGTTGTTTGACTGCCGTCGTGGGCGGTTCGTTGTCGCTGGGGCCGGTCGAGTGTGGGCGGCTTCGCCGCCGGCGGCGAGTGAATTGGAACGGGCCTTGGATAAGGGCCTTTTGCTCCATGGTCTCTCCCTTCGGGGGAGACCATGGAGGATTTCCCGCTTGGGCAAGCCAATCGCCGATCGCCCTCACCGAGCCATCACCCACCGCCCGTACCCTCAAGCCCCCGTGCCACCGATCGCCAAAGTCGAACCCCTCACCACTGCCCGCGCCCTGCGCGGGCCGTTCGACTACCGCATCCCAGACCGCCTCGCCGAGCAGGTCACGGTCGGATCGATCCTGATGGTTCCCTTCGCCGGTCGGAAGATCCTCGGCGTCGTCACCGGCGTGGCAGGCGCCAGCGACATCCAGCCGGAGAAGCTTGCAGAGCCGATCAAGGCGCTCGACGCGAGCGTGCCGTCGCAACTCGTCGGCCTCGGCCTGTGGGTCGCCGAGCAATACTGCAGCACGCCGGCGCGCGGACTCGCGCTTGTCACGCCGCCCGGCACGGGTACCGGCAAGGCCGAGAAGGCGATGAAGGCGAAGACCGTGTTCGTCGCCCGCGCGACCGAGCCGGGGGCGATGGCCGCCGAGGATGAGACCGTACGCCTCACCGGCGGCCAGCGTGACGCGCTGCTCGCGCTCGCTGCCACGCCCGGCGGCGTCCCGACCCCCGAGGCCAAGGAGCGCATCGGCGTCACCACCCAGCAGCTGCGCCGTCTGGAGGAGCGCGGGTTCGTCGCGATCAGCGAGGAGGAGCAGCGCCGCGAGGTCACGCACGAGCAGGTTGGCGCGCTCGTCGAGCGGCCGCCGCTCACCGCCGACCAGGAGCGCGCGCTGCGCGACATCACCGCCGCGATCGACACCGGCTTCGACGACCTGCTGCTGCACGGGGTCACGGGCTCGGGCAAGACCGAGGTCTATCTGGGCGCGGCCGAGCACACGGTCGCCAAGGGCAGATCCGTGATCGTGATGGTTCCCGAGATCGCGCTCACGCCGCAGGTCGTCACGCGCTTCGCCGCCCGCTTCAAGGATCGCGTCGCCGTGCTGCATTCGCAGCTCACGCCGGGCCAGCGGCACGATGAGTGGTTGCGAATCCGCAGGGGAGAGGCCGACATCGTCGTCGGACCGCGCAGCGCGGTGTTCGCGCCCGTACAGAACCTCGGCTTGTTGATGGTCGACGAAGAACACGACGCGTCCTACAAACAAGACGGCGACCCGCGCTACGACGCCCGCGACGTCGCCCTTGAGCGCGCCGCTCGCGAGGGCGCCACGCTGCTCAGCGGGAGCGCCACACCGCGCGCTGAAGGCTGGGATCGCGCCCGCCACATCAAGCTGCCCCAGCGCGTCGACGGGAGCCCGCTGCCGCCCGTGCGCCTGCTCGACATGAACGGCGAGCGCGGTGCGCTGCACCCGCTCACCAGCTCCGGGCTCTCCGGGGTCGCCGCGCGCGGCGAGAAGGCGATCGTGCTGCTCAACCGCCGCGGCTGGTCGAACTTCCTCTCCTGCCAGGACTGCGGACACACCTGGATCTGCCCGAACTGCGACGTCACGCTCGTGCTGCACATGGGGCAGGGGACGATGCGCTGCCATCACTGCGGTCATACCGAGCCGCTTCCCGAACATTGTCCCGAGTGCAGCAGCGTTGCGATCGCGCGCCACGGCACGGGGACCGAGCGACTCCAGCATGAACTGCGCGAGGCGATCGGCCAGAACACAGAGATCTTCCGGCTCGATGCAGACACTGCGGCGCGTCACGGCGTGACGAGCGTGCTCGGAGCGTTTGAGCGCGCCAGCAGCGGGATTCTCGTCGGCACGCAGATGGTCGCCAAGGGGCACGACTTCCCAGACGTCACGCTCGGGGTGGTGATCGACGCCGACTCAACGCTGAACTTCCCCGATTTCCGCGCCGAGGAGCGCACCTTTGCGCTGGTGGCCCAACTCGCCGGCCGAAGCGGCAGGGGCAGCGCCGACGGCAGGGTGCTCGTGCAGACACGCTCGCCGGAGACGCGCTCGCTGCGTATGGCGGCCAGTCACGACTCGGAGGGCTTCGTCAAGGAAGAACTCGAGCGCCGCGCTGCATTCGGCTACCCGCCGTTCGGCCACATCATCAAACTCCAAACCGCCAGCGCTGATCTCGCCCGGGCCCAGACGGCGGCAGACAAGCTCGCCCGGGCGATCGATCTGCGTGATGGCCGGCTGCTCGGGCCGACGCCGCTGTTCAAGCGCCAGGGCCTCGAGCGATTCCAGATCGAGGTCAAGAGCTTCGAGCGCGAGCCGGCAGTGGCTGCGGTCCGCGACGCCGTCGAGCTGGTCTCGGCATCGCCGGCCGGCCGCGAGGTGAAGTTCGGTGTCGACGTCGATCCGCAGTGACCGCAGCGGCGGGAACATTCAAATAACATCAGTCGATGGCTGAAGAGCAGCAACACGTGCCCGAGAGCGCCGCGGAGTCGGTCGATCCCGACGAGCAGGCGCTTGCCAGCGCTGGCCTCTCGCGCAAAGAACTCGAGACGCGCCGCGACGCGCTGACCCAGGTCCGCCAGTTCGGTGACCCGGTGCTGCGCAGTGAAGCACGCGGCATCGAGCAGTTCGATGAGTCGATCCGCTCGCAGGCGGCGCGCATGATCAAGCTGATGGACGACGCCTACGGAATCGGCCTTGCCGCGCCGCAGATCGGCGTCTCGAACCGTCTGCTGGTCTACCGCGTCGGCGACGCGCCGCCGATCGTGCTCGCCAACCCGGTGATCGAGTGGAGCTCTGAAGACGAAGAGACCTTCGAGGAGGGCTGTCTCAGCCTCGCCAACGTCCACGTCGATGTCGATCGCGCGATTCATGTGCGTGTGACCGGTCAGGACGCCTTCGGCGACCGCATCAAGATCGAGGCCTCCGGTCTCAACGCCCGCGTGATCCAGCACGAGATGGATCACCTCGACGGCATCCTCATCCTCGACCGTGCCAGCAAGGATCAGCGCAAGGCCGCGCTGCGTGCGCTGCGCGAGGCCGAAGAGAACACCGGCTACGCGGCCTAGTCACAGGCGCCGCCTTGCGCAACGTCTACTTCGGTACGTCGGACTTCGCACGGGACGTGCTTGGTGCGCTGCTGGATTCGCCGCACGCTCCGAGTCTCGTCGTCACGCGCCCGCCGCGTCCGAAGGGCCGGGGCAAGAAGCTGCTCGATCCACCCGTAGCGGAACTCGCGAAAGAACTCGGTCTGCCGTTGTTCCAGCCCGAGAGCGTCAACGAGTCCGAGGCCTACGAGCGAATCGTCGCCGAGCGGCCGCAGGCGATCACCGTGTGTGCGTTCGGGGCGATCGTCAAGGAGCCGTTGCTCTCGATTGCTCCGAGCTTCAACGTGCACCCCTCGCTGCTGCCGCGCTGGCGCGGAGCGGCACCGGTGGAGCGGGCGATCCAGGCCGGCGATGCGCAGACCGGGGTGACGATCATGCGGCTCGTTGAAGAGCTCGACGCCGGGCCGATGTGCGCCCAGGAGGCGATCGCGATCGGACCGGAGGATGACTACGGCACGCTCGCGCCGCGGCTTGCCGAGATCGGCGGCCGGATGCTCGTCGATGCGCTTGGCGCAGAGGAGTCCGGTTTGGCGAGCTGGCGCGAACAGCTCGAAGGCAAAAGCGAATCAGATGTCACGTACGCCGAGAAGATCGAGCGGGGCGATCGCATCCTGCTGCCGCGTGAGCAGGCGGCTGAAGAGATCGCGCTGACCGTGCGCGCGCTGACACCGCATATCGGAGCGATGCTTCAGACGACTTCGGGTGATCCGCTGCGCGTCGAGTCGGCGGTTGTTGGTGGACCCGCGCTCGAACCGGGCGTCGTGCGCGCCGAAGACGGCAGACTGTTTGTGGGCACGACCTCCATGACACTCGAATTGCTGCGCGTCAGGCCGGCAGGCGGGAAGACGATGGATGTCGAAAGCTTCCTCAGGGGCAATGACGCCCCTGAACTCGTCTGAAGGCGCACCCGCGATGGAGTCACAGAGCACAAGTTCATCCTTCGAAGTCGGAATCCAGTGTCCGAGCTGCAACGAGCCCTGGCTCAGGCCGACCGGCAACATGCCCGGTCGCTACCGCTGCGTGAACTGCCTGCACCGCTTCGAGCTGACAAGTTCGTGCCCGGACTGCGGCGCGCATGGCACAATTGCGCGCATGTCGCACACTTCAGACCTCCACTGCGCCTCCTGCGGGGCGTGGATGCTCACCGAAATATGAGCGATCGCGCCCGCGAGCTCTTCGCCACCAAGCAGGTCGCCCCGTCGATCCTCTCGTCCGATTTCGCCAAGCTCGGCGAGGACGTCGCGATGATCATGGAGGCCGGCGCGAAGGTGATCCACGTCGACGTGATGGACGGCCACTTCGTTCCGCCAATCACGATCGGCCCGCTGATCGTCGAGGCGCTGGCCGGCCAGGTCCACGATGCCGGCGGCGTGCTCGACGTGCACCTGATGATCGAGAACCCCGACCGCCACGTCGATGCCTTCACGAAGGCCGGGGCGGACGCAGTGAGCTTTCACATCGAGGCGACGCCGCACGTCAATCGCGTCGCGAGTCAGATTCGCGAGGGCGGAGCCCTGGCCGGGATCGTGCTGAATCCCGGCACTCCGGTCGAAGCTGTTCGGCGACGGTCGGCGCGGTCGACTACGCGCTCTGCATGAGCGTCAACCCGGGGTGGGGCGGCCAGCCGTTCATCCCGGAGTCGATCGATCGCCTGAAGGCCCTGCGCGAGCTCTTCCCGCCGGAAGTCGCACTCGAGGTCGACGGGGGAGTCTCGCCGAGCACTGCAGCGGGCGTGTCGAGCGCCGGAGCAAACCTCTTCGTCGCCGGCAGCGCAGTGTTCGGAGCCGACGACCCCGCAGCCGCCTTCCGCGCGATCTCAGACGCCGTCGCCTGATCTGCAGCAGCGGGCAGCCGCTTGGCCAAGCCTCAAATCCTGCTTACACCCGTCTCCGCGACGAGTGTGAGACAGATATTTGGCTTGGCAATGCTGGATCAGGTTGCGCGCTCGTCCGCTGGCTTCGGGGTGACGCGCTCGTAGAGCACGAGCAGCGAGATGAACAGCACGAAGGCCGCCGCCGGATAGCCGATCTCGACGCGCGTCAGCGGATCGCTCACCACCGGCAGGAACATCCACACCACGAAAGCGCCAGCCGCGAAGACCCAGCAATACACGGCCTGCGCCGCCTTGCGCGCGGCCAGCGCCGTCTGATTGAGCGTTGCGGCGCAGAGGTAGATCGCCATGCCCGCGCCGATCGCGACGAGCTCGATCCGCGTGAAGTCGTATTTGTTGTCGAACAGGATGTCCATGATCTTCGGGCCGGCAATCGCGAGCACGAGGCACACGGCCGCTCCGAAGCCGAGGATCGCCAGCAGCGTCACTCGTACCGAGCGGCGGTAGGTCTTGAAGTCGCCGGTGGTCCAGTGCTCTGAAAGGTGGGGGAGCAGACTGGTCGAGACCGACTGGAAGAGCTGCATCGGCGCGCGGGCGATGATCAGCAGCGACACGACGGCGCCGGCCGCGATCGTGCCGGCCTTCGCCTGGACGATGAACGGACCGGCGTTCAGGAACGTCTGCTCGCCGATCATGATCACCATCGCGGCCAGCGCGAAGCCGCCGCCCTCGGAGAGCGTGAAGTCGGCCTCCTCCGGGCCCGATCCTGTGGCGGCTGCGTCGAGCGCCTTCTCCATTTCGATCGTCTCTTCGGCCGCTTCGGCGGGGCTACGACGGTCGAGCACCGAGCGCTGGCGCCCGACCAGCGCGAGCGGCACGATGAACAGCGAGGCGAGCGGCCCGGCGAGGATTCCGAGTGCGATCCAGGTCTGTCCGCTGGCGACCCCGATCACGGCCAGCAACGGGAACATGAAGCGCACCGTCGACTCGACGAAGACGAGCAGGCCGTAGAGCCCGAAGCGCTGGTTTCCGGCGAGCAGTCCGCGGCCGAAAAAGCTGACCGCGTAGGCGATCACCGAGCCGAACATGATCCAGTAGAGCGTCGTGTTGCCCTCGAACAGCGCGTCTTCCAGCTGCGAGCGGAAGATGATCGCGATCACCGCGAAAAGCAGCCCGAGGCCGAGCTGGATCGTGCCCGCGATCTTCAGTGCCGGGGCGATCTCCTGATCGCGCACCCGACGCTCGGCGATCGTGCGCGCGAGCAGCTGTTCGACCGGCCGGTAGAAGATCGGCGTGATCAGGAAGACGGCAGACCACAGCAGCGTGACCTGTCCGTACTGGTACTTGTCGAGCGCGTGGGCCGCGAGCGACAGGTAGAGGAAGGTGACGATCCCCGTGACGCCGATGCCGACGGTGAGGATCGCGGCGCCACGTCCGTAGTCCTTTGTGGCGTCGCTTGACGCCGGTTCGACCGCTGGTTCAGCTGACATCGACGAGCAGCATCGTCCACGGGAACGGCGAGCGCGTCTCGACGACCTTGCCGACCTTCGAGAGTTCGGCGACGAATGCGCGTTTGGACCAGTGGTTGACGTGCCCGGGCGTGTTGCCGAGATCCTTCCAGTATGCGCCGCGGGCCATGTTCAGGCCGCGCCAGAGCGGCTCGCGGGGGACCGAGACGAGCAGGTGGTTCTTCGCGACGCGTGCCATCTCGGCGATCGTCGAAGCCGGCTCGGGGACGTGCTCGAGCACCTCGATCGCCGACGCGACCTCGAACTCGTTGTCGGCGAACGGCAGGGTCGTGGCCTCGAGCACGCGGTACTCGAGGTTCGGGCGCTTGCGCACCTCCCAGGCGGCCTGCAACTCGGGTTCGTCGAGGTCGATCCCGACGATGCGTCCATCGCCCAGGCGCTCGGCCCACTCATAGGTGAGCACGCCCTCGCCGCAGCCGACGTCGAGGATCGAGTTCGGAGCGGCCTTCTCGAAGAGCTCGTCGAGCGTGCCCTCGAACCCGGCCATCATCTTCTTGACCAGCGGGTTCTTTGAACCGTACTTGTCGTAGGTGTTGCCGGTCACGACGTCCGTAGCGTCGGCGTCGCCGGGCTTTGCTGCCTGGTGGAGATCTTCAAGGTCGGTCTTGCCGACGTTGGTGATCGCGTCGCCTCGGGTGTTCTGCGTCTCGGTCAAAGCTCCAGCGCCTCTCGTTCTTCGGTCTTGCCTGTCGCGTCGCCGGAGTCGGCGCCGGTGGTCTTGTGGTGGGTGCTGCCCGGCTGGCCCGGCTCGTAGTGTGAGGGGCCGACGCCGAGCTTGAGCTCGACGCGCCGTGTCGTTTCGATCAACCGCTGGGTCAACGTGCGCTGAGCGGCGAGCAGGTCTCCGATGATCCCGAGCGCCGCGAGCAGCAGTGCGGCCATCATCAACACCGCTCCGAGGATCAGCGACTGCACGTGTCCCGCGCCTTCGCCCTGGGCGTAGGCGACGATGAAGCGGATCCAGATCGCGCCCGCGACGAGTCCGCAGAGGATCGCGGCGGTCATGAACACGCGCAGCGGCTCGTACATCGCGTAGATGCGGCCGATCGACACAGTGTTGCGGCGGATATACGCCCACATCGACGGGAACAGACGCGACTCGCGCATCTTCTCGTTCGTGCGGATCGGGACGTGGGTCGTGGCGATCAGCGTCTTGCCCGCGAGGATGATCGTCTCGAGCGTGTAGGTGAACTTGCTGACGACCTGCATGCGGATCGCGGCCTCGCGGTTGTAGGCGCGGAACCCAGAGGTGGTGTCTTCGATGCCGGTCTCGCTGGCGCGCCGGACGACGGCGCTGCCGAGTTTCTGCAGGCGCACCTTGAGCGGCGAGAAGTGCTCGATCGTGTGGACCTGGCGGTCGCCGACGACCATGTCGGCGTCGCCGGCGAGGATCGGGGCGGTCAGGTTGCCGATGTCGCCGGCGTAGTACTGGTTGTCGGCGTCGGTGTTGACGATCACGTCTGCGCCGAGCTTGAGACAGGCGTCGAGGCCGGCCTGGAAGGCGACGGCGAGACCCTTGTTGTCGGTCAGGCGGATGATGTGGTCGACGCCATGTTCCTTGGCGACTTCGACCGTACGGTCGGTCGAGCCGTCGTCGATCACGAGCCATTCGACTTCGTCGAAGCCTTCGACCTCGCGCGGGAGGTCGGCGATCGTGATCGGAAGTGTCTCTTCCTCGTTGAGGCAGGGGATCTGGATGATGAGTTTCATCTGCGGTCGATTCTTGCGCCGTCTTCGGCGAGAGAGGGGGATGAATTCGCGGCGTACCAACGGCGCGCGAATGCGCGATCTTATCCGCTCAATACACCGTAGAACGATCGCCGGTTACCTCACATGCGCCATGTGGCTGTGGGTACTCTCGGGTACAGGCAGCCCCGCCTGACGATTTTGAACTCCGCGACGATCACCCAAGCCGACGAGAAGCACCTCCGCCGCACGCTGGCACTGGCCGAGCGCGGCCGTGGTCGCACGAGCCCGAACCCGGTTGTCGGCGCCGTCGTGGTCGACGCCGAAGGCGAAGTGATCGGCGAGGGATACCACCACGTCCACGGCGGACTCCACGCCGAGCGCGTGGCGATCGAGTCGTGCAGCAAGGACACCACGGGCGGCACGATCTACGTCTCGCTCGAGCCCTGCGCGCACACCGGCAAGCAGCCGCCCTGCACCGAGGCGATCATCGAGGCCGGGCTCGCGCGCGTGGTCTACGCGTCCGACGATCCGACCGAGAAGGCGGCCGGGCGCGGCCCGGGAATCCTCCGCGACGAGGGAATCGAAGTAGTGGGGGCGCAGGGCGAGATCGCCGCGGCGGCGCGGATGATCAACCAGCCCTTCCGCAAGCACGCCAAGACCGGCCGGCCGCACGTGCTGTTCAAGAGCGCGCAGACGCTCGACGGCAAGGTTGCGACGGCTTCCGGCGACTCGCAGTGGATCTCATCCGAGGAGAGCCGCCAGCTCGCCCACCGTTTTCGCGCCGAGTGCGACGCCATCGCGGTCGGCATCGGCACCGCGTTGGCCGACGACCCGCTGCTGACCGCCCGAGTCGAAGGCGCGGTCGACGATCGCCAGCCGACGCGCGTTGTTTTCGACTCCGAGGCACGGCTGCCGCTGGACAGTGCGCTGGTCGGGTCCGCCCGCGACGTGCCGGTGGTCGTGGTCGCTTCGCGCGCGGCACCACGCGAGGCACTGGCTTCGCTCGAGGCGATGGGCGTCGACGTGATCGTCGCGTCGGGCGAGAACGAGGCTGCGCGCGTGGTCTCTGCGCTGAATGAACTTGGCTCGCGCGAGATCCAGTCGCTGCTGCTCGAGGGCGGGCCGCATCTGGCCGGGGCGTTCTTCGAGGCCGGCGAGGTCGACTGGATGGCGCTGTTTCTTGCGCCGATCGTGCTCGGCGGCAAGCAGGCCCGTGCGTCGGTCGAAGGCTCTGGCGTCGAGAAGGTCGCCGACGCCTACCACGCGTTGCGCGTCCAGACCGATCGCATCGGTGACGACATTCTCGTCAGCGCGTTCATGCGCGAATGGTGACCTTGCGCCGTCGCAGGGTGGCGCCGATTGTGCCCAGGATCGCGCTGATCACAGCGAAGACGGGGACGATCAGTTCGATCGGGTCTGGGGTGTTTGCGAGTGAGTCATTGCCGATCAGGCGGTGGGTCTCACAGATCGTCAGCGCGAAGAGCGTGCCGATGAAGAGTCCGCGCAGCGCGCCGGCCCCGACCGTTGTGTGCTCATAGCCGGCAGCGAGTCCGCCGAGGATCGCCAGCAGCGTCAGCACGGTGTAGATGGCTCCGGAGACCCCGACGAGCCACCCGCAGATCGCCCCGAAGATGATCGGCCCGAGCGTCACGCCCAGCACACGCTGAGCTGTCGGCTGCTTACTCCAAAGCATCGGCGGCCAAAGCGCATGGCCGCTGCCAGTTCCTTCATCCATCCCTGATCGACCTCTTCGGTCGCGTCGTTGACCGCAGGCTACAGGGGGCACAAGTACGCTTGAGACATGTTCACCGGACTGATCGAGCACAGCGGGACGATTGCCGCCGTTGACGAGAACGACGACGGCGCGCGGATCGAGATCGCCACTGATCTGGCGCCGACGCTCTCGCTGGGCGATTCGGTCGCCGTCAACGGCGTCTGCCTGACCGCCACCACGATCACCGACAGCTCATTCACGGCGGACGTGATGCACGAATCGCTCCGCCGGACCGCGCTCGGCGCGCTGAGCGACGGCGACGGCGTCAACCTCGAGCTGCCGCTCGCGGTCGGCGACCGTCTCGACGGCCACATCGTGCAGGGGCACGTCGACGGGGTGGGTGAGTTGATCCAGCGCACCGACGACGGCTTCTCGCGGATCCTGCGCTTCTCCACGCCCGGCGATCTCGCGAAGTACGTCGTCGAGAAGGGCTCGATCACGATCGACGGCGTCAGCCTCACGGTCAGCGCGGTCGGCGAGGACTGGCTCGAGGTATCGCTCATCCCCGAGACGCTCGAACGCACTACCCTCGGGAAACTGCAGACGGGCGAGCACGTGAACCTCGAGGCCGACATCCTGGCCAAGCACGTCGAGCGTCTGCTGAGTCACCCCACCTAGATGATTGATTCCACGACCACTCGCGCCCGGATGCCGATTGGCTACGGCCTCGGATCGCCACGCAGCCACTCGCAGGTAGCGCCGCTACCTGCTTCGCGTCCGCGCGTCGCCCGAATGCCGCATCCAATCGACCCCGGTCTGCGACTGGCCGTGGAATCAACCATCTAGCGAGAAGAAGGCAAGCAGTGCCTGACGCAAATCCCCCATTCAGCTCCGTCGAGGACGCCCTCGAGGACTACAAGCAGGGCAAGATGGTCATCGTCTGCGACGACGAGGACCGCGAGAACGAGGGCGATCTGACCCTCGCCGCCGAATTCGCCACGCCCGAGGCGATCAACTTCATGGCCAAGGAAGGGCGCGGGCTGATCTGTCTGGCGCTCAGCCCGGAGCGCTGCGAGACGCTCGGCCTCAACCTGATGGCGCTGAAGAACGAGTCGGGCTTCGGCACGGCCTTCACCGTCTCGATCGAGGCCCGCGAGGGCGTCACGACCGGCATCAGCGCAGCGGACCGCGCGCGCACGATCCAGGTCGCCGTCGACCCGCAGAGCGCCGCGCGCGACCTTGTCCAGCCCGGCCACGTCTTCCCACTCAAGGCCAAGCCGGGCGGAGTGCTCGAACGCACCGGCCAGACCGAGGCGGCCGTCGACCTCGGACGCCTCGCGGGCCTCCAGCCAGCCGGCGTGATCTGCGAGATCATGAACGAAGACGGCACGATGGCCCGCGTTCCCGACCTCGTCGAATACTCCAAGAAGCACGACCTGAAGATGATCACGGTCGCGCAGCTGATCGAGTATCGCCGTCGTCACGACAAGCTCGTCGAGCGCGTCGCCGAGGCGAAGATGCCGACCGAGTTCGGCGAGTTCAATGTCGTCGGCTACCGCGCGCTCGTCGATGGAAGCCACCACGTCGCGCTGGTCAAGGGCGAGGTCAGCGGCGAGGAGGACGTGCTCGTGCGCGTCCACTCCGAATGCCTGACCGGAGACGTGTTCCACTCGATGCGCTGCGACTGCGGCAACCAGCTCCACCTCGCTCTTGCGCAAATCGAGCGTGAAGGGAAGGGCGTGCTGCTCTACCTCGCGCAGGAGGGCCGCGGCATCGGCCTGCTGAACAAGCTCAAGGCCTACGCGCTGCAGGACCAGGGCCGCGACACGGTCGAGGCCAACCTCGAGCTCGGTCTGCCCGCCGACCTGCGCGACTACGGCACCGGCGCTCAGATGCTGGTCGACCTCGGCCTCACGAGCATCCGGATCATGACCAACAACCCGAAGAAGATCATCGGTCTTCAGGGCTACGGCCTATCGGTCACCGAGCAGGTGCCGATCGAGGCCGACCCGAACGAGCACAACGTCGACTACCTGCGCACCAAGCGCGACCGCATGGAGCACGCGCTGCACCACCAGGGCCTCAACTTCGATGAGGAGATGATCCAGGAAGAGCACGAGCGCGACCGCGAGAAGGCCGAGTCATGAGCGACGTCGTCCAGACCGGACGCTGGGCAGTCGTCACCGGCGACTTCTACAAGGATCTCGCCGAGCGCCTCAACGTCGGCGCCGACGCCGCCTTCGCCGAGGCTGGGGTGAACCCGACGAACGTCGACAAGTTCACGGTGCCCGGCGCCTTCGAGCTGCCGCTCGCCGCCATGTATCTCGCCGAATCCGGCAACTACGACGGCATCGCCTGCCTCGGCGCGGTGATCCGCGGCGAGACCGACCACTACGACTTCGTCTGCTCGGAGGCCGCGCGCGGCATCCAGAACGTCCAGCTCGAGACCGGCATCCCGTGTGCCTTCGGGGTGCTGACCGTGAACAACATGGATCAGGCGCTGGCCCGATCTGGCGGCGGCAAGCGCGACCAGGGCGCTCATGCCGTCGAGGCGATCATTCACATGGCTCGTCTGCGCGACAGCGTTGCAGGCATCGAGTAGGCCTTTTCAAACCGCTACCATCACCTCTCGTTATGTCGAAAGTTTGTGTTTCATGCGGCCGTGGGCCGTCCTTCGGTCAGTCGCGCAGCCACTCGATGGTCGCCACCAAGCGTCGCTTCGATCCGAACCTGCAGAAGATCCGCATCGTGAAGGGCAAGAGTTCTTCGCGCGAGTACGTCTGCACGCGCTGCATCAAGGCCGGCAAGGTCGTTAAGGCTGTCTAGACGACGCGCCGCGCTTTTGTCCAAGCGGCGCACCTTCTGACCTTTCTTCTGGATAGATTTCCGGTGAATCATTCCGCCGGAATCGGAATCCGGCTGCAACGAAAGGTCACCCACACAATGACTTACGGAAAGTCCGCCACTTCTGCGCGGCTTCTCAAGGTGCTCAGCGTCCTTGCGCTCGTCGCCCTCACGGCGGTGCTCGCGGGATGCGGCAGCAGCAGCGACGACAAGTCCTCGGACTCGGGTTCGTCCAGCACCGCCTCGATCACCGGTGAGTTCAACCAGGAGGCCGCCGACAAGCTGCCCCAGGCGATCAAGGACGCCGGCAAGATCACCGTCGCCACCGACGCCTCCTACGCGCCGAACGAGTTCTTCGACGAGGATGGCAAGACGATCATCGGCACCGACGCCGATCTCGCCAAGGCGATCGGCACGACCCTCGGTCTCGAGGTGACGCTGAAGAACGCCACGTTCGACTCGATCATCCCGGGTCTTGCAGCCGGCAAATACGACATCGCACTCTCGTCGTTCACCGACACCAAGGAGCGCGAGAAGACGGTCGACATGGTCACCTACCTGACCGCGGGCACCGGCTTCTACACGACCTCCGACAACCCGACCGAGGTCCAGGGCCTCGCTGATCTGTGCGGCAAGAAGGTCGCGGTCCAGAAGGGCACGGTCCAGCAGGACGACGTCGAGGCGCAGAGCAAGAAGTGCTCTGACCCGATCGACCTGCAGGTTTTCACCCAGCAGACCGATGTCGACCTCGCGCTCACCTCGGGCAAGGCACAGGTCGCCCTCGCCGACTCGCCCGTCGCGCTCTACGCGGTCAAGCAGTCCGACGGCACCCTGAAGTCGACCGGCAAGGACTACGACTCGGCTCCGTACGGCATCGCCGTGAGCAAGGACTCGGGCATGACCGAGGCCGTCCAGGCGGCCGTCCAGACGCTGATCGACAACGGCACCTACGCTGCGATCCTCGAGAAGTGGGGCCTCACCTCGGGCGCCATCACCGACTCGAAGATCAACGACGGCGTCGAGTAAACAGGATCTGAGCACTCGGATGGCATCGACCGGCACGGACCCCGACGGCGCGCAGAACCAACCGCGCGCCATCGAGGCCGTGCCGCTCCGCCATCCCTGGCGATGGGTCACCGGCATCCTGCTGCTGATCTTCGTCGCCAATGCGATCTGGTCGCTCTCGACCGAGGCGCATATTCATTGGGATGTGATCGGCGAGTACCTCTTCTCGCCGCAGATCCTGCGCGGCATGAAGTGGACACTGATCCTCACCGTGATCGCGATGACGATGGGTGTTCTGCTCGGCATCGTCCTGGCGATCATGTGGCTCTCGAAGAATCCGATCGCCTCGGCCGTCAGTTGGTTCTACATCTGGATCTTCCGCGGCACTCCGGTGCTCGTGCAGATCATCTTCTGGGGCTTCCTCGGTGCGATCTATCCGCATCTCTCGATCGGGATCCCGTTCGGCGGGCCAGAGCTCATCGGGGGCGACGCGAACTCGATCGTGACCGGCTTCATGGCCGCGATCTTCGGACTCGGCTTCAACGAGGCCGCCTACATGGCGGAAATCGTCCGCGCGGGCATCAATTCGGTCGATGAAGGTCAGGACGAGGCCGCCTGCGCACTCGGCATGAGCCGCATGCAGACGATGCGTCGGATCGTGCTGCCGCAGGCGATGCGCGTGATCATCCCGCCGACTGGCAACGAGACGATCTCGATGCTGAAGACGACCTCGCTCGCGTCGGTCGTCGCCTTCCCCGAGCTGCTCTACCAGGCTCAGCTGATCTACGCGCGCAACTACCGCACGATCGAGCTCTTGATCGTGGCGTCGCTCTGGTATCTGTTCTTCACCTCGATCCTGACGATCGCGCAGTTCTACATCGAGCGGCACTACAACCGTGGTACGCGGCGGGACCAGCCTGGCTCGAAGGTCGAGCATTTCTTCAACAATTTCCTGCCCAAGCGCGCGCCGCGCGAAGAGGGCGGATCGATGCCCCCGTTCCCGTTGCGAAGGGACGAGAGCGCATGAACGGAGCGGTCCCGATGGTCGAAGCCGTCGGAGTGCACAAGCGTTTCGGCCGTCAGGAGGTCCTCAAGGGGATCGACCTCACGGTCGGTCGCGGCGAGGTGATGGTGCTGCTCGGGCCGTCGGGCTCGGGCAAGTCGACCTTCCTGCGCTGCATCAACCACCTCGAGCGAATCGACGGTGGCGAACTGCGTGTCGACGGATCGCTCGTCGGCTACCGCGAGGCCAAGGGCAAGATCTACGAGCAGAAGGAGTCCGAGATCGCTGCCGATCGCACGCACATCGGCATGGTCTTCCAGCGTTTCAACCTTTTCCCGCACATGACCGCGCTGCAGAACATCACCGAGGCGCCGACCCGTGTCCTCAAGGTCAAGCGCGGTCAGGCCGAGGCCGAGGCGCGCGAACTGCTCGATCGCGTCGGGCTTGCCGACCGCGAGGACGCCTACCCCAATCAACTTTCCGGCGGACAGCAACAGCGCGTGGCGATCGCCCGTGCGCTGGCGATGAAGCCGAAACTGATGCTGTTCGACGAGCCCACCTCTGCGCTCGACCCCGAGCTCGTCGGCGATGTCCTGGACGTGATGCGTGAGCTGGCGCGCGAGGGCATGACGATGGTCTGCGTAACTCATGAGATCGGCTTTGCCCGCGAGGTCGGCGATCAACTCGTGTTCATGGACGGCGGCGTCGTGGTCGAGAGCGGCGATCCGGCGACCGTTATCGCGGATCCGCAGCATGAACGCACCAAGGCGTTTCTCTCGAAGGTCCTCTGAGACTGCTTCGCTGATCGCCCGGCGTGCATAGGATCGCGCCCATGGGCAAACGCATCCTGATCAGTGGCGCCGGCGGTTTCATCGGTACCGCGCTGAGTACGCGGCTCGAGCAGCGCGGCGACGAGGTCGTGGCGCTGACGCGAGCGCCGAGCGGCCCGGGCAAGGTCCACTGGGATCCTGCTTCCGGGGAGCTGCAGAGCGACGAGGTCGAAGGTTTCGACGCGGTCGTGCATCTCGCCGGTGAGCCGATCGCCGGCCTCTGGACTGCCAAGAAGAAGCGCGCGATCATCGACAGCCGGCGCGAGGGGACCGGCCTGCTCGCCGAGACGCTTGCCGGGCTCGAAGACCCGCCAAAGGCACTGATCAGCTCGAGCGCGATCGGGATCTACGGCAGTCGCGACGACGAGCTGCTGAGCGAGAGCGCCGGAACGGGGGATGGCTTCCTCGCTGAGGTCGTCAGCACCTGGGAGGATTCCGCGGAGGCCGCGCGTGACGCCGGGATTCGCGTCGTGAACCTGCGACTTGGGCTCGTCACGGCCGAGAGCGGCGGGATGATGACGCCGATGAAGCCGGCCTTCAAGGCGGGTCTCGGCGGTCGGCTCGGCGGCGGCGACCAGTGGTGGAGCTGGGTCACCCTCGACGATGTTGTCAAGGCTTTTGTTCACGCGGTCGACACGCCGGAGATGACCGGCCCCTACAACGTGGTCGCGCCGAACCCGGTGACCAACGCCGAATTCACGAAGCAGCTCGCCGGCGCCCTGAACCGCCCGGCGATTCTGCCGGCACCGAAGTTCGCGCTCAAGCTCGTGGCGCGCGAGATGGCCGACGAGATGCTGCTCGCCAGCCAGCGCGTCGATTCGTCGAAGCTCGAAGACAGCGGATTCGAGTTCGGCGACCCCGAGCTACGCCCGGCGCTCGAACGGATCTTCTCCTAAGTCACGCTTGCAAGCTCGAAGCTTGCGAGGTTTGGTGGGGTGGGTCAGCGGTCGCCGCCGAGGGCCTTGTCGGCTTCGATCTTTATCGTCACGCGCACTTCGCCGTCCTGGCGCAGGGGGTAGGTGTCGACGCCCATGTACTTCTTGGCCAGAGCGTCGATGTGGTCGTCAGCTCCGTCGTTGGTGAACTCGACGGCGCGGCCACGGATCTCGACGTAGTTGTAGGGGTTGGCGTGATCGCTCACCTCGATCGTGATACGTGGATCGTTGCGCAGGTTCTCGACCTTCGCGCGGCCCTCGGCGCTGTTGATCTGAACGGTGTCGCCGTCGCGATCGATCCACACGGGATTGACCTGGACGGTGCCGTTCGGGAAGTGAGTCGCCACGTGGGCGAAGTTCTTGCCGTCGATGACGGCTTTCTGTGCGTCAGTCAGTGGAACAGTCATTCGCCCAAGTTATTGCCACGGCGTTCGGAACGAGCCGGTCAGTTGCCTGTGTAACCTCGTCCGCGTGCCGGACCCTTCGCTTGTGAGATTTCGCCGGATCGTTGAATCGGCGTGCGAGGCCCTCGAGGCCCGTCGCGAGGAGATCAACGACCTCAATGTCTTCCCTGTCGCCGATGGCGACACGGGCGACAACATGGCGCGCACACTGCGTGCTGTGCTCGATTCGCTCGACGACATGACGGCAGACGGCCGCGCGATCGATCAGATCGGCCGTAACGAGATCGTCCAGCACGTGGCGCGTGCGGCGCTGCTCGGGGCTCGCGGCAACAGTGGCGTGATCCTCTCGCAGATCGTCCGTGGCCTCGCCGAAGAGCTCGCATCGCGCCCGGGTCAGAGGATCGACCCGGCGCTGCTGGCCGCCGCGCTGGGCCGCGCGTCCGACGCCGCATACGAATCGGTGCGCGAGCCACAGGAGGGCACGATGCTCACGGTGATCCGTGAGATCGCCAGCCGCGTCTCGCAGATGGTCGCGCACATGGACGGAGCGACCTTCCCGCTCGATGTCGACGAGACGGTCCAGGACAGCACGCTCGGCGGGTTGATCGACGGCGCCGTCACCGTCGGCGAACAGTCGGTCGCCCGCAGCCCTGAGCTTCTCCCGCTGCTCAAGGAGTCAGGCGTCGTCGACTCCGGCGGTTACGGCATGGTCGTGATCATGTCGGGCATCCTGGCTGCGCTCTCCGGTGACGCCGAAGCGCCCAAACGGGTCGCGCACTACGAGGCGCCCGCGCACGGCGGCGTCCATCAACACGAATCGAGCGAGTTCCGCTGGTGCACGAACTTCGCGGTGACCGGCACCGAACTCTCGGCCGACCACTTCCGCCCTGGTCTCGACCGGCTCGGCGACTCGGTGCTTGTCGTCGGTGACGAGACGACGCTGCGCATCCACGTGCACACGAACGACCCTGACGATGCGATGGCGCTGTTCCGCGAATTCGGCGATGTCGTCGACATCGAACTCGAGGACATGCACGAGATGCTCGCTGCCCGCGCCGAGCGCCTCGGCGGCGCCAGCGCGGTGGTCAGCGCGGCTGAGTCGCCGCGCGGCACCTGCGGCGTCGTCGCGGTGGTCAGCGCGGACGGGATCGGTGCCCTGTTCAGCGATCTGGGCGCGACCGTGGTCGATGGCGGTGAGACCTTGAACCCGTCGACCGAAGAACTGCTGGCGGCGATCAATGCGGCGCCCGAGCCAGAGGTCGTGCTGCTTCCGAATTCGAGCAACGTGATCCTGGCGGCCGAGCGCGCGATCGAACTTTCCGAGAAGCCCGCCGCGCTCGTTGCGACCACCAGCCAGCAATCGGGCCTTGCGGCGGTCGTGGCGCTGAACCCGGCCAGCACCGCTGAACTGAATGCTTCCTCGATGTCAGGCGCCGTGGCCGTGGTTCGAACGGGCGGCGTTGCGCCAGCCGCACGCGACGACGCCGACGGACGCTTCGGCAAGGGCGATGCCGTCGGCTTCATCGACGAGGCGCTGGTTGCGTGGGGCGCGCCCGGCGACACGCTCAAGACAGTCTTCGATCAGCTCTCCGACGGGGCGGAGCTGATGACCTGCATCGCCGGCCTGCAGCCACCGCTCTCGGGCGATGAAGTGCGCGGGCTTGCGCCACCGCAGGCGGAGTTAGAGTTGCTCGATGGAGGGCAGCCGAACTGGTGGTGGTTGATCTCGGCCGAGTGATCGGCGGCGAGAGGGCGTCACGCGAAGATTTCGCGGGCGCGCCGATCCGCTGGCCACGCCCGTCCAGGTTGCGCGTGCCGCTCGACTTGCCGCCCAAGCAGGCCGAGGCCGCCGAGCGCATCGGGCTGCTCACGCTTGGCGACCTGATCGAGCACGTCCCGGTGTCGCACGAGTTTCGCGCCGGCCGCAAGGTGCGAGAGTTGAAGAGCGGGGAGGAGGCGACGATCGAGGTCGAGCTGCGATCGATCTCGTTGCGTCCGACGCGTCGCCGCAACCTGCGCATCGTCGAGGCCGTCGTGATGGACGATTCGGGTTCGATCAAGGTCGTTTGGTTCAACCAGCAGTGGCTGGCCAAGCAGCTCGAGCCCGGCACTCACCTCCGGCTCTACGGCAGGTTCAAGAGTGGCGCTCTGCAGGTGCGCGAGCACACGGTGATTCCGGCGAGCGAGGGGGGAGGCGTCGGCGAGTCCGGGCCGGTCTCGATCTACCCGGCGACGGAGGGTCTGAAATCTCAGCGGATCCGCGAACTGGTCGAAGACGCGCGCGGCGCAGAGTTCGACGAGATCGAGACGCTGCCGGGGAGGCTGCGCGCAGCCGAACGCCTCGTATCGCGCGCCGACGCGCTCACATCGATGCATTTTCCGCGCGACCAGCGCACCGGCGCGGCAGCCCGCGAGCGGCTTGCATTTGAAGAGCTGCTCATGCAGCAACTCGCACTCGGGATGCGCCGTCGCCGACGCGTCGCCGGCAGGACGGCGCCGGAACTGCCATTGCGGGCGACGCTGACCACGCACTGGCGGGAGCGCCTTCCGTTTGAGTTCACCTCCGACCAGAAGCGCGCGATCACCGCGATCTCGAGGGACCTCGCGAAACCGGTCCCGATGCAGCGTCTGCTGATGGGCGAGGTTGGATCGGGCAAGACCGTCGTCGCGCTGGCGGCGATGCTGCAGGCCGCCGAGAACAACAGCCAGGCGGCACTGATGGCGCCCACGGAGACGCTCGCCGAGCAGCACTTCGCCACGCTCGACGCGATGCTCCCCGAGGTTCCGCTCGCACTGCTGACGGGTTCGACTCCGGCCGCTCGACGGAAAGAGATTCTCGCGCGCCTCGCCAGCGGCGAGCTCCCGCTGATCGTCGGCACCCACGCGCTGATCGAGCGCCCCGTCGAGTTTCGTCGTCTGGCACTGGCCGTCGTCGACGAACAGCACCGTTTCGGGGTGCGCCAACGCGCGGCGCTGGATGCGAAGGCGCCGGGTGAGATGCTCCCGCATGTGCTGCACATGACGGCGACTCCGATCCCGCGCACGCTCGCGCTCGCCGCCTATGGCGACCTCGACGTGACCCAGATCAAAGAGCTTCCGACCGGGCGCAAGGCCATCGCCACGCGGATCGTCGGCGACGAGCAGCGTGCCGAGGCATACGAACAGGTGCGCGAGCAGCTCCGCGCCGGCAGGCAGGCATATGTGGTCTGCCCGCTCGTCTCGGAATCGGACGTGCTCCAGGCGCGCGCGGCCACGGTCGAAGCAGAGAAGCTTGCGACCGGCGAGTTCAGGGACTTTCGCGTCGCGCTCGTTCACGGGCAGATGCCCTCGGCCGAGAAGTCCGACGCGATGCGGCGCTTCGCGGCTGGCGCCGCGGATGTGCTCGTGGCCACCAGCGTCGTCGAGGTCGGCATCAATGTGCCCAATGCGACCGTGATGATCATCGAAGACGCCGACCGCTACGGCATCTCCCAGCTCCATCAGCTGCGCGGCCGTGTCGGCCGCGGCGAGCACGAGTCGATCTGCCTGCTGTTCGGCAACCCGGCTTCGCGCCGGCTGCGGGCGGTCGCGGCCGAGCGCGACGGATTCAAGCTGGCGCAGGTCGATCTCGAGCTGCGCGGATCGGGCGAGGAGCTCGGCACGCGTCAGAGCGGGCTGCCGCGTTTCCGGGTGGCGGTTCTGCCCGAGGATCAGTTGCTGCTCGAACGCGCGAACATCGCATCCGACCGGCTGCTCGCGGGCGACCCCGGACTCGAGTCCGACGAACTCACGCTGCTCAGAGATGCGGTCGTCACGGTCTACGGCGAAGAGATCGATCCGATCCCCGCCTGATGAGGATCGTCGCGGGAGAGTTCAGGGGACGGCGCCTCGCCGGACCCGATGGGAGGGCCGCCCGCCCGACCTCGGACAAGGTCCGCGAAGCGCTCTTCTCGATTCTCGGCGAAGTGGAGGATGCGCGTGTTCTCGATCTCTTCGCCGGCACCGGCGCGCTCGCGCTCGAAGCGCTTTCGCGCGGTGCGGCCGGGGCCACGCTCATCGAGCGTGATCGCAGGATGTTTGCGGTCGCCCAACGCAACATCGACGAGGTGCTGGCCGATCAGTCGGACCGGGCAAAGCTGATCCGCGGCGACGCGCTCAAGCTTCTCGGTTCGCTGCCGGGCGCCTCGTTCGATCTCGTCCTGATCGATCCTCCGTACGCCGACGCCGAGACGATCGCGCCGAAGCTGGCCTCCGCGCTGCCTGCGCTGCTCGCCCCAAGGGCGCGAGTCGTCGTCGAATCAGACCGGCGGGCGCCGCTCGAACTGGCCGGCCGCGCGCTGACCCAAGCCTTTGAGCGCAACTATGGCGATACGCTCATACGCATCTTCGACGCCCTATGAGTGAAGCCAGCGCAAACGGATACGCAGGCCGCATCGCGGTTTGCCCCGGGTCCTACGACCCGGTGACGAACGGACACCTCGACATCATTCGTCGCGGCGCCCGCGTCTTCGACAAGGTCGTCGTCGCGGTCGTCAACGCGTCCGTGCGCAAGTCGCCGCCGCTCTTCACGGCCGACGAGCGTGTCGCGCTGATCGAGGAATCGCTTGCCGACCTGCCCAACGTCGAGGTGCGCAAGTTCGACGTACTGATCGTCGACTTCGCCCGCGAGGTCGGTGCGACCGCGATCCTCAAGGGACTGCGCGCGATCTCGGACTTCGAATACGAGTTCGAGATGAATCAGCTCAACAGCACGATGGCGCCCGACATCGAGAGCGTGTACATGATGTCCTCGCCGCGCCACTCATTCATCAGCTCCTCCGGAATCAAGGAGATGGCTCGTTTCGGCGGCGATGTCAGCGAACTCGTTCCGCCGCAAGTTTCCGTACGCTTGGCCGAAGCTTTGAAGGCTCAGGCGGCCCACTGACGAAAGGCCCTCCATGGACGTCCTCGTACTCATTGACAAGCTTGACGATCTGATCCACAACGCGAAGCAGATCCCGCTCACGGAAAACGTGCGCGTGGACCGCGAAGAGATCTACGACCTGCTCGACCAGATGCGCGCGACGATCCCGGAAGAGATCAAGCAGGCGCGCTGGATCGTGAAGGAGCGTCAAGAGATGCTCGCCGAGGCCAAACGCGAGGCCGAGCGCATCGTCAAGGAGGCCAACGACGAGCAGCTGCGCCTTGTCTCTGAGCAGGAAGTCGTCAAGCAGGCCGAGAACCACGCCGAGGACATCGTCGAAGAAGCGCGCGCGCGTGAGAGAGAAATCCGCCTCGGCGCAGAGGACTACGCCGACGACATCCTCAACACGCTCGAAGTGAACCTCGAGAAGTTCCTTGCCGCCGTCCAGCGTGGTCGCGACCGCCTGGCCGGCCGCGACCACGAGTCGGCCGAGATCCGCTAGGCGCGGCGCGCCCCGCGCCGTCGAGGAGTTCTTTAGACTGCGGGGCATGCTCCGCTCGGTTCTGGTTCGTTCACTCCTGCTCGCGTCAACACTGCTCGCACTGGCCGCGCCTTCGGCCGGTGCGTTCGGTCAGATCGGGGTGGTGAATCCCGTCGGCGGCGGACCGGACGACGGTAACTTCCAGCTCGACGGCCCGAATTCGCTGCTTCGCGCTCCGGACGGCACTTTCTTCGTGCTCGACAGCGGCAACAGCCGCGTCGTGCGACTGTCTTCGGGTGGTCAGTTCCTCTACGCCTTCGGCGGCCCGATCGGCACCGACGCGGGCACTCGAATCCCGATCTCGGCGACGCTCTACTCGAGCAGCGGTCAGACCTACGTGATCGTCAGCACCCTGCTCGACGGGATCAAGATGTTCACCGCATCCGGCACGTTCGTCGCGAAGTTCGGCACCAGCATCCAGGGCGCATATCTGGCGACCGACCCATCCTGTGGTGAGCTCTACGCATCGGAGCCCCAGGGGCGGCAGGTACAACGCTTCGCGATCCAGGACAACCCGCTGACGGCGGGCACAACCGAGCACTTCGGCGATCTGCTCGAGACCTTCGGTGGCGGCGCGACGTCATACGGTCAGGAGGGCAAGCTGTGGTCGCCGCGTGGGATCGACGTCGATTCGACCGGCCGTGTTTTTGTCGCCGATGCCGCCAACAGCCGGGTATCCACCTATAAATGGTCCGGCAACTGCGGTGGGCGCACGCACGCCTACGAGAAGTACCTCGGCAACAACCTCTCGGGCAGCCCGTCGCAGATGCTCGCGCCGACCGGCGTGACGATCGATCGCTCGATCACCCCCAATCGGATCTATGTGACCCAGACCTACCTCGACAACGTCGTGCAGGTCTTCACCGGCGACTCGCTCGGCGAACCCCACTCGGGGCTGCCCTACTACGACCTCGTCGCCCGCTGGGGCACGACCGTTCCGTACGGCTCGGTTCCCGGCGCCGGTGCCGACGATCTCAACTACCCGAGCAGCATCGCGATCAGCGGCGACGACGGCTGGGTGGCCGAGAACGGCAACAATCGGATCCACGGCTACACCGGCGTGCAGTCGGCGACCACGGGAAGCGCCCCGGTCACCACGACGCTCTGGGGGCGCGATCCGAACGCCGACGGCTTCTTCCGCAACGCGGCGACGATGGCGACCGCGCCCGACGGCAGCGTCTGGGTCGTCGACACGATGAAGTATCGGGTCCAGCATTTCTCGCCGCGTGGGCAGTTGCTCGGCGCATTCGGTGAGTACGGCACCGATCCCGGCCAGTTCGTCTCGAATCCCACGGGGGTCGCTGTTCGGCCCGACGGCGAGCTTCTCGTCGCCAGCGGCTTGGAGGGTCTCCAGCGCTTCTCGTCGAGCGGCGACTATCTGGGCCTGTTCACCTGGCCGCCGGAATCGCCGGCGACCTCGATCACTGCGGGTCCGGTCGCCGTCGACGCTGCAGGTGAGGTATTCGTCTGGGACTGGAGCGCGCAGCGCATGCGCAAGCTCGCTCCCGACGGTAGCCAGCTCGCATCGTTCGGCTCCAGCGGCAGCGGCGCGAACGACACGACGCTCTCCGGGCCGGCATCGATCGCAGTCTCGCCAGACGGGCTCACGGTCTTCGTGCTCGACCGCAACTACAACCGCGTGAAGAAGTTCACCTCCGGCGATGGCACGTCCTACATCTTCTCTGCGGTCTCGAGCCAGACAGGCACATCGGGCTCGGAGGACGGCAGGCTCTCGAACCCGTCAGAGCTGACCCTCTCGCCGGACGGTGCCACGATCACTGTGGCCGACACGGGGAACAACCGCATCGAGCAGTTCAACGCATCGGATCTCTCGTACGCCGGGAAGTTCGGTGCGTACGGCTTCGCGGACGACCAGTTGATCTCGCCCGGCGGCGCGAAGTACGACCGCTGGGGAAACCTCTGGGTCTCCGACAGCGGCAACGACCGGCTCAAACGGTTCGGCGAGGCGCCGGTGGTGACGATCTCGACCGCGGCCACCACGACCGAGGCGTCCTCGATCGCACTGATCTTCGAGACCACCGACCCGGCCGCCGAGTGCGACCGCACCTCAGGAACGAGCGCCGCGCTGAGCCCCGGGGCCAACACGCTATCCGTCACCTGCACCAACGCCGAAGGCTCGGGATCCGCGAGCGTGGTGATCACCCGCATTCAAGCGTCGACTCCGCGACCGCCCGTGCTCGGGGATCCGACCTTCAAGCTCGCGAAGAAGATCAAGCTCTCCAAGAGCAACGCCTTCACACTTCCGGTGACCTGCCCGGCCGGCTGCAAGGTCTCGGGCAAGGTCAAGATCGGCAAGAAGAGCAGCGCCACGAAGTCGGCCGCGCTCGCCGGCCAGGATGCGGCCCAGAGCGCGAAGCTCGCGGTCTCGAAGCCACTGGCGAAGAAGATCCGCGCCGCGCTGAAGAAGAGGCAGTCCGTCACGCTGACCGTGACGGTTCAGGCGTACACCGCGAAGCAGGGCAAGACCGGCAAGGCAAAGGTCAGCCGCTAGGGCCAGACGGATAGGTTGATCGCGTGAGCGATCGCGTCGAAGTCTGGAACCAGGGCGTCTACCTGCCCTCGCGCTTCGACGTCGATGGTCTGGCCACGCTCGCTGTGAGTGCTGCGGCCGCGGGTGCGGCCGAGTTTCTGGCCGCGCGCAACGGCGAAGCCCTCCTGGACCTTCACCTCGACGCCCGGCAGGCGTCTGCGGCGTTCGTCTCCGAGCGCCTGTTCGCGCCCGACGGCTGGGAGCTGCCAGGCCCGTGGGATCCGATCGCCGGCGACTACGCGGCCGGCGAGCGTTGGATCCGCCTGCACACGAACTACGCGCACCATCGCGATGCGGTGCTGCGCGTGCTCGCATGCGCGAACGACCGCGAATCGGTGGCGTCCGCGCTGGCAGGGCGCGACCCCGCCGCGCTGGAGGCCGAGATCGTTGAGGCCGGCGGATGCGCCGCGGTGATGTACTCGCGCGATGAGTGGCTCCAGAGCGAGCAGGGGGCCGCGAGTGCAGGCGAGCCGGTCGTGCGGCTGCACGAGCACGAGGTCGGCTACGCAGGATCCGGCGCCGCCGATCGGCCGTACGCCGGCATTCGTGTCCTCGACCTCACGCGGGTGATCGCCGGCCCCGTGTGCACTCGCTATCTCGCCGCCTACGGAGCCGACGTGCTGCGGCTCGACCCGCCCGGGTTCGTGGAGGTCGAGGCACTTCTGCCCGAGACGACCACCGGCAAGCGCTGCGCGTTCCTCGACCTTGCCGCTCCGGCCGGTCGTGGAACGTTCGCCGAGTTGATCGAGGGGGCCGACGTGCTCGTGAGCGGCCTGCGCCCCGGCGCGCTTGAGCGTCTGGGGCTCGGACAGGAGGAGCTCTCCGCGATCAACCCGTCACTGATCACGGCGCGGCTCGACGCTTACGGCTGGGATGGGCCGTGGCGCCGCCGGCGCGGTTTCGATTCGCTCGTTCAGATGAGCTGCGGGATCGCGGCCACCGAGGAGGGGCCGGATCCACTGCCGGCACAGGCGCTCGATCACGCGACGGGCTACTTCCTGGCCGGGTCGGTGGGGCAGGCCTTGGCCCGTCGCGAGCGCGGCGGCCTGGTGGCCGAGATCTCGGCCTCACTGATCGGGACGGCGAATCGGCTGTTCGAACTCGGCGACCCGGCGGATCCCGAGGGGATGCCCGAGACGCTGGGCGGGCACGACACGGAACTCACCAGCACCCATTGGGGACCAGCGAGTCGCGTGCCGGTTCCGAACGCGATCATCGGCGTCGATCCGAGCTTCGCGTTCCCGTCAGGCCCGCTCGGACGCCACGAGCCACGCTGGACGGATCGCACCTGAACCGACCGACCGCTTGCGCCCGCCCACGGCGCTACATTCGAAACCGATGACGCGATTGACCGACATCCTCGATCTCGGTCAGCTGGGCCTCAAACCCGGCGGAGGGATCCGCATGAACGTCGACGTGCCCGTCGGCGACTTCGTCTTCGGCGAGCAGCGTTACGCGCTCGCCACCGATCCTGTGCCGGTCGTCGTCGACATCACCCGGACCTCGAGCGGCAACGTCATCCGCGTGCGCCTGAAGGATGCTCTCGAGGGGCCGTGCATGCGCTGCTACGGCGACTATTCGCTCCCACTGAAGATCGACCACTCTGAGGTGCATGAGCCGACGCTCGAGGACGACCTCGCGTCGGAATACGTCGACGGTCAGGAGCTCGATCTCTCGGCGCTCGTGCGTGATGCGATCGGTCTCAGCCTGCCGACCTCGATTTCGAGCCCGGTCGACGAGAGCGGCGTGTGCACCGACTGCACGAATTCGGCAGAGCAACTCGCGAAGGCGAGCGATTCGGACTCCGAGGAGCAGGGGCTCCAGCCCGACCCGCGCTGGGCCAAGCTGCGTGAGCTCGAGCTCTAGAGCGTTCCGACGTACTGGCTCACGTGGTAGGCGTTGGTGTTGCCCTGCAGATCGCGCGACCAGCGCGAGACCATGATGTGAAGGTTGTTCGTGCCGACATTCGACCACGGGTGGATGAAGCCGCCGTACATACCCTGCTCCTGAAGTGGCGTGACCTGGATCTTCTCGTTGCTCCAAACCGCATCCGGCGCCGGTGCGGTGCGCGTGACGATGCAACCGATCGCGCAGTTGAGATACGAGAGCACCCAGGTTCCGTTCGACAGGCGACGCACCGACGGCTCCCCGAATCGACCGTTGAGGATCGGCGTGCATGGCCGTCCCCAGCCCCAGTTGCTGCCGTTCCAGCCCCAGCCCTCGTAGGCGCCCATGTCGAACATTTTGTCCCAGCGCACGCGCCGCAACATCATCGGCCCGTCCTGACGTCCGGAACGGACCGAGAACACATACACATAGTCGCCCATCCGTTGCATGGTCCACATCTGGTACGGATCGGTGTTGGCCGAGTTGTTCCACCACTTCTGTGAGATGCGGTAGAAGTCGTTGCCATTGTCCGAGTAGGCAAGCCCGGCGTAATTGGTCTTCCAGCTCGCAGAAGCTGTCTGCGTCCAGTTGTCGATGCTCATGTACGAGATCAACTGCCGGCCGGTCTCCGGGAAGGAGATTCCATCGTTGGGAATGACGCTCACCTCGCGCACGCCGTCGATGCCGATGCCGTTGTGGCCGTTCTTCATCAGTTCGGGCGCGAGGCCGTTGCCATTCACCTTCGCGGCGCTGTCAAAGACGATGCCGTCGGCGGCTCCGGGGTGGACCGCCGAGCGCAGCATCACCGGCGAGCGCCAGTTCGCGCTGCCGGGCCAGGGTCCGCTGAAGGTGTCGCCGAAGAGGTAGCCGATCGAGCCGTTCTCCAGCACGTACGGGATTCCGAGGTCGGTCCCGGCGACGCCCCAGCGGCTCGCCGTATACATGTCGGCGCCGGTCAGGCGCTTCTTCCAAGTCGCGGCCGACGCGCTCTCGACGCGCAGGCCGGGCAGGTTGAGGATCGGCGCCGACGCTGCCACCGCTCCTCCGATCGCCGCCTTCTTCAGAAATTCACGACGGATCGTCCTCAATGCACTCACACTCCCCAGATGGCTTATTGGACATCGCGTCAGTATACGGATATCGCGGGGGAACGTGGGTGCTGGTATTCTTCCGGCCTCTTATGGCAGTCCCGAAGCAAAAGCAGAGCCACTCGCGCACCAACAAGCGCCGCTCGCAGCACAAGATCACGAAGAAGACCGTGAACGAGTGCCCGCGCTGCAGTGCGCCGAAGCTTCCCCACCGCGTCTGCGGTCAGTGTGGCTTCTACCACGACCGTGAGGCCGTGGACACCGACGCGTAGCCACCCGCGATGAAGATCGCGCTCGATGTACAGGGCGCCGACCACGGCATCCAGACCGTCGTCGACGGGGCACGCATAGTCGCAAGCGAAGGCATTGAAACGATCCTCGTCGGCCCGACCGATGAGATCGCCGCGTGCGGGGACCTCCCGGGCGGCATCAGCGTGGTCGGCGCCACTGAAGTGGTGACCAACCATGACGACCCCGCTACGGCGGTGCGCAGCCGCAAGGATTCATCGATCGTCGTCGGAGCGAGGCTCGTCGCCTCCGGCGAAGCCGACGCGCTCGTCTCGGCCGGTCCGACCGGAGCGGCGCTGGCCGCGTCGCTGTTCAACATGAAGCGGATCAAGGGCGTCAAGCGCCCGGCGATCGCCGTGATCCTGCCCGACGGGCGCGGCGGCCGCTCTTTGCTGCTCGACGCCGGCGCGAACGTCGACGTCCCGGCCGAGATGCTCGTTCAGTTCGCGCACCTCGGCGCGCAGTTCTGCATCCGGGTGCTCGGCATCACCGAGCCGCGCGTCGGGCTGCTCTCGATCGGCGAGGAGGACGGCAAGGGGAACGACCGCGTGGTCGAGGCCGGCAAGCTGCTCTCCGACCCCGAGAACTCACTGCACTTCAACTACCTCGGCAACATCGAGGGCCGCGACATCACCAACGGCTCCGCCGACGTGATCGTGACCGACGGATTCACCGGCAACGTCGCGCTGAAGTCGATCGAGGGAGCGGCGAAGGCGACGATGCTGGCGATGGTCGATGCGATCAAGTCGAATCCCGTCTCCAAACTCGGCGGATTGTTGGCCAGACGCAGCCTCTTGAAGATCCGCCACGAGGTCGATCCGAACACCACTGGCGGTGCGCTGCTGCTCGGTCTGCGCGGGGTTTCGGTCGTGGCCCACGGCTCCTCGAACCCCGAAGGGATCGCCGCCGCCATTCGCCTGGCCGCGCGCTCCGCGGAGGGCGACGTGACCGGCGAGATCGCCACCGCGATCGCCGAACTGAACGCCCACCAGGCCTCCGAAGCCGCTGTTACGGTTGGACCTTCCGATGACGCGTGACGAGATCTACGAAGCCCTGAAGAAGACTCTGGTCGACGAGTTGGAGATCGACGCCTCGAAGATCACGCCCGAGGCCGACTTCAAGAACGATCTCGACGCCGACTCGCTCCACCTCGTCGAGCTCGCCATGGAGCTCGAGGACAGCTACGACGTCACGATCCCTGACGAGGTCGCGCTCGAGCTCAAGACCGTGGGATCGGTCGTCGACTACCTCAGCGAGAAGCTGGCGACGGCGTGAGCGCGGGCGCGAGCCGGCTGCTTGAGCTGGTGGGCGGACTCGCGCCGGATCTGAAGAGCCGCGTTTTCACCCACAGCTCGTGGGCCGACGATCGCAACGATGCTTATGAGCGACTGGCCTTTCTCGGCGACGCGGTGCTTGGGGTGGTCGTCGCCGACGTGTTGCTCAAAGAGAACGCCGAATCGACGGCCGGAGATCTGACCAAGATTCGCGCGCAGGCCGCGAGCCGCGCCGCGTGCGCGCGTGTGGCGCGCGAGCTGGGGGTGCCTGAGCGCCTCGCGGCCAACGCTCCGACCTCGGCAGAGCTGCCGATCGAAGACGTGATCGGAGCGCAGAGCGTGCTTGCGGAGGTCTGCGAGGCGGCGATCGGCGCCGTGTTCGAGCAGTACGGATTCGAGCAGACCGAGGTCGCGGTCGCGGATGCCTTCGCCGATGAGATCGCCAATGCCGAGGCGCATCCAGCGGATTTCAAGTCCCGTTTGCAGGAGTTTTTGGCCCGCCGCGGTCAGAAGCCCGAATATGCCGTGATCGACTCCGAGGGGCCGCCCCACAATCGGCGATTTGTATGCGCAGTTGAGATCCGAGGCGATCGTTACGGTACGGGCACCGGGCGCTCCAAAAAGGAGGCTGAGCAGTCTGCCGCCGAGGCGACGCTGGCCCAGCTTGAGGCGACTGACGACTGACATGTATCTCAAAGCCGTACAGATGAAGGGGTTCAAGTCGTTCCCCCACAAGACGAGGCTGGACTTCGGTCCGGGCGTCTCCGTGATCGTCGGTCCGAACGGTTCCGGCAAGTCGAACGTCTCTGACGGCATCGTCTGGGCACTCGGAGAGCAGAGCGCCTCGGCGGTGCGCGGCCAGCAGATGCAGGATCTCCTCTTCGGCGGTGCCGACGGCGTGCCGTCGGCCTCGTCGGCCGAGGTCGAGCTGATCTTCGACAACAGTGACGGGCAGCTCGACACCGGCTTCTCCGAACTTTCGATCACGCGCAAGCTCTCGCGTGACGGTGAGGGCGAATACCGCATCAACGGCGCTCGCTGTCGTCTGGTCGATGTGATCGAGGTGCTTTCGGATTCGGGCCTCGGCAAGGAGATGCACTCCGTACTGAGCCAGGGCAAGGTCGACGAGATCGTCGCCAGCAAACCCAAGGATCGCCGCCTGCTCGTCGAAGAGGCGGCCGGTCTCGGCAAGCACCGGAAGCGCCGCCGCCGCGCCCAGCTCAAGCTCGCCAAGACGCGCGACAACCTCGACCGCGTGCTCGACGTCGAGCGCGAAGCTCGCTCGCGTCTGAAGCCCCTGAAGCGTCAGGCCGAGGCCGCCGAGACCCACGCTCGCTTGGAGCTGCAGTCCAACGAGCTACGCGCCGAAGAGGCGGCCGACCAGTTGCTGCGCGCGGGCCGCGAGCTCGAAGACGCAACCAACCTCGCGACCGAGGCGCGCGCCGCGCGCGAGAAGATCGAGGTTCAGCTCGCCGAGGTCGCCAAACAGCGCGAGATCGCCGAGCAGAAGATCGCCGCCGAATCGGCCCGTCGCGAGAAGGCGACCGAATCGCTGTTCTCAGTGCGTTCGGTCTGCGAGCGGATCGAAGGCGCCCGCGATCGCTCGGCCGAACGCGTCGCACGCATTCAGGCCGAGGTCGAGCGCGCCCAGTCCGAGCTCGGCCAGTTGACGCTCGACGTCGCCCCCGAGGTCGACACCTCACGAATCACCGAACTCGAGGCCGAGCTCGCCGAGATCGAGCGGCAGGGCCGCGCCGAACTCGAAGCGGAGCTTGCCGACATGCGCACCCAGCACGAGGCCGCAAAGCAGGAGCTGATCGGACTCGAGACAGCCGCCGCCGCTGCCAAAGAGCGCGCCGAGGCGGCAGAGCAGGCAGCGGTCGCCGCGCGCCGCGCCGCCGCGGAAGCCCAGACCAAGCTTTCAGACGCCCGCCGCGAGCGTGCCCGACTTGAAGGCGAGCTCGGCGCCGTCGAGCAGTTCCTGCGCGAATCGGCCGGCGACGCCGGATCGGCCGCGCTGGCCGAGAAGCTCGGCGTTGAGCCGGGTTACGAATTGGCCCTGACCGCCGTGCTCGGTCGCCGTCTGCGTGCCGCCGTCGTCGAGGATCTCGACGCCGGTCAGAGCTTCCTCGACGGCCTCGGCGAAGACGGCGGATCGGCGATGCTGATCGGTCGCGCCCAGCGTCCGCAGTCGTCTTCCGCACCCGCCGGCGCCGAACGGCTCGCCGACCGGCTGAAGGCCGAGGCCGGTGCCGATTCGATCGTCGACGCACTGCTCGCAGACGTCTGGGTCGTCGAATCGCTCTCCGGCCTGCCGCAGGGCTTCGATGGCGTTGCGGTCACCCGCGAGGGTCGTGTCTACTTCGGCCGGACCGGCGAGTTGCGGCAGGCGCCGGGCGGGGGAGAGCAGCGTGTGCTTGCTGAGCGCAACCGCCGTGAGGCGCTGGCCGGTCAGCTCGCAGGTCTGCGCGCCGGCGAAGCGAGTTCCCAGAGTGAACTCGAGCGGCTCGAAGGCGCGCAGAAGCTCGCCGAGTCCTCTCGTGACGAGGCCCATCAGGCTTCGCGTGCTGCGCGCATCGCGCGCGACGAACTCTCCGGCGCAGTCCAGGGCCAGGCACGAGCGATCGAGCGCCGAATCGAGGCCGGTCTAGCCGACGGTCCGACGGCCGTGCGTCGCGCGGGCGTCGAGGCCGAGCTGCGCAGCGAGCGCTCGCACGCCGAGCAGATGCGCCGCGCCGCAGAGCTGCAGGAGCGCCGCCGCGTCGAACTCGAGACAAAGCTTTCGGCACTGCGCGCCGCGATTCCGCATGCGCAGGATCTCGGCGAAGTGCTCGCCGAGGCAGCCGCGCGCTCCAACGAGCGCATCGCGGTGATCAGCGCCGCGCTCGACGGCGACCGCGCGGCCGGCGAGAAGCTCGCCCAGGAGCTTCGCTCGCACGCCACCACCGAGGCCCAGCTGCAGGCGCAACTGCGCGAGCAGGGCGAGTTGGTGACGACCGCGGAGGTCCGCGCCCAGCGCTCGCGCGACATGCACGCCGAGGCGACACTCACCGCCAAGGAGCTCGCCGAGAAGCTCGGCCGTGAGGTGGAGGTCGCAGAGACATTGCTCGACGAGCCGCGCCGCGAAGAGATCTCCGCGTCTCTGGCGCGCATCACACGCCGTCGCGAACTGCTCGGCCCGATCAACCCGCTGGCCCAGGACGAATACGCCGAGGCGATCGCCCATGTCGAAGAGCTCGAGTCTCGCCGCGACGACCTCGAGGCTGCGCTGAAGGAGCTCGGCGACCTGATCAAAGAGATCGACAAGACGATCCGCACGAGCTTCGAGGAGACCTTCGCGAGCACCAGCGCGCACTTCCAGGAGCTGATTCAGCGCCTCTTCCCGGGCGGCAAGGGCACGCTCGATCTCGTCGCCGACGAAAAGCCCAAGGTTTCACCCGCGCTCACCACTGCAGGCGCTGACGCCGCCGAGGCGCAGGCCGCGCAGGACGCGGCCGAGGATGCGCTTCCCGAGGATCCCGAGGCCGAGCAGGAGGCCAAGGAGATCGAGTACGGCGTCGAGATCAACGTCCAACTTCCGGGCAGCAAGACGGGCCGTGCGCTCACGCTGCTCTCGGGCGGCGAACGCTCGCTGGTCGCGCTGGCCTTCCTCTTCAGCGTCTTCCTCACGAAGCCGTGCCCGTTCTACATCTTCGATGAGGCCGAGGCTGCGCTCGACGACGTGAACATCGACCGGCTGGTCGCGCTGCTGCGTGAGCACAGCGTCAACAGTCAGTTCATCGTCATCACCCACCAGAAACGTACGATGGACGCCGCCGACTGCCTCTACGGGGTCTCGATGGGCAAGGACGGCATCAGCAAGGTCATCACCCGTCGCATGACCGGTCGCGAGACCGAGCACGGCGAGCTGATCGTCGCCTAGCGCGCGCTAGGCCTGCGGCTGGCCGATCTCGGCCTTGTCGATCTGACGGTTGTTGAGCTGCGACTCGTCGATGCCGGTGAAGTTCGCCGCCTGCATCATCTGAGGGGCGTCGCCGCCGGTCGATCCGTCGCCGGTGCGCCCCGCGAGCGCGATCGTGAAGTAGCTGCCGACCGGGCGGTCGTGGCGGTGGCTGATGCCGCCGGCCATCGCGGTGAGGCGGGCAATGCGGTCCTCGGTGGCCGGGTGGGTGGCGAAGAGCGTTGACTCTTTGCCACGGGCGTTCATCTGCGGGGCGATCATCATGTGCGCGATCGCCTCCTCCGGGCGGTCGGTGGCGACCATGTTGCCGGAGATCTGGTTCAGCGCAGAGGCGAGGCCCTGCGGGTAGCGCGTCAGCTCGGCGCCCGAGGCGTCGGCCACATATTCGCGCTTGCGGCTGATCGACATCTGGATGATCGTCGCGGCGATCGGGGCGAGGATGATCGTCAGCAGCACGACGACGAGGCCGATCCAGCCGCCGCCGTTGTTGTCACGGCTGTTGCCGCCGCCGAACCACAGGCCATACGAAATGATCTGGGCGATCATCGCGATCGAACCAGCGAGCACGGCCGCGTAGGTCATCAGCTTGACGTCGAGGTTCTTGATGTGCGACATCTCGTGTGCCAGCACGCCGTAGAGCTCTTGGTCGTCGAGCACGTCGAGCAGGCCCTGATTGACGCAGATCAGCGCCTGCTCGGGGTTGCGGCCCGCGGCGAAGGCGTTGGGTGAGGCGTCGGGCGAGATGTACAGCCGTGGCATCGGCACGCCGGCGGTGATCGAGAGGTTCTCGACCATCCGCCAGAGCTCGGGCGCCTCGGCCTTCTTGCCCACCTGCTTGCCGCCGGCGGCGAGCACCGCCATGTCGTCGCCGCCGAACAGCGAGATCAGCACCATCACGATCGCGAGTACGGCGATTCCGATCGCCCCGATCGGTCCGACCCACAGATACAGGCCGTACGCGATCGCGGCGTAGATCGCCAGGAAGCCGCTCATGAGCAGCCATGACTTGCGCTTGTTGCTGGTTATCTGGGCGTACATTCGGCTCCTCGGCGGCGGGCGGCCGGTCAGGCCGTCGGCGGTCCGGGGGGCGTCGACTCGCCGCCGCCCGAAGGCGGCTCGGTTGCCGGCGGCGCAGCCTCAGGAGCTGCCGGAGCCGGAGCCGCAGGAGCTGCCGCGGGGGCGCCACCGACTGCCGGGGGCGTGTCGAACGAGACGCTCGGCACGTTCTTTTCTTCTTCGTTCTCAATCTCGAAGAACTCGTGCTCGGTGATGTGCGCGAAGCCGGCGATGATGCTGCTCGGGAACTGCTGGATCTTCGTGTTCAGGTCGCGGACGTTCATGTTGTAGAAGCGACGCGAGGCCTGGATCTTGTCTTCCGTGTCGGTCAGCTCGTTCTGCAGCTGCAGGAAGTTCTGGTTGGCCTTG
>JASGFX010000024.1:0-43828 GCA_047605325.1 Solirubrobacterales bacterium | reverse complement strand
CCACACCGACGCCACCTCGGCGACGGCGCTTCGCGCCGATCGCTACGGCCTCGACCTCGCACTCGAGACCGAGCGCGGCAAGACGCCGGGCCGCGTCAACTTCGTCGAGCGCGTCGAATCAGCCGACGGCCTGCGCAAGGCGACCGTCGATCTGACCAAAGCCGCGCGCGAGAAGCTCGGCGCCTGAGCGCCGCACAACCCGCTCACCACAAACCTGCCCGACCACGGTACGCGAGGGTCACCCTCGCGTACCCCTCCACAAGGCGGGACGTCGGATGAGGATTGCTCATCCGACAAATCCAATCAGCGCACGTTGCTGATCGAGTTCTTTGCGGTCTCGTGGCGCACCTTGTTGGTGTTTGAGACCTGAACCGGCACAGTGATCTTCACGGTCTTCCTGGACTTCTTGATCGCCGTGACGATCGACTTCGTGAGCGTGACCTTGATCGCTCCCGACTTGCCGGGCTCGAGCGTCGACGGTCCCTTGACCTTGACGCTGTAGCTCTTCTTGCCGACCTTGATCTTCACCGACTTCGGGAAGGTGTAGACGCAGGTCGTGGTCGAGGCGCAGGTAACCGTTCCGTTGGTGACAGTGGCGGACTTGCCCTGCTTCAGCGTGACCGTCTTGCCGTTCTTGACCTGCGGGGCGGCCGGGGCCGGAACTTCGCCGACCGGCGGGGTCGGGGTCACAGGCGCGGTGCGGGTGACGACGACCGAAGCTGATGCCTGGTTGCCGGAGTCGTCCTGGCAGATCACGACGAACGTGTTGGCGCCGAGCTTGAGTGACTTGGTCGCGCCGCTTACCTCGGTGCAAACCGGCGCGTCGGTGTCGTTGTCGCTCACGGTGAAGCTCAGAGTCGCGGATTCGGCCGTGGTCGAAGAGCCATTTACCGGCGACGTGATCGTGACCACCGGCGGATCGACGTCGTCGACCGCAACCGAGAGCTTCACAGTCGTCGTGGCAACCGAGCCCGCGCGGTTCGTGTAGATAGCGCGGAAAGACGCGTCGTCGTCGGCAGCGGTGGCCGGGTAGTCGAGATCCCCGCCCGTGGCACCCGCGATGTCGCTCCAGGTCGACTCGCTCGCGCCGCGGCGCTGCCACCGAACGGTCGGCTCGGGGATTCCCGATGCGGCCGATTCAAAGGTGACTTCCTGACTGTCGTGCCTCGAGCCGACGGTGATTGACTGACTGGTCGGCTGCTTCGTGATCGTCGCGGTGTAGCCGAGCGCCCAGGACGTGACCTTGTAGGGCACGTCATCGCCGTGCATCGCGTAGACGTGGCCCTCGCCGCCGCCGATCCCGCGCAGAGCGTCGCCGACATCGATCGTGTTGAACGACTCGCCGTCGCGGAACACGTCGATCGCGTCGCCGTGGCCGATGTAGAGGTCGCCGTTGGCGTCGTAGGACATCTCGCCGGGCTGGAAGTCGAGTGAGGTCGCGGTCGCCGGATTGAAACCGGACGCGTTGGCAGCCGGATCGATCGTAAGCAACTGGCGGCTGGCACCCGTCATGTTGTACTCCGCCGCGGCGAAGGAGCCTTCATCGTCAGCGGCTAGGACGATGTACCCGGACGAGACTCCGGCGCCGAAGTTTACGGTCGCCGGCGAGAGCTGCGTGCCGGGGATCGCGGTCGCCACGAGCGCGCTGCCGGTGTCGGCGAACGAGTAGAGCGGCTTGCGCGTGACGGTCATCGGCGTCGACGAGAGGTTGATCACCGGCGAATATGCACCGAAGAGTTTGCCGTCACTGGTCGCCTGCACGGAGACGATTGAGCTGTTGCCGCCGGCGATGTCGGAGTAGGCGCCGCGCGGCACCCAGGTGTCGGTGTCACCGTCGAAATCGGCAGCTGCAACGGTCGGGGTGATGTTCGTGCCGATGTTTCCGCCGGCGATCGAGTACAGCCGGTCTGCGCTCGTCGAGTACGCAACGTTGCGCCGCGCGGACAGACCGGTGCTCTGCTCGGTGTAGTCATGCGTGCTCGTGTTAAAGCTGTAGGCGCGCAGATCGTTGGACTCGGGATCCTCGATACTGGAGGGATCGAGCGCCGCGAAGACCGTCGAGTGCTCCGGGTCGAACCCGTTGCCGAACTGCCAGAAGAAGCTGCCGTCGTCGGGCAGCGTGACCTGGTCGAGCTGCTCGAAGGTGTCCGCGTCGTAGGCGGTCAGCGTGGTTGCCTCGAGCACATGCACGATGTGGTGAGTGCGGTCGTGGAAGATCTTGATCGGGCCGCCGCCGAGGTCGTGCTCGCCGACCTCGCTGAACTTCGCCGTGCCGGGATCGTCGAACGGCTCGGGAAGCGGCGCGCCGCCCGGACCGGTGTAGGAGATCGACACCGGGTCCATCGCATCGCCGGCCGGGTAGCTGCTGAAGACCGGCACGCCCTGCGCGGTCATCTTCGCCGGGAGGTTCGACCAGGTCGTGACGCCGCCATCGATCACCGGCGTGACCCCGGTGAGGTCGAGGCGCACCAGCGCGACGTCGGTGAGATTGGATTCCTCGGCGGTGTCGCGCTCAATGCTGTGCGAATCGACGCGCAGGACGCTCACCCCGTCGCGCAGCTCGACCCGGAAGTTCGAGAGCGTGGTGTCGAGCGCGCCGTCGTGTCCTGTGAAGTTGACCTTGCCGCCGAGCTGGAGCTCAAGCGTGTGCGTGTCCTGGTCGAACCCGCCCGAGACAACCGGGAAGTTGAAGTGATCGCCGACGCATCCGCCCGAAACATTGAACGGCGGTCCCGGGTAGCTCGCCGCGCTGCACTGCGCGCCGGCGGCGTCGCCCGAGGAGACCCCGTCGGTGTCGCAGACACCCTTGCCGCAGAGCTTCGCGCCCTCAGAGACGGTGATCGTCCCGTTGACGAAGTCGCTGGTGAGATATTCGCGGAACGACTGCCGCACGCCCCAGTCGACCGAGCCTTCGGTGATCGGCGTGATCTCAGCCTGAGCCGACTGCGCGGCGAACATCACCGAGCAGGCCGTCAGGCACAGGGCGAAGACGAGCTTGAGTTTGCGGGTGCGATGGGTCATTGGATGGATCTCCGGGTTGGGGTGCTGGATCCGGGGGTCAGGTGCCGCGCAGACGGCGGCGGAAGTTCTGTGGGATGTTGAATTCGAGCAGCGCTCCGCCGGCAAGCAGGAGGAGGGCGGCGAGACCTGCGGCCTGGTCGGTGGTGATGCCGAGGCCCTTGGCCTGCGGCACCGTCTGCTGACCGCTGCGCGCGGCGAGCGTCGACTGCTGCACGACGATCGGCTCGCTCGACGCCATCAGTTCACCGCTGACGCGCTCGAGGTCACTCGGCGTGGTGGTCTTGGCCTTCTTCTTCTTTTTCTTCGTCGTCTTGGTCCCGCCGTCGGTCGCTGCCTGGTCGCCGTCGCCGGAGTCGCCGTCGGCGGCGCCAGTTGCGGGGGCGCCCGCAGATTCATTCGTGCCGCCGCCCGTCTGCTTCTTCTTGCTCTTGGCAGCAGCGCCGACCTGGATCTTCACGACCCCGTAGGCGGGGCTGCCGCCGGCCTTGGGAGTCGCGGTCAGCAGCACGCGGTAGGTGCCGCGCTTCTTGAAGGTGTGCTTGGGGCTCTCGCCGGTTGCCGTGTTGCCGTCATCAAAGGTCCAGGTGTAGGCGAACTGCTCGCCCGAAGCCGCGTTCGAGACCGACGCCGTGAACGAGACCGACTGCTTGACCTTCACCGTGGTCTTCGACGCCGTCGCCTTGGCGAGCGGGCCGTCGGTCGAGCTGATCGACTGCTTGATCGTGATCGCGTCTCCGCTGATCATGTCGGCGGCGTTGAAGTCGGTGGACGAGTAGCTCGGGCGGATGAAGCCCGCGAGGGCGCCGGCCTGGTAGATCGAGGGCAGCGGGTGCGCTGTGTCCTCCACCTGCGCGCGGGTGAGGCGCACGGCGCCGCTCGCGGTGGTGATGTCGACGCGCGTGTAGGCGTCCGCGCCGGCGAGATCGAGCAGCGAGCGGATGCTGATGCCGTCGAACAGTTGGTTGACGCTCGAGCTCTTCGACTTGCGGATCATGAAGTTGCTGTGCACGTCGAAGCTGCCCGTGAGATCCGCGAGGTCGAAGCTCGTGGCCGGGCCGGTGTTCGGGACGACCGTCACGGTCGCCGCCGAAGCGGCCTGCGCAAACGTCGCGGCAAGCAGGCTCGCCGCGACGGTGCACAGAATCAGCAGGCGTTTAGTCGGTGCCGCCAAGGTTGAATCCGAGGTCGAAGCAACCCCAACCTGGGTTGCCCGTGTACTGGCCGACGAAGCTCCCGAACGGGCTGTTCACCGGGTCGGCGATGATCGTCGACTTGAGCCGCGAGATCGCGCCGCCCGGGCCGACCGAGGGGGTCGAGTCGAGCGGAGCCGTGGTGTTGATGGTCAGGAATGCGCCGCGCTTGAGCGTGTTGGCAGAAGCGTCGTAGAAGCGGAAGATCACGCGCGACGTGCCGCCGCTGATCTCGACCTCGGCGTCGGAGGCCGTGATGTCGATCCCGCGGTCGGGCGCGTACCAGCGCACGCCGCCGCCGTAGTAGAAGGCGCCGGTCTGAGACGCCGAGTCCCACCAGCCGCTCTTGAACGGCAGATTCAGCGCGTAGACGCGCGAGACGTTCGAGGTCGCGGTGTCCTTGCAGACGTGCGCGGTGTCCTTGATCGGCGCGTCGCCGACGGCGCCATCCTGCGGCAGGCTGAAGTCGATGTAGCGGACCCACGAGTCGCGCAGCCACCACTTCAGCGAAGAGGTGCTGACGTTCACCGCGCTGAGCGGGCGTGTGAGCGGCGCGCCGGCGAGGTCCTGCAGGGTGACGCCGTTGGGGTCGGTCGACTTGGGCAGATCGGCTTTGACGATCGTGATCAGCTTGCCGGGCGAGCCGCCGGGCGACTTCTTCAGCTTCAGCGCCGAGCGCACGGCCTTGCCGGTGGAACCGCCGAGCTTGACCTTGATCGCCGGCGCCACAACCTGCTGGCTCGCGCTGGCGACGAGCTGGATGCTCGAACTGCCCGAGAGAATCGTGAGGCGCTTGCTGCCGACCTTGCCGGTGATCTTCACCCTCTTGCCGTCGGCGTTGATCAGCAGGCCCTGGATCTTGACGCTGCGCTTGCCCTTCTTGAGCTTGATCCCGCCGCGCAGGACGATCGACGCCTGGGTCGCCGAAGTCACGCTGATGTCCGAGACCTTGAAGCTGAGGTTCGACTTCTTGAGCTTGGCGGGTGAGAGCGCACTGAGCTTGACGCCGGCGGCGCGCAGGCCGGTGCCGCTCTTGCCGAGCGCGAGCGTCACCACCGAATCGCTAGTGGCGCTGGTGGCCGAGGCGCGATCGGCGACGAGGCCGAAGAGGATTGCGAGGGCGATCAGCGCGGCGATTGCCGCTGCGAGGGGCCGGGCGGGGCGATTGGTTTTTGCAAGCATGCTGCTCAGTCCTTTGGGGATCAACGTGGGGCAGTTGGGGGGTCGATCCTGTGCGTGCTCTTAGGGAACCCTAACAGCGTCATGGGGTTTCGCCGAGCCATGCGACGTGGAGTGCGGTGCGCTCGTCCTCGGTCACCTCGAGCGAGGCCTCGACGCCCCATACGTCGGCGAGCATCTCGCGCGTGAGTGTCTCCTTCGGGGCGCCGCTGGCGACGCTGTGACCTTTGCTCAAAACAACGACATGGTCCGCAACCGCAGCGGCCAGCGAAAGGTCGTGCACGACAAGCAGCACTGCGTAGCCATCGTCGGCCAAGGAGCGCAGCAACTTGGCCACGGTGACGGTCGCGCCGAGGTCGAGCGCCGAGGTCGGCTCGTCGGCCATCAGCACCGGGGCCTCCTGCGCAAGGGCGACCGCTATCTGCACGCGCTGCAGCTCGCCGCCGGAGAGCGTCGAGAGTTCGCGGTCGGTGAACTGCTCCACCCCGGCGCGCTCGATCGCCTTGGCGATCGCCGCGCGGTCACCCGCGCCCGGGCGCTGCCACGGACGGATGTGCACCGAGCGGCCGATCGTGACGGCGTCATGCACCGTCACTCCGGGCGGCACGAGGGCGCGCTGGGGCACGAAGGCACGGGTCAGCGCCAGTTCGCGCCCCTTCATCTCACGAACGTTCTTGCCGTTCCACTCGACCGAGCCCTCGGCCATCGACTGGATGCCGGCGATCGCGCGCGCCAGAGTGGATTTGCCAGCGCCATTCGGGCCGACCAGCGCGACGAGCTTGCCGTAGTCGAGTTCGAGGTCGGCGCTGTGGAGGATCGTCTTCTCGCCGATCGCGACCTGAACGCCGGAGGCCCTGAGTGCCGGGGCGCTCATGCGTTGTTCCTCAGCAGGTAGAGGAACATCGGCACGCCGAGCACGACCATGAAAGGCCCGACGGGCAGCTCGATCGGCGCGGCGATCACGCGGGCGATCGTGTCGCCGATGAGCAGCAGCGCCGCTCCGGCCAGCGCTGAGACCGGCACGACGTAGGTGTGGCGCGAGGTGCCCGAAACCATGCGTACGAAGTGCGGCGTCACGAGGCCCAGAAAGGCGAGCAGGCCAGCCAGAGACGCAGCGGCTGCCGCGAGCAGCGCGGCGGCGACGCCGGCCACGAGCCGGATCACCTGGGGGCGCGTGCCCAGCGAGGCCGCCACCTCGTCACCCAGCGCGAGGCGGTCGAGCGGGCGCATCAGGCCGATCGCGATGACGAATCCGACGGCAAAGTATGGCCACACCGACTTGAGGTCGTTCCAACCGTCGCTGGTCAAGCCGCCGGCAATGAAGAACAGCACGCTCGAGACGCGGTCGGGATACGCCACGAGGATCGCGGTCGTCGCGGCTCCGAACAGGGCACCGATCGCGATGCCGGCGAGGATCAGCTTGTTGACCGAGCCGCGATTGGTCCCGCTCCACGCGACAGCAAAGACGAGCGCCGCGGCGAGCAGGCCGAAGAACAGCGCGCCAAGCGGAAGCAGCGCGACCTGCGAAGGGATCAGGATCAGGATCAGCACGGCGCCGAAGCCCGCGCCGCCGGTCACTCCGACGATGTCGGGCGAAGCGAGCTGGTTGTTGAGCGCGCCCTGGAGCAGGGCGCCGGCAACGCCCAGCGCCGCGCCGACGATGATCGCCTCGATCGCGCGCGGCAGTCGCAGGTCGACGACGATCTTGTGGCTGACCAACGGCGCATCGCCGCCGAACAGCGCCGCGATCACGTCGCCGATCGGCACCTTGACCGCGCCGAACGCGAGCGCCGCGACAAACGCGGCGATCACGAGCGCTACAAGCGCGACGACTACGGCGAGCTTGCGCGCCAAGGCGCTACCAGTTCTTCAGGTACGCGACGCGCAGACGCTTGATCGTGTCGCCGGCGTCGACGTTCGGCTGCAGCAGCGCGTCGTCGAGGGTCGTGAAGACCTGCTTGTTCTTGACCGCGTTGGTCGTCGCCCAAGCCGGGTTGTTCAGCATGTACTCGGAGATCGACTTGAGCTCGCTGGCATTGCCATGCGGGACGCCGATGATGATGTCCGGGTTCTGCGCGACGACGTACTCGTCGGAGACCTGGGCGAATCCGCCGCTGTCCTTGAGGTCGCCGCCCAAAAGATTGGCGCCTGCAGCTTTGGCAACCGATCCGCCCCAGCTGTTGTTCAGGAAGATGTACGGGGTGCGGCCGACGCCGAGGATCAGAAGGACCTTCGGCCTGGTCTTGATCGGATGCGGACTCTTCTTGCTGCCCTTGGTCGCGTAGGAGATCTCGGCGGCGGTCGACTTGGCCAGCTTGTCGGTCAGCTTCTTCGATCCGTAGGCGTTGCCAATGGCGCGAATCTTGGGCACGACCTGGCCGACGGTCGACGGGTCCATCTCGCGCACGGTGATCGCGAGGTCGCGCATCGTCTGTGTGCCCTTGCGCCATGCACCCGACGTCAGCACGATGTCGGGGTTGATCTTGGCGATCTGCTCCATGTTCGGGCCGTTCGGGTGGCTCAGCGTGAGCTGCTTGACACCCTTGAGCTTGGTCGAGATGCCCTTGTGGCCGACGGCCATCGCGCCGATTGCGACCGGCTTCTTGCCGGTGTAGACGAGCGTGTTGGCGGAGAACGGCGTCAGCGCGACGATCTTCTTGCTCGAGGCGGCGCCGGCCGAAGAGGTGATCAGCGCAGCGGCGAGCACGGCGCAGGAGAGGATGATTGAGAGGGAAGTTCTACGGTTCATGGGGCTTTTCATGGGGTGGGCGTTAGGGTAGCCTAAAATCCAACCCACCAGCTAGGAATAAGCTGCGGTCCCCGTCTCATGCACATCGAAAATCTCCTCTTTGACATTGCCGAAGCGCTGAAGTACCCAGTGTTGATCGCGGCGATCCTCGCGCTCGCCTACGCGATCTTCGAGATCGGCGTGATGTTGGCCGAGCTCTACAAGCGCCGCGGCCGCGGGATCGAGCGCCTTGACAACGCGATCGCCTACACCCGCCACTTCCTGGCGATCGGCGACAACCAGAACGCCTTGAACACGGTCCATGCGCTCGGCTACAACGAGCGCATGTCCGAGGCGCTCGACGCGCTGATCCTCCAGCGTCCCTACGCCGACCGTGAGGACCGCATCGCCAAGCGACTGGCCGAGTACGACTACGCGTCGTTGAAGCGGCTCGAGCGAACGCGCATCCTCGTGCGCATGGGGCCTGCCCTCGGGCTGATGGGCACCCTGATCCCGCTCTCCCCCGCGCTCGCCGCGCTCTCCAACGGCGACGTGCAGCGCCTGACCAACGACCTGCGCGTCGCCTTCAGCGTCACCGTCACCGGTCTGCTGATCGGCATGCTCGCCTTCATCGTCTCGCTCGTGCGCGACCGTCTCTACGCCCAGGACTTCTCCGACGTCGAGTACGTCGCGGCGGCGCTCAGCGAAGTACCAGTCCCGCCGGCCGCCCATGCCCACACAGAAGCCGGAAGCGTGGCCGCGGGCGCATGAGCGCGAAGGTCTCGTCACGCGCACGCTCGCACGAGGATCGCGCGGGCGATCCACTCGACGGACTCGTCAACCTCTTCGACCTCGGCATCGTGCTGGCCGTGGCGTTTCTGCTGGCAGCGCTCTCGTCGATCAATCTCACGCCCGACGCGCTGAAGAACAAGAGCGCCTCGCAGCAGACTGCGCCGCAGGGATCAGTGATCCAGAAGCAGGATCAGACGACCGAGCAGATCACCGTCGAGCCCGGCTCGAAGGTCGTCGGCGAGGGCAAGAAGCTCGGCGAGGTCTACCAGTTGTCAGACGGACGCACCGTGATCGTGAAGCCGAAGGGCGCCACGAGCGCCACCGGCAACTAACGCCGTCCGGCGTAGTGCCCGATAATCGGGGCATGCGTCGCTCGCTTGTTCTGGCCGTCCTCCTATTGCTCTCTTCCGCCGCGCTTCCGGCGGCCGGCCACGCCACCCAGCGAATGAAATCAGCTGGGCTCGTCGACGGACGTGTCGATTTTGATGGGGGCTTCGCTTACTGGGTGGAGAGCGGGTGGGTGCGTGGCAAGACCGGGCGCTGGACGTTTCGTAACGACGTGGTTCGCTGGGATCTCAAGACGGGCCGCGGAAGCGCCATATTCAGCACCAAGCGATTCGAACTGGGCGAGGTCTCTGCCGGCGGCGGTCGCGTGCTGTTCTCCGCAATGCGCACCACGAGCAATCGCACGCATCTGAAAACCAAATCTCGCCTATACGTCGTCGAGCCGGGTGCGTCGTCCGCCGTGCTGGTCGCAAAGGGAAATTCCACCTTCCCGCGCTCGGCTGCGCCCGCCGCGCTCGGAGCGAACCGATGGTGCGGCAAAGTGTTCATGGTGCAGGACGTCAGCGAAGGCGGCGAGATCGCCTACGAGGTGCTCGACGCCGGGAGCTGCCACGGAAAGCAGCAACGCGCCACCGAGATGGTGTTCGTCCAGGCGGCCGGCGGCGAGCCGCGCGCGTACCCCACTGGATCCGGCGACTACGGCGATCTCACCTACGTCAATGGCCGCCGTCTGGGCACGGAAGATCTCGACGACGATTCCACGCGGATCTTCGACCGTGACACCGGAGAGACCGTCGAGTTGCCGAAACTCGGCTCGACCGAAACCGTGTATGGCGGCTGGAGATACTTCTTGGTCGATTTCGGGCTGCCGGTGATCGCAAGAGGCTCCGATACGGCGTTTCTCGTGCAGTCCGAGCGCGCCGAGGGCACATCGGCGGTTCTGCTGACGCACGGCGGCGTCTTCAATCCCTTCGCGCGCTTCAAGCTCGCAGCCAACAGCGCCGCCGACGTCGCGCTCTGCGGCCCGGGCGCGGTAGTGCTGCGGGCGAGGCAGCGCGAGATCACCACAAGCGACAATTACACGCAGTTTCCCGGGAGCGGTCCACTCACGCTCTTCCAACTTGGGACGGATGCCCGGGTCATCAACAAGTCGACCTTCTCCCACCGACCGATCGAAGGAATCGGGTGCGATACACAAAACGCGTACCTTGTCGTTGAGACAAAGCGGCGACCGGCCGTGCAAATCCGCCCTCTGGCGGCGTGGGACTGATCAACTCGACCTCAGCCCTCCACTTTCACGTCGCGAAGAATCGCTCGCGCGAGCGGCTCCTTGATCTCCCGATGTCGCGGCACGGGAAGAAGCAGGCCGTTCGGAGCGAGCCAGATGTCATGGGCTCCGCGGTGCCGGACCAGCTTGCAGCCCATCCGGCGCAGGTCGCGCTCAAGGTCGCGGCGCTTCACGCAGTCAATGCGAAAGACAGATTCTCGATCGTGACGCCTGGCTCGCCGGCCTCGGAGCCGTCCAGCTCCGCTTTCACCGACAGAACCGTGCGAAGTGCGTCGAGGATGTTCTCGCGGGCGGCTTCGTAACTCTCGCCCTGGGTGTGCACACCGGGCATTTCAACCACAGATGCCATCACCCAACCATCCTCGACCTCTTCGAAACGCACTGTCACTTCGAGATCTGCCATCGGGTCGATTTTACCGATTTCAGTCATGTGGTCGACGCTACGGATCGAGCTGTGACGGTTCAAGACCCAAACGCAAAATCTCTGTGAGAACTCTGTGACCAAAGTGCAACTAATCTGCCCAACGTGAGCGAAACGATCGTCATGAAGTTCGGCGGCACGTCCGTTGCCGACACCGAGCGCATCAAGAATGCCGCTGCGCGGATCGTCGCTGCGCACGAGAAGGGCAACCGCGTAGTTGCGGTGCTCTCTGCGCAGGGCAAGATGACCGACCGACTGGTCGAGCAGGCCAACGAGATCAGTGAGCGCCCGGTCGCGCGTGAGATGGACATGCTGCTCTCGACCGGCGAGCGCATCTCCTGCGCCCTGGCCGCGATGGCGATCCACGACATGGGCCACGAGGCGATCAGCCTGACCGGCTCGCAGGCTGGAATCATCACCGACACCTCGCACACCAAGGCGCGCATCGTCGATGTGCGCGCCGACCGCATCAAGGATGCGCTGGGTGAGGACAAGATCGTGCTCGTCGCCGGCTTCCAGGGCGTCTCGACCGACAGCAAGGACGTCACCACGCTCGGCCGCGGCGGCTCCGACACCACCGCCGTCGCGTCGCCGCCGCGATCGGCGCCGACGTGTGCGAGATCTACACCGACGTGATGGCGTCTACAACGCCGACCCGCGCATCGTGCCCAACGCGCGGATGCTGCCGGTGGTCAGTTTTGAAGAGGTTCTCGAGATGAGCGCCTCGGGCGCGGGCGTGCTGCAGCTGCGCTCGATCGAATACGCAAGAAACCACGGCGTGCGCATCCACTGCCGTTCGAGCTTTCACGACGGCACCGGTACGATGGTCGTCTCTCAGGAGGAAACGATGGAACAGCCACTGGTAACAGCAGTCACCCACCTCACCGACGAGGCGCGCGTGACCGTGCGCGGCGTTCCCGACCGCCCCGGAGTCGCAGGTGAACTCTTCACCAAGCTCGCCGACGCGAACATCAACGTCGACATGATCATCCAGAACGAGCCGCTCGGATCCGAGCACCCGGCCGAGATGACCTTCACCGTCCCCAAGGACGATCTCCCCGTCGCGCTCGACACTCTGGAGGCAATGGCCGAGTTCGAGGCGATCGAGTCTGATTCCACGATGGGCAAGGTCTCCGTGATCGGCGCCGGCATGCGCTCGCACCCGGGCGTCGCCGCCAAGGTCTTCACCGTGCTCGGCGAGCAGGGCATCAACATCGAGATGATCAGCACTTCGCCGATCAAGATCTCCTGCGTGATCCCCGGCGAGCGCGTGGGCGACGCCGTCAAGGCGCTGCACGAAGCGTTCGATCTTGGAGTCGCTGAGGAGCAGGCGACCGGCAACTTCCGCCCGGTGGCACCGTAATGCCGGGCTACCGCGTAGCCGTCGTCGGCGCGACCGGCGTCGTCGGCACACGGATGCTCAAGGTGCTTGTTGACCGCGGCTTCCCCGCGTCGGAGATCGTGCCGATCGCGTCTGCGCGCTCGGCCGGATCGCGCGTGCCGATCGGCGGCGAAGAGGTCGAGGTGATCGAGCTCACCGACGGCAACATCGACGGCTTCGACATCGCGATCTTCTCGGCCGGCGGCGGCACGAGCGCCGAGTGGGCTCCGAAGTTCGCCGAGACGGGCGCCGTGGTCGTGGACAACTCCTCGCACTGGCGCATGCACGACGACATCCCGCTGGTCGTGCCCGAGGTAAACGCCGGCGCGCTCGATGTCCTCAAGAACGAGGGCCAGCGGCGCATCATCGCCAACCCGAACTGCTCGACGGCACAGATGGTCGTGCCGCTGAAGGCCCTGCACGAGGTCGCCGCGCTCCAGCGTGTCGTGATCACGACGATGCAATCGGTCTCTGGCACCGGCAAGGCCGCGATCGACGAGCTGCGGGCCGAGGCCGCCGCGGTCGCCGGCGACCAGAACCCGCCGCCGCCGAAGAGCTACCCGCACCAGATCGCCTTCAACGTCCTGCCGCAGGCCGGCTCATTTGTCGGCGACACGGGCTACACCGACGAAGAGCTCAAGCTGATCAACGAGACGCGCAAGATCATGTCGCTCCCGGAGCTTGCCGTGACCTCCACCTGCACGCGCGTGCCGGTCTACGTCGGTCACTCGGAAGTCGTGACGATCCAGACCGAGCTGCCGCTGACCGCCGACCAGGCCCGCGAAGCACTCGCCGCACAGGACGGCGTGCGCGTGGTCGACGAGCCGGCCGCCGCCAAGTACCCGATGGCGATCGACGCCGAGGGCGAGGACGACGTGCTCGTCGGCCGCATCCGCGTGGATGAGTCGGCACCGAACTCGCTGCACCTCTTCATCGTCGGCGACAACCTGCTGAAGGGCGCCGCGCTGAACGCGGTGCAGATCGCTGAAGCGCTGGTCGCTCGGTCGCTGGTCTAGACGCCCACGTCGGGTAGCTGGCTCGCTGGTGTCAAACCCTGCTTGGCGCGCAGTTCTTCGATCTGTCGTGCCTGCCCTCGATCGAGCATCCGCATGATGAATGGGTAGCTGATGATCTCGTACGCGACGATCACGCCGACGACCAACCATGCCAGGGACGAGAGATCCGCGAGCCATGCGATCAGAATCAATAGTGGAGTGGAGATCAAAACGCTGAATCGAATCGCGCTCTTGATGCGATCGACCCCCTCGCGGATCTCTTCCTCAGAAGCCGGTGCGTTCTGTTCGGTTTCACTCATGCGACTTGACTCGTGCAGTGCGCGCAACGCTTGGCCGCAAACGGAATCTCCGAGAGGCACTCCGGGCAGTCCTTGACGTCCGGGTCCTCGCCGCGCTTGGCGCGCTCGGCCCAGACGTTCATCGGCTTGACCACGAAGAAGAAGATCGCGGCGGCGACCGACAGGAACGTGATCAGCGCGTTGATGAACACGCCGTAGGCGAAGACGCTGCCGTTGATCGTGAAGGAGAGGTCGGCGAAGTCGGGCTTGCCGAAGATCGCCGCGATGATCGGCGTGATCAGGCTCGCCACGAACGTGTCGACCAGCTTCGCGAATGCGGTGCCGATCACAACTGCAACGGCCAGTTCTACGAGATTTCCGCGGCTGATGAAATCCTTGAACTCTCCGAGAATGCCCTTCATTTCATCTTCCTCCAGTGTTCGCGCTTTTCCGGTGGCATGCGTTCGATCGAGTAGCGCAGAGCGGTGCGCGGCATCCGCGCAGCGTGCTGGGCGAGAAACTGATCGAGACGAGCTTCGTCCTTCTTGCCCGCTTCGCGCAGCATCCAACCGACCGCTTTGTGCATGAGATCGTGATCATCGTCGATCAGCATCGTCGCAAGTGCAAAGGTCGGCTCGAGCTGGCCTGCGCGGATGAACTGCCAGGTGCTGACCATCGCGATTCGGCGCTCCCAGAGATCGTCGGAAGCGGCGAGTTCTTGCAGCGGCGACCAATCCCCTGCCGCGAGCAGGTATCCCCCGACCACCTCACGGCAGGAGATGTCGACGAGGTCCCAGTTGTTGATGCGATCGGTGTGGGCGAGGTAGAAGTCGTAGAGCCGCCTGCGCTCGGGTAGATCCGCGCGCGCGGCCTGCTCGGTGAGGATCACAAGCGCCACGGTGCGATGCTCGTGGGTCCTGCTGACGAGCAGCTTCTCGATCTGCGCGAGCGGCTCGTCGCGATGCCCCTTTGCGATCTTGCGCAGCGGCGGCACCTTCACTCCGACGAAGACATCGCCTTCCCCGTAGTCGCCGGGGCCGGTCTTGAAGAAGCGCTGGAGCTCTTTGGCCTGTACGGGATCGGCTAGCGCGCCCACCTCGCGTTTGATCTGCGCGGCGCTCATCGCGCCGAGATCACTCTGGCTCGACGCGCGCCTTGAGGCGCGAGAAGGCGTCGTCGAGGCTCGCCGCGACGTTGCCGGCCGGCGGCTCCTCGGTCTCGCGCGAATCGTCGCGCTTCATCTCGGCGAAGCCGAACTCGGCATGCACCGGTCGCTGACCACGAGCGGATACGCGCCCGACGGTCTCGAGTTGTTCGAGTTCGTTCTTGATCGAATCGGCCACACGAAGATTCAACCGCGCGCAGCGGCGGAACGTTCTTGTGCGAAAAGTGCCGGGAGGAAGCCGGCGAGGTTGGTGTACTCCTCGGCGCAGTGGTTTGCCAGAGCGGCCGGAGCGCCGCGCGGGATCAGCCGTTTGCGCACCGACGGTCGGTTGATCAGCCTGGCCGCGGGGCCCGCGATCGCCTGCGGCATGTACGGCCGCAGGACCGACCCGATCCAGAAACGGCTGCGCAAGATCGTGCCGCCGGTCGCGGGATCGTCGAGCCAGACATGCACCATCCGTGTATGTCGTGCGCGCTTGTCGTCATCGCCCGCGAGTCCTCCGACGATCGTGGCGACGCCGCGGCGTTCCATGGCCCCGGGCGAAAAGCCGAGTTCATCGGGCGAAAGGAATTCGATGCGGACACGCGTGGTGCCGATGCCGACGTCCTCGACCGGGTGGTGAACCGTGCCCCACCACGGCTTCTCGCGGGGCTGCGCCGGGCGCTCGATCGAGATTCCCTTGTGCGCGGTCGGATGCCACATGACGTAGCGCGCTGGATCGTCGGGGTGCCAGTCGAACCACCACTCGACCATCTCGCCGGTGACATCTGGCATCTCCACGCGCATCGCGACGTAGCCGACGCCGTCGCCGCGAAAGCAGCAGCCACGCTCGGCTTCGAGCGGCGTGGGATCGAGCAGTCGATCGAGTTCGTCCTCACCGAGCGCAAGCGCCGGATCGATCTCGCGCACTCCAGACACGACCGAGACCTTAAACGGAAGAAGACCGCTCTCGCGGTCTTCTTCAAACTCAGCATCCTCCCCCATGTCGGTTGCTGAGAGCTTTTTTGGGCGCTGCTCAAATGAGTTGCTGCCCATCCCCAGCTCATTCGGATCGAACCCCAATGCGATACCGGTGAGCTGATGAAGAGTGTAGTAGGCGTGTGACCGCCATCACACAAAAAAGCGAAGAAAAATTTCGCGAGAACGCGGGATCTGCTAGGCAGCGGCGACGAGCTGCGTGACCTTGTCGGCCACTTCCGCCGTCGAGACGACGTGCTTGCCCATACCCAGCTCCTTCGGCTCGAAACCGAGGGCCAGACCGACCAGCTGCGGGAAGTGCAGGACCGGAATGCCGAGGTCGCGGTCGACGAACTTGGCGGCCTCGGGCTGCTGCATGTCGAGGTTCAGGTGGCACAGCGGGCACGGCGTGACAAGCGCGTCTGCGCCTGCGTCGATCGCGTCGCCGAGGTGGCGGCCGGCCTGGGTCAGTGAAGTCTTCTTGTTCATCGTGATCACCGGGAAGCCGCAGCACTTGTGGCTGCCGGTGTATGCGACCGGGTCGGCGCCGACGACCTCGATGACCTGCTCGAGATATTCGTCGCGCTGCGGGAACTCCTTGTATCCCAAGCGGTCAGTCGGGCGGATGATGTAGCAGCCGTAGAACGGCGCGATCCGCAGACCGGTCAGCGGACGCTTGACCAGGCTGGCGAGCTTGTCGAGACCGATGTCCTCGACCAGCACCCAGAGGAAGTTCTTGTTCGTGACGCCGGCCTCGTACTTGAGGTTCTCCGGAGCGAGGTTCTCGTTGATCAGTTCGCGGTACTCGGAGGAGGCGTCGAGGCGCTCCTGGCACTCGCTCTGCGCGCCCTGGCAGGTCGAGCAGATGTTCATCATCAGCTCGGCGCCGTCGGTGGCCTGCGCCATCGCGAAGGTGCGGGCGTTGAGGGTGTCGGCGAGCTCCTGGTTGTGCTCGGCGATCACGCCGGCGCCGCAGCAGTTGGCGCGGTCGAGCTCGGCGAGCTCTAGACCGACCTTGCCGGCGACGAGATCCATCGAGCCGTGAAGTTCAGGGGTGAAACCGCGCGAAACGCAGCCGGGCCAGTACGCGACCTTCATCAGCTTGCTCCTTCTTCTGCCGGAGCCGTCGCCGCGATCGGCGTGACCTCGGACTTGCCCTCTTCTTCCAGCGCGTCGGCGTCTTCGCCGACGATGTAGAGGTTCAGTTCGATGCGCTCGGGGCGCGCGTGGACCTTCTCGTAGATGTCCTTGACCCGCTGCTGGTCGGGAAGCTTGTGGTGGTGCAGGACCTTCGGGATCGTGACCTTGCCCGAGGCCAGACCGCGCAGCGCGGTCGGCAGCGAGCCGATCAGGTTGATCTGGGCGTCAGGGGTCAGCTTGCCGATGATGCCCTCGCCATAGGAGTCCGGCAGCAGCTTCGCCTCGTGGAGCGTGCCCCACTTCTCGATGATGTTGACGAACGCCTTCTCGTGGCGGTAGCCGTTGTTGTGGTCCTTGATCTTGTAGTCGCCCGTCGCGCGGCGGCGCAGGCGCATGATCTGGTTCATCGGGGCGACGCCCTTGGGGCAGACCTCGACGCACTTGAAGCAGTGCGTGCAGTCGTAGATGCCGGAGGGGTCGTTGGCCAGGTGAACAAGACGATCCTTGGTGGCCGCGTCGCGCGGGTCGCCGACGAAGCGGTAGGCCTTGGCGCTGGCGGCCGGGCCGATGAACTCCGGGTCGGCCTCCATCGAAAGGCAGTCGGAGACGCAGACGCCGCAGTGAATGCAGGCCATCGTCTGGGTGACGTCGACCATCGCCTCGTGGGGCACGACGTACTCGCGCTCCGGCGGGTCACCGGCCGGCACGAGCCACGGCACGACGCGGTCAACCTTCTTCCAGTGGACTGCGTCCATGTCGACGATCAGGTCCTTGATCACCGGCATGTTGCCCATCGGCTCGATGTCGATCGTCACGCCGTCGTCGGCAGTCGCGACAGCGTCGCGCAAAAGTGTGTTGCAGGCGAGCGCCGGGTTTCCGTTGATGCGAACACCGCAGGAACCGCAGATCGCGGCCTGACAGGAGCAGCGAATGCCGATCGATCCATCCTGGGCGGCGCGGGCCTCGAGGATGGCGTCGAGCACGGGGCGGTGGCCCTCCATCTCAACATCGAAAGTCTCGAAGTAGGCCGGATCACCGGTCTCAGGTGAAAAGCGGCGGATGTTGAGGGTGTACTTCGGCATGTCCCTACCTCTTGAAAACTAGTACGTGCGGGCCTGCGGCTGCCACTGCGTGATCGTCACAGGGCTGTATTCGATCGTCGGCTCGCCATCCTTGAGCTTGATGTCGATGTGCTTGAGCCATTCTTCGTCGTTGCGCTCCGGGTAGTCGGTGCGGAACTGGGCGCCGCGCGACTCCTTGCGCTCGATCGCGCCCATCACGATCGTCTCGGCGATGTCGGTCATGTAACCGAGCTCCAGGGCGCCGAGGACGTCCTGGTTGAAAACTGTTCCCTGGTCGTCGATCGTGGCGGTCTTGGCCTCTTCCTTGAGGCGGCGCACGACTTCGAGCGCCTCCTGCAGACCGGCCTCGTCGCGGTAAACCGCGACCTTCGCGTCCATGATCGCGCCGAGTTCGGCCTTGACCTCGGAGACGCGGCGGCCCCCATCCTTCGGACGCTGGATGATCGAGTCGATCTCGTTGCGAACGTCGTCGAGGCGGGTGACGTCGACATCGGGGATGTTCATCTGCTTGGCGATGCCGGCGGCGTGCTTGCCGGAACGCTTGCCGAAAATAAGCGTGTCGAGCAGCGAGTTCGCGCCGAGTCGGTTGCCTCCGTGGACCGAGACGCAGGCGACTTCACCGGCGGCGTAGAGGCCTGGGATATCGGTCTGGCCGTCGACGTCGGTCTTTACGCCACCCATGATGTAGTGCTGACCCGGCTTGACCGGAATCGGCTCCTTGGTGATGTCGATGCCGGCGAAGTCGCGGCCGACCATGACGATCTCGCGCAGCGCCTCGTGGATGCGCTTCTTCGGGACGACGGTGACGTCGAGGTGGACGGAGCCGTCGGGGAATCCGCGGCCTTCGTTGATCTCGGTCTGCTCTGCGCGCGAGACAACGTCTCGCGACGCCAGCTCCATCTTGTTCGGCGCGTCCTTCTCCATGAAGCGCTCGCCGAGCGCGTTGTAGAGGTGCGCGCCTTCGCCGCGGGCGCCCTCGGTGATCAGAAGTCCGTTGCCCAGCAGCGTCGTCGGGTGGTACTGGATCATCTCCATGTCCATCAGCGACGCGCCGGCGCGGTAGGCCATCGCCTGACCGTCGGCGGTGCAGACGAGGGCGTTGGTGGTCGGCTTGTAGATCTGGCCGGAACCACCGGTCGCGAGGATCACGGTCTTGGCCTTGAAGACCTCGAGCGAGCCGTCGCGGATGTTGCGCATGATCGCGCCGGTGCAGCGTCCGTCGTCGTCGGTGGTGATGTCGACGGTGAACCACTCTTCGTAGCGGTCGATCTGATCGCTGTACTTGAGCATCTGCTCGTAGAGCACGTGAAGAATGGCCTGGCCGGTGATGTCGGCCACGTAGTAGGTGCGCGCGGCCGAGGCGCCACCGAAGGCGCGGGTACCGAGCAGCCCCTGGTCGTTGCGGTGGAAGGTCACGCCGAGGTGCTCGAGGTGGAGGATCTCGTCGGGAGCCTCCGAGCACATGATCTCAATCGCGTCCTGGTCACCGAGGTAGTCGGAGCCCTTCACCGTGTCGAAGGCGTGCGACTCCCAGGAGTCGTCGGGGTTGAGCGCGGCGTTGATGCCACCTTGGGCGGCGTTCGAGTGGGAACGCACGGGGTGGATCTTGCTGATGATGCCGACAGTGACGCCCTCCTCCGCTGCTGCGAGGGCTGCTCTCTGTCCAGCCAGTCCGGCTCCGATTACTAGTACGTCGTGTTCAGGCAAGGCGGGGCGAGTATAACCATCGGGCTTTTACTCACTTTTTGTATCCTCCTGAACTCGCGCCGCGGGAAGCGCCGCGAATACAGGAAGAGATCTCTGCCCCGTGATCATCGATCCGCAACTCGCAGTTCTTCGCTCGCAAGCTCCGCTGGACTTCTACGACCGCGTGACCGCGCGGATAAATCGACGCCCCGTGCCACCTCGCGGGATCGCTCTGCACCTCGCCGGAAGTTTCGGTGGCGAGCTGCGCGTGATCTCGGTCTACCGCGACCGCGCCTCGATGTCCGAAAGTTTCGCCGCCTACACCGCGCCTGAATCGAGCAACGAGATGATCGAGAGTGGCGAGACCTACGACATCACCCGAGACGAGTTCGAGTTGCAACGCCTCGAGATTCCCGACTCCGTGCCACGCAGCTCGCTGATGTTCAACAAGAGCGATCCGATCGTCGCGATCTCGAGCGAATTGATCGCATACACGCCGGAGGAGTACCGCGAGTTCACCGCGAGCGCCGGCTGGTACGACGCCGAGGTCGCCGGACGTCTGGGGCATCTCGCCTACGAGACCGGCGGTCAAAGCCACGCGTTCGACATCTGGGCCTCACGCGAACAGGCCGATGAGTGGTACCGCTCGATCGGTCTCGCCCAGTTCGACGACCACTTTCCCGGGAGACGCACCGACGAGATCTACGAGGCGAGCTGGATCGATGTGCGTGGCTTTGCCGTGCTGGCCGAGATCGACGACCCGATCCGCCACTTCAATCGCGCAGACGGCTGAGTCGGCTTCAAACGGCTGGCGGGGGCTGGCCCGGCGGCTCGTGCTGCTGGGTCGCGCGAGCGATCGCATCACGCAGTGCCCGCTGCACCTGCTCGAGCGTGATCACGCCCGAGAGCTGCCCGTGCTCGTCGACCGCCATCAGTGAGCCGTGGGTCTTGATCTGGTCGTTGAGAAGCAGCGCCGTCAGCGGCGTGTCATCGCGTACCGAGCGCTCGCTGACCGAGCGCTGGGCCACGAGTTCGCCGACCTGGCGATTCGTCAGCTCGGTGGCGTCGAGCCGGTCGACGCTGTGCTGCTCGACAAGCCCGAGGAAGCGCCCACCCGAATCAACGACCGGGAACCAGGGCCAGCGGTAGCGCCAGAAGAACTCGTCGAGCGCGCGTTGGGCGGTGGCGTTCGCGGGCATCACGACCGGCTGACGATCCATCACGTCGGCGACCGTCAGGTCGCGTGCCTCGCTGAGGATTCCGTCCTGCGCAGTGGCGGCCTGCGCACTCTGCGAGAGCGACCAGCCCATGAACATGAAGAGCACGCCGCCGACCGGCGCACCCGCAATGAGCATCCAGATTCCGAGGGCGATCAACAGGTAGCCGAACCAGCGCCCGATCGTCGCGGCGACGATCGTCGCGCGATGCGAATCACCGGTGCTCGCCCAGATCACCGAGCGCGTGATCCGTCCGCCGTCGAGCGGATACGCGGGCACGAGGTTGAAGAACAGCAGGAAGACGTTTATCCACCCGAGCGTGGTGAGCGCGACGACCATCGGCGACTCGCCGGCGACGATCGTCAGCGGTCGCAGCTCTTCGATCGGGCCGTCGTGGATCGCATAGGCACCGCCGAGCAGACCGATCGCGAGCAGCAGCGTGACGAACGGTCCGGCCGCCGCGACGCGGAATTCGACTCCGGCCGTCGGCGGATCACGGTCCATCTTGGCGAGTCCCCCGAGCAGCCACAGCTCGATCCCGAGGATTCCGATGTTGTTGCGCCGGGCGACGATCGCGTGTCCGAACTCGTGCAGCACGATCGACCCGAAAAAAGCGAACGCGACGACGACGCCGTAGACGAACGCGAGGTTGCGCTGCTCGGGGCCGAGCAGGTCCTGATAGTCGTCGACCATCACGAACATCACGTAGCCGAGCGCGAGCAACCAGCTCCAGTCGACCGAGACCTGAATCCCGAAGGCCCTGAAGAGGGGCATGGAGCGTCCGCCGCCAAGCATCGACCTATTTTGTCAGGCTAGGCTCGCGGCCATGGAGCTTCAAGGGGCAGGAGCCGTCGTCACCGGTGGTGCTTCGGGGCTGGGCGCCGCAACCGCGCGGATGCTCGTGGCCCGTGGCGCCAGCGTCGTGATCGCCGACATCAACGAGGAGAACGGCGACTCGCTGGTCACAGAACTGGGTGACGCGGCGCGCTTCGCCAAGTGCGACGTCTCGGTCGCCGAGGAGGTCGAAGTGGCCGTCGAGACCGCGCGCAACGAGTTCGGCCGGCTCGACATCGCTGTCGGCTGCGCCGGGATCGGCTGGGCGCAGCGCACGGTCGGACGAGGCGGACCGGCGCCGATCGAACCGTTCGACGCGGTCGTCCGCGTCAATCTCGTCGGGATGTACAACCTGTTGCGCCTGGCCGCCGCCGCGATGAGCGAGAACGAGCCGGGAGCGAGCGGAGAACGCGGACTCGTCGTGATGACCGCGTCGATCGCGGCCTTCGACGGTCAGATCGGACAGACGGCCTACGCGGCCTCGAAGGGCGGGGTGGCGTCGCTCACGCTTCCGGCGGCTCGCGACCTCTCGGCCCGCGGCGTACGAGTGATGACGCTCGCGCCCGGGATGTTCGACACGCCGTTGCTCGCCGCGCTTCCAGAGACCGCGCGCCTCGCGCTCGGCGAGAGCGTGCCGTTCCCGGCGCGGCTCGGCGATCCGGCCGAGTACGCCGAACTCGTCGCCTCGATCGCCGGCAACACGATGCTCAACGGCGAAGTGATCCGGATCGACGGCGCGTTGCGCATGGCGCCGCGCTGAGCAGCACTCAGCCGCCGCCGGCCATCGACAGCGCGAGGACGACCGGCACAAGTTCGTCCTTGAGCCCGGCGACCGCCCCCACTCCTTCGGTGATCAGAACCTCGGTGACCGGCTCGAGCACCGCCCCCACGACCGCGAGTCCCTGCACCCGGGTGAGCGAGGGGTAGTCCGGGTAGGTGCGGCGCACAACTTCGCGCAGCGCGACGTACTGCTCCGCGAGCGCACGGTGAGTCGCCTTCATGTGCACGACGGCTTCCGGTCCGCCGCCGACGATCTCGACCAGCACCACGCGCGCCTCGGATTCGTTCGCTGCGATGTGATCGAGTAACGCGGCCACGCCGTGCTCGATGCGTTCGGCCGGCCTGCCTGAATCCGAGAGCGCTGCGACAGCGCCGCGCATGATCGATTCGATCCCGGCGTCGTATGCAGCGATCAAACAGGCCTGCTTGTCGGAAAACTGCTCATAAAAGGCCGGTTTGGCGACTCCCGCCTCGCGCACGACGTCGAGCACGGTGGTGGCTGCGTATCCCTTCGCCGAGACGACGGCCGTCATCCCCGCGATCAACCTGCGGCGCTGCGAGTCTGCGACGACTTCGCGGCTGGCGGCGTGCCGGCCGCGAGGCAGCTTTCCGGGCGGCTGTGCAGCAGGCCGATTCACGACTTGCATTTTGGCGGGCATCTTGGTAGTTTTCCAAAAAACGTTTTCGTTTTTTTGAAACGAGGCGTTTGACCACTCAACTGGGGAGAACACAATGGGGAAGAAGTTTTCGCGGGCGCTGCTCGCGACCGTCTGCTGCCTCGCGCTCGGCGCGGCGGCTGCGGGAAACGCATCGGCCGACCTGCCGGTGATCTATTCGGCAGCGACGGGATCGGCGGGATTCCTCTCGCCGCAGACGCCCCCGGCGGGCGCCAACGACTGGAGCTGCAAGCCGAGTTCGGCGCACCCGTATCCGGTGCTGTTGATGCACGGACTCGGATCGAACATGGGTGAGAACTGGGGCACGCTCTCGCCGCTCTTGAAGAACAACGGCTACTGCGTCTATGCGATGAACTACGGCGAAACCGCGCTTTCGATCGGCCGGATCTTCGGACTGGCCAGCGACTTCGAGTCGCCCAAGGAGCTGGCGGCGTTCGTCGACAGGGTGCGCGCCTCAACCGGCGCCGCGAAGGTCGACATCGTCGGTCACTCCGAGGGCGGCCAGATGCCGAACTACTACCTGCGCTTTCTCGGCGGCGGCGCCAAAGTGCACACACTCGTCGGCCTCGCGCCCGACAACCACGGCACCGACGTCTCGGGCCTGCTCAAGCTCGCAAACCAGCTGAGCATCGCGATCCCGCCGCTCTCGACGGTGATCTACGGCGCGCTCAACTGGCAGTCGCCAGCACTCGCCCAACAGAAGTTCGACTCGGACTACATGAGGGCGCTGACCAGCCTGCCCGACACGGTGCCCGGGGTCAAATACACCGTGATCGCCACGAAGTACGACTCGGTCGTCACGCCGTACAAGTCGGCCTTCCTCTCAGGACCTGGCGTCACCAACATCACAATCCAGGACAAGTGCGCGCTCGACTTCAGTGACCACATCGGACTCGCCTGGGATCACGTCGCGCTTCGCGAGGTGCTCAACGCGCTCGACCCGGCACACGCCCACGGCACGCTCTGCACCCCGGTGCCTCCGCTGATCGGCGGCTGACCCGGAGAGAGGTTCCACTGCGGCCGGCGTAGCGCGCGAATGCGCCGCCGGTCGCTCTGGACCGATGTTCTGCAGACGCGCGGGCGCGGAGTCGATACCGACAATGCAATGGGTCGCCGCGCGCTCACAGTTCTGATTGCCGCAATGCTCTGCGGCCTCGCCTGTTCTGCCGCCGCGCCGACGGCCGGCGCGGCGTGCGCCGACGAAGACCTGACCTGGTCTGAGACGAACTCGACGCAGTTGAACTCGGCGGTGATCTGCCTCGTCAACGCCGAGCGCACCTCACGCGGGCTCGCCGCGCTCAAGCAGGAGAGCAGACTCGGACTCGCCGCCTTCGCACACAGCGCGGACATGGCGCTGAAGAACTACTTCGACCACACCGGCCTTGACGGCACGAAGTTCTCGGCGCGGATCACGCAGGCCGGCTACCCGTGGATCGCCGCGGGCGAGAACATCGCGGCCGGTCAGAAGACGCCCAGGACGGTTATGAAGGCGTGGATGGCCTCGACCGGTCACTGTCACAACATCCTCAGCCCGGACTACACCGACATCGGCGTTGGCGTGGCGACGGGGCCGAGCACCTACGGCATCTACTGGACGCAGGACTTTGGTCGTACTGGCGGCAAGGCCGCAGCCTCCGACGCGGCAGCGGGCTGCCCGTTCAGCAATCTCGCGGCAGCCGCCCCTGGGAGCGGCGGAGGCACGACCGACGCCTGCCAGACCGCCGACTCGGCGGGCGACGTGAAGATCGACTCGCTGCGCGGAGCGACCGGCGGCAAGGTGCGGATCGCCGGTCGCACGACCGCCGATGGATGCTGCCCGAAGGTCAGCTTCACACTCAAGCGTGGTTCGCACACGAAGACCTCCTCGAAGGCGATCTGCGGCGCGAAGTTCGTGATCAAACTCTCAGCGCCGAAGGCGCGCGGCAGCGTACGCGTGACGGCGACGATCAAACTCAGCGGTTCGGTGGCCCGCCGCACGATCAAGCTCTGAGCTTTCGCGCTACTTTTCACAGCGCAACAGCGACGCCTGCGCCTTCTTCGATCCCCGCGCGGCGTACCCCACATCAAGGAGTTCCCTTCCGTCATGAGCAGAAAGAAGATCACGGTCGTCGGTGCCGGCAACGTCGGCGCGACCGCAGCGCAGCGTCTCGCTGAGCGCGACTACGCCGACGTCGTCCTCGTCGACATCGTCGACGGCATCCCGCAGGGCAAGGCCCTCGACCTCAACCAGTCCGGTCCGATCGTCGGCTACGAGCCGAACGTCGTCGGAACCACCGGCTACGAGGAGACCGCCGGCAGCGACATCGTCGTCATCACCTCCGGCTTCCCGCGTCAGCCGGGCATGAGCCGTGACGACCTGCTCGCCAAGAACAAGGAGATCGTCGGAGGCGTCGCCAAGGAGATCGCCGAGCGTTCGCCCAACGCGATCATCATCGTCGTCACCAACCCGCTCGACGCGATGTGCCACGTCGCATACGAAGCCTCCGGCTTCCCGCGTCAGCGCGTCATCGGCATGGCCGGCGTGCTCGACTCGGCCCGCTTCCGCACCTTCCTCGCCTGGGAGCTCGGCGTTTCGGCGACCGACGTCACCGGCTTCGTGCTCGGTGGCCACGGCGACACGATGGTCCCGGTCGTCTCCTACACCAACGTCGCCGGTATCCCGGTCAGCCAGAAGATCAGCGCCGGCCGCCTCGAGGAGATCGTCCAGCGCACCCGTGACGGCGGCGCCGAGATCGTCAAGTTCCTGCAGAAGGGCAGCGCCTACTACGCGCCGTCCGCCGCGGCAGTCGAAATGTGCGACGCGATCGTCTTCGACCAGAAGCGCGTGCTCCCATGCGCCGCTCTGTGTGAGGGCGAGTACGGCCTGAACGGCCTGTTCGTCGGCGTACCGGTGAAGATCGGCTCCGAGGGTGTCGAGGAGATCATCGAGATCGACCTCTCCGAAGAGGAGACCGCCGCCCTGAAGAACTCCGCCGACGCGGTGGAGGAGCTGGTCGAAGCGCTCGCCAAGGTCTAGACCCCCGCTGACAAGCGCTGTTTTCTGTGACCTCTGGCCTTCTGGGCCAGAGGTCACTTTTTTGCCCGTCTGATGCAACCGGCATATTCGTGGCTACTCGATTTTCGCTCAGGAGGCCGTGCCATGGAGCCAAAAGGCTTTTTCAAATCACTCTTCGATTTCTCGTTCTCATCTTTCGTCACACCCAAGCTGATCAAGCTGCTCTACATCCTGAGCCTGGTCGTGATCGCGTTGCTCTATCTCGGAATCGCGATCGCAATCTTCAGTGCCGGCGGAACAACAATCGACCCGTACACAGGCGAGACGAGCGGCGGCGGATCGGCCGGTTGGGGAATCGCCTGGCTCGTCGTCGGCGGCCCGATCCTCGCCCTGCTCTACGCGATCTTCTACCGCGTGATCTATGAGTTGATCATCGTCGTCTTCCGAATCTACGAGAACGTCCGCGACGAGCTCACCCTCCTGCGTGCCGCCTTCCCTGAAGCCGCCGCAGCGATCGACGATCCAGGATCGCTCTCACGGGCGATCGAAGAACCGTCGGCACCTCCGGCGCCTCCCGCACCGCCTGCACCTCCGGCGCCCGGATCCTGATCACGATGGAGACGTTCAAGCACGAGCTCAAGCAGATCTTTGCCGGGCTGCGCGATTTCGGATTCAAAACGCTCATCACGCCGACCGTGGTCGGCGCGATCTTCGTGCTTGTCGCGATCTCCGAGGCGCTCGGCTATCTCTACAACTCGATCGATCTGCTCAGTGACAACACGACCGTCGGCGTTCTGTATGTGTTCATCTTCGGACCGTTGCTGGCCCTCATCGCGCTGCTGTGGTACCGGGTTTTCCTCGAGCTCGCGGTGGTGTTCTTCCGCATCCTCGAGATTCGCCGGGAGCGTTCAGCGTTGCTTGATCGGGTGGGCAGCCGCGCCGATTGATGTCCTGCGCGCGCACGTGAGCAGCGTCGCGGAAGCGGCCGGCTTTGCACAGAGGGATCGGATACACCGCTCTTTCCGACAACCGCGAACGTGACGAAAAAACAAAAAAGCTGCGATTTGCGAACTAGCTCCTGAACGCCCCACGCAAGGTGCGCTAGGTTGGAAACCAGTCGCCGCGGGGGTGCTTTTCAAGACCCTCCGGCAGCATCGAAACCACTCGCAGGCCGCTCCGCGGGAACTCTCGCACGGCCACGATCGAACACGCACGCACTGATCCAGGAAATGAATCCAGCCACCGCCGTCAAGACCCCCGCAGCAGCCCGCGCGAAGCGCGCTAAGGCTGCCCCGAAGGTCTCGTGCGCCGACTGTTTCTTCCACCAGAACCAGCTGTGTGCGCTCGGCGAAGAGAAGCCCTGCCCAACATTCCGCCCAGCCGCCGAGAACCTCCGCCCACCGCAGCAACTCGCGTTCGTCTTCCGCCAGGAGCGCACGCGTTCGGCGTGGGTGTTCCAGCAGCCGAGCTGAGGCTGCGACACTTCCCCCGTGCATGAGGGAACGGGGAAAGTGAACAGATGCGCGTAACGGTGCTCGGAAAGTCACCGGCATGGCAGGACGCCGGCGGAGCCTGCTCGGGCTACCTGATCGAGGACGGGGCAACCTGCATCCTCACCGACTGCGGCAACGGCGTCTTCGCGAAGCTGCGACGGGTCCGCGACTACACGCGCACCGACGCCGTCGTGATCAGCCACATGCATGCCGACCACTTCTTCGACCTGATCCCCTACGCCTTCGCGCTGGTCTACGCGCCGCGTCAGCAACCCGTACCGGTCGCACGCTGGGCCGGAGTCGAGGAACCGCCGCGCCCGCCGCTGCACCTTCCGCCCGGCGGCCTCGATGTGATCAACGGCGTGACCGACGCGCTCGGCGCCGAGGGACTGATCGAGCAGGCCTTCACGGTCAGCGAGTACGACCCGGACGAGCCGCTGCAGCTCGGCCCGCTCACCCTGACCTTCCAGCCCGTCCCGCACTACATCCCGACCTGGGCGATCCGCTACACCGACGAGGCCGGCAACGCCTTCGTCTACGGCGCCGACCACCGTCCCAACGACGAGGTCGTCGAGTTCGCCAAGGACGCCGACCTGCTGATCATGGAGGCCACGCTCCCGCGCCCCGAGCGCTCCGGCGAGCGCGGCCACATGACCGCCGGCGAGACCGGCGAGCACGCCGCTCGCGCCGGCGCAAAACGCCTCGTCCTCACCCACATCTCCGACGAGCTCGATCAACTTCTGGCAAAGACAGAAGCTGAGGCGAGCTACGGCGGCCCCGTCGCCGTCGCCGGCGAGGGCTCCGTCTACGTGATCTGAGAGGCGCGCGGGCTTGCTCAAGCTGGTCTACGCCTGCCTCGCCGTCTCGTTCATCGCGCTTGTCGTGCTGATCGTCAGCGCCAGTGACGGCGGGCACGCCTTCCGCGGCACGACCAAGCCGATGTACGACACGCTGACCTCGAGCGCCGAGATCCTCGCGGCCGACAAGAACGGCGCGATCACGCAGACTGGCAACGGTTTGGTCGCCGGCTACAGACGTGGCGGCACCAGCGCCGCCTGGACCTTCAAGTTCGACCCGTTCGCGAACGCCGACGAGATGTCCTGGAACGACGCCGTTCCGACCGCCGACTCGTGGTGCGCGGGCGCCTGCCCCTCGGCGATCGTCGGGTTCGGCGCCCGCTACTCGGCCCACGGTGGCGCAAGCGCCGCCCTGGCGAACACGCTCAGCGCGCAGAACACCGGGCTGCTCCAGCCACTGGTCTTCACCTCGGCCAACGCAGGATTCGCGAGGCTCGGTGGCGTGCGCAACGCGTCATCGACGCTCGTCCAGATCAAGGACTCGGTCGTCACGACACTTCCGGTCGAAGCCCCTTCGGTGGTCGTCGCCGACAAGTCCGGCGCACGTATCGCAAGCGGATCGCCCAACGATCAGGGCGGCGAACTCGATCGCCTCGAGTTGGCAGACGGCAAGTGGACATCGGCCGCGCCGAGCCTCGCCGAGAGCGGTCTTCGCAACATCTGCATCAGCAGCGACGGTCGTTGGGTCGGAGCAATCAGCCACCGCGCACTGCTGATGGCCTTTGCCGACACGAATCCGATCGTCGCGGGCAATCCTGCGGCCGGAGGGATCTGCACAGCCGACTCCGGCGGCTTCACCGTCGTCGTCAACCCGGCCGACCATCCGAACTTTGTCGCAGCCGCGCGCTACACGCACGACGGTCGCCGGATCTGGGCGCGCACGTTCGGCGCGCAGCGACTGCTGAGTCCAACCGGTTCGCCACTGATCGTCACTGCGACGACCGACGGTCACGTCACCGCGATCGATTCGGTCACCGGCAAGGTCGAATTGCAGCAGCGCTTCAGCGGGCCCGCGTTCGTGACCGCCGACGGTTCGATCGTCACGACCGGACGCGAAGGCAAGCCGGTCTGGCTCTACGTACCGGGCATTTCCGAGACCCAGTGACCGGCGACCGCGCGGGCGGTCAGTGGATCAGCACCTTGACCAGCACCAACGATGCGCCGATCGAGGCGTCGAGCAGCCCGAAGCCGACCGCCGCGCGATAGCTACGTCCGCCGAGCAGGGCGATCCGGTAGCCGAGGATGAACAGCAACACCGTGCCGATCCACATCGTCGACTCGGCCGCGGCGACCGTCGTGAGGCCGGCGGCCTTCTCGAGCACGACGATCGCTCCGAGCAGGGTCGGGCCGATCAGGGTCGGCAGCTCGAACTGCAGCGCCTTGCGCCCGCCCGCGTGTCCGGCGGCGTCGGCGTAGCTGCCGGCGAGCCAGTGCGCATAGATGTAGGTGAGCGCGAGCGCGAGCGATGTTCCGAACGCGATCCCGGCCATCAGGATGATGTTCACCGAGTGTCCGGCCAGCGCGGCATAGACGGCCATCGCGGTGACCACGCCGTAGATCGTTCCGGCCAGTGCCTCAGACGAGAAATGGAAGGGAATCCGCGGATCGACTATCTCGTTCACGTCCCCGATCCTATGCGCGCAACCGGCCCGCGAAAACACGGCCGATCGCTAATTTTCACGACATGCGCGACGACGACGTCTTTGCCAACTTTGAACGCATGCGCCGGCAGCTCGATGAGCTCTTCGGACAGAGCTGGGAGCGCGTCGGCGTCACCTCGCGCAAGCGTCCCGGTTTCTCGCCGAAGGTCGACGTCTACTACTGCGGCGATCCGCCAAAGGCGATCGTCACGGCAGACCTCTCGGGAATCGCGATCGAGGATGTGGCGCTCGAGATCCAGGGCCGCCGCCTCGTGATCGGCGGCGAGCGCACGCACGGCGAGGACGCCGGCCGCCTCTACCAACAGATCGAGATCGAGCACGGGCGCTTCCGCCGCGTGATCGAGCTCGGCGCCGACGTCGTCGCCGACCAGGCCAGCGCCACCTACGAGGACGGCCTCCTGCGCATCGAGCTTCCGCTCGCCGAGCCCGAGAAGATTCAGCTCACCCCGGTCAAAAAGGCCCATCGCGCCGGAGGAGCGGGCTGATGGCCGACGATTCGATCATCGAGATCATCTCTTCGGGCGAGCCGCAGCAGGTCGAGTTCGGCGGGTCGTCCCTGCCCGACGTGCTTCCGGTGCTCCCACTCCGCGAGACCGTCACCTACCCCGACACGCTGACCCCGCTGGCGATCGGCCAGGACCGCAGCGTCGAGCTCGTCAACGATGTGCTCGCCGGCAACCGCATGATCGCGATGGTCGCGAGCATCGACCCGGAGAACGAGACCCCCGGCCCCGACCAGCTCTACAAAGTGGGCGTCGCCGGCACGATCCAGCGGATGATGAAGATGCCCGACGACACGTTGCGCGTTCTCGTCCAGGGATCACAGCGCATCCACATCGACGACTACACCCGCACCACCCCCTACCTCGTCGCGCGCGTCACCGAGCTGCCCGACGTGATCGAGGAGTCGACCGAACTCGAGGCGCTCGTGCGCAGCGTCCAGGGGTCGTTCAACCAGATCGTCGAAAACGTCCCGTACCTGCCGGAAGAATTGATGGTCGCCGTCGCCAACGTCGACGACCCCTCCCAACTCGTCCACGTGATCGCCGGCTCCCTGCGTCTGAAGACCGAAGAAAAGCAGGAACTGCTCGAAGAGGTCGACGTCACGAAACGCCTGCGCAAGCTCGCGTCGTTCCTCGCCCGCGAGGCCGACGTCATCGCGATGGGCGCCAAGATCCAGAACCAGGTCCAGGAAGAAGTCGACAAGTCGCAGCGCGAGTTCTTTCTGCGTCAGCAGCTCAAAGCGATCCAGGAAGAGCTCGGCGAGACCGACCCCGACGCGGCCGAGGCCGCCGACCTGCGCCAGCAGATCGAAGATGCCGGCCTGCCCGAAGATGTCCGCAAGGCAGCCGATCGCGAACTCGAGCGACTCGAGCGTCTGCCGGCGGCCGCAGCCGAGTACGGCGTGATCCGCACCTACCTCGAGTGGATCGTCTCGCTGCCGTGGGACAAGACCACTGAAGACAACCTCGATCTGAAGCACGCCCGCAAGGTGCTCGACGCGGACCACTACGACATCGAGAAGGTCAAGGACCGCCTGATCGAGTTCCTCGCGGTACGCAAGCTGAACCCCGACGCGCGCGGCACGATCCTCTGTCTGCTGGGCCCCCCGGGAGTCGGCAAGACCTCGCTCGGCCGCAGCGTCGCCCGTGCGATGGGCCGTGAGTTCGAGCGCATCTCGGTCGGCGGCGTGCGCGACGAGGCCGAGATCCGTGGCCACCGTCGCACCTACATCGGCGCAATGCCCGGCACGATCATCCGCGCGATGCGCGACGCCGGCAGCAACAACCCGGTGCTGATGATCGACGAGATCGACAAGATGGGCAGCGACTTCCGCGGCGACCCGGCGAGCGCAATGCTCGAGGTGCTCGACCCCGAGCAGAACGCGACCTTCCGCGACCACTACCTCGACCTGCCGTTCGACCTCTCGAACGTCACGTTCATCGCCACCGCGAACCAACTCGAGCCGATCCCGGGACCGTTGCGCGACCGCATGGAGATCATCCAGCTCTCGGGCTACACCGCCCAGGACAAACTGCAGATCGCCAAGCGCTACCTCGTGCCGCGCCAGATCGAACGCAACGGCCTGACCAAGACGAAGATCGAGTTCGCCGACGACGCGCTCGCCGAGATCATCGACGGCTACACCCGCGAGGCCGGCGTGCGCAACCTGGAAAGGGAAATCGGCGCCGTCTGCCGCAAGGTCGCGCGCGAGTTCGCCGAGGGCACGCGCAAGTCAAAGCGCACGGTGCGCAAGGCCCAGATCCCCGACCTGCTCGGTCAGCGCAAGATCAAGGAGGACCGCAAGGAGCGCCGCACCAACACCCCCGGCGTGGCCACCGGTCTGGCCTGGACTCCCGTCGGCGGAGACGTCCTCTACATCGAGGCCACCGCTTACCCCGGCAAGGGCGGCCTGCAGATCACCGGCCAACTCGGCGACGTCATGCGCGAGTCGGCGCAGGCCGCGCTCTCGTGGATCAAGGGCCACTACAAGGAACTCGGCGCCGACGTCGCCGACGACTGGTTCGGGAGCCACGACATCCACATTCACGTGCCGGCCGGCGCCGTCCCGAAGGACGGCCCCTCAGCAGGCGTCACGATGACCACCGCGCTCGCATCGCTGATCACCGGTCGCTGCGTGAAGAGCGATGTCGCAATGACCGGCGAGGTCACGCTGACCGGCCAGGTGCTGCCGATCGGCGGTCTGAAAGAGAAGTCGCTGGCGGCGCAGCAGGCTGGGATGAAGCTCGTGATCGCACCGTCCGAGAACGAGTCGGACGTCGACGAGATCCCCAAACCTCTGCTCAAGAACATCAAGTTCAAATTCGTCAGCGACGTGAGGGAAGTACTCGAACTTGCGCTGGAGCCTGTGAAGAAACCGAAGTCATCGGGCAAAAAGAAATCGTCCCCCAACGGGCGTGCCCGAAGCAAAGTCAACATTTAGTATCAGGAGCGAGTCATGGCGTTTACAAAATCCAAGTCGATCACCGAGAAGGTCTCCGAGGCCGCCGAGCACGCCAAGGACAGCGACCTCGTGCACAAGCTGTTTGAGGATCCGGCCATCCGCGAGCAGGCGAGCAAGGCCCTGCACTCGCTCCAGGACAAGGCCGGTGAACTCCAGAAGTCCCAGAAGAAGATCACCAAGAAAGCCGAGAAGAAGTTGAGCAAAGCCCAGAAGAAGGAAGCCGCCGCCGAGGCGGCGCTGGCGGCGAAGATCGAAGCGAACCAGGCAGCTGCCGACGCCGCGGCCGAAGCCGCCAAGAAATCGAAGAAGAAGCGCCACCCGGTGCGCAAGCTCCTGGTCGTCGCCACGCTGGGTGCGATCGTCGCGCTGGTGGTGAGCGAGGACGCGCGCAAGGCCGTGCTCGATGGTCTGTTCGGCGCCGAGGAGGAGTTCGAGTACACCTCCGCCGCCGCCAGCAGCCCGACCAGCAACGGCGCTTCTTAAGGCCCAGGCCTTGGGCCACAAGGTCGATCTGCTCTTCCCCGAGCGGCGAATGGTGTTCGCCGTCGGGGCGGGCACGGCCGAGCTGCAGAACACCGTCGACTCCCCGTCGGGGTTCGCACGCTACAAGGAGATCCAAGCAGACGGCGAAGCCGCCGCGATGCTCGTGATTCCCAACGCCTGCCTGATCCAGGCGGCGCGCAATTACGTGGTCGACCCCGGCATCCCGATGCAGGGCGCGCCGTACTCCTCGGCCATCGGCAATCTCGGCGTCGACCCGTACGGCGACCTCGATGTGATCCTCACGCACATGCACTTCGACCACGTCGGCGCGCTGATGGAGTTCCCCGGCCGCCGCGTGTACGTGCACGAGACCGAACTCGCTCAGCCCTACGCACCGATGTGGTCGGGCCTGCTCGCAACTGTCGATGTCGTGGAGCTCTCCGGCGAGGACGGCGAAATCGAGCCGGGACTGCGCTGGATGCGCACACCCGGCCACGCAGAAGGATTGATCACGCTGCTCGTCGACACCGACGAAGGCCTGGTCGCGATCCCCAGCGACTGCGTAGGGCCGATGCCCGAGTACTTCGAGAAGATGGAGTTGCCCGAGGGCTTCCCGGGTCGCGAGACACTGCTCGAGCAGTGGCGCAGAATCCGCGAACTCGAGCCAGTTTTGATCATCCCCGGGCACTACCCCCCGTTCAAGCCTTAGACTGATCCGAAGCGTGTCCTCCGCAGAGACAAAGCCCGCTCAGGACCTGACCGGCGAAAAGGCCACACGGATCGTGACCGCGATGCGCACCTGTGTGGCCAAGTACGGCGCCGCGGGAGCGACCTTCGATCACGTCTCGAAAGAGGCTGGCGTCAGTCGCGGACTGCTGCACTACTACTTCGGCTCGAAGGAGCGCCTGCTGATCGAGGTGATCCGCCGCGAGACCGACCGCCTGGTCGAGACGATCCAGGCCGCCACCAGCATCGCGGGCAGCGCCGAGGAGCTGGTCAACCTGATGCTCGTCCAGTTGCGCATAATCCTCGAGCACGAACCCGAGCTCTACCTGCTGGCGTTCGAGCTGATCGGTGAGGCGAGGCGCCATCCGGAGATCGGGGCCGAAGTCGCCGACTACAACCGCAAGACGCGCGGCCAGTTCGCCGAGATCATCAAGCAGATGACCGAGAAGGGCGCGATCACGCCGCGCCACGCGCCGCTCGCCACGGCCAGCGCGCTGCTCGCGATGGCCAACGGTCTGGCACTCGAGATGTTCCAGGATCCCGACGGCGACCACGACGCCTGCGTCGCGGCGGACGTCGACGCGGCGCTGTACCTGCTGGGCGCCGAGCGCGACTGATTTCGCAACTTCACCGCAGTTGCCGATGTTGGAGGGACGTATGCGTTTTCTCATCGCTTCATTGATCGCACTCGCCCTCTTGGCCTGCGGGACCGCCGACGCGTCGGCAGACACCTCCGGACCGACCGCCTACGCCGAGCAGGCAGACCTGCTGCTCCAGCGGGTCGACGCGCTCACCGGCGACATTCCCGCCGGCAAGTACCCGATCGGAGCGGCTCCGAACGGAAAGCTGTATTTCGTTCCCGGCAGCGACTGGAACTCGGGCTTCTGGGCAGGCGCTCTCTGGCGCGCCGCCGACTTGAAAAACACCGCGTCGGCGAGCGACACGGCGCTGCAGGCGACGATCGACCACTTCGGTTTCGAGACGACGAAACTCCACGACCTCGGATTCATGTACGGCGAGAGTTCGGTGGCCGCCTTTGAGCACCGCTGCCGGGAGCTATCGCTCGAGCAGCAGACCTGCTCGCGACTGCAACGCAGCGGGATCACCGCGGCGGGCACCTTGGTCAAACTCGCCGGTACGACCGGCCAGGGGATCATCCCGATGAGCGCCAAGCAATGTTCGGACTGCTCGCGCGGCGGCACCGAGACGATCGTCGACAGCATGATGAACCTGCCGCTGCTCTACTGGGCGAGCAAACAGACCGGCAGTTCGAAGTTCCGCACGCTCGCGCGCCGCCACGCCGACTGGGTCGCCAAGAATCTCGAACGCAGCGACGGCTCGACCTACCAGGCGGGCAGTTACAAACGCAGTGCCAAGCGCCCGACGGTGAGGCGTCACACCCATCAGGGCAAGAGCAACAGCGGTGTGTGGTCGCGTGGTCAGGCCTGGAGCATCTACGGATTCGCCGATGCGGCCAAGGAGTTCAAGAGCCGCAAGTATCTGGCGGTCGCCGAGAAGAACGCGGCGTACGTCGCGAAACACCTTCCCGCGGACGCCGTGCCCAAATGGGACTACCGAGCCGGAAACGCTGCCCCGAAGGACGTCTCGGCCGGGGTGATCACCGCCGCCGGCCTGTTCCACCTCGTCGCGGCCTGCTCCGCGATCTCAGGCGGCTGCGCGGACACGCAGCGCTGGGATACGCTCGCGCGCCGCATCCTCACCGGCTCGCTGGCCGGCATCCGCACGAGCGCCCCGATCGGATACCTCGGAGGGATGGCCTACAACCTGCGCAACAAGATCGCTTGGGACGACGACGCCGAGCTGACCTACGGGCTCGACTACGCGCTCGAGGCGATCAAGCTGGCGCGCGAGTCCTAGCGGCCGGCGGTCTCGAGCGGCAGCGTGTGCGAGTGCGCCGCCGCCGATCGGCCGATTTCGTTCGCATCTTCGCCCTCACGGCGGCGCTTGATCACCGCGGCGGCGAAGATCGTCAGGGCGCAGATCGCGGCGACCAGCAGCGACGCCCGCGATAGCGCACTGGCCAGCGCCTCTGAAGCCCCGGACGATGCCTTGCTGGTGATCGTGCCCGAGTAGACGGCGGCGACTGCCGCCGTCACGACCGCAGCACCGACGTAGCGAGCCATGTTCGAGATGCCTGATGCCGATCCGACCTGCTCGGGGGCGACGCACGAGGTCGAGACCGAGGATGACGGGCTGTTGACGAAACCCATGCCGAGCGCGACACCAATCAGCGGCAGCACGAACATCGCGTAGCCCCAGCTCGGCTCGACGAAGACGAACGCTCCGAACGAGACGGTCATCAGCAGAAAGCCCAGCATCACGATCGGGCGCGCGCCGAAGCGACTGGCGAGCTTGGCCGTGAGTGTGGCGAAGGCGATCATCGCGACAGTTGCCGGCAGCATCGCGAGGCCCGCGTCGAGCGCCGACATTCCCAGTGCATGCGGATCCTGGAAATAGAGGCTGAGCAGGTACATCAGACCATTGAGCGTGCCGGCCGAAACCAGGATCGCAATCGTCGCGCCGACCAGCGTGCGGTTTTTCAGGAGTGCTAGATCGACCAGCGGCGCCTCGACCGTCGACTCGACCTTGAAGAAGGCAAACGTGGCGAAGACCGTGAGCGCGAAGCAACCGATCGTCCCGGCCGAGAGCCAGCCCCAGTCAGCTCCTTTCGAGAAAGCGAGGATCAGCGGAGCGAGGATCACCGCGATCAGCACGGTGCCGGTCCAGTCGATCGAGCGCGGCCGCGTGGGATCGCTGGTCTCGCCGATCGAGCGCAGGATCCATGGAATACAGACCACCGCGATCGCGGCGTCGAGCCAGAACAGCGCCTGCCACCCGGCGCCGTCGACGAGCAACCCCGCCAGCAGCGGACCGGCCGCGGCGCCGGCAGCCGAGGCCGCTCCCCAGAGTGACACCGCGCGCACCTGTTGCGCGCCGGAGGCGGAGACCGCCAGCAGGCTCATGCCGCAGGCGAGGATCGTCGAGCCGGCCGCTCCCTGGATCATCCGGCCGATGACCACGCCGTCGCCGCTCTGCGCGAGGGCGATGAAGACACATGAGGCGACAAAAAGCAGCAAGCCGCCGATGAAGACCTTGCGCCTGCCGAGTACGTCGCCGAGCGCCCCAGAGGTGACGATCACCGCCGCCCCGACCAGTGAGTACCCGGTCACTGCCCACTGCAGGAAGTCGGTCGAAGAGCCCGTGTCAGCGCTGATCGCCGGCAGCAGGATCGTCACAGCCGATGTGTTCGCGTTGACGATCAGCGCCGAGAGGCTCGCGACCGCGAGCACTCCCGACGCCGAGCGGACGACGCCCCTGGCGTCAGTCACCGGCGGTCAGCCTTTCGCGATCTCGGCGTAGCGCTGCAGGAAAAGCGCCTCGGCCAGCGCGATGTTCTCGATCTCCGACGGATCGACGCTCTCGTTGGGCGCGTGGATCAGGCAGAGCGGCTCCTCGACGCCCATCAGCATGATCTCGGCGTCGGGGAAAGTCTCGCCGAAGACATTGCAGAGCGGAATCGATCCACCTTGCCCCTCGGTGGTCTGCGGGTGGTTGTAGGCCGTCTCGAGGCCGTACTTCAGCGCTTCGTAGCCGGGGCCGGCGGTGGCGCCGACGAACGGATCGCCGGCGGCCTCACGCTCGATCTTGATCTGCGCACCCCACGGCGTGTGCTTCTCCAGGTGCGCGACGAGCGCGTCCTGGGCGTCCTTACCGGTCATCCCCGGCGGGACACGCAGGTTCAGGCGGGCGCGGGACTCGCCCTGAACCGCCGCAGACGAACCGACCACTGGCGGACAGTCGATGCCGAGGATCGTGATCGCCGGGCGCGCCCAGAGCATCTCGGCCGGGGTTCCGCCGCCGACCAGCTCGACGCCGTCGAGCACGTTGGCGTCCTTGCGGAACTGCTCGGCCGGATAGTCAACGCCGTCCCAGGCCTGGGTGTTGTCGAGGCCGTCGATCGTGGTGTTGCCGTCGTCGTCGCGCAGCGTCGCGAGCAGCTCGACCATCGCTGCCAGCGCATCGGGCGCGGCGCCGCCGAACATGCCTGAATGCATCGGGGTGCTCAGCGTCTTGAGCGTGACGATCACGTTGGCGATCCCGCGCAGCGTGAGCGTGAGCGTCGGCACGCCGACTTCGGCGTTGCCGGTGTCGACCACAAGGATTGTGTCGGCCTTGAGCATCTCGGCGTTGGGCGGCACGAACTCCTCGAGCCCGCCGGTGCCCTGCTCTTCCGAGCCCTCGGCGATCAGCTTGATGTTGCACGGGAAGTTCCCGCCGCCGAGCGCACGCAGCGCGGTCAGGTGCATCACGACGTTGCCCTTGCAGTCGGCGCTTCCCCTCCCCCACCAGCGACCGTCCTTCTCGGTCAGCTCCCAGATCGGTACGTGCCACTTGTCCTCGCCCAGCGGCGGTTGGACGTCGTAGTGGCAGTAGAGCAGCACTGTGGGCGACCCTTCCGGACCCTTGGCCTCACCGAAGATCGCCTTCGAGCCGTCGGGCGTCTCGTGCCCGGCGACGTTCTCGAGGCCGGCTTCGCTGAAGGCTTTGATCATCCATTGGACGGCCTTCTCGCATTCCTCCGGTGGGAACTGCTTGGGATCGGCGACCGACTTGATCGCGACCAGCTCGGCCAGATCGCTCTTGGCCTGCGGCATCAGTTCCTTGACCTTGGCGCGCAGCTCGTCAGTTGTCATTTCCCCTCCAGAGGTGAAGTCGTCGATTCGCTGAATTCCGTAGTGTTCGAGACGAATTCTTACCACCATCCAGAGAGCGGGGAGACCAGCAAATGTCCAGCGCTGATGTGACCGCTGACGGTGCGCCGAGCGCACCGGCTGCAAAAGTCACGATGGCCAAGCCGAATTGGATCTCGTGGACTGCGCTCGCGGCCATGACCATTGGCTCGGTCGCAAGCCTTCGCAGTGCACCGACGATGGCCGTCTACGGCCTCGCCTGCATCTTCCTCTACATCGTTCCCGCGATCGTCTTCCTGCTGCCGACCTCGCTGGTCGCGGCGGAGCTCGCCTCCGGTTGGTCCGGAGGCGTCTACCGCTGGGTGTCCGAGGGGCTCTCGGCCCCGCTCGGACTGCTCGCGATCTGGTGTCAGTTCGCGATGACGATCTTCTACTACCCGAGCCTGCTGGCGTACGTCGCCAGCACGCTGGCGTACGTGATCAATCCAGACCTGGCCAGCAGCGGCGTGTTCACCGCAGCCGTCATCATCGTGCTCTATTGGGTCGGCGTGCTCGTCTCATCCCGTGGCATCTCGGCGATCGCGAAGCTGGCTTCGAGCGGACTCGTGATCGGCACACTGATCCCGGGATCGATCCTCGTGATCCTCGGCGTCGTCTATCTGCTCCAAGGCAACGCCTCGGCCGCGCCGATGGACGCCTCGCACCTCGTCCCGGCCTGGACCGGCCTCGCCAGTCTCGTGCTGATCGTGAACAACTTCCTCTCCTTCGCAGGCATGGAGATGAACGCCGTGCATGTCTCGAAGCTGAAGAAACCAGCGAGTGAGTTCCCGCGCGCGATGTTCCTCGCGATGGGCGGCGTGCTCGCGATCTTCATCCTCCCCGCGCTGGCGATCAGCTTCATCGTCCCGGCCGAGACGCTGAGCCTCACAGCCGGAGTGATGCAGGCGTTCAGCTCGTTCTTCGGCTACTTCGGCATTGGCTTCCTCGTGCCGGTGGTCGCGATCGCGCTGATCGTCGCCTCGCTCTCGGGCATGCTCGCCTGGCTCGCCGGTCCATCGAAGGGCCTGCTGCTGATCGGCAAGCAGGAGGGCTACCTGCCGCCGTTCTTCCAGGAGCTGAACGAAGAGGGCATCCAGGTCAACATCCTCAAGGTGCAGGGTGTGGTCACGACGATCATCGCGCTGCTCTACGCCTTCATCCCTGACGTGTCGTCGGCCTACTGGATCTTCTCGGTGATGACGACCCAGATCTATCTGATCATGTACGTGCTGATGTTCTGGACGGCGATGAAGCTGCGTCAGAACCAGCCCGAACACGAGCGCGGCTACCGCGCCCCGGCGCTAGGGCTGCTCTGCGTGGTGGGCGCGCTCTCGTCGATCGCGGCGTTCTTGATCGGCTTCGTTCCGCCGTCGCAGTTCGGCAGCAGCGGCACGCTCTCCTACGTCGCGATCATCGGTGCGGGAGTCGGTCTGATCGGCCTTCTGCCTCCATTTCTACTGCTCAAGCTGCGCAAACCCCATTGGAAAGTCGAACTCTCCGACGAGGAGAAGGAGGCTGCCGGAGCATGAGTCACGTAAGCGAAGTCGAAAGCTCGCTGCCCCAGGGCACCGGCAAGAGTCACAAGCTGCTCTACACGGTGCTCGCATTCGCGGCGATCGTGCTGCTCGTGATCGGGCTGTTCTCCTACTCCCAGAACCGCAAGGACGCCGAGGCGCTCTCGAAGGCTCAGCAGCTCTCGACCCTGTTCGAGGCCTCGGGTCTACGGACGCCGGAGGACCTCACGGTCTTCTCGAGCGTCTTCGGGACCGACGGCGGCGCAATGTGCGAAGACCCGAACTCGGCGCTGAACAAGGCGTTGTTCGATGTGGCGTTCGCCAACGGCGCCGCAGGTGTGGGCATCCGTCCGATCGTCGCCGACGCGCGCGTGGTCAAGGGCGAGCTGCTCGCGCTGCAGGTCTACTGCCCCGACAAGGTGGCGGGATTCCAGCAGTACGTCAAGGACCAGAAGTTCGACGACGTGATCAACGAGTAGTCCGCGGCTGATGGAGGCCGGGGCCGAGCATCGCCACATCTCGCTGACCGAGAGCGACTACGACGACCTGCAGCAATTCCTGCTGTACCTCGGCAGCGGCCTCTCCGCCGCCGGGGAAGCCGTGCACAACGTGCAGGCGCACCTGCGCAACATCGCTCACGCCTACGGCAAACCCGAAGCCCTGATCGCCGTTCTGCCGACGCTGGCGATCGTCTCGATCGAGCCCGGCAGGCCCACCACGATCGAGCCGACCGAGCAGCTCGACTCAATGCTCCGGCTCGACCAGACGGCCGCGCTGTACGAACTGGTCGACCTCGCGGAGAGCGCCGAGATCACACCCGCCGAGGGCAACGAGCAGATCGCGAAAATCGTCGGCAGCGACTCGCGCTTCTCGTGGCCCTGGTCGCTCGTCGGCCACGTGGTGCTCGTGGTGAGCATCTGCCTGATCCTGCAGCCGACGTGGGATGACGTCTGGCTGGCGGCGATCTTTGGCTTCTTCGTCGGGCTGATCAAGTTGGCCGGTGCCCGTTGGACCAGGCTGACGATGTTGCTGCCCGTCATCTCGGCATTCGCCGTCTCCGGCGCGACCTTCGAGCTGGCCAAACACGGCTGGGCGAACGCCGATCTGCGGGCAATGATGGCCCCGCTCGTGACCTTCCTGCCCGGCGCGATGCTCACAACCGGCGTGGTCGAGCTCGCCGCCGCCGAGCTGATCACCGGCGCCAGCCGTCTGGTGGCCGGCACGGTGCAACTGCTCCTGCTCGCCTTCGGAATCGTCGCGGCCGCGCAGTTCTTCGGTCTTCCCGGGCAGACCGACCTCATCAGTGAGCCGCTCAACCTGATCGGCTGGTGGGCGCCGTGGGCCGGCGTGATGCTGTTCGGAATCGGTGTCTTCCTGCACATGTCTGCGCCGCGTTCTGCATTCCCGTGGCTGTGGATCGTGATGCTGCTGGCGTGGGGCTCACAGTCGCTCGCCAACGAGGCGATCGGCGGCTACCTCAGCGCGATCGTCGGTGGTCTCGTGATGACGCTCGCCGCGCACTGGATCGCGCGCCGGCCTTCTGCGCCGCCCGCGCTCGTGCTCTTCATCCCCGGCTTCCTGCTGCTGGTGCCCGGCGCGCTGGGATTGATCGGGGTGACCGAGACGCTCAGCTCGGGTGCGATTGGTTACGCCGACCTCGGCGCGACGGTCGGATCGATCTTCGCTGTGGCGCTCGGCGTGCTGCTGGGCTCGCCACTCTCGACCGGCGCGGTGCCGGTGCGGCGACGCGTGCATTGAGCGGCTGTTTGCAATCATCGCTATCATTGATGTATGGCGGCTATCACGATACGGAATCTCGACGACGACGCGAAGCATCGCCTCCGGGTGCGCGCGGCACGGCACGGCCGCTCGATGGAGGCCGAGGCCCGCTCGATTCTTGAAGCTGCCGTGCAAAACCCTTACGACGGCATGAACATCGGCCAGGCTTTTCGCGCCGCCGCAGCCGAAGTCGGCTACATGGATGACCTGGTCATCCCGCCACGCGAGCAGTCCAGCAAGCGGACGCTTCCCTATTCCGAAGAATGGGAAGCCGAGGGACAAAAGTGATCGTCCTCGACACGAACGTCATCTCCGAATTGACGAGGCAGGAGAGCGACGAGCACGTCGTCGCATGGACCGAACGTCAGGCTCCCTCCGAGCTCTGGATCACATCAACGACAGTGTCTGAAATCCGGCTCGGCATGGAACTGATGCCGCGAGGCCGTCGTCGCCAGACCATCGAAGATGTGAACCATCGGGTGCTCGCGTCTTTCGAGGACGACACGCTGAGCTTCGAGACCCGCGCCGCCGAGGCCTACAGCCGAATAGTTTCGGAGCGGGCGAGGGTCGGGAAGCCGATCAGCCGCGACGATGCGCAGATCGCAGCAAGCTGCGTCGCGGCCGGCGCCACTCTCGCCACGCGAAACACGCGTGACTTCGAAGGCATTGAGGGGTTGCAACTGATCAACCCCTTCGATCCGAGTTAGCCCAGCTTCGGGCTCTGCCAGTCGGCCAGCAACCGGCGGTTCAGTTCGGCGCGCACCTCTGAGATCGCGATGCGCGACTGGTCGAGCGAGTCGCGATCGCGCAGCGTGACCGTGTCGTCCTCCATCGTCTGGTGGTCGATCGTGATGCCCCAAGGAGTGCCGATCTCGTCCTGACGGCGGTAACGCTTGCCGATTGATCCGCCCGTGTCGAACTCGGCCTGCATGTCCTTGCGCAGCTCTTCGTAGAGCGCGCGGGCCTTCTCGGGCTGCCCGTCCTTGTTGACGAGCGGAAGCACCGCGACTTTGACCGGCGCAAGGCGAGGGTGAAGGCGCAGCACGACGCGCTCGCGGCCCTCGATGTTCTCCTCGTCGTAGGCGTCGACCATGAAGGCGAGTGTGCCGCGGTCGGCGCCCGCCGACGGTTCGATCACGTGCGGGATGTAACGCTCGTTCGTGTCAGGGTCGAGGTAGGTGAGCTTCTCGCCGCTGAACTCCTGGTGCTGCGTGAGATCGAAGTCGCCTCGGTTGGCGATGCCCTCGAGCTCGCTCCAGCCCATCGGGAACCAGTACTCGACGTCTGAAGTCCCGGATGAGTAGTGCGAGAGCTCGTCGGCGTCGTGCGCGCGCAATGTCAGGTGGTCGGGGCGGATGCCGAGCTCGATGTACCAGTTCAGGCGCGCCTCCTTCCATTCGTTGTACGCAGCTTCAGCGAGCGCGGGCGGGACGAAGTACTCGATCTCCATCTGCTCGAACTCGCGCGTGCGGAAGATGAAGTTGCCG
>JASGFX010000023.1:0-44007 GCA_047605325.1 Solirubrobacterales bacterium | reverse complement strand
TTCGGCGACGACGGCGGCTTGTAAGCTGGCGGCCGTCGTCTTTTCTGGACCTCTGCGCGACTCGGATGTCCATTGGGGGTTGAAAACGACAGGGAAATACGTCAGTATTTCCACTTCCGGGTATTGCCCCCCGGACGGCAGACAACCCAAACACGACATTCACGAGGCCGGCCACCAGTCGCTCGACGCGCAGGCCTCACGGAGGAACCGCCCAGATGACCACGCTGTTCGCAGGCCGCAGGCCACGCATCGCAACCACGGCAACCGCGATCTCACTGGTCGCGGTGATCTCGATGATCTTCGCCGGATCGGCCGTTGCGTCCGATTGCACCGACAACGCCGCCGCATACGCGAAGGCCGCCAGCAACGCCGCCGCGAAGCAGGCCGCCTACAAGGCCGCGAAGGGCAAGAAGAAGGCCAAGGCCAAGACTGCTTACAACAAGGCGGCGGCTGCCGCGTCGGCCGCCAAGGAGGCCCTGACCGCTTCCTGCGCAGGCGTCGTCGGCCCGCAGGGCGTGGCCGGTCCGCAGGGTGCCCAGGGCATCCAGGGTGCGATTGGTCCGCAGGGCGTCGCCGGGGCGAAGGGTGCCACTGGTGACACCGGCGCACAGGGCGACAAGGGTGCGACGGGCGACACCGGAGCCCAAGGTGACAAGGGCGACACCGGCGACAAGGGCGCAACCGGCGACACCGGAGCCCAGGGCGAGCAGGGTGAAACCGGCGAGCAGGGCGAACAAGGAATTCAGGGCGAAGTCGGCCCGCAGGGCGAGAAGGGCGCGACCGGAGACACCGGCGCTCAGGGAATCCAGGGCGAGCAGGGTGAAGCCGGCGAGCAGGGCATCCAGGGCGAGAAGGGCGACACCGGCGAGACCGGCGCCAAGGGTGATCAGGGCGACAAGGGTGAAACCGGCGACACCGGAGCCCAGGGCGAAAAGGGCGACACCGGCGACAAGGGCGCGACAGGCGACACCGGCGCTCAGGGCGAGCAGGGTGAAACCGGCGAGCAGGGCGAACAAGGAATTCAGGGCGAAGTCGGCCCGCAGGGCGAGAAGGGCGCGACCGGAGACACCGGCGCTCAGGGAATCCAGGGCGAGCAGGGTGAAGCCGGCGAGCAGGGCATCCAGGGCGAGAAGGGCGACACCGGCGAGACCGGCGCCAAGGGTGACCAGGGCGACAAGGGCGCAACTGGCGACACCGGAGCCCAAGGTGAGCAGGGTGAAACCGGCGATCAAGGCATCCAGGGCGAAGCCGGACCGCAGGGCGAGAAGGGTGCCACGGGTGACACCGGAGCTCAGGGCGTCAAGGGCGACACCGGCGACAAGGGCGCGACCGGTAGTACCGGCGTCGCCGGAATCAAGGGCGACCAGGGCGACCAAGGCATCCAGGGCAACATCGGTCCGCAGGGTGTGAAGGGCGCGACCGGTGACACCGGCGCGGTCGGCGCCAAGGGTGCAACCGGCAACACCGGCTCGACAGGCAGCCAGGGCATCCAGGGGCAGGCCGGAGCGACCGGTGCCACTGGCGCGATCGGAGCGACCGGAGCGGCGGGATCGACCGGCGCCACCGGCGCATCGACCACAGCCGCGACGAGCCTGACGACGACCGCCGACACCGTGATCGTGCAGACAGGAACAGTCACCGTCCCGTCCGGATTCACACGAGCGATCGTGACGTTTGACGGCGTCTGCAACCCGGGCACCTGGACCGGGGGCGGCAGTGGGACGATCTACACGACCGCTCGCATTCGTATGGGCGCATCCACATTCACGGGCCCGGATGCGACGAACGATCCGACCGCCGGAATTCCCGGCCCGATCGCTTGTATCGAGGGTTCCAGCTCGCCGTTCTCTCTGACCCGAATCTTCACGGGCCTCTCGGCGGGGTCTCAGACCTTCTACGGCCTCGCACGCAAGAGCAACGCCGGAACGACAAATCCGTCGCTCCAGATGACCTCGCTGTCGGTTCAGCTGCTGCCGTAACCGGATCGAAACGCAAGCCCCGACAACGGCCGCCTCGCGCGGCCGTTGTCGTTTTTGGCGCCACCGGCCGAACGTCCACGGTGGAGTTGCAATCGTCCGCCAATTCAGGCATCATCCAAGTGTCGGGTTTCGCCCCCCGGCAGGCAGGCGTACCCAAACACATCCGAAGCCGCGCGTGCACGCCCTACGCGGTGAGCTTCACGGAGGAAGACCTACATGACCACGCAGTTCGCAGGCCGCAGGCCTCGCACCCTCGCAGCCGCCGCAGCGATTTCGTTGATCGCCCTGATCTCGATGATCTTCGCCGGTACGGCCGTTGCATCCGATTGCACCGACAACGCCAACGCCTACGCCAACGCCGCGTCGAATGCTGCGTCGAAGAAGGCGGCGTACAAGGCCGCAAAGGGCAGCAAGAAGGCCAAGGCCAAGACTGCGTACAACAAGGCCGCGGCAGCCGCGAACGCCGCCAAGGAGGCGATGAACGCTTCGTGTACGGGCGTCATCGGTCCGCAGGGTCCGGCGGGTCCGCAGGGTGTTCAGGGCATCCAGGGGGCTATCGGCCCGCAGGGCGTCACCGGTGCCAAGGGTGACCACGGCGACACGGGATCGACCGGTGCCACCGGCGCCAAGGGCGACCAAGGCGATGAGGGCGAGAAGGGCGCCACCGGGCTGACCGGAGCAAAGGGCGCGACCGGAGACACTGGCGCCAAGGGTGCAACCGGCGAGACCGGAGCCAAGGGTGACACCGGTGACAAGGGTGCCACTGGTGACACCGGCGAACAGGGCGAACAGGGCGAGCAAGGTATTCAGGGCGAGATCGGCCCGCAGGGCGAGAAGGGCGCGACCGGAGACACCGGAGCTCAGGGCGAGCAGGGCGAAACCGGCGACCAGGGCATCCAGGGCGAGAAGGGCGACACCGGCGAAACCGGCGCCAAGGGTGACCAGGGCGACAAGGGCGCAACTGGCGACACCGGAGCCCAAGGTGACAAGGGCGACACCGGCGACAAGGGCGAAACCGGTGACACCGGAGCCCAGGGTGAAACCGGCGCCAAGGGTGACCAAGGCGACAAGGGCGCAACCGGCGACACCGGAGCCCAGGGCGAGCAGGGCGAAACCGGCGAGCAGGGCGAGCAAGGTATTCAGGGCGAGATCGGCCCGCAGGGCGAGAAGGGCGCGACCGGAGACGCCGGCGCTCAGGGCGAGCAGGGTGAAACCGGCGAGCAGGGCATCCAGGGCGAGAAGGGCGACACCGGCGAAACCGGCGCCAAGGGTGATCAGGGCGACAAGGGTGAAACCGGCGACACCGGAGCCCAGGGCGAAAAGGGCGACACCGGCGACAAGGGCGCGACAGGCGACACCGGCGCTCAGGGCGAGCAGGGTGAAACCGGCGAGCAGGGCGAACAAGGAATTCAGGGCGAAGTCGGCCCGCAGGGCGAGAAGGGCGCGACCGGAGACACCGGCGCTCAGGGAATCCAGGGCGAGCAGGGTGAAGCCGGCGAGCAGGGCATCCAGGGCGAGAAGGGCGACACCGGCGAGACCGGCGCCAAGGGTGATCAGGGCGACAAGGGTGAAACCGGCGACACCGGAGCCCAGGGCGAAAAGGGCGACACCGGCGACAAGGGCGCGACAGGCGACACCGGCGCTCAGGGCGAGCAGGGTGAAACCGGCGAGCAGGGCGAACAAGGAATTCAGGGCGAAGTCGGCCCGCAGGGCGACAAGGGCGCGACCGGAGACACCGGCGCTCAGGGCGTCAAGGGCGACACCGGCGACAAGGGCGCAACCGGCTCGACCGGCGCACAGGGTGTCCAAGGCGTCAAGGGCGACACCGGCGACAAGGGTGCGACCGGTAACACCGGTTCCACGGGTGCACAGGGTGCGCAGGGCAACCAAGGAATCCAGGGCAACATCGGTCCGCAAGGCGCGACCGGTGCCACAGGCGCGACCGGTGCGCAGGGAGCTCAGGGCAACGCGGGCGTCCAGGGTGCAGCCGGAGTGACCGGACCCACCGGTGCAACCGGCAACACTGGCGCGGCGGGTGCTGCAGGTGCGCAGGGTCCGACAGGTCCTACGGGGCTCGCATGGTCAGGCTCTGCCGTGACGTCCACCGGACCCACACTCAATACGCGTACAGGTCCGACCTGCACCACAGCCGACGCGATCGCAAACAGCACCGTGACGATTCCGACGAATGCGGTCGGCAGCACCTATTCGGTGGTGTTGGACGGAACGGCCACTGCCAACAGTGGCGCCAGCGCGGCGCGATCAACTCAGTTCGGAATCTTGGTCGACGGTGCGATAAATGCCTCGTCGCTGCGCACGGGCTACATCGTCAATGCGCAGAACAGCACGCTCGCCACGAACCTTCGCGTTGCGAGCCTGAGCCCCAGCTCTCAGCACACATTCCAGTTGATTGCCTGTACGACAACCGGCGGTACTGGAAACGTGACTCTTGTCAGTGGTCAAGCGCTGCTGACTGCGGTGGTCGCGCCGTAAGCAACCTCGAGCAGACCATGCGCGGGCTCGCAATGGGTTCGCGCATGGCTGTTCGTTAGATTCGGCGGCAATGCGCGACACGATCCTCACCACCATCGACGCCACCACCCACGTGGCGACGCTCACCCTCAACAAGCCCGACAAGTACAACGCCTTCGACGCTGAACTTGTCGATGCGTGGGCCGACGCGCTCGAGACGCTCGCCGCGGACAGGTCCGTGCACGTGATCGTCGTGACCGGCGCGGGCAAGGCGTTCTGCGCCGGTGGCGATCTGAAGACGCTCGGCGAAGAGAGCGGACCGCTCGCCAAGAAGGAGTTCCTGCGTGACCACGTGCACCGCGTGCAGCGGGCTCTCCAGCAAGTGCCCCAGCCGGTGATCGCAATGATCAACGGCGCGGCGATGGGTGCAGGCTTCGACATGGCGTTGCTCTGCGACCTACGCATTGCTGCCGACGAGGCAAAGATCGGCGAGGCCTACGTCAATCTCGGACTCGTCCCCGGCGACGGCGGCGCCTGGCTGCTCACGCACCTGGTCGGGCCGGCCCGCGCGCTCGAGTTGCTCTGGACCGGCAAGACGATCGACGGCCGACAGGCGGCCGAGTGGGGTCTCGTCAACGAGTCAGTTCCACGCGACGAGCTTTCTGCGCACACCTACGCGCTCGCCGAAAAGCTCGCCGCCGGCCCACAGCTGGCCCAGCGCCTGATCAAGCGCGCTGTCTACAGCGCTGAGTCACTGCCGCGCGACACGCACTACGACATGGTCTCCTCGTACATGGCGCTGGCCCAGTCGCACGAAGACTTCGCCGGCGCGATCAGGGCCGCACAGGCTGGCGAGAAGCCGAGCTTCCCGGCCGGCGACCCACGTCCCTGAGCGGCGCCGACGGCTTTCGATAGAGTGGGAAGTCGAACTTCCTACTTCTCATTCGAAAGACGGGGCGGGCGTGTACGAAAACATCCTCTACGAGGTGGCTGGCGGGGTCGCGACGATCACTCTGAACCAGCCCGATCGGCGCAATGCGCTGAGCCACGAGATGCTCGACGATCTCGTCTCGGCGTTCAGGTCCGCGCAGAAGGACGATGACGTCAAGGTCGTCGTGTTGACCGGTGCGGGCAAGGTCTTTTCCGCCGGGGGTGACCTCTCGGGCTTCTCGGCCGACCTCCCACTCGCGCACAAGTACTACGGGACGACGCGCTTCCTCGACCTCTTCCGAGTGATCGCCGAACTCGGCAAGCCGACGATCTGCAAAGCCAACGGCCACGTCGTCGCGGGCGGCCTGGGCGTCGCGCTCGCGTGCGATCTCGTGATCGCGAATGACGAAGCCAAATTCTCCACGCCCGAGATCAACATCGGCCTGTTCCCGTTCATGATCATGGCGATCATCTACCGCAACGTCCCGCGCAAGAAGGTCAACGAGATGCTCCTGCTCGGCGAGCGCCTGACCGCCGACGAAGCCGTGGCCTACGGCCTTGTCAACAAGGCCGTTCCGGCGGGCGAGCTCGACGCGGCGACCGACGAGTGGGCCAAGAAGCTGGCCGCCAAGGCGCCGGTCGTCATGCGCCTGGGCCACGACTCGATGGTCAACCAGCAGGACCTGCCGTATTTCTCCGCGCTCGAGTATCTGCACACGCAGTTCACCGTGGCGCTCTCAACTGAAGATGCGATCGAGGGCGCGATGGCGTTCTTCGAGAAGCGCGAACCTGAATGGAAGGGACGATAAATGTCACCCGAGGAAGTCGCGGCCGTCGAAAGCCGCATGGAAGCGCTGGTCGATGAGTTGCTCGCAAAGCGCGAGCACAACCTCAAGGGCGGCGGCGATGAGAAGATCGCCAAGCAGCACGAGCGCGGCAAGCTCACCGCTCGCGAGCGTCTCGACCTGCTTATCGACGAGGGCTCGTGGGTCGAGCTCGGCCTGCAGGCGCGTCCACATTTCTCGCAGCGTGCGCTCGACGGTGTGGACGCTCCGGCCGACGGAGTGTTGACGGGATACGGAAAAGTCGATGGCCGCATGGTTTGCGTCGCGGCCTACGACTTCACGGTGATGGCCGGCTCGATGGGCTACACGGGCGAGGTCAAGCTCTCTCGCCTGCGTGCGATCGCTCTGAACAAGCGCATGCCGATGATCTGGCTGCTCGACTCGGCCGGCGCGCGCATCCAGGAGGCCGTCGGCTCGCTGTTTGCGGGGTCGGGTCATCTCTTCCGTGAGCAGGTGACGATGAGCGGGGTCATCCCGCAGATCGCCGCCGTCATGGGCCCGTGCGCGGCGGGCACCGCTTACGTGCCGGCGCTCGCCGACTTCCTGCCGATGGTCAAGGACCAGGGATCGATGGCGTTGGCCGGTTCGCACCTCGTGAAGGCTGCGACCGGCGAGGACGTCACCGACCAGGAGATCGGTGGCTACAAGGTGCACAACCGCAAGTCCGGCGTCGCCGACATGGAGTGCGCCGACGACGCTGAGTGCATCCAGGCGATCAAGGATTACCTCTCGTACATGCCCTCGCACAGCGGCGAGAAGCCGCCGAGGCACGCGACCGAAGATCCGGTCAACCGCGCCGACGAGGAGATCCTCCAGATCCTCCCGGAGAGCAATCGCCAGCCGTACGACATGTACGAACTGATCCGGCGGATCGTCGACGACGGCCAGTACTTCGACATGAAGGGCAAGTGGGCGAAATCGGTGATCACCTGTTTCGCGCGCTTCGACGGCCGCAGCGTCGGGATCGTGGCCAACCAGCCGAAGGCGCTCGGCGGCATCCTCGACAACGATTCGGCCGACAAGGCCGCACGCTTCATCAACCTCTGCGATGCCTACAACATCCCGCTGATCTACCTGCAGGACGTGCCGGGCTTCATGGTCGGCAGCAAGGTCGAAGAGGCGGGCATCATCCGTCACGGCGCGAAGATGCTCTACGCGACCTCACGCGCCAGTGTGCCGAAGGTGACCGTGCTGATCCGCAAGTGTTACGGCGCTGGCTACTACGTGATGAACGGTTCGGGCTACGAGCCCGACGCGATCTACGCCTGGCCGTCGGCCGAGATCAGCGTGATGGGCGCTGAAGGCGCGGTCAACATCATCGGGCGCTCGATCATCGAAGCCGCCGAGGATCCCGACGCCAAGCGCGAAGAACTGCTCGCCCACGCCCGTAAGCAGATCGACGTCTACCTCGCGGCCGGCAACGCGATGATCGACGACGTGATCGATCCCCGCGAGACGCGCCACCACATCATCCGCGCGCTGGAGATGTCGGAGAACAAGCACATCGACCGTCCCGCCAAGCGTCATGGAGTGATGCCCGTATGAGTGGATTTGACAAGCCCTGCATCCTCACGAACTCGATCTCGGGTGTCGTCGCGAACAAGCAGCAGTGCGCTGCGATTCCCTACACGCCCGAGGAATACGCCGCCGAGGCGCGCCGCGCGGTCGACGCCGGCGCGTCGATGATCCACATCCACGCGCGCACTCCCGACGGGAATCCCTCGTTCGAGATCGAGGACTACCGGAACATCACTGACGCGATCAAGGCCGAGATCCCCGATGTGATCATCAACTTCTCGACCGGAGCCGTTGGCATCAGCGTCGAGAAGCGCCTCGAGTATCTCGAGGCGATCAGGCCCGACGTCGCCGCCCTGAACATGGGCTCGATGAACTACGCGAAGTACTCCAAGCGCCGCAAGGAATTCGTCTTCGGCTTCGTCTTCGAGAACAGCTTCGAGACGATCATCCAGTTCCTCAGGGCGATGAACGAGTACGGAATCCGCCCCGAGCATGAGTGCTTCGAGGTCGGCCACCTGGCCTCGCTCGAGCCGCTGATCGACATGGGGATCCTCGAGACGCCGCTGCAGATCTCTCTGGTGCACGGCGTGCTCGGCGGCACGCCTGCGCGCGTCGCAAACCTGCGCCACATGGCGAGTCAGGTGCCGCAGCCGGACGGCTGGGGCGGAGACGGCGTCAACAACTGGGGCCTCGTCGGCGTCTCGCGCGAGCAGTGGGATCTGCTGCCCGTTGCGGTCGAGGAGGGCGGCAACGTGCGCGTCGGCCTCGAGGACAACTTCTATCTCCCCAGCGGTGAGATGGCGGGCTCGAACGGCGATCTCTGCGCGGAGGCCGCGCGCCAGATCGAGGCGGGAGGCCGCAAGGTCGCCTCGATCGCCGAAGCGCGCGAGCTGCTCGGGGTGCCGCGCAATGGCTGAGCTGCCGCTGGCCGGCGTGCGCGTGCTCGACCTTTCGCGCCTGCTCCCCGGACCGTTCTGCTCTTTGCTGCTCGCCGACCTCGGCGCCGACGTGCTCAAGGTCGAGGACACCGGGATGGGCGACTACGTGCGGTGGACGCCGCCGTATGCCGGGGACGAGGTCGCGCAGAAGCGCGGCGTCGCGAGCGCGCAGTTCAACGCGCTCAACCGCAACAAGAAGTCGATCCAGATCGACCTCAAGAGCGAGGCGGGCAAAGAGATCCTGCTGAGGCTCGTCGCCGAGCACGACGTGGTGCTCGAGAGTTTTCGGCCGGGTGTGCTCGACAAGCTCGGCGTCGGCTACGAGGCGATGAAGGCAGTGCGCCCCGAGCTCGTCTACTGCGCGATCACCGGCTATGGCCAGGACGGTCCGTTCAGGGACCGCGCCGGCCACGACATGAACTACCTCGGTCTGAACGGCCTGCTCGGACTCACCGGTGCCGTCGGCGGGCCGCCCGTGCAGGCCGCCGGACAGATCGCCGACATCGGTGGTGGCGCGCAGATGGCCGCGATCGCGATCCTCGCGGCACTGGTCAGCGGCAAGGGCGCGAATCTCGACATCTCGATGACCGATGGAGCGATGAGCTGGCTGGCGATGCCTGCCGCGAGTGCGCTGGCAGGCGATCTGCGCAGGCGCGGTGACGTCGACCTCGCCGGCAAGTGGGCTTGTTACATGCCGTATGAGGCGGCTGATGGCTGGGTCTCGTGCGGTGCGCTGGAGCCGAAGTTCTGGAAGTCGTTCTGTGAGGGAGTCGGTCGCGAGGACCTCGTGCCCAAGCAGTTCGAGCTTGCTGGAAGCGCGGGGCACGCCGAGATCTCCGAGGTCTTCAAGTCGAAGACGCGCGCCGAGTGGGCTGCATTCAACGACGAGCGCGACTGCTGCATCGAACCGATTCTCGACCTCGACGAGGCGCTGGGTTCTGAGCTCGTCGCCGAGCGTGGCATGGTGCTCGCGGTCGATCAACCCGGAGTGGGGGAGGTCCGTCAGCTTGCGTCACCGATCGTGATCGACGGCGAGCGTCCGTCGCGTCGCGAGCCTGCCCCGGGCTTCGGAGAGCACACCGACGAAGTGCTCGGCGGACTCGGCTACGACGACGCGGCGATCGCTCGACTGCGCGAGAGCGGTGCGGTGGCCGGCACATGAACACCGACGGGTTGTTGCGGATGGGTGCTCTGGCTGAGGCTTCGGGCGTGCCCGCAGCCACGATCAAGCACTATCTGCGCGAAGGCTTGCTGCCGGCGCCCGTCAAGACCAGTCGCAACAGCGCTTGGTATTCGCCCGAATACGTCGACCGGATCAAGCTGATCAAGCGCCTCCAGGAAGAGCGCTATCTGCCGCTCGACGTGATCAAGCGCATCCTCGAGAACGAGCCCGATCAGGTCGAGGCGCGCCTCGAGCTCGGCGACACGCTGCTCGCGCGCTCACAGCAGATCGGCGCAGGGAAGGGGATGACCCGGGCGCAGGTGGTCAAGAAGCTCGGCCTTCCCGAGGATGTGCTCGACGGCTTCGAGCGGATCGGCGCGATCGAGCCGATCGAGGGCAAGAACGGTCCGCGCTACTCGCAGCCCGACGCCGAGTTTCTCTCTGCGATCTCACAGTTCCGTGAGAGCGGCTACGGCGAGGCACTCGGCTTCACGATCTACGACGCGCTGATCTACATGCGCCACCTCGAGGCGCTGGCGCGCGACGAAGTCGATGTGATCAGCGAGAAGCTGCCGGGCAAGCTCTCGGCCGACGACGCCGCCGACCTGATCGAGCGCGGCCACGGGCCGATGCGCGACCTGCTCTCGGCGATGCACGTGAAGCTGCTCGTCGCCGAACTGCGCCGGCGCCAAGCAGACGCCTAGCTAGCGCGGGATGACCGGCTGCACGATCGAGTAGGTCGAGTAGACCAGCCCGTTCGAGTTGCGCACGCTCACCCGTACGCGCACGAAGAAGACGCTCGTCGAAGTCGGCGCAGCGAGGTTTCCGTTGAAGCGCCCGGCGCTCGAGACGTTCAGGCGACCCAAGGCGCGATAGCTGCCGCAGTCGTAGCTCGCCTGCACCGAGGCGCGCGCGCCGCGCGCGAGCGGGCGGGAGGCACTGCCGCTCACGGACAGGCGACCGTTTGAGTAACTCACGGTGGTTGTGCCCATCCGGCGGGTCATCTTCGTCCAGATCGTGCTCGAGGATCCCAGCGAGGCGCGATAGCGCGCGTCGTTGCTGCCCCAGCGTGAGCGCGGCGGCGCGGCCACGTTCGCGCGCCAGCTGCCGTCGGCGGCGATCACGGGGCGGGCGACGACGCGGCCCGAGAGTTTCGATCGCACGGTGATCGCGCGACCGGAGTCGGAGGTGTGGCCGTAGCCGACGATGATCACGCGCGTTCCGCTGCGGCGAACGTCGGTGATGATCACGCGGCCGTCGTAGCAAGCGGGGATCGGGTCGACCGGGGTGACCGGAGGGGTCGGCGGCTCGGGGGTGACGTGCGCGAGCACCGTGATCGCGGCGCTGGCGGCGCTCGGTGAGTTGCCGTTGGGGGCGATCACGCCGCCGGCCGGGATCGTCGTGGTGAAGCCGCCGGCCGATCCGGCGACGACGGTCAGCACGACCGTGCAGCTGCCGCTCGCAGTGAGCTGGACGCCGGCCACGGACGGCACGCCGGGAGACGAGATGTCGACGCTGCCGCTGCAGTCGCTGCTCTGCACGGCCGTCGCCGTGAAGCCGGCCGGGAGCGCGAACGACACCGAGGCCGGACCGACGTCGCCGACGTCGTCATTGGTCAGCGTGAGGGTCAGTGTGGTGCTCTCACCCTCGTTGACCGAGGCCGCTCCGTAGGCGAGCGTCGGGGTGATCGTGCCGCAGTCGAAGGCGTCGTCGTTGGTCGAGAAGCGCGTCCAGTCGGTGTTGCCAGAGACGTCGTCGCCGTTGCCGTCGGGATTGCCAGCGACCGTTGGGCCGTCGGACGATCCCCACCAGTTGCATTTGAGCGAGGCGCTGGTCGCGCCGCTCGTGTCGATGCCCCCGGCGTTGCCGACGAAACTGTTCTTGCTGCCGTTGATGTTCACGTCGCCGCCGCTGGCGTCGGTGTAGACGCCTTGGACGGTCGCGTTCTCGATCGTGTTGCCGCCGGCCAGCTGCACGCTGGTCGGCGTCGTGTCGCCGTAGAGCACGAGGCCGTACATCGCGCCGTCGAGCGTGTTGCCGCTCCAGGTCTCGCCTGCGCCGTAGATCGAGGCGTTGAAGACGATGTTGTCGTGAAAGGCGTTGTCACTGAAGTTCCACGGACCGGCGCCGGCTTCGTAGTCGAAATAGGCGCCGTCGGTGTCGCTGATCGTGTTGCCGCTCATCGAGAACGACGTCTGCGCGCCGAAAACGAGGATGCCCAGCGACTGCACACCGTCGAGCGAATGCGCGCAGCCGTTCGGAGGAGCGCCGCCGGTTCCGACCGGGCACTTCCAGTCGAAGACCTGGTTGTTCGTGACGGTCGAGCTGACGCCCGGGTAGAGAACGATGCCGTTGCTCGCCTGGTTCTGCAGCGGGTCTTTGCCGTCGCCCTGGTTTCCGTGGGCGACGACGTTGTTGTCGATCGTCGCCGTCGAATTCGCTCGCACGGTCACGCCCTGCTTGCCGCAGTAGGTGATCGTGTTGCTCCGGAGGATGATCGTGCCGGTCGAGGCCGGGCTGCTCACGCCGACCATCACGCAGTGTCCGGTCTGGTTGCCGTTCGAGTTGTCGTTGTGAATCTCGGTGATGGTGTTGTCGTGCACGTTCGCCGAGGCCGAGCCGTACACGTGCACGCCGATCGACTGCACGCTCGGGTAGCTCGGGACGTAGTGGCCGCTCGCGTAGCGGATCGTGAACCCATCGAGCTCCACATCGACACCGCTGCCGTGAATGCCCACGACTTCGCCGGGCTGGCTCGTCGGCGCGATCGTCGAGACGCCGCTCCCGGCGCCGTGGATCGCGACACTGCGGGTGATGTCGAGAGCCTCGTCATAGGTGCCGGACGCGACATCGATCGCCGCACAGTCCGTGTCGGAGATCGCCGAAGCGATCGTCGCGTAGCTCCCCGACGGCACCGCGCAGGTCGCGGCCGACGACCGCGCGGGCGCAGCCGCGATCAGAAAAACGATTGAGAGCGCGAGGGCCAGTCCGGTGGCCCGCGCGCGCACGCGTGTGATGGTCATCTGCCTTCGTCCTCTGGCGGGGTTGTCGTCTGCAACCAACCCGTTTGGAGATACATCGGAGCGGTGGCCGGATGCTTTAGCCTCGGCGAATGTCCGATCGCCTGATCGCCGCCGCGATCCAGATGAATTCGCAGGCCGACAAGGCCGTCAATCTCGCCGCGACCGAACGGCTCGTGCGCGAGGCCGCCGCCGGCGGAGCAGAGCTCGTGCTGCTGCCGGAGAAGTTCAACCTGCTCGGCAGCACGAAGGACTACTTCGCGGGCGCCGAGCCGCTGGACGGCGAGACGATCACGTTGTGCGCGAAGCTCGCCGAGGAGCTGAAGATCGACCTGATCGCCGGCTCGATCGTCGAGCGCATCGCCGGACGCGAGAAGCTCGCCAACACCTGCGTGCACCTTGCGCCCGACGGGAAGGTCAAGGCTGCCTACCGCAAGATCCACATGTTCGATGTGGAGGTCGAAGGTCAGGTCTACCGTGAGTCCGACCACGAGGATCCCGGCGTCGAGATCGTCAATTCGCAGCTCGCCGGCGGCGAGAACGTCGGCCTGACCGTCTGTTACGACGTCCGCTTCCCCGAGCTCTACCGCATCCTCGCCCTGCGCGGGGCGAGGATCGAGACCGTCCCCGCCGCATTCACCTACGCCACCGGCGAAGCACACTGGGAGCTGCTGCTGCGCGCACGCGCGGTCGAGAACCAGCTGTTCGTCGTGGCGGCCGACCAGTTCGGGGTCCACGATGGTGACCGCCGTTCCTACGGCAATTCGATGATCGTCGACCCGTGGGGTGTGGTGCTCGCGCGGGCCGGCGACGAGGGCGAAGCCGTGGTTGCAGCAGAGCTCGACTTCTCCGCTCAGGCGGCCGTCCGCGATAAGCTGCCGAGCCTTGCAAACCGCATGCCCAGCGCCTACTCGTGGTCCGAGTCAGGCGTCAGTGGGCACAAGGAAATTCGATGACAGATTCGACTTCAGCCAGCAAGCAGAACCTGCCCGCCCCGATGCACAACGATCTTGTGCAGAAGCTGATGTGGAGCGGCCTGATGGCGCTCGCCAGCGCAGTTGCGGCGATCGCCGCGCGCAAGGCAGCCGAGCAGGTCTGGACCCGCGTGTTCGGCCAGGGACCGCCGATCGACTGATGGCCGACGGACCGGAAAAGACACCGCTCGGAGACTCGATCGGCGACATCGTCGATCGCACGACGAAGATCGTGCATGAAGAGATCGAACTCGCCAAGGCCGAGATCTCCGTCGCCCTCCAGGACTTGCTGCGCGGATCGGTCGCCGGCATCGTCGGAGGCGTGTTCGCCTTCTTCGGCCTGTTCATCCTTCTGATCGCCTTTTCGTTCCTCGTCGCGGATGCCGTCGGCGCCTGGTACCCGTGGCTCGGTTTCTTCATCGTCGCTTTCATCTGCTTCATCATCGGCGGCCTGCTCGCGTTCGTCGCGCTGAAAAAGATCAAGAAGGGTTCGCAGCTTGCGCCCACGCAGGCGATCGACGAGGCCAAGCAGACGAAATCTGCGCTCAAGGCCGAGGCGGACAAGCCCGTCGAGACGATCGACTCGACTGCAGTCGAGGAGACGCCGGTGCCGGCTGCCACCAAGCCGCAGGTCGCAGACGTCGAGCCCGCCACCCCCGCCGCCGCGGCCGCCGCCAGCACCGAGGTGAAAGAAGCCAAACAAGAACTCGCCGACGCGCGCGACGAGGCTGACGAGCTCGAGCTCGACGCCAAGGAGGCCAAGAAGCGCGCCAAGCAGGAGGCCAAGGAAGCCAAAGAGGCAGCCAAGGCCGCCAAGAAGGCCGAAGACGAGGCGAAGAAGGCCGAGGCGATCGCGGCGAAGAAGGCCGAGCAGGCCGAGAAGACCGCCGCCAAAGAGCGCGCCAAGGCCGAAAAGGCCGCAGCAAAGGCTGCCAAGAAGGGCAACCAACCCGAAGCTGCCGCCGAAGCCGCTCCCGCTGCTGACGCGCAGCCTCAGCAGCCGCCGGCGCAGGGAGCGCAGCCGTACACGCCGCCGCAGCCGCCCCAGACTCCGCCGCCGCCACCCAACGATCCGACAGGGAGCAACTAGATGCCCCAGCGCAGTCCGGCAGAAATCCGCGCCTCGATCGAAGAGAACCGTCAAGAGCTTGTCTCCTCGGTCAACGCCGCTCGCACCGAAGTCGCCCGCCTGACCGATTGGCGTCAGCACATTGCCGACCACAAGCAGGAGCTTCAGGTCGGCGCCGCAGCCGTCGGCTTCCTGGTCGGAAGCGCGCTCGTGCTCAAGGGCCTGCGTCGCCGTCGTCGCTAGGAGTTAGCTTGCAGGGATGGATCCCGTGCCGACAGTGCGCGTGACCGTCTCCGCCCGGACGATCGCAAAGATCTTCCTCGTCTCGCTCGGACTCGGCGCGCTTGCATGGCTCGCCTGGCAATCGCGCCAAGCGATCGGCCTCGTGGTCATCTCTGTCTTCCTTGCGATCGCGCTCGGGCCGCCAGTCGATTTCTTCCAACGCAGGACACGGATGCCGCGCTGGCTCTCGATCCTTGTCGTCTACATCCTGCTGTTCGCGGCGATCGTGCTGATCGGCCTGGTGATCGTCCCGCCGATCGTCAGCGGCGTGCAGCAGCTTGGCCATGAGATCCCGATCAAGGTCGAAGAGCTCAAGAACGCCGGCTGGATCAGCGACCTGAACAACCGCTACGACGTCGTCGACAAACTCAGCGAGTCGGTCAGCGGGCTGCCGAACCAGCTCGGCACGGCGGCAGGCACGCTTCGATCGATCACGGTCGGGGCGCTCTCGGCCTTCGTCCAGTTGGTCACCGTGCTGACGCTGGTCTTCCTCTGGCTGCTCGACGGCCCGAGGATCGTGCGCTGGCTGACCGAACAGACCAAGCTCCAGCACCGCGAGCGCGCCGAGGAGTTCGCCGCAGACATCTATCGCGTCGTCTCCGGTTACGTGATCGGAAATTTCCTGATCAGTCTGGCCGCGGGAACCGTCACCTATCTCACACTGATCTGCCTGGGCATCCCGTTCGCGGCTCCGCTGGCGATCTTCATGGCGTTCATGGACCTGATCCCGCTGGTCGGCGCTTCGATCGGCGGCGGAATCATCGCGATCGTCTGCGCGGCGCTCGGCGATTTCCCATGGGATCCAGTGATCTGGCTCGTGGTGCTGACTGCGTATCAGCAGCTCGAGAACAACCTGCTCCAGCCAGTCGTCTACAAGCGCACGGTGGCGGTGCCGCCGCTGTTGACGATCATCGCTGTGTTGGTCGGCGCCGCTCTGCTCGGAGTGCTCGGTGTGCTGCTGGCAATCCCGATTGCCGCGATGCTGCAGGTGCTCGCCCGCGATCTCTGGCCGGAGATCCAGAAGCGCCGCGGAGTCGCCGACCCCGACGCAGCCGCGGCCGAGGCCTAGGGCAGCTCGATCAGCGAAGCGGGGAAGACCCCGACGCCGATCAGGCCCGGTCCGACGTGGGCGCCGATCACGGGTCCGATCTCGTCGGGCTGGAAAGTGGGGGCGAAGCCCAAGCGGTCTGTGAGGTCGTCGATCACCTTCTGCGCCCGGGCCGCGCCCTGGACGTGCTGGACGATGTAGCCGGCGTCACCCTCGGGGATGTGCTCGATCCCAAGGTCGGCGATCCGCGCGAGCACGCGGGCCTCGGTGCGGACGCGCTCGACCGGAACGATTCCGGAGCTGTTCACGGTGAGAATCGGCTTGATCTTGATCGCGCCGCCGACGACCGAGGCCACCGCGCCGATCCGGCCGCCGCGGCGGAGGTATTCGAGCGTGTCGATCGCGAACCAGAAGTTCAGCCCGTCCATCATCGCGTGGGCGGCGTGGACGACGTCGCCGTGGCCCTCGCCGCGCTTGGCCGCCGCGCCGGCGGCCATCAACACCAGGCCGTAGCCACCGCAGGCTGAACCGGTGTCGATCACGGTGACGCGCAGCGGGTCGACTCCGTCGCGCTCGAGCTGCGCCTTGGCCTGGACGGCGCTCTCGTAGGTCCCGGAAATACCCGACGAGAAGTGCAGTGAGACGACATCGTCGCCGGCGTCGATGATCGGCTTGAACACTTCGAGGAATTGACCGACCGACGGCTGCGAGGTGCCGGGCAGGTCTTTCATGCCGCGCAGTTCGTCGTAGAAGGCGTCGAGGTCGGTGATCTCCACCTCGGGCACCGAGCGGTCGTTCCAGACCACCGAGAGGCTGACCTCTTGGATGCCGTACTGCGAAAGCTGCTGTGGCGTCAGGTACGACGTGCTGTCGCCGACGATGCGGACGGCCATCGCGGACTACTCGAGGTTGTTCTCGAGCTGCAGTCCCTGCGGCTGGGGGGTGGGCTCTGGCTCGGGCTCCGCCTCGCCGGCCGGCTGCTCGACGCCAAGAACTCCGGCCAGCTCGCCGCTCTCGTACATCTCCATCATGATGTCGCTGCCGCCGACCAGTTCACCGTCGACGAACAGCTGGGGGATCGTCGGCCAGTCGGAGATCGCGGTGAGTTCTTCGCGGATGCGTGGGTCGGGAAGGATGTCGACGGCGGCGTACTTGCGGCCCAGCGAGTTCATCACCGCGACGGCGCGAGCCGAGAAGCCGCAGGCCGGACCTTCGGGCGTGCCCTTCATGAAGAGGATGACTTCGTTCTCGTCGATCAGCTTTGCGAGGTGCTCGCGCAGTTCGTTGGAAACCTGGTCGCTCATGATTGCTCCGGTGTTTGAGTCTTGATCGAGAGCGCGTGGATGCTGCCACCCAACTCGCCCTTGAAGATCTCGTTGATGATCTTGTGCTGCTGAATCCGCGTGAGCCCGGCAAATTGCGGGGCGGTCACGACGGCGCGGAAGTGGTTGCTGTCGCCCGCGGTGTCTTCGACATCGGCGACGGCTCCGGGAAGCCCGGCCTCGATCCGCTGTTTTATCTCATTGACATCTGCCATGTTCGACTAAAATGGACTGTAGTCAAGTTAGCCCCCGTCCGATCTATTGAATTGATTGGAGCAGCATCACCCATGGTCACCCTCACCGACATCGCCGCAACCAAGATCAAGGACTACGTCGAAGGACAGAACAAGTCGATCGACGACGCCGGCCTGCGCGTGGGCGTGAAGGGCGGAGGCTGCTCGGGCTTCACCTATTCGCTCGCGATCGATGAGCAGCGCGACGGTGACCACATCTTCGAGAACAACGGGATCAAGATCCTCGTCGACGATCTCTCGCTGCGCTACGTAGACACCTCCGAGGTCGACTACATCGACGGTCTCACCGGCGCCGGGTTCCAGGTCAACAACCCGAACGTGGTTGCGGCCTGCGGATGTGGCAGTTCCTTCCGCGTGAAGGACGAAGAGGGCGCAGAGGTCAACTGCCCCTCCGGCGTCGCGGCCTAGCCCTTTCGCTTCGCCTCAGCGATCGCGGCCTGAAGCTCGCCCTCGTCGAAGGGTCCTTGGAGCTGGCTGACGACGCGCCCGTCAGCGCCGATCACGAACGTGAACGGCTCGCTGGTCAGCCCGAAATCCTTGACCTGTGAGCGGTAGCCCTTGTTGATGTCGTTGTCGTTGTAGATCTCGTTGTGGATGAAGATCACGCCGTCGCCGTTCTCGTGGTGGACCCACTCGGCGATGTCGGTGACCGGCGCGCAGACTCGCGAGGCGCAGAGCTTCGGGGTCGCGAAGACGAGCACGATCGGCTTCTTCTGCTCCAGCGCGTCTTTCAGGCTGACCCGATGCATGTCGTCGTGGGGGTCCCGCGTGTCGATCGCGTCGAGCTCGGCGGCGGTGGTGCCGGTCGGCGTCTCGATCGCGGGAACCTTCTCGCCCGGGGCCGGCGCGGGGTCCGTGATCGCGAGCGGAACTGCGACTGCGGCGGCCTCGTATCCGGAAGCTGTCTTGGTCAGCGCGAGTACGCCGAGCTTTTTGGCGTTTTTGACGGCCGGGATCGTCGCGGCGTAGAAGCCGTTGCCGACCGTGTCGATGTCGGCTTTCGAAGTGCTGCTCTGGTACTTCGCCGGGACGTTGAAGGTGTGTGCGGGGGCCTTGAAGGGCCCGACAGCGGGGGCGGTCGAGCTGGTCGCGTAGTAGATCACGGTCGGTCCCCAGATCGGCGCGCGGTTCTCGGTGAAGAGGCCGAAAGGCAGACGATTTTCGCGGCCGCGTACGAAGTCGTTGGCGGCCGGCAGAAGATTCGCGTCCTGCTTGGCGCCAACCTCCTGCTGGATCTCGTTGAGCGTCTTCTTGCCGTCGGCCTGCGGGAAGTCGGCGAGGCTGACGGTTTCGCCGGAGGCGGGGGTGTTCGCGGTGCTCGACGAGTTGTCCCCGCAGCCCGCGAGCAGCAGGGCGAGGATCGTCATCAGCAGAGAAAATGCGCGCGTCTTCGACATCGCGGCGCGAAGTGTTGCAGATAACATCACCGGCTCCGTCGATCCCCATCAAGCGTTAATACGACGACGAACGAAAGACTTTTCCCACCCCATGACTGATTCCAAGCTCCGCGCCGCCATCGTCGGCGCAGGTCCCTCCGGCTTCTACGCCTCCGGCCAGTTGCTGGCCGAGGGATTCGCCGTCGACCTGATCGACAAGCTGCCCACACCGTTCGGCCTCGTCCGCTTCGGCGTCGCTCCGGACCACCCGAAGATCAAGAACGTCACGCGCGTTTTCGAGAAGACCGCGCAGAACGAGGACTTCCGCTTCTTCGGCGGCGTCGAGCTCGGCCGCGACATCACTCGCGAAGAGCTGCTCGAGCGCTACGACCTCGTGCTCTACACGATCGGAACCAGCAGCGACAACCGTCTCGGGATCGAGGGCGAAGACTTCGAGGGATCGCACCCGGCCACCACTTTCGTCGCCTGGTACAACGGCCATCCCGAGGCGACGACCAACGAGTTCGACCTCTCGGCCGAGCGCGCGGTCGTGATCGGGAACGGCAATGTCGCGATCGACGTCGCCCGCATGCTCGTGCTCGATGAGGATGAAGTGCAGCCGACCGACACCGCCGACCACGCGATCGAGGCCTTCAAGACACACGGCGTCAAGGAAGTGATCATCCTCGGTCGCCGCGGGCCGGCTCAGGCGGCCTTCACGAATCCCGAGCTGCTCGAGCTCGGCGAGCTCAAGCGCGCCGACGTGATCGTCGACCCGGAGCAGATGGAGCTGGACGAACTCAGCACGAACTGGCTCGAGAGCGACCTCGCAGAGCCGACCAACCGCCGCAACGTCGAGATCATGAAGGAGTACTCGCAGCGCACGCCGGAGGGCAAGTCGCATCGCGTCGTCCTCCAATATCTGCGCTCGCCCGTCGCGATCCTCGGGGAGGACGGCAAGGTCACCGGAATCCGCGTCGAGGTCAACGAGATCGTCGACGACGGCAATGGCAACCCGAAGGCCGTCGGAACCGGCGTCACAGAGGACATTCCGTGTGGTCTCGTGTTCCGCTCGATCGGCTATCGCGGCGAGCCCGTCGACACGATCCCGTTTGAGCCCAAGCGCGGCCTGGTCCGCAACGAGGGTGGCCGCGTCACCGACGAAGCGGGCAATCCGCTCCCGGGCGAGTACGTCTCGGGTTGGGTCAAGCGCGGCCCGTCGGGCGTGATCGGCACGAACAAGAAGGACAGCGCCGACACGGTCGAGAAGATCGTCGCCGACCGTGACTCGGGAGCGCTCACGGCGAAGGAGCCGGTGGGCGACAACGCCGAGTGGCTCAAGGGCAAGGTGCCGGATCTCGTCGAGTGGGACGGCTGGCAGAAGATCGACGCTCACGAGGTCGCCGCCGGAGAGCCGCAGGGCCGCCCGCGCGTCAAGCTCGTCGACATCGACGAGATGAAGAAGATCGCGGCCTCATAGTGCAATTTGTACGGTGAAGGCGGTAGAGTGGCGGACATGAACAATGTTCGCCGCTCATCCATCACCGTCGACAATCTGACTTCCCCGGTCCTCGAGGCCGGCGACACGACCGCCTCAGAGGCGGTCGTCTTCGTTCACGGCAGCCCCGGCTGCGGCGCGGAGTTCGAGCGGCTGGTGGGGGAGACCGGTGAGTTCACGCGCGCGATCGCGATCGACATGCCTGGCTTCGGCGCCGCCGACAAACCGCATCCGCGCGAGTTCATCTACGACGTGCCGAACATGGGGATTCACCTCGCAAGGGCCGTGGACCAGCTCGGGGTTACCCGAGTGCATTGGGTCGGTCACGACTTCGGGGGAGCATGGTCATTGCTGGCGGCGGTCTTCGATCCGCTGAAGACCGTGTCGATCTCGATGATCAACAGCGGCATGATGCGCGGGATGCGCTGGCACAGGCTGGCGCGCGTCTACCGCACGCCGCTGCTCGGCGAGGCCTTCATGGGCGTAGCCAACAAGCAGGGCTTCCAGCGGACCTTGAGCGAGCTGCCGCAGGCCGATCTCGATCTGATGTGGGACAACTTCGACCGCGACACACGCCGCGCGATCCTCGCGCTCTACCGCGCCACCGACATGGAGGCGCAGACGGCTCAGTTGCCGCAGCTGCGACTGCTCTCACAGCAGTGGCAGTCGATCGTGATCTTCGGCGCTGACGATCCGTTTCTGCCGGCGCGCTTCGCGGAGCGCAACAAGGAGGCGCTGGTGAACGCCGAGGTGCATCTGATCGAGGGCGCCGGCCACTGGCCGCACCTCGAGGCGCCAGAGACGGTCAGTGGTTTGCTGGAGCCGTTTCTGCGACAGGCGCAGAGCCGTCCAGCGCATTCAGCGCTCGCCTGACGCTCATCGCGCGGCAGGTGAACATCGGCGTGTCGCGCAGCGTGTAGAGGCTCGACTCCGTCTCGCGCAGGCGCTGGACAAGATCGAGGAAGTCGGCCGGCTCGTCGGCCTCGAAGGACACCACGAACTCTTGGTCGTCGAGACCGAACGAGTACGAGGTGTTGAGGTTGATGTGCGGGTACTCGCGGCCGACGGCGATGTGCTCCATCATGATCCGCTTGCGCTCTTCCATCGGGAGCAGATACCACTCGCGGGTCTTCACGAATGGATAGACGAAGAGGTATTTGCCCTCGCCCGGACGCACCTTGGTGCGGTCCTCGTTCGTGTATGGGGAGTTCTTCGTCATCGCCAGGAACGAGTGCGAGATCTCGCCGTGACGCATGATGCCGCTCTGGTTGAGCAGCACGTGGAGCTCGTGGATGTGGTCGAGATTCGGCGAGGCGGTCCAGAGCGCCAGGTCGGCTCCGCCCTTGGTGCCGACGGTCGAGTAGGCGCGCAGGAAGTCGTCTTTCGCGAAGTCTTCGCACGCGCTCGCGAACTCGTTCTTGTCGCGCGTCCGCTCCTCGACGAGGCGGCGACGCCACGCGGGATCGACCTTGACGAACGTGAACTTGACGAAGGACTGTCCGGCCATGGCGAGCAGCATATGCGCCTGCACCCGTGGGAGGCGCGGGTAGAGTCGCCCCGATGCTCCGGACCTGGTTCTACGCGGCGCTCGCCGCGCTGCTCGCCGCCGCCTGTCTGGCAGCGCCTGCCGGCGCTGCCTCGGACTGCCCGACCGACCCGTCCGCGCGCGGCGCGCAGGGGGTTCAGGGCGACACCAATGTGGACCAGGCGAAGTCGGCGACGCTGCTTTTCATCCCTGGGCCGGTTCGCACACCCGAGCCCGATCTCACCGCGTATCTCGAACAGCTCCCCGGCTATTCGGTCGCACTGTTCTCGCCGACGCTCGGCCGCTACAGCCCGACGCAGATGATGCTCGACATCTCGCAGGGCGCCCGCGTGGCCAGCAGCCTGTATACGCCGGTCGCCCCGGCTTCACCCGGACTCGTGGTGAACGGCACCGGCGGCGGCGCGATCGATCCGTGGCAGCCTTTCGTCAAGCGAGCCGACGACGTTCCCGGTGACATCGTGCCGGGGTTGCTCGGTTGCGCGCTCGCGCAGGCGGGCCGGTCGGTCGCCTGGTTCGGTTTCGACGATTCTCCGACGATCACCAGCATCGCCGCCGCCAGCGCGGCCGGAGTGATTCCGGGTGTCGGCAATGCCGATCCTGCCTCGCAGGCCTCCGCGCTGCTCGCGGCGCAGCGGCACAACGACCTGCTGGTGGCGGCCCTCCCGGCAGGCGGTCCCGGGCTCGGCGTCGCGCGCACGCTCGCCGCCAGGACCCCTGAGCGTTTGATCCTGATCGTCCAGGCGCCGCCTGAGCCGGCCCGCACTCGCCTGTTGACCTTCGCCGCCCATGGCCTAGGCGGCAGCGGCGGCCTGAAGTCTGCGACCACTCGCCGCAATGGACTCGTCGCGGCGACCGACTTCGCGCCGACGATCCTCAAGCGCCTGCAGGTCGAACTTCCCAAGGACATGAACGGCCAGCCGGTCGTCGGCACCTCGAAGCTCTCCGCCGCCGAGCTCGGCGAGATGAACGATCGCCTCGCGCTGATCGCTGGCAGGCGCGGTCCTCTCGGGCAGAGCGTGATCCTGCTCGGCGGCCTCGCCGCGCTGATGCTGATGCTGCTGGGCTGGGCCGCCGGCCGCCGACGCGAGACCGCGCGCCTGACCGAGCGGATGATCGGCCTCGCCGTGATGTGGCTGCCGCTGATGCTGCTCGCGGGCGCCGCGCTGCGGCCTGCGCGCGCGACCGAGGCGCTGATCGTGGTGGCGGGAGGACTGTTGCTCGCGCTGCTCACGGACCGGCTCGTACCCTGGCCGCGGGCGCTCTACGTGCCGGCGCTGGTGGTGGTGGTCGCACACGGATTCGACTTCCTGCTGCTCGACGGCAAGCTCACCGGCGAATCGCTGCTCGGCTCGAACCCGCTCTACGGCGCGCGCTTCTTCGGCGTCGGCAACGAGCTCGAGGCCGTGATCACGGTCAGCTGCGTGATGGGCGCAGGGTCGTTCCTCGCCGACACGAAGATCCTCTATCCGGCGCGCTGGTTCGCGGGGATCGGCGTCGCGCTCGCGCTCTTCCTCGGCGCCGGGCGGCTGGGAGCCGACGTCGGCGGGGTGATTTTCGCCGGGGCGGCCTTCGGCATCGCCGCGCTCTACGTGGCGAAGATGAAGTTCACGCCCCTGCGCGTCGCGCTGCTCGTGCTGCTGCCGATCCTCGGCCTGGTGCTGATCGCGGGGCTCGACGCCGTGACCGGTGGTGAGTCGCACCTCACGCGTACGGTTTTCGAGGCCCAGGGCTTTGGCGATCTCTGGAAGGTCGCCGACCGCCGCTTCTCGGCCAGCATCAACGGAGCCAAGACCGGCGGGGTCTGGATCATCATGCTGGTGGCGATCGCCGTGATGATCTGGGGCTGGATCCGCCGCGAGCGGATTTTCTCGCGCCTGACGGAGGACGGCGAGGATCCGATTGTGCGCAGGCCGCTGCGCGCGGGCATGGCCGGCGCGCTCGGCGGCACGATCATCGGGGCGCTCGCCAACGATTCCGGCCCGGCGATCCTGATCATCGGCACGATCTACATGTGCATGGGTCTCCTGTACTTGCGCGGGCGACCGATTTCGGGCACAATTGAAGGGTGACCGCCGCGACGCTGAAGACCTGGAGGACGACCGAGCGAACATCCAATGCCGGGGATCTGATCCCGTTCTCGGTCGGCGGCGCACTGTTCGGGGCCTTTGCGGTGTCGGCCTGCTTCGTCCTTGACGCGGTCATCCTCTCGATCGGGCTCACTCTTTCCGGTTCCGGACCGGGCGGGGACAGCACTGTGATGTGGCCGGCCTGGGCAGTGGTCGTGACCGGCGTGGTCGCGGTTGTGATGTCGTGCATCTGGGGCGTTTGGCTGTTTCGTAGCCGGCGAGCGGCCGTCACCGACGACGATCCGATCGATCACGACACGGCCAAGCGCAAACGCCGCCACTTCGTAGTCGCGTCGATGCTCGTCTACGCGTTGCTCACGCCGGGCGTCTGGGCCGCGATGCTCGCCTACGCGAACACCGCCTGACCTACCGAAAACCCCGTAGGCTTGCGCCAGAATGGGATTTTGTACAGATGTACAAACGCGCGCAGGGGGCGGACGCTTAGTCTCTGAATCGCTCGCAGTGCGAACTGCGAACCATCCACTCCAACGGAATTCACCCAAACCTGTTCCGGGCCGGTTCCGCCCGGGATGCAGCAGAGGAGACGGTCAAGAAAATGGCTCGACAGCATGCCGTGCTCGGCACCAAATGGACGCACAACAAGAACGGCGTCGGAAGCGAAGAGGCGATCTTCAATCAGCTCGTGTTCACCGACGAGGTGGCCAAGGATCTGATGGACTCGGCCTCTTACGACCAGTACAAGGCCGCCCTCAAGGCCGGCGAGGCGATCAGCCCGGCAGTCGCCGACTCGGTCGCTGACGCGATGCTTCAGTGGGCGCTCTCCAAGGGTGCGACCCACTACACCCATTGGTTCCAGCCGCTGACCGGCCGCACCGCCGAGAAGCACGACTCGTTCTTCGAGCCCAAGGACGGAAAGGCGATCGCCAAGTTCCGCGGCAAGGAGTTGATCCAGGCCGAGCCCGACGCGTCCTCCTTCCCGAACGGCGGCCTGCGCGCCACGTTCGAGGCCCGCGGCTACACCGCGTGGGACCCGACCTCCCCGGCATTCATCCTCACGAACCCGAACGGCGCAACGCTTTGCATCCCGACGGCGTTCACCTCGTGGACGGGCGACGCGCTCGACACGAAGATCCCGGTGCTGCGCTCGATGCGCGCGCTCTCCGACGCGGCCGTTCGCGCCGTGCGCCTGTTCGGCGACACCGAGACCGAGCATGTCTTCACGACGGCCGGCCCGGAGCAGGAGTACTTCCTGATCCCCGAGCAGTACTACTACGAGCGCCTCGACCTGCTGACCACCGGTCGCACCCTGTTCGGCTCCAAGCCGCCCAAGGGCCAGGAGCTCGACGACCACTACTTCGGCTCGATCCCTGAGCGCGTGCTCGCGTGCATGATGGAGTTCGAGGCCGAGCTCGCCAAGCTCGGTGTGCCGATCAAGACCCGCCACAACGAGGTCGCCCCGGCCCAGTACGAGGTCGCTCCGATGTTCGAGTCGAGCAACCTCGCCTGTGACCACCAGCAGCTGACGATGCAGACGCTCCAGAGCGTCGCCCGCAACTACGGCCTCGTCGCGCTGCTGCACGAGAAGCCGTTCGCCGGCATCAACGGTTCGGGCAAGCACAACAACTGGTCGATGGGCACCGACACGGGCAGCAACCTGCTCGGCCCGGGCGACACGCCGCACGAGAACCTCCAGTTCCTGTTCTTCTGCACGGCGATCTTCGCCGCGGTGAACAAGCACCAGGGCCTGCTGCGCGCGACCGTCGCGTCGGCCGGCAACGACCACCGTCTCGGCGCCAACGAGGCCCCGCCGGCGATCATCTCGATCTACCTGTCGGACATGCTCCAGGACATCTTCGACCAGATCGAGTCCGGCGAGCTGAAGTCCTCGATCGAGGGCGCGACGCTCGACCTCGGCTCCCCGGTGCTGCCGCCGCTGCCGGCCGACCCGGGCGACCGCAACCGCACGAGCCCGTTTGCCTTCACCGGCAACCGCTTCGAGTTCCGCGCGCTCGGCTCCAACCAGTCGATCAGCGACCCGAACACCGTGCTCAACACGATCACGGCCGAGGCGCTGAGCGAGCTGGCCGACAAGCTCGAGGCCGCGATGGAAGGTGGCAAGTCGGTCGATGAGGTGATCCTCGACGTTCTCGCCGCTTCATACGCCGAGAACAAGGCGATCATTTTCAACGGCGACGGCTACTCCGACGAGTGGCACGCCGAGGCCGAGTCGCGTGGTCTGAAGAACCTGCGCACCACGGTCGACGCGCTGCCCGAGTGGATCGCCCCTTCGACGGTCGAGACGTTCAGCTCGCAGAGCGTGCTCTCCGACCGTGAGCTGCACTCGCGCTATGAGGTCTACGTCGAGCAGTACGTGATCAAGACCAACATCGAGGCCGAGACCACCTACGACATGGCCAAGACGATGATTCTGCCGGCTGCGATCGAGTACTACAACTCGATCCAGACCTCTGGTCTCGGACTCTCGACCGCGAAGGGACTCGACGCCGCGCTGGTGGCGCTCTCGAGCGCGATCAACGAGCTTGAGGAGGCGAACCTCGATGAGAACCACCCGACCGATGTGGTCGAGGAGGCCGCCTACATGTGCAACACGGTGCTGGGCAAGATGCTCGCCGTCCGTGAGGCGGCCGACGCACTCGAGCGCATCGTCCCCGACGTCCTCTGGCCGGTACCCAAGTACCGCGAGATCCTCTTCGTCAAGTAAAGGAGCACGCGGCACGAGCCGCAAATGATTTGGCCCTGAACCCCCGGAGGCCAAGCCCGAAGGACCCCGTCTCTCCCCGTGGCGGGGTCCTTCACTTTTGTGGGGCGCTACGCGTAGCGCTGGGCGATCATGCGGGCCTGGGTGGTGTAACTGCCGCCGAAGAGGTAGACGTGCAGCAGGATCATCGCGAGTTGCCAGAGCTCGGTGCGCTCGGCGTGGCCGTCGGCGCGGGGAAAGACTTCGTCGTAGGCGGCGAAGCAGGCTTCCGACGGTCCGCCGAACACGGTCAGCAGCGCGAGGTCGACTTCGCGGTGGCCGCCGTGGGCGACCGGGTCGACAAGAAAGGGCGTGCCGTCGACTCCCGCAATCACGTTGCCCGACCAGAGGTCGCCGTGGGTGCGCGCCGGGTCTTCCTCCGGGCCGGCAAGCTCAGGCATGCGCTCCGCGACGCGCTCGATCAACCGCACGTCCTCGGGGTCAAGGGCGCCTCGGTCGCGCGATGCGCGTGCCAGGGGAAGCAGCCGGTTCTCGGCGTAGAACTCAGCCCAGGTCGGCTTCGGGTCGTTCGGCAGGCTCAGCTCGTTGAAGCGCATCGGGGAATGGGCGTAGCCGCCGCCGTCCGTCGGCGTTGCGCCGAAGTCGGGCGCGCCGGCCATATGCATCCGCGCGAGCCCGCGGCCGAGCTCGTCCTCGCCACGCGCATCGAGCCGGCCAGTCTCGATCCAGCTCAGCGCGAGCAGGCGGGGTGCCCCAGCTTCGTCACAAACCCCGACCACGTCGGGCACGAGCACGCCGTCCGGCACGGCCAGCCACTCGAGGCCGGCTGCTTCGTCGGTGAACATCCCTGGCTGCGCACCGGGGCTCGACTTGACGAAGATCTCACCGGCGCTGGTGCGCGCCCGATAGGCGTCGTTGATGTCACCGCCGGCGGTGAGTTTGATTTCGTCGACGACCAGACCGAGATGGTCTTCGAGCGCGGACCTGATCGCGTCCGCCGCCACGCTCAGACCTTTCCGGAGAGGATGTCTTCGAGCAGTCCTTCGCAGGCGGCGGTGACCAGATCGATCACGTCGTCGAATCCGCTCGGGCCGCCGTAGTACGGATCGGGAACCTCGAGATCATCGGGGGTGGACATCGGGTCGAACTCGCGCAGCAGCCGCACCTTCGCCTCGTCCTCGTCGGTCGGCGCGATCGCGGCGAGGTCGCGGTGGTTGTAGCGATCGGCGGCAAGGATCAGGTCGTAGTGATCGAAGTCGGCGCCGGTGACCTGGCGGGCGCGCCCTGAGATGACGATTCCGCGAGCGGCTGCGGCGGCGACGCTGCGAGCGTCTGGCGTGTCGCCGATGTGCCACGAGCCGGTACCCGCGCTGTCGATCTCGAAGCGGTCGGCAACGCCACGCGACTCAACAAGGTGCCGCATCACGCCCTCGCCGGTCGGCGATCGGCAGATGTTGCCGAGGCAGACGAAAAGGAGCTTTGTCGGTTCGTCGGTCATGCGCGGGGATTCAATCAGGCTTCAGGTATTTGTCTCCCCGCGCCGAAAACACACGAATGACCAGAAGCGTTCGCCGCTCATTCACCTTTTTCGTCGTCGCCCTTGCGTTGGCGCTTTCCGCCTCGTCCGCCTCTGCGGTGACGTTCGACCCGGTTGGCAACGCCGGCGCAACCAACGCTGATCCGGTGGTCATCACTTACCACGACCCGCAGGGCTCGATCACCGGCGCGAACTGCATCCTCGACTACGACAAGCCATCTGCCATCGGTGTTTCCTGTGGCAGTGGTTCCGCCGATCTTGGATCGCTTCCCGAAGGGTCGCATTCGCTGCTCGTGAATGGGGTGGTCCTGGTGCAGGGCAGTTGCGTTGCCTGGATTCCGCCCGACAACACGGTCTGCGTCGGCTGGTCGATGAACAGCAATCCGGTATCGGGCCAGGTGAGCTTTGCGGTCGATCGCACCGCGCCGGACGTCGCGATCACTGGCGGCCCCGAAGAGGGCTCGTCAAGCACCGCCACGAGCGCCACTTTCGATTTCACCCTCTCTGATGGATCAGCCTCCTGCGCGCTCGACGGCGCAGGTGTCGCGTGCAGTACGTCCGCCGAGCTGTCTGGGCTCGGCGTCGGCTCGCACCAGTTCGTCGTGACCGCGACGGATCAGGCCGGAAACGTCGGCACCGCGACGCGGAACTTCACGGTCACCTCGTCACCTGCAGATTCGTCGCCTTCAAACAGCGACAACCCGGCAAGCACGCCAAAGATCATCTCCGCGCCGAAGTCGGTCAAGCCCGGCAAGAAGATCACGCTGACGGTCTCGTGCCCCGATGGCTGCACGATCACTGTTTCGGTCAAGGGTTCTTCGATCAAGACGATCAAGTCGAAGATCGTGGTGAAGCCGGGCCAGAGCACGGCGACCTTCAGGTTCTCCAGTAGCCAGTCGAAGACGATCAAGAAAATGCTCGGAAAGAAGAAGTCCGCCACGGCGAAGTTCACGCTGGGCGGCGCGTCGAAGTCGGTGAAGATCAAGCCGTAGCCGGGCCGTCAAATGGGCGGGGGATAGGATTCGCGCCGCAGTCCACCCACAGCTTTCAGGAGAATTCCCAGCCCCATGAAGAGCCCCCGAGACTTTTTCAAGCCGCTCGCAGCCGGCGCGCCGGATCCCGTCCACGAGATTCCGTTCCCGCCCTCGCGGATGATCCACTTCTTCGACCCGTCGAACGAGAAGATGCGCGCGAAGGTGCCGGACATGGCCGCCAAGAGCGACATCCTGCTCGGAAACCTCGAGGACGCGATCGCGGCCGACAAGAAGGAAGAGGCTCGCGCCGGGCTCGTCGAGGTCGGCAAGACCGTCGACTTCAAGGCGACCGGCACCGGTTTCTGGACCCGCGTCAACTCGCTTGACAGTCCGTGGGTGCTCGACGACCTCACCACGCTCGTAGCCGAGATCGGCGACAAGCTCGACGTGATCATGATCCCGAAGGTCGAAGGCCCCTGGGACATCCACTACGTCGATCAGCTGCTCGCGCAGCTCGAGTCCAGGGCCGGCCTCGACAAGCCGCTGCTGCTCCACGCGATCCTCGAGACCGCTCAGGGCGTCGCCCATGTCGAGGAGATCGCCCAGGCCAGCCCGCGTATGCAGGGCATGAGCCTCGGCCCCGCCGACCTCGCGGCCAGCCGCCGCATGAAGACCACCCGCGTCGGCGGCGGTCACCCCGGCTACACCTCGATCAACGACCCGGTCAACCCGGACGACCTCAGCGAAGGCCGCGTCTACAGCCAGCAGGACCCGTGGCACTACACGATCGGTCGCATGGTCGACGCGTGCACCAGCAACGGGCTGCTCCCGTTCTACGGTCCGTTCGGCGACATCAAGGACACCGTCGCCTGCGAGGCTCAGTTCAAGAGCGCCTTCCTGATGGGCTGCGTCGGCACCTGGAGCCTCCACCCGGCGCAGATCGACATCGCGCGCAAGGTCTTCTCTCCGGCCGTCGACGAGGTGCTCTTCGCGAAGAAGGTCCTCGAGGCGATCCCGGACGGCAAGGGCGTCCACATGATCGACGGCAAGATGCAGGACGACGCCACCTGGAAGCAGTGCAAGGTGATGGTCGACCTCGCGAAGATGCTGGCCGAGAAGGATCCGGAACTCAAAGAGGCTTACCAGTTCTAGGCTGGAGCGCGTGGCACGCTACGCACTGCTGCTTCGCGGCGTCAACGTCGGAAAAGACAACAAGCTGCCGATGGTCGAGCTTCGCGCGATGCTCGAACATGCCGGCTGCATCGACGTGGAGACCTATATCCAGTCCGGCAACGCGGTCTTCTCCTGCGGTGAGGGCAAAGTCGCGCTGACGACCAAAATCGAATCTGCGCTCGAGCAGTACATGGGCAGGCCGATCGCGACCACGTTGCGCACGAGCAGGCAGCTCGAAAAGATCGTCGCGGACAACCCGTTCGCGACGATCGCAGACGACCCGCGGAAGCTGACCGTGACGTTCCTTTCGCGGCCGGCTTCAAAGCGACTCTTGGCGGCCGTCCCGCCGGATGACTTCACTCCCGAGCTCTACGCGGCGATCGGCAATGAGATCTACGCCTGGTACCCAGAGGGTCAGGGCAACAGCCAGCTCGCCGTCGCTCTGGCCAAGGTCAGATGGCCGGGCACGGCGACGGTGCGCAATTGGAACACCGTGCTGCGGCTCGCGGCGATGCTGCGGGGGGAATGACGGCTTCGAAATAGCTTTGGCTGCTTATGGTTTTGTCCATGAACGACGCGATCGCAGCAGCCCAATACGGCAAAGAGACTTCCGAATCCGGTGAATTCGTCCGCCAGACCCAACGCTTCCGGCGCTGGGTTCGCGCGGACGGCTCGGGCGAGTTCCCGGCCGAAGCCGGCCGCTACCACCTCTACGTCTCGTACGCCTGCCCGTGGGCCTCGCGCTCGATCCTGATGCGCAGGCTCAAGGGCCTCGAGGGCGCGATCGGCATGACCGTGGTCGACCCGGAGCGCGACGAGCGCAGCTGGCGCTTCGGCAGCGGCGGCGGCGAGCCCGATCCGATCAACGGCTGGGCCTACCTCTCCGAGGGTTACCTCGCGACCGATCCGACCTTCGACGACCGCGTCACCGTGCCGGTGCTGTGGGACAAGCAGACGGGGGAGATCGTCAACAACGAGTCCTCCGAGGTGCTGCTGATGCTCAACTCGGAATTCAACGAGTTCGCCGAGTACCCGGAGCTCGACTACTACCCCGAAGACCTGCGCGCTGAGATCGATGCGCTGAACGAGTGGATCTACAGCGACATCAACAACGGCGTCTATCGCGCCGGCTTTGCCACCAGCCAGTCGGCGTACGAGACTGGCGTTCTTCGGGTGTTCGCGGCGCTGGACCGCGTTGAGGAAATCCTCGCCTCCAAGCGGTACCTGACCGGCGGGCGCATCACCGTCGCCGACTGGCGCCTGGCGATGACGCTCTTCCGCTTCGACCCGGTCTACGTCGGCCACTTCAAGTGCAACATTCGGAGGATCGTCGACTACCCGAACATCTGGGGCTACGCGCGCGAGCTCTACCAACACCCCGGCGTCGCCGAAACCGTCAACTTCGACCACATCAAGCGCCACTACTACCGCACGCATCCAATGATCAACCCGACGCGGATCGTGCCGGTCGGGCCGGAGATCGACTGGCTCGAGCCGCACGGGCGGGGTTGAGATCGGCGCACCCGTTTGCTCGGCGTGACGCCGGCGTCAAGAAACACGCGTGGTTTTGGCGCTCCCTTGCCCTTGGGGCAAGGGAGCGCCACCAGCGCCGCTTGAAACAGCGAGGGCTCGTCAGACGATCGCGATCGTGAACCCGTCCCACCCCTTGGCGCCGACGGTCTGGATCGTCGTTGCCTGAACCGCGGGATCGGCCCCGGTGATCGACAGCACCTGCCGGTTGCCCTCGGTGTCGGGATCGCTGGCGGCGGCGTCGGCCAGCGTGCCGCCGCGCACGATGTTGTCGACGATGATCGTCGCTCCGGGGCGGCAGAGCCGGCGGGCAAGCATGAAGTACTCGGGCGAGTTCTCTTTGTCGGCGTCGATGAAGACGAAGTCGAATGGCGCGGGCGGCTCGTCGAGCAGCTCGGCCAGCGATTCGAGCGCCGGACCGACCTGGACCTCCACGCGATCGGCCAGCCCGGCCGCCACGAGGTTGGCCGCGGCGACCTCGGCGTGGTGCAGCGAGACCTCCAGGGTCGTCACGCTGCCGTCGGCGCCGACGGCGCGCGCGAGCTGAATCGTGCTGTAGCCGCCGAGCGTGCCGACCTCCAGCACCCGACGCGCGCCGCTCATGCGGACGAGGATCGCGAGCAGTTCGGCCTGTGCGCGCGAGACATCGATCGCGGGCAGGCCTTCCTCTGCGTTGCGGGCGAGTGCGGCGTCGAGCTCTGGGTCAGGCCCGAGCTGATGCCGCACGATGTACTCGTCAGTGCCCTTCCAGTCGTCGCTCATGACACCGACTCTAAGCGGGCTCGGCGAGCAACTGGTCCACTCGGTCGAGGCCGGCGATGAACTCTTCCGGGGTGACGATCCAGAGGTCTCGCACGAACGAGCGAACGAGTTCTGGTTCCGAGCTGATCACGTATTTGGCGCCGCCGGCGCGCGCCACGGCGACCAGCAGGTCGTGATGGCGATCAGGGGTCACGCGGGGCAGGTCGTACGGGTCGTGCACGAACAGTGTGGCGGCGGCGAGGCGATCGACGAACTCGTGGGCGCGGCCTTCATCGGACTGCCGGGCGAACGCCGGCCGGCGCAGCACGGCGTCGAGTTCGGCGAACAGCCGCGGGCTGGAGACGCGCTCGAACTCGCCCTCGCGGTGCGCTTCGAGCAGCGCGTGGGAGGGGGAGTAGTCGGGCCCCAGAAACGCGGCGACCAGCACGGGGGTGTCGACGACGGCCCGGATCATCTCAGGTGCGGCGGGATCTCCGCGATCTCACTGGCGAACTCCCGGTGGGCATCTGGATCGATCGGGCGATGCCGGACTTCTTCGGACGCCGGGTGAAACCCGAGCCCGTGTCTCGGTCGGAGTTCTGCTCGCGGCCGGACCGGTCGCGCCGCGAACCCGCCGCCGCAGTTGGGGCAGACGTTCAGCAGGACGCCCTCGACGCACGACGCGCAGAACGTGCACTCATAAGTGCAGATGCGCGCATCCAGCGAGTCCGGCGGAAGTTCGGCGTTGCAGTTCTCGCAGGTCGGTCGGAGTTCGAGCATCAGGTGGCCTTTCTGGGAGTCATCGCGTGATCGGATTGGTTCGGCGGTAGGCGCGCACCTCGTCGAGCGCCGCCTGCATCGCTTCGTCGGCGGTGAGTGTGGTCAGCCGACGGGCTTCCTCGGCCGACTCGATGCCGAACTCGGCGCGAAGTGCGCGCTCGACGATCGCCGACTCCTTCTCGTTCTGGCGCGCAGCCGCGATCTTCAGCGCGCGGTGCACCACGGGGTCCACATACGCAGTGACCTTGGCTTTTGTAGACATGACGTCATATTGACATAGATCATGGATTACGCTCCCCACATGCGCGATTACCTCAAGACCCTCAGTGAACGAGTCGTCATCTTCGACGGCGGAATGGGCGCGACGCTCGAGGCCTTCGACCTCTCGCTCGAGGACGACTACAAGCTGCCAGGACGTGCCCACGAGGCGCTGATCCTCCACCGTCCCGAGGTGATCGAGGGCGTGCACACGAGCATGCTCGAAGCCGGCGCGATGGTCGTCGAGACCGACACCTTCCAGGCCTCGCGCCTGAAGCTCTCCGAGTGGGAGTTCGCCGACGGCAGCACACTTGCCGAGCACACTCACGAAATCAACGTCAAGGCGGCGCAGATCGCGCGCAAGGCCGCTGGCGAGGACCGCTTCGTCGCCGGTTCGATCGGACCGACCGGAATGCTGCCCGCCTCGATGGAGCCGGGCCTCTGCGAGATCACCTTCGGCGAGCTTGCCGAGACCTTCCGTGAGCAGACGATCGGCCTGCTCGAGGGCGGCATCGACCTCGTGATCATCGAGACCGCGCAGGACATCCTTGAAGTCAAGGCCGCGATCTTCGGCGCGCGCCGGGCGATGAAGGAGCAGGGACGTCAGGTCCCGATCCAGATTTCTGTGAGCCTGCTGCCCAACGGCGGCAAGATGCTGCTCGGCACCGACATCAACTCGGTGCTCACGACGCTCGAAGCTCTCAAGGTCGACGTGATCGGCCTCAACTGCTCGACCGGTCCCGAGGACATGCGCGACGCGATCCGCTTCCTCGGCGAGAACTCGCCGATCCCGATCCACTGCATCCCCAACGCCGGCCTGCCGATCCAGGGCCCGGACGGCGAGACGATCTTCCCCGAGAAGCCCGAGCCGCTGGCCGCCGCGCTCGCTGGTTTCGTCAGCGACTACGGCGTCAATGTCGTCGGCGGTTGCTGCGGCACCACGCCCGAGCACATCAAGGCGATCGCTGATGCCTGCGGCGAGCTGCCGGTCACGCCGCGCCCGGCGCCGCGCCCCCCGCACCTTTCGTCGATGATCGCCGCCACGCCGCTGGTGCAGGAGCCCACCCCGAGCATCGTCGGCGAGCGCGTCAACTCGCAGGGCTCGCGCGCCGCCAAGGAGATGCTGCTGGCCGACGACTACGACGGACTCGTCGGCGTCGCCGAGAACCAGGTCAACTTCGGCGCCCACGTGCTCGACCTCTGCGTCGCGCTGACCGAGCGTCCCGACGACGAAGGCGCGCAGATGCGCGAGGTCGTGCGCCGCGTCTCACTGACCCAGCCGGCGCCGCTGCAGATCGACAGCACCGAGCCGGATGTGATCAAGGAAGCGCTCGAGCAGACGCCGGGCCGCGCGATCATCAACTCGATCAACCTCGAAGCCGGCCGCGACAAGCTCGACACCGTTGTTCCTCTGGCCAACGACCACGGCGCGGCCGTGATCGCCCTGACGATCGACGAGATCGGCATGGCCAAGACGGCCGAGCGCAAGGTGGAGATCGCCAAGCGCATCCATGAGCTCGCGTGCGGCGAGCACGGGCTCGATGAAGAGATCCTGATCTTCGACCTCCTCACGTTCACGCTGACGACCGGCGACGAGGAGTGGAAGACCAGCGCGATCGAGACGATCGAAGGCATCCGTGAGCTGAAGAAGGCGCTGCCGAATGTGAAGACTTCACTTGGCGTCTCGAACGTCTCATTCGGCGTCGGCCCGGGCGCGCGCGCCGTGCTCAACTCCGTCTTCCTGCACCACTGCGTCGAGGCCGGTCTTGACCTGGCGATGGTCAACCCGGTGCACATCACGCCGTATGGTGAGATCAGCGAGGAGGAGCGCCAACTCGCCGACGACCTCGTCTTCAACCGCTCCGACGAAGCGCTGCAGAAGTTCATCGAGCACTTCGAGGGCAAGGGCGAAGAGGATGTCTCCGAGGCCGCCGACCCGACCGAGGGTATGGAGCCCGAGGAAGCGCTGCACTTCCACATCCTGCGCCGCAAGAAGGAGGGCGTCGAAGACTGGATCGATAAGTCGGTCGAGAAGATCGGCGCCGTCCCGACGCTCAACGACGTATTGCTGCCGGCGATGAAGGAGGTCGGCGACAAGTTCGGCGCGGGCGAGCTGATCCTGCCGTTCGTGCTGCAGAGCGCCGAGGTCATGAAGAAGGCCGTCGCCCGCCTCGAGAACTACCTCGACCGCATCGAGGGCTACACCAAGGGCGTCGTCGTGCTGGCGACTGTCTTCGGTGACGTGCACGATATCGGCAAGAGCCTCGTCAAGACGATCCTCACGAACAACGGCTACACCGTCGTCGACCTCGGCAAGCAGGTCCCGGTCGGTGACATCGTCGACGCCGCAAAGGAGAACGACGCCACGGCGATCGGCCTCTCGGCGCTGCTCGTCTCGACTTCCAAGCAGATGCCGCTCGCCGTGCAGGAGCTGCACCGTCAGGAGCTCGGCTTCCCGGTGCTGCTCGGCGGCGCCGCGATCAACCGAAAGTTCGGTTATCGCGCGAGCTACGTCAACGGCAAGGAGGACGACACGGTCTACGAGCCCGGCGTCTTCTACTGCAAGGACGCCTTCGAGGGTCTCGCCGTGATGGACCAGCTGGTCGAACCCGATCAGCGCGAGGCGCTCGTGCGCCAGGTCGCCGAGGCCGCGGCTGACGCGCGCAACGAGGTCGAGGTCGTCGACGACGGCCCGCCGGTCACAGACGACTCCGTGCGCAGTGCGGTCGACACCACGACGGCGATCCCTGAACCGCCGTTCTGGGGTCAGCGCGAGATCGACGTCCCGCTCGACGAGGTCTACAACCACCTCGACACGCACGTGCTCTACAAGCTCCACTGGGGCGGACGCGGCATGAGCAACGACGACTACCTCAAGCTGCTGCGCGACGACTTCCAGCCCAGGCTCGAGCGCATGTGGAAGGAACAGGACTACCTGCACCCGCGCGTCAAGCTCGGCTACTTCCCCTGCTACTCCGTCGGCAACGAGATCTTCGTGATCGACCCCGAGGACCGCGACAAGCCGGTCTCCGAGGCGCGCGTGATCGAAACGCTGGTCGCCCCGCGTCAGCCCAAGCACGACCGCATCTGCCTGGCCGACTTCTACAAGCCCAAGGAGTGGGCCCTGGAGCACGGTGAGTACGACGTCGTCACGCTGCAGGCGGTGACCGTCGGCGACGAGGTCACCGAACTGATGGCAAAGCTCGAAGAGGACGGCGAGTTCGCCGAACAGCTCTTCGTCCATGGCCTCGGCGTGCAGACCGCGGAAGGTCTCTCCGAGTGGCTGCACGCAAAGGTCCGCGAGGACCTCGGGGCAGAGCCCGGCCAGGGCCGCCGCTACTCGTGGGGCTACCCGGCCGTGCCCGAACAGTCCGAACATGAGAAGGTCTTCCGCCTGCTCGACGCTCCGGCGATCGGCATGCGTCTGTCCGGCGGCTACGCGGTCGAACCCGAGCAGAGCACTGTCGCGATTGTCGCCTACCACCCGCAGGCCGTCTACTACGGCACCAAGAGCGGCTTCCTTCCGGCTCCGGGCGTGAAGATGCCCGATCAGTTGATCAAGGGCACCGAGCGCGACCCTGCCGTTCGCGCCGAGCTGCTCGACGATCCGCGTGACGGAGCCGTCGAGGGCGAGGTCGACGGCGAGGATCTCCCGGACACGAACCAGTAGCGACGGGCGCTAATCTCGCCCGCGATGGGAAAGCGCAGCAGAAATCGCCAGGACGAACAGCTCGACGCATCGACCGAAGAGCAGCTCGCCACCGCCGAGAAGGAATACCGCAGCCTCAAGCGCACGATGGGCCTCGGCCTTTTCGTGGTCGGCCTGCTGATCATCGGGCTGATCATCCAGCAGCCGGGCGGCTGGCTCCCGGCCGTCGTGATTCTCGCCCTGATCGAGGGCGTTTCCTACTTCTTTCTGCGTAGGTCCCTGGAGCGTCGGCGCGTCGAGCGCCTCGATCGCATCCGTTCGGGCGAAGTTGCCTGAATCCCTTTGCTGAAGCGGTTTTCCGCCATGGCGTTCGCCGTTGTCCAATCCGGCGGAACGATCTTTTGCCATCGGTACAACGATCGGCAGCCGCTCAAAACGTAATTTCGACGCGTATTCACGAAACCCGCGACCCGGTTCGGCTGCACAGATGTCCGCGCCCGGCGACCCGCGATGATCGAAAGGGGCATCCCGCTCTAATGAAACGCAAGTCATTCATCCTCATGGCGGCGGTTGCCGCACTGGGAGCGCTGATTCTCCCGGCATCGGCCTCGGCGGCCGTGTCGGCGGATGCGGTCGTCCAGTACAACCTGAACTCGCTCTGGTTGACGATCGCCGCGGTACTGGTGATCTTCATGCAGGCGGGCTTCGCTTTCCTGGAGATCGGCTTCTCCCGCGGCAAGAACGTCGGAACAGTGGTCGCGAAGATCCTCACGAACATGGCGATCGCCGGTCTGTTCTACTGGATCATCGGCTACTCGCTGTCGTTCTCCAACGGCACCGCTGAAACCGCACCGGGCTTCTCGGGCAACTTCGACAACCTGTTCCTCTCGAACATCGGCGTCGGCGGTATGCAGACCGCAAGCGACGACGCCGTCTACAGCGAGTGGTCGTTCTGGATCTTCCAGTACGCCTTCCTCGCAGTTTCGCTGGCGATCGTCTGGGGCACCACGCTCGAGCGCATCAAGTTCAGCACCTACATCATCTACGGCGCCATCTTCTCGGCGTTCATCTACCCGATCGTCGCGCACTGGAGCTGGGGCGGCGGCTGGCTCGCCCAGCAGGGCGTCCAGGACTTCGCCGGTTCCGGAGTCGTCCACCTCTGCGGTGCGACCGCCGGCCTCGCGGCCACGATCGTGCTCGGTGCTCGAAAGGGCAAGTACGTCGACGGAAAACCACAGGCCATTCCCGGCCACAGCATGCCGTGGTTCGGACTCGCCTGCATCATCCTGCTCGTCGGTTGGTTCGGCTTCAACCCGGGCTCTGAGCTCGCTGCCGACAATCGCGTCGCGGAGATCGCCGTCGTCACCCTCGCCGGTGGTCTGTTCGGCATCCTCGGCGCATTCATCACCAGCTACCTCGTCCAGAAGACGATCGACATCGGCATGGTCGGCAACGGCCTGATCGCCGGACTGGTCGCGATCACCGCGCCCTCGGGCTACGTGATCGTGTGGCCGGCGGTTGTGATCGGACTCGTCGCGGGTGTCATCGTCGTCCTCGGCGTCCTGCTGTTCGACAAGCTGAAGATCGACGACCCGGTCGGAGCTCTCTCCGCCCACGGTCTGGCCGGTATCTGGGGCGTCCTCGCCTGCGGCATCTTCACCTTCCCGGCGTTCGTGCTGGACGGTCAGAAGGAAGGCCTCTGGTACGGCGGTGGCCTGCACCAGCTCGGCGTTCAGGCGCTCGCGACCGTCGCGACCTTCGCGTTCGTGTTCCTGATCAGTCTGATCGTCTTCTACGCGATCAAGGCGACGATCGGCATGCGCGTCAGCGAAGCCGAGGAAGACGCCGGTCTGGACATCTCCGAGCACGGCATGTACGGCTACCCGGAGCAGTTCATCCCGCCGTCAGAGCTGATCGGCAGCGGCATGCCCGGCACACCGAGCCACGCCTCAAGCGTCCTGCCCACGTCAACGCCCGTCGAGGCCTAGAGGAGGCACCCGGACATGAAGAAGATTGAGGCATACATCAGGCATGAAGCGTTCGAGTCGATCCGCAAGGAGCTGCTCGACGCCGGAATCCCGAGCTTGACGATCGTCGATGTCAAGGGCTCGGGACGCCAGAAGGGCATCACGGAGTCCTACCGCGGTTCGGAGCTGGTCATCCACCTCCGTCCCAAGCTCAAGATCGAGTGCGGTGTCGACGACTCCGAGGTGGCCACGGTCACCGACGTGATCCTCAAGCACGCTCGTACGGGTGAGGTTGGAGACGGAAAGATCTTCGTCTTCAACATCGAGGATGCGATTCGGATCCGCACCGGCGAGCGTGGAGCGACAGTGCTCCAGTCGCACGACGCGGAAGAGATTCCCTCCGGGGTCTAAAAACTGGGCACGGGCGGATGTTTGGATCAATCCAAACATCCGCCCGGGCACCTTTCTCAGGCTTTTCCCTGGATGGTGGATGGGCAGAGCGCCTCGGGTCTTCGGACCCGGGGCGCTCTGTCGTTAAAGGATTCCCCTGAGCCGCCGATTCCAACTAACGGAAAAGGCCGCGCGACCCGTCGCTATATTCGGGCGCAGTGGTTCCTTGCCACTCTCCGATGCACGTTTCATCACACACCCCCGCCTGCTGAGGTAGCGAAACATGGCGCTGCCCGACATCACGCTCCAACTCGCCGGTGAATCCGGTGAAGGCGTCATCTCCGGCGGCGACATCCTCACCTCAGGCGCAGCGCGCGCCGGATACTGGGGCCTGACCTTCCGCACGTACCCCGCCGAGATCAAGGGCGGCCCGTGCATGTTCCAGGTGCGCATCGGCGCCGAGCGGATCCGTTCGATCGGCAACCAGACCGATCTGCTCGTCTGCTTCAACCAGGAGGGCTTCGACCTCCAGCACGACACGGTCGGCCCCGAGGGAATCATCATCGCCGACGCCGAGTCGTGCAAGGTGACCGATGAATTCGCCGGGCGCTCCTATGAGGTGCCGTTCAGCCAGCTCGCCGAAGAGGCCGGCGGTTCGCGCCGCGGCAAGAACATGGTGATCGTCGGAATGGTCTGCGGATTGCTCGACGTCGACACCGCGCAGATCGAAGCGCTGATCCTCAAGCGCTACGCGCACAAGGGCGACGTCGGCGAGGCGAACATCGCATCGCTCAAGGCCGGCGAGAGCCACGCCCGTGAGAATCTTCCCGACGTCTGCAACGTCCAGCACCCGAGCGAGCCCGAGCGCGAGCGCATCCTGCTCTCCGGCAACCAGGCGATCGTCGCCGGCGCGCTGCACGCAGGCCTCTCTTATTACGCCGGCTACCCGATCACCCCGGCCTCTGACATCTTGGAGTCGCTTGCCGCGCGCCTTCCGCGCATGGGCGGGGTGACGATCCAGACCGAAGACGAAATCGCCGCTCTGGCATCCGTGCTCGGCGCAAGCTTCACCGGCGCCAAGGCGATGACAGCCACTTCCGGCCCCGGCCTCTCGCTGATGGCCGAACTGATCGGTCTGGCCGGCGCCGCAGAGCTGCCTGCCGTGATCATCGACGCGATGCGCGCCGGACCGTCGACGGGCATGCCCACGAAGACCGAGCAGAGCGATCTGAACCAGGCCGTCTACGGCGCCCACGGCGAGTCGCCGCGCGTCGTGATCGCGCCGACCACCGTCGACGACTGCCTGCAGTGCACCGTCGAAGCCTTCAACTATGCCGAGACCTACCAGGTCCCGGTGATCCTGCTCTCCGACCAGTCGCTCAGCCACCGACTCGAGACGGTCGACCGCCCGGACCTCACGCAGATCCCGGTCGAGGATCGCCTGCGCCCCGATTCGCCGGCCTCCGTATTCGACGACTCCGACGAGCGCTATCGCCGCTACGCCGTCACCGAGACCGGCGTCTCGCCGATGTCGATTCCGGGCCAGCCCGGCGCGTATGTCTCCACGGGCATCGAGCACGACGAGCTCGGTCACCCCGGCTACACCGCCGAGCTCCACCAGAAGATGCAGGACAAGCGTTTCAAGAAGCTCGAGCCGCTGCGCGAGCTCGGGCGCGTGACCGTCACCGGACCGGAGAGCGCGAAGGTCGGGATCCTCGGATGGGGATCGACCGAGGGCGCTGCCGCTGAGGCGGCCGAGATGCTACGCGAGCGCGGCATCAGCGCTGCCACTTTTTACCCGCGTGTGCTCAGCCCACTGCCGATCGAGCGCATCAAGGAATGGGCCGAGGGCATGGATGTGATCGTCGCGCCGGAGGTCAACTACACCGGCCAGTTCGCGCGCATGGTGCGCGCCGACTGCGGTATCGAAGTGATTTCGCAGACCCAGATCACCGGACGCCCGTTCACGGCGGCGGAGATCGTCGAGTTCATCGAGAACGAAGTACCAGCGGCTGCGGGAGCGACCGCGTAAGTCAAGGAGCAGCAGATGCCGCGCGACGCCAAGTCATACAAGTCAGACCTCAAGCCGATCTGGTGCCCGGGCTGCGGTGACTTCGGAGTGCTGGCCGCGGCCTACCGCGCCTTCGCCGAGCTCGACCTCGACCCGGACAAGACCGTCGTGGTCTCCGGGATCGGCTGCTCGTCGCGCTTCCCCGGCTTCGTGACCACCTACGGATACCACGGCGTTCACGGACGCGCGCTGCCCACTGCGATGGGCGTGAAGATGGCCAACCCCGAGCTCGAGGTGATCGCCGTCGGCGGCGACGGCGACGGCTTCGCGATCGGCGGCGGGCACTTCCCGCACGCCGCACGCCGCAACATCGACGTCACCTACATCGTGATGGACAACGAGATCTACGGCCTGACCAAGGGCCAGGTCTCGCCGACCAGCCTGCACGACCAGAAGTCACCCTCTTCGCCATACGGCAACGTCGAGCAGCCGCTCAACACGATGGCCACTGCGATTGCGGCAGATGCATCGTTCGTGGCTCGCGGCGCGAGCTTCCGCGCCAAGGAGCTGACAGAGCTTGTGATCGCAGGAATCCAGAACCCGGGCTTCTCGTTCATCGACGCCTACTCGCCGTGCACCAGCTTCAACAACACGACGCAGATCTGGAAGGACGAGGTCAGCCAGCTCGACGAGAACCACGAGCCGACCGATCGCGCCGCCGCCTTCGCGAAGGCGCTCGACGACCCGATGGCGCTGGGCATCTTCTACAAGCACGAGAAGCCGACGATGGCCGGCCAGCTCCAGGCTCTGCGTGACGCCGCCGAGCCGACCACGGCCGACGCGCTGCTCGACTCCTACGCGCTCGACGTGAAGATCGCCGCCGGCTGATCGTTCCCGTTGGTTTCTAACGCAGCTTGAGCTTGACGGTCTTCGTGGCCGTCGACTCGTCGATCACCGTCGTGACGATGAACTTCGCCTTGACGTGACGCTTGGCGGCCTTACGGCCGGCCGAAGTGACCTTTGTGCCGACGGCGATTTTGCCGATTCCGCTGGCGGTCCCGGAAGCGAGTTTCTTGCCCTTCGCGTTGGTCGCCTTCACCATGACGGTGCAGGGGCCGGGGCACTTCACCGAGCCGAGCGCGATCTTTCCGCTCTTGATCTTGATCTTCTTCTTCAGCGCGTACTTCGGCTTCCATCCGCCCTTCGGAGCGCGCGAGAACGTGTCCTGCGCGGCGAGCGGTCCGCCAAGGAAGTACGCGCAGGCGCGCCAGAAGCCGGTCGAGACGGAGATCTGTCCGTAGTCGATCACGCTGCTGGTGGCGGCTGCGGGGAAAGTCATGGCGCCGGATCCACCGACGTAGGTCTCAGGGCAGGTCGTGTCGACCGGGACGAAAGAGATTCCCTCTCCGCTCTGGAGTTCATTGCTGCCGATCAGTGAGAAATAGGGAAGGTCGGGGCTGACCGCCGACGCGACGTCGAACCATGTGACCGAGCCGCCCGGGTCGCGGAAGTGGATGTCCTGCGAGTACGACTTGTTCGGGTTGGCTTCGCCACCCGGGGCCGAGTCGTAGTAGGCGTAGATGCAGAGCCGCGAATCGCGATCGCCTGAGTAGAGGTTGTTGGCCGCGGCGACGATCGGGAGTGTGCCGGGAGCTACATAGGCGGTGAAGGTCGAGAGGATCGTCACGTTGGTGCCGGTGGCGGTCGGGCACGAGTCGGTCACGCGGACCTGACGGACCTTGATCGTCTCTCCGCCGGTCGCTGGGTCGAGACTGCCGCGCAGCGAGACCGTGTTGGCACGGCCGTAGACGAAGTCGGTGGCGGCGCCGCCTGCGGTGCTGGCATACACCTCGATCTGCGCAGATGCGGTGCCGGCCAGGGCGAGCGTCGCGAAGGTCGCGACAAGCGTGATCAGTGAGAATCGCTTCATGCGACTTGAAAACAGGGGGAAACGCACA
>JASGFX010000022.1:0-44629 GCA_047605325.1 Solirubrobacterales bacterium | reverse complement strand
GCTGGTTGAGGAAGGACGGAATCGCGATCGCGGCGAGGATGCCGATGATCAGGATGACCACCAGGAGTTCGATGAGGGTGAAACCCTGTTCCTCTCTGAGTGTTCGATCCGCACGCATTCCTATCCCCCTTTTGAGCTTCATCAGGTGTGTTTCGGCATTTAACCCCAGATTCCTGACCTTGGGGTGAACAACCCATGGACGAACGTATGAAAACGGGCGACTTTGTTGCCGCCCGTTCCCATTCGTCCGCGCCGCGCGGCGGCGCGTCATGTCAGTTGTCGGCTACCAGCTGCCGTTCGACGGGCAACCGCCCTTGCCACGACGCGAGGTCGGACCGCAGGTGCGCTTCTGGCTGCCGTTCCACGGCTTGAAGATCGCGAACGTCGTGGTTCCTCCGCCCGAGGCCGAGGTCTGAGCCACGCAGTACTGGCCAGCCGTGTTGCCCGAGTTGCACCCACCGTTGCTCTCGGATCCACCACCCTGGACGACGGCCGAAGTGCCGTTGCCGCAGGCGCCGGACGAAGTCACAGCGGCCTCAATCGTGTTGAGGTCGAGGATCGTCGCGGAGTACGTGTTGGTGTCCGTGTAGTAGGTCTCCATCGCGGTGGCCATGGTGCGGGCCTGGCTCTTGGCACAGGTGTCCTGACCCTTTTCGCGCTGGTTGAGGAAGGACGGAATCGCGATCGCGGCGAGGATGCCGATGATCAGGATCACGACCAGCAGTTCGATGAGGGTGAAGCCCTCTTCATCTTGCAGGTTGAATTTGTTTCGCATGCTCTTTGCCCCGGTGTAGAACGACATTGAATGTCTTGTCGGCAGAGGACCCCGGTTTCCTGACCTTGGGGTGTTCGCCCCATGGACGATCGTTTGAGCGCACGCCAAAACAGAACCGGGCGACCCTGAGGCCGCCCGGTTCTGCGCTCCCGCCTCGATCGGCGGGATATGTCGGTTTTGTTACCAGCTGCCGTTGGCCGGGCAGCCGCCCTTGCCCTGGCGGGCGGTCGGTCCGCAGGTGCGGATCTGAGCACCGTTCTGGGTCTTGGAGACCGCGAACGTCGTGGTGTTTCCACCGGACGCCGAGGTCTGGGCGACGCAGTAGGCGCCGGCGGTCGTGCCGGCGGTGCATGCACCGGCGGCGCCGGAGCCACCACCCTGGACGACGGCCGAAGTGCCGTTGCCGCAGGCGCCGGACGAAGTCACAGCGGCCTCAATCGTGTTGAGGTCGAGGATCGTCGCGGAGTACGTGTTGGTGTCCGTGTAGTAGGTCTCCATCGCGGTGGCCATGGTGCGGGCCTGGCTCTTGGCACAGGTGTCCTGACCCTTTTCGCGCTGGTTGAGGAAGGACGGAATCGCGATCGCGGCGAGGATGCCGATGATCAGGATCACGACCAGCAGTTCGATGAGGGTGAAGCCCTCTTCGCTCTGCATGCGGTTGCGGAGTTTGTCAATCATGTTGAGCACAGTTCCTGTCGTAGAACGTCATTTGTGCCGTTGTCGGCAGATTGCCCCGGACTCCCGATCCCAAGTGGCAATTTGAAATCAACAAATGAACGATTTGTTGCAGAACGACAACGGGCGACCCGAAGGTCGCCCGCTTTCGCTCTCCCGCCCTTTTGGGGCGGGTGATGTCTTGTCTGGCTACCAGCTGCCGTTGGCCGGGCAGCCGCCCTTGCCCTGGCGGGCGGTCGGCCCGCAGGTGCGGACCTGAGCACCGTTCTGGGTCTTGGAGACCGCGAACGTCGTGGTGTTTCCACCGGACGCCGAGGTCTGGGCGACGCAGTAGGCGCCGGCGGTCGTGCCGGCGGTGCATGCACCGGCGGCGCCGGAGCCACCACCCTGGACGACGGCCGAAGTGCCGTTGCCGCAGGCGCCGGACGAAGTCACAGCGGCCTCAATCGTGTTGAGGTCGAGGATCGTCGCGGAGTACGTGTTGGTGTCCGTGTAGTAGGTCTCCATCGCGGTGGCCATGGTGCGGGCCTGGCTCTTGGCACAGGTGTCCTGACCCTTTTCGCGCTGGTTGAGGAAGGACGGAATCGCGATCGCGGCGAGGATGCCGATGATCAGGATCACGACCAGCAGTTCGATGAGGGTGAAGCCCTCTTCGCTCTGCATGCGGTTGCGCATCTTGTCAATCATGTTGAACTTGCTCCTGTTGGTACGCCTTTTATCCGGAGCAAATTCGAATCCCCGGAACTCAGGCTGCTGTCCTGTCTGGGGTCTTATCGGGCGGCGGGACAAAATCCTTGACCTAGGTTCTACACCCGATGGACATTTGTTCGATTTCTTGCCACCGGACGCAAGAATGCAGCCGCGCTGTCGATTGTGGACGTCGACGTACTCCGCTCCAGGAGCGGGTTTGCGAGGCTTTGAGGGCGCTGGACGAGCGCTACTGGATCTTGTCGTAGATCTTGAACATCGGCATGTACATCGCGACGACGATGAAGCCGACGATGCCACCGACGAGCACGATCATGACCGGCTCGAGGATGCTGGTCAACGCCTTGACAGCGGCATCAACCTCATCTTCGTAGAAGTCTGCGACCTTCGAGAGCATCGTGTCGAGCTCACCGGTCTCTTCACCGGAGGCGATCATGTGGCCGACCATCGCGGGGAACACCGGTGAGGCCTTGAGCGGATCGGCGACGGTGCCGCCGGCTTCGACCGAAGCGGTGACGCCCTCCATTGCGCTCTGGAGTTCCTTGTTGCCGGCAGTGCGCCCGGAGACCTCGATGCACTCGAGAATCGGCACACCGGCCGAGTTGAGCGATGCGAAAGAGCGGGCCCAACGCGCGAGCGCGACCTTGTGGATGATGTCGCCGATCTTGAATGGCACGCGCAGCACGAATTTGTGCCACATCGCGAGTCCCTTCGGCGTCGACTTCCACTTCTTGAAGGCAAAGATCACGGCCGGTGGCACGAACACGAGGATGTACCAGTAGTGCTTGATCGCGTTCGACATCGCCACCGTCACCTTGGTGATCGGCGGCAGGTCTCCGCCGAGGTCGGCGAAGATGCTGGAGAAGACGGGCACGAGGAACGTGAGCAGCGCGATCAGTACGACGAACGCGAAGACCATGATCACGATCGGATACATCATCGCCGACTTGACCTGACGTCGCAGCGACGCATCCTTCTCGAGCTGGGTCGCGATGCGACGCAGCGAGTCCTCGAGGATTCCTCCGGCTTCACCAGCCGAGACCATCGCAACATAGAGATCGTTGAACACTTCCGGATGGCGCTCGAGCGCGTCACCGAGCGAAGAACCCCCCTCGATGTCCTCGCGGACATCGGAGATGACGTCCTTGAGCATCTCGTCCTCGGTCTGCTCTTCAAGGATGTAGAGCGCGCGGAGCAGTGAGACACCGGAGTCGACCATCGTCGACAGCTGTCGCGTGAAGACTACGAGCGCCCCGCCGTCGACCTTCTTCCAGCGGGCAAACAGATCGCCGACATCGGTGTTCTTCTGCTCCTGGATCTGGACGACGATCAGGCCCTTGCTGCGCAGGTGCTCGCTGACGCCGAACTGGTTCTCGGCTTCGATCTCCCCTTCAACCGAGCCGCCGCGGAGCGGGTCGATCGCCTTGTATGCGTAAGCGCCCATCGCCCGATCAGCCCGCCACTGCGGCGGTCGCCGCTCCGTTGGACTGCTGGCGGCCCATCGTGCCGAGCAGACGGCGGAGTTCGCCCGGCGAACCGGAGCGCTGCTCTGCGAGGTTGCGGTCGAGCACGCCGGCGCGGATCAGTTCGACCATCGCTGCGTCCATCGTCTGCATGCCGAAGCGGCCTCCGGTCTGGAGCACGCTATAGATCTGGTGGGTCTTGCCCTCACGGATAAGGTTGCGAAGCGCCGGCGTCGGAATCAGCACTTCGCAGGCGCAGCAACGGCCGGTACCGTCGGAACGCGGCAGCAGTTGCTGGGTGACGATGCCCTGGAGCGCCATCGAGAGCTGAACTCGCACCTGCTCCTGCTGAGCCGGCGGGAAGACGTCGATCACGCGGTCGACCGTGGAGGATGTGTCCTGGGTGTGCAGCGTGCCGAACACGAGGTGTCCGGTTTCAGCGGCTGTCAGTGCGGTCGAAATCGTCTCGAGGTCGCGCATTTCGCCGACGAGGATGACATCGGGGTCCTGGCGCAGTGCCGCGCGCAGTCCGAGCGCGAAGCTCTCGGCGTCCTGCCCGATCTCGCGCTGGTTGACGATGCAGTTCTTGTGCGGGTGGAGGAATTCGATCGGGTCCTCAATCGTGAGGATGTGCTCGCTGCGCGTCTGGTTGATCTCGTCGATCACCGCTGCGAGTGAGGTCGACTTGCCCGAACCGGTCGGACCGGTGACGAGCACGAGGCCACGCGGCTTCGTCGCGAACGTGTTGATCACCTTCGGAAGACCGAGCTGCTGAATCGACTTGATCTCAGAGGGAACAAGACGCATCGCGGCACTGATCGCGCCGCGCTGGAAGTAGCAGTTGACGCGGAATCGAGCGAGGTGCGGAACCGAGTACGCAAAGTCGAGCTGGAGCTCGCGCTCGAAGCGCTGACGACGATCGTCTGAGAGCAGCCCATAGACCAGCGCGCGGGTCTGGGTCGGGGTCAGCGCGTCATAGCCGTCGACCGCCCGCATACGACCCTTCTCGCGAAGCATCGGCGGCGAACCCGGTGTGAAGTGGAGGTCCGACGCACCACGCCTGACCATCGTCTGGACGATGTCGGCAAAATCAATGGACTGTTCGGTTTGCATGGTTCCTGAGCTCTTTACGGACCGTGTCCTTGGATTGCGGAGAAGGCGTTTGTGGAGCGGTGAAAGCTCCACTTCTTTGAAGTGTCGGCATCAGCCAGACAAAGCATTAGAGGCGCAGGGCCCCGTGCGCGGGATCAGGTGACGCCCGTGACGCGCGAGACCTCTTCAACCGTCGTTGCTCCGTCGATGATCTTGCGCAGGCCGGCCTGACGCAGCGTGTCCATCCCCTCTTCGACGGCCTGCTCCTCGAGTTCGGTCGCGTTTGCGCGCTCAAGGATCATCGAGCGGATCGTCTCGGAGATCGCGAGCACCTCGTAGAGACCGACGCGACCCTTGTAGCCGCCGCTACAGCGCGAGCAACCGTTGGCCTGCATCGCCTCGATGTCCTCGTCGGCCTTGAACCCACTGGCTCGGAGCTGCTCGGCAGTGACCTTGACCGGCGTCGCACACTGCGAGCAGACACGGCGCGCGAGGCGCTGGTTGACCACGACTTCGAGCGCCGTCGCCGTGAGGAACGGCTCAACACCCATCTCCGCGAGCCTGGTGACGGTCGTGGCGGCGTCGTTGGTGTGCAGAGTCGAGAGCACGAGGTGTCCGGTCAGGGCAGCCTCGATCGCGATTTGAGCCGTCTCGCCGTCGCGGATCTCTCCGATCATCACGATGTCCGGGTCGCTGCGCAGCGCGGCGCGTAGACCGCTCGCGAAGGTCAGTCCGGCCTTGTTGTTGACGTTGACCTGGGAGATTCCGGCGAGCTGGTACTCGACCGGGTCCTCGATCGTCAGGATCGAGCGTTCGATCGTGTTGAGCTGGTTGACCGCGGCGTAGAGCGACGTCGTCTTTCCGGAACCCGTCGGCCCAGTCACCAGAACTGCGCCGTACGGGCTCATGAAGCCGGTCTTGAAGCGCTCGCCGGCGATGCCGGACATGCCGAGGTCGTCGAAGGTCAGCTGCGTCGAGGACTTGTCGAGGATTCGGATGACGACCTTCTCGCCCCAGACGCTGGGCAGCGTGACGACACGAAGGTCGACGGCGACGCTGCCGATGCGCAGCGCGATGCGACCGTCCTGCGGTACGCGCTTCTCCGCGATGTTCATCTCCGACATGATCTTGATGCGGCTGATCATGCCGCTGACCATCTTGCGCGGAACGGTCGTGGCGCGCTGGAGCACGCCGTCGACGCGGAAGCGCACGCGCATCTCCTTGCCCTCAGGCTCGAAATGGATGTCCGAGGCCCCGACGGTGACGGCCTGCACGAGAATCGAGTTGATCAGCTTGACGACCGGCGCGTCGGCGGCCGACTCCTTCACTTCAAGCTGCTGGACGTCGTCGTCGTCCTCATCGTCGAAGGCTTCGAGAACGGCGTCGTCGAGGTTCGTCAGCCGTGTGAAGGCTCCGGCGAGGTCGTCGGGAGCTGCGACCGCGGGGCGCAGATCCTTCTTGAGCATCAGCTTGAGGTCGTCGAGCGCGAGCACGTTCGACGGGTTGGCCATCGCGACGAGGATTGATCCGTCCTCGTACTGGCGCACCGGGAGCACCTCGTAGGAGCGTGCCTTGTCGGCCGAGATCAGCGACGCGACCGACATGTCGATCTCGAACGCGGAAAGATCGATGTAGTTGATGCCGAACTTCTCGGCGGTCGCGCGCGCGAGCTGGTCGGTACTGACGACGCTGTCGCCCATCAGGACCTGCTCGGGCGTGATCCCCTGCGCCTGGGCCTTGGCGACGGCGGATTCAAGGTGCAGAGAGCCGACGAAGCCGAGGCGCACGAGGGCGTCGAGCACCGTCGGCGGCGTGCGGCCGGCCTGCTTCAGTGTCGGCGCGAACAGCCCCGGTACGCCAGTGCTGCCGTCAGCTGGCGTCTGCGGCTGCGCGCCAGCCTGACGGGCGGCGGCCATGTTCTCGACCTGCCCGGGCTGTTGCTGCTGGGACATCTGCCGCACACCCGGCGGCTGCTGCGGAGCCTGCGCCGGTTTTTGCTGTGCGGACTGCCCAATCCTTGGGATGTTTGGATCGTCAGCCATGACTTCCCTCCGGGCTCTGAGTGCCCGAGGGTCCAATTTCTCATTTCAATTCGCGAACTTGAGGGATCGACCAAATGGCCAATTTCAACGGAATTATCGGTCGGCGGCGGCGGGGACTTGATGGATTGAAGACCCCAGGGAACGAACTTGCCGCGCGAAGCAGCGATTCAAGCGCCAAAACCCCTCCAACTCTGCGCTTCGGGCGCAGAGTTGGAGCAAGAAGCCGCTTTACTCCGCGATCACCGCCTGCATGGTGGCCAGTGGCGCAGGGCGGTCGAACCAGAGTTCAAAGCTGAGCGCGCCCTGGCGTGCGAGCAGTTCGGCGCCATCGACCACCCGCAGGCCGTGTGCACGGGCGGCCGCCGTCAGCGGGCTGCCGCCGTCGCGATAGACGAAATCCACGATCGTCGCCGCCGGCTCGATCGCCGCGAGATCGAGCCCGAGCGCGGTGAGCACCCGATCTTCGTCGAAATCCGCGTCCATGCCCACGGCTGTGGTGTTCACGATGAGATCAAAGCCGGCGCCGCCGTCCACATCGAACACGAGATCGGCGCCGAACTCATCCGCGAGCTTCGCCGCCCGCTCGGCCGTGCGATTGTGGATCGAGACCTCCGCGCCTGAATCCTTCAGTGCCCAAACCGCCGCCCGCGCAGTACCGCCTGCTCCGAGCACGAGCGCCGAACGGTCGGCCAGCGCGCCTCCGAGCGCGGCGATCAGCCCCGGGGCGTCGGTGTTGTCCGCGCGGATCTCGCCGCCCGAGAATGTCAGCGTGTTTGCAGCGCCGATCGCCTCAACGGCCGCTGAGCGCGCGTCTGCCAGCTCAGCAGCGGCGTGCTTGTGCGGGATCGTCACGTTGATCCCGCGATACCCCGAGCCGGGCAGCGCGCGCACCGTCTCGGCAAACAGCTCCGGCGGGATCGGCAGCAGCTGGTAGGTCGCGTCGATTCCCAGCTCGACGTAGGCCGCCGAGTGCATCCGCGGCGAGCGGCTGTGCGCGACCGGGTAGCCGGCCACGCCGAAGCGCGGGGCCTCAGCAGCCACTGGGCTGCTTGTCTCCCGCGGCCTCTCGCGCCTGGTTGTAGCGCTCTGCCGCCGCCTCGAACTCTTCGTAGGTCTTCGTGAAGGTGTGCGTGCCGGGCTTGCACGGGTTGGCGACGTAATAGAGGTAGCCGGTCGTCGCGGGGCGGGCGGCGGCCTTCAGCGCGGCGAGGCCGGGGCTGCCGATCGGGCCGGGCGGGAGCCCCTTGTTGATGCGCGTGTTGTAGGGCGTGTCCTTCTTCAGCACGGCGTTTGTCAGCGGCTCCGTCCAGTTGTGCGTCTCGAAGCGTGAGGTGGCGTCGATGCCCAGCGGGATCCCGGCCTTCAGGCGGTTGTAGATCACCGCGGCCACGAGCTTGCGCTCGCTCGCGACCGAGACCTCGCGGTCGATCAGCGAGGCGATCGTCACGACGTCGAAGACCGTGAGGTTCTTCTTGCGCGCGTAGGCCATATTGACCCCGGCGATGTTGTTCTTGAAGGCCGTGACCTGCTGCGGAACGAGCTTGTCGACATTCGCGCCCGCGGCGACCTCATAGGTCGCCGGAAAGAGGAAACCCTCGAGGCTGTCGGTGCCGGCCGGGGCGCCGTAGCGACGCAGGTTGATCAGCGGGCTCGACGTCGTGGCCGACATGTAGTCGCCCTGGAGCCCGAGGCCGGCGACCTGCTGGTCGGTCTCCCAGCGCGAGCGGCCCTCGGGGATCGTCACGGTGGTGGTGCCGGCGTTCGGGCCCTTGGCCAGCAGGTCGATCGCCGCGCCGTAGCTCATGCCCTTGCCGAAGACGTACCGGCCGGCCTTGAAATCAGACGCCTTGCCAGACCACTTGGCGCGCCAGCCGAACTTGCGCGCGCTGGCCACGACCTCCTTGGCTGCGAGCAGTTTTCCGATCGCCGAGACATCGGCGCCCTTCGGGATGGTCACCGGGACCTTGCCCTCCCCCTTGCCGTCGCCGGCGAACGGCTGGAAGACACTGAGCACGAACCAGCCGCCGATCACGATCACCAGCAGCACCGCGGCGATCGCGACGTTGCGCGCCATGTGCGCGTGCGAGACCTTCTCGGGCGGCGGTGGCGGCTCGTAGTGGTCGGCGACGTGCTGCGGGTGATCCTCGACCAGCGCGGTCACGGGATCGAAGTCGATCGTCTCGGTGCGGCCGTCCCACTCGGGCGGCATCTGCGGCTCGGGCTCGGGCACCGGCTCCGGGGCGGCAGGCGGCGGCGCGGGCTCGGGCGCTGAGGCCGGCGCTGGGTCGCTGTGCGGCGGAGGCGGCGCGAGCGGATTCGGCGTCGGGACGCCGCCGCGCCTGCGCTCGCGCTCGATGCGTGCGCGCTCGCGGTCTTCTGGCGTTCGGCCGCTCATCGGGTGTCGTCGTCCTCGCGTCTGTTCATCTCGAGATAGTCCTCGAGCAGGTGCGCCGCCGCCAGCGAATCCTCGGCCGAGGTCGCGCCGTCGGCGCGGCTGCTCTCGGCCATTCGCGTGGTGAAGCGTTCGTCGTGGAACTCCACCGGCGCATCGATCAAAGCGGCCAGCCTACCTGCGAACGCGCGCACCGTTGCAGCTTGCGCGCCCTCCTCCCCGCTCTGCAGGCGCGGCAGCCCGATCAGCACCAGCTCGATCTCGCGCTCGGCGACCAGCGCCGCGAGCTGCTCGCGGCCGACCTTCGAGTCGGGCTTCTTCACGACATCGAGCGGCGTGACGATTGTTCCCGTCGGGTCGCAGACCGCGACGCCGCAGCGGGCACTGCCGTGATCGAGCGCGAGCACGCGCATCGCGGGTCAGCTCGCCCGGGCGATCGCCGCGCGCACGGCCTCGAGCGCCTCGGGGAGCTTGGCCGGTCTTTGCCGCCGGCCTGCGCGAGGTTGTCGCGGCCGCCTCCGCCGCCGCCGACCGTCTCGGCCGCCAGCTTGGCCAGCGCGCCGGCCTTGACGCCGCGCTCGATTGCTGCGGGCTGGGCGTTGGCGACGATCTGCACGCGTCCGTCGGCAGTGCAACCGATCACCACGACATCGGCCGAGAACTTGTCGCGCAGACGGTCGGTCAGCTCGCGCAGACCCTTGACGGCGTCCTCGCCGATCGCGTCGCCGTCGAGCGGAGCGACCAGCGCCTTCAGCCCGCCGAGTTCGGTCAGCTGCGCGCCGAGCTCTTCGATCTGGGCGTCGGAGATCCCGCTGCCCGCGGCCTTGGCCTTCTGCAGTTCCTTGAGCTTCGCCTCGCGATCGGTGACGGCGCCGAGCGCCTGATCGGGCCGCGTGCGCAGCGTGTCGGCGATCGCCTTGAGCTCGCGCTCGTGCGTGCGCAGCTGGGTCGCGGCGGTCGGGCCGGCGAGTGCCTCGATGCGGCGGACGTTCGCGGCGCTGGAGGTCTCCACGGCGATCGTGAAGACGCCGATCTCGCCGGTCGAGGCGACGTGCGTTCCTCCGCACAGTTCGCGCGAGACTGCAGCGGTGCCGTCTCCGACCTCGACCATTCGCACCTGATCGCCGTACTTCTCGCCGAACAGCGCCATCGCGCCGAGCTTCTCAGCCTCGTCGCGAGTGGTGACGACGGCGTGAACACGGTGGTTGTCGGCGATCCAGCCGTTGACGCGGTCCTCGACGGCGGCCACATCGTCCGGCGAGAGCGGCGCGCCGTGCGTGAAGTCGAAGCGCAGCTTGTCGGGGCGCACCGACGATCCCGCCTGACGTACGTGCGTTCCGAGGCGCTCGCGCAGAGCGGCGTGAAGAAGGTGGGTCGCCGTGTGGTGGGTGGCGGTGGCGAAGCGCGTCCCGCGATCGACCGTCGCGGTGACCTGCTGACCGGCGGCAAACTCGCCGCTGGCGACGCGAACCGCGACAACCTGGTCGTCGCCGACGCGGAAGACATCGAGCACCTCGGCCTCGGCGCCGCCTCCCGTCAGCGTGCCGTGGTCGGAGACCTGGCCTCCGCCCTCGGCGTAGAAGACGCTCTCGGCGAGCTTGATCAGGGTCTGGCCCTCAACGCCCGGGCGCGGCTCGACGGAAATGATCGTCGTGCTGCGCTCGAGGTCGCCGTAGCCGACGAACTCGGTGACGCGCCCGGCCTCGCGGGCGAACTTCTGGATCGCCTCGTGTCCGGCGCCGTCGGCGTCGGCCTTGAGGCTGCCCGAGCGCGCGCGGTCGCGCTGCTGGTCCATCAGCTCCTCGAAGCCCTCGTCGTCGACCGAGAGCCCCTCGGCGGCGAGCAGCTCCTTGGTCATGTCGTAGGGAAAGCCGAACGTGTCGTGCAGCTTGAAGGCATCGGCTGCGTCGATCCAGGAGGTCTGCTCCTTCTTCGCATCGGCGATCAGGTCGTTCAGCAGATCGGTGCCCTGGGCGAGCGTGCGGCCGAAGCTCTCCTCCTCGCCCTTGGCCCACTGGAGGATCGCTTCGCGCTGGGTGCGCAGCTCCGGGTAGGGCTCGCCGAACACGTCGATCACGCGCTCAGCGAACGGCACGAGCACGTCGCCGATGCCGATCGAGCGGCCCTGCTGGATCGCGCGGCGCATGATCCGGCGCAGCACGTAGCCACGGTCCTCGTTCGACGGCACCACGCCGTCGGCGATCAAAAAAGCCATCGAGCGCGAGTGGTTGGCGAGGATGCGCATCGCCTTGGTGGCGGCGTCGTCGCCCGCGTCGTCGAGCGTCGCGTCGTAGCTCGCGCCGGAGAGCTCCTTGCCCAGCTCGATCAGCGGCCAGAGCACGTCGATCTCGAAGACCGAGCGCTTGTTCTGAAGGATCGCTGCCATGCGCTCGAGGCCCATGCCGGTGTCGATGTTCTTCGCGGGCAGCTCGGCGATGCTGTTGCCTTCGCCCAGCTCGTACTGCATGAAGACGAGATTCCAGAACTCGAGAAAGCGCTCGGAGTCGTCGCCGGGCAGATCGCCCTCTGCGCCGAAGTCGAGACCGCGGTCGAGGTAGAGCTCGCTGCACGGCCCGCACGGCCCGACCGGGCCGGCCTGCCAGAAGTTGTCCTTGCGCCCGAGGCGCACGATCTGCGAGTCGGGCACGCCGAACTCCTGCCAGTAGCCGATCGCCTCCTCGTCGGGGCCGAGACCGAGCTCGTCGTCGCCGCCGAAGACGGTCATCCAGACCTTGTCCTTCGCGAATCCGAAGCCCTCGGTGGCGAGGCGGTAGCCGAAGCCGATCGCCTCGCGCTTGAAGTAGTCGCCGAAGCTGAAGTTTCCGAGCATCTCGAACATCGTCAGGTGGCGCGCCGTCTTGCCCACCTCATCCATGTCAGTGGTGCGGAAGCACTTCTGGCAGCTCGTCAGCCGCGTCCGTGGCGGGGTCTCCTGTCCGCGGAAGTACGGCTTGAACGGCTGCATGCCGGCCGTGGTGAGCAGCACCGACGCATCTAGCTCTGCTGGCACGAGCGAAGCGGAGGGCATACGCAGATGCCCCTCCTGCTCAAAGAACGACAGGTATGTCTCGCGGATCTCGTTGGAGTTCATCGGCGGGTATTTTGGCATCCCGCTCGAGCGGCACGCGGGCGATCGTCGCCCAGCCGACGACGGCGGTCCCGCGCATCAGGCAGGCGACCTGTCCGGGAGCCGCTCCGGAGACCGGTTCGAGCAGCTCGAGCGAGAGCTCGCGGTGGCGCCCGGCGGCCGGCTCGCCGACGACCCGGCACGGGATCGGCGCGGTGCGGTAGCGCAGCTTGACGCGGTCGACTTCGGTGCCGGATCGCAGCAGGCGGGCGCCGATCAGGCGCACATCGGTGGTGCTGAGCTGCTCCACTTCGCCGACGATCACGGCGTTCTCGGCCGGATCGACATCGAGCACATAGAGCGGGCGCGGGTGAGCGATGCCGAGGCCGCGGCGCTGTCCGACGGTGAAGCGGTAGGCGCCGCGATGGCGACCGATCTCGTGCCCGTCGGAATCTCGGATCGGTCCGGGGTCGTCGCCGCGGCCGGCGTGGCGCTCGAGAAACCCATCGCGGCCGATCCCGGCCAGAAAACACAGATCCTGGCTCTCGGGCTTGTCGGCCACGGCGAGCCCCGCCGCGCGCGCGAGCTCGCGCACCTGCGGCTTCTTGATCTCGCCGAGCGGAAACTCGAGCCGCTCGATCAGCTCGGGTGCGAGCGCCGCGAGCATGTAGGTCTGGTCCTTGTTGTCGTCCTCGGCCTGCGCGAGCAGCGCGCCATGTTCGTCGCGCTCGATGCGCGCGTAGTGGCCGGTCGCGAGCGTGCGCGCGCCGATCCGCTGACGCATCTCGTCGAGCGCGTCGAAGCGGACGTGGCCGTTGCAGCCGACGCACGGGTTCGGGGTCAGGCCGTCGCCGAATGCGGCGAGGTACGGGTCGACCACCCCCTTGCGGAAGGCGTCGCGCAGATCGACGGTGAAGTGCGGCATGCCCAGCGCGTGCGCCAGACGCCGCGCCTGGGTGACGGCCTGCGGCGAGCAGCAGCTGGCCGTGCCGTCGGTGGCCGGATCGTCCCAGAGCTGGAGCGTGACGCCGACGGCTTCATCGCCCCTACCCTTGACCTGCTCGGCCGCAACCGCGCTGTCGACGCCGCCACTGAGGGCGACCAGCACGCGGCGATCGGAAGCGGTCAGGAGAATCTCATCGTGGTGCCCGAGCATCACGCCGAGCGCGCGGTGCAGCGCCTCCTCGGCGAGTACGCAGACGTGCTCGCGCTCGGCGGACAGCCCGCCGAGTTCGGCGTCGATCTGATCGCGCCCGAGCTTCGCGGCCTCGAGCAGCTCGGCGCCGGTGACCAGCTCGACGACGGCGCTGCCCGCAGCCGTCAGCGCGGCGCAGCCCTCGGCCTCGAACCCCGCCCGCTCGATCCGGCCGTCGGCGCAGCGCACGCCGATCGTGAGCATGTCGCCGCAGGCCGAGCCGCCGGCGGCGCCGATCGCGCCACCCTGCGGCAGAACGCCGCGCCCGCGCGGTGATGAGGCGTGGTCCTCGTAGGGTGAAAATGGATCGAACATCTCGCTACAGGCGAGAGTATTGAGGCGCGGCGCTCAGAGACCCTGCACGGCGACGGGCGTGCCGGTGTCCGTCGTCTGGCCGTTGCCGAGATAGGTGCCGCCGCCGTTGGCGCCCCAGCATCTGACTTCGGTGCCGAGGCTTCCGCAGGTGTGGAACCAGCCCGCCGAGACGCTGGTGGCGCCGCGCTCGAAACCGACCACCTGCGTCGGCGCCGAGACGAAGCCCTGGCTGCCGCTGATCGTGCCGGTGCCGGTCTGGCCGTGGTCGTTGAGACCCCAGCACTTGAGGTTCTGCAGCGCGATCGCACAGGACGCGAAGTTGCCTGCCGAGATCACAGAGACGGAGTCGATCGGAAGCCCGTCCGGCGACACCGGTGTGAGCGCGAAGCCCGAGGTCGTGGGGATCGTCGAATTGCCGATCTGGCCGTACTGGTTCGATCCCCAGCAGTAAGGGTGTCCGCCGAGCTGGGCGCAGACGTGGTCGATTCCGACGCTCAGACTCGAGTTCACGAAGTTGGCGATTCCGGCGAGCACGCCGCCGACGTGCAGCGGCTTGTTGTGCGCGTCGAAGTCCTGGGTGCCCTGTCCGAGCTGACCGGCGTTGTTCTGCCCCCAGCACCAGATGCCGGTGGCCGTGTTCGCGCACGAGACCGAGCCGCCGACCGCGACCGAGTAGGGCGTGCCCATCGCGTCGGGCATCGATACGTCCTGCGGCGTGGATGAGCCGATTTCGTTCGATGACGAGTGCGTGTCGGTGCCGTTTCCGAGCTGGCCGAAGTGGTTGTTGCCCCAGCACTGAATCTTTGCGTTGTTGATCGCGCAGGCGTGATCACCGCCCGCGGCGATCCAGCTGCCGCCACCGGTGATCCCGACCACCTGCACCGGCGTCGAACTGCTGGCCAGTCCGCTGCGGTCGGTGCCGCTGCCGAGCTCGCCGGAGTAGTTGTCGCCCCAACAGCTCGCGCTCCCGTTGAAGAGCTGACATCCGCCGCCCTCGGCGACGCTGAACTGGTAGATCCCCTGCGAAATGCCGGCGATGCTGGTGATCGCTGTCGGGTGGTTGTCGCTGCTGCCGTTTCCGAGCGAACCGCCCGCCCCTGCGCCCCAGCACTTGAGGTTGTCGCCGACCGCGGCGCATGAGGTCGCGCCGCCAACGTCGACTGCCGTCCCGGCGGCGCCTGGGTTGCCGCCGCCAGGCACGGTCACGCTGAGCTTCTTCGTCTTGCTCGCCTTGCCGAGCTTCTTCTTGCCGGCGTAGAGCTGCGCGCTGATCTTGAAGGTTCCGCTGGTGGGCACGGTGACGCTGGCCTTGAACTTGATCGTCGCGGCCTTCTTCTTGGCCTTGATCGAAGCTGACTTTGTCAGCGTCTTGCCACTCGCGGGTTTGACCGCGACGACGACCTTGAGCTTCTTGCCCTTGTAGGTCTTCTTGGCCGCGAGCTTGACCGAGCCCGAGACTGAAACCTTCGCACCGCTGCTCTTCAGCGAACTCAGCCTCGGCTGGACCGACTTCGCCCCGGCCGTGGCCGGCGCGACCAGCAGCGCGAAGAGAACTGTGAAAACGATGATCCGGCGGGTGCGATCAAGCATCCAGCCAGATTACTTGGTAATCAGCCCTGTTCGAGCAGCTGCTCGAGACGCGCGTTGAGTGCGACGCCATCGATGTAGCCCTGCCAGGAATCGGCCTTGGTGCCGTAGAGCATCACGATTCCGGGCGTCTGCGAGATCTCTGTGACCTTCGCGATGCCGCTGTACTTCGACTTGTTCGAGATGTTCTCGTTGACAACGACGAGCTTGCTGCCCTGGACGCTCTTGACTTCCTTGACCGCCTGGTTGACATGCTGGTCGGTCTGACCGTTCATGTTGCGGAAGAAGATCAGCACGGCCTTGTTGTCGTGGAGACCCTCGTAGACCGGCAGCGGCATTCCGGCCTCTTCGGCCTTGGCGATCAATTCCTTGCGGCGCGCGGCTCGCTTCTCGGCCGCGGTCGGCTCATCGGCCTCGCCGGTCGCGCCGGTCTCGCCCGTGCCTCCGGTCTCGCCAGTCGCGCCACCCGTCGCGCCGGTCGGTGCGGCTGCCGCGACCGGTGCCGCCGGTGCGGGGACCTCTTCCGTGGCTGTCTGCGACTTGTAGAGGAAAAAGACACCAACGAGCAACGCCGCGACGAGCGCGAACTTGATGGTCGGTGAGAGCTGCTTGAAAGTACTCATGTACTGGCTGAACTGCTTTCTGAAGGCGGAGTCTTCAGTGCCGAATCGACAGAAACCCCGCCGGGCTTTAGTGCGTGCAGGTCACTCTTCGGCAAAGTCGATCAGATCCCGTGCGGTGAACTGATCTTCTTCCGGGTGTGTGCGCAACGCGATATCGCCGTTGCCGAACTGATCGAGCGCCCAGTCGCTGGTGATTTCGGCCGCGAATCCGGCCTCACGCAACTGCTGACAAAAGGCTTTTGCTGTCTCGATCTCTTCGAATTCGCCGACTATCGGCCAATCGTCATATGCCGCCTCCCCGACCCGGAGCACGATCTTTCCGCTGCTCGGAAAGCCCCTCCGGCGGAACAGCCCGGCCACTACTGCTCCGGCTGCTCGGACTTCGGCGCGGTCGAGACTATGTGCAGATCGCGGATCTGCTGCTCATCGACGTCGGCAGGGGCTCCGGTCAGCGGGTCGGCGCCCGTCGCGCTCTTCGGGAAGGCGATCGCGTCGCGGATCGATTCCGCTCCAGCGAGCAGCGCGACCAAGCGGTCGAGACCGATCGCGAGGCCGCCGTGCGGCGGCGCACCGTACTTCAGCGCCTCGAGCAGGAAGCCGAAGCGAGCCTCGGCCTCGTCGCGGTCGATGCCGATTACCTCGAGGATCTTCTCCTGCACCTCGACGGTGTTGATACGGATTGAGCCACCGCCGATCTCCCATCCGTCCATCACGACGTCGTAGGCGCGCGACCCGAGATTCGCTGGATCCGACAGGTCGCCGTCGGGTGCGGTGAACGGGTGGTGCAGCGGGGTCCACGCCTGCGCGTCCTCGTCGAACTCCAGCATCGGGAACTTCACGACCCAGACGAGCTTGTGCTCGCCGAACGGGATCAGATCGAAGTCACGCGCAAGGCGCTCACGCAGCGCACCGAGCGAACTGGCCACGGTCATCGGCTTCTTGTCGGCGACAGCGAGGATCAGGTCGCCGGTCGTGGCCTGGACGGCGTTGGTCGCAGTCGCGATCTCGTCTGCCGTGAGGAATTTCGCGATCGGCGAACGCCAGCCGCCGTCATCTTCGACGAATGCCCACACGAGTCCGCCTGCGCCGTAGTTCTTGACGAACTCGGTCAGCTCGTCGAGGTCGGCACGCGAGAGTTCGCGCTGGCCGGCGTTTATCGCGCGAACGGTTCCGCCGTCTGCGAGCACCGATTGGAAGACCTTGAAATCGCTCGATGCGAACACTTCGTCGAGATTCTTGATCTCGAGACCGAAGCGCAGATCGGGTGCGTCCTTGCCGAAGCGGCCGATCGCCTCGTCGTAACACATGCGCGGCAGCGGCGTCTCGATCTCGATTCCGGCATCGGCCAGCACGGCCTTGAGCACGGCCTCGGTGATCGACATGACGTCCTCTTCCTCGACGAACGACATCTCGAGGTCGAGCTGGGTGAATTCGGGCTGACGGTCGGCGCGCAGGTCTTCGTCGCGGAAGCAGCGCGCGATCTGGAAGTAGCGCTCGAGGCCGCCGACCATGAGGAGCTGCTTGTAGAGCTGCGGAGACTGCGGCAGCGAGTACCACGAACCCGGCTTGACGCGGCTCGGAACGAGGTAGTCGCGCGCGCCTTCGGGCGTCGGGCGTGTGAGGTTCGGAGTCTCGACCTCGAGAAAATCGTGCTCGTCGAGCACGCGTCGGATCGTCTGCGTAACGCGATGACGGAGCTTCAGGTTCGGAGTTATCGTGCCGCGCCGTAGATCGAGGTAGCGATGCTTGAGGCGCAGCGACTCATCCACATGACCGTCCTCATCCACCTGGAACGGCGGGGTCTCCGAACGCGCGAGGATCGTGATCTCGTTCGCCTGCAGCTCAAGGTGCCCGGTCGGAATGTTCGGGTTGACGACGGCTTCGTCGCGTTTGACGAGCTTGCCCTTGACCGAGATGACGTCTTCCGAGCGCAACGTGCCTGCCACTTCATGCGCCGCCGAGGCGTGCTCGGGGTGGAAGACGATCTGCAGAATCCCGCTGCGGTCGCGCAGGTCGATGAACACAAGTCCGCCGTGGTCGCGGCGGCGGTGGGCCCAGCCGGCGACTGTGATCTCCTTGCCGATCGGCTGTTCGATGGCGCCGGTCGCCCAGCTGTCGCGATAGCTGTTCTTCGGCGGAATGCCGAGCGCTTCGTGGCGGTCGTTCACTTCTGCAAAGCCCCTGTGATTGCGTCGATGAAGGTCTCGGCCGTGAGGCCAGAGAGCTCTTCCTGGTTTCCGGTATCCATGTCCTTCACGGCGGCATCGTATTGGCCGCGATCGCCGCCGAAGATCACCGTGTGCCTGGCGCCGATCTTCGCGGCGTACTTGAGCTGGCTGCGGATTGAGCGACCGGCGAGTTCGACCACCGTGCGATCTCCGGTGCGCTCGCGCAACGCCGTGGTCAGCCTGAAGACGGCGGCAATGTCCGCCCCCTCCTCGAATCCGACGAAGACGCTCGCTGGCGCAGCTGGTGGCTCCGCGTTCGACGAAGCGATGATCCGTTCGACGCCAGCGGCCCAGCCGATCCCCGGAGTCGCGGGGCCACCGAGCATCTCGACGAGGCCGTCGTAGCGCCCTCCCCCTGCCACTCCGGACTGCGCGCCGAGGTTGTCGGCGGTGAATTCGAAGACCGTGCGGGTGTAGTAGTCGAGACCACGTACAAGCGTCGTGTCGACCTCGTAGGCGACACCCGCGGCGTCGAGCAGCGCCAGAACGTCATCGAAGTGCGCGCGGTCGTCGGCGGAGATCGCGTCCATCAGGCGCGGGGCGTCCGCGATCACGGCCTGGGTCGCCTCGTCTTTGGAGTCGAAGGCCCTGAGCGGGTTGAGGTCGATCCGGCCGGCGACGTCCTTGGCAAGCTTCGATTCGTTGGCGCGCAGGTACGCCTTGAGCCGCTCGGAATATTCAAGTCGCTCATCGCGCGATCCCAGGCTGCCGATCCGCAGCCGCACACCGGTCACACCGGCCCCGCGCAGGATCGAGTCGAGCAGCGCGATCGACTCGGCGTCGACCATCGGAGAGTCGGAGCCGAGCGCCTCCGCCCCGATCTGAAAGAACTGCCTGAAGCGTCCGGCCTGCGGCGCCTCTTGGCGGAAGAACGGCCCGAAATACCACAGCTTCACCGGCTGGGTGAGCTTGTGCATGCCGTGCTCGACGTACGCGCGGCAGACCGCCGCGGTTCCTTCCGGACGCAGCGTGAGCGAGCGGTCGCCCTGGTCGCGGAAGCTGTACATCTCTTTCTGAACCACATCGGTCGACTCGCCGACTCCGCGCGCGAACAGAGCAGTGTCTTCAAAGATCGGGGTCTCGATACGGCCGTAGCCCGCGCGGCCGAGTGCGGGCGCTGCGATCGCGCCCACCAACTCATCGCGGCGCGCAGAGTCCTCCGGCAGCACGTCGAAGGTCCCGCGTGGGGCCTGGAGTTTCTCGGGCACGACGATCAGCCCTCGGGCAGGTCGGAGAGGAACGGATTGGATGCCGCCTCGGCCTCGAGCGTGGTCACGCCCATGTGACCCGGGAAGACCGCCGTCTCAGGCGGCAGCGCGTCGATCAAACGGCCGATCGACTTCAGCAGCGTCGGCATGTCCCCGCCGGGCAGGTCGGTGCGACCGATCGAACCCTGGAAGAGCACATCACCGGAGAAGAGCGCCTTCTGTGGCCGGAGCGAATAGCTGACGTGGCCGGGCGAGTGACCGGGCGTGAAGTGGACGTCGATCTCAAAGCCGGCCAGCTCGAGCCGCTCGCCGCCCTCGACCGTGTGCTCGGCCTCGTAGCTCTCGAACGGTCCGACGCCGGGAAAGCGGATGTAGCTGTTGATGTCGGCGAGGATGTGGCGCTCGAGTTCGGGCACCCAGACCTCGACGCCGAGCTCATCCGCGAGCGGTTTGACCGCGCCGACATGGTCGAAGTGCGTGTGCGTGATCAGGATCGCCTTGACGTCGGCACCCGTCTCCTTGATCGCAGCCGAGATGTTCTCGGGTTCGTCGCCCGGATCGATCAGCAGCGCGGCGTTGTCAGCCTCGTCATTGATGACCAGGAAGGTGTTCTCAGCGACCGGTCCGACAGTGAGGTACGCGACCTTCACGGCGCGGTCCTACTCGGCCTTCTTGGCGGCCTTGTCGGCCTTGCGCTGGGCGGCGGCCTCGGCGTCCTTGCGGACGCGGCGGTCGTAGAGGAACTTGTCCATGTAGTAGCCCATCGGGATGTAGACCGCGAACATCAGCACGGCGACAGCTACGGCGCCACCGATCGGCTGCTTGAGCACCAGCAACATCACGAAGAAGACCGCTGCGGCGATTGCGGCGCGGGTCGATGCGCCCTGCCACGTCGGTGGCCGACTGGCGCGCTCGACGCGCTTGCTGCTGTTGCGCTGCATCGCCTGCTGACGAGCCTGCGCGCGCGAGGTCGGACGACTGGTGCGGCCGCGCGTCTCGACGCGTCCGGCCTGGTCCCCGCGATGCTTGGTCTGGCGCTTTTTCTTCGTCTGTGCCACGGCGGGTCAGCTTAGTCCGACAACATTCTCGAGCAGGCGCGCTTGCGGGTCGAAGCCCGGAATCGGGACGTCCTCCGGGAAACCTTCGAACGCCGCGCGGGGCGCGAGTCCGACAAGTTCAGCGTTCTCGATCGCTGCGCGTGCGCGCACGAACCCGATGGCCTCGGCCAATGAGACCTTGAAGGGGTCGTGGACGTTGCACGAGACCTGCGCGCGCTGCCGCGTGTCGAGCCAGAGCCCGATCGCACGCACCCCGGGCAGCCCGCCGCCGGATTCGCGCAGCTCGGCGGCTATCTGCCTGGCGCGCTCGAGCGATTCGCCCTCGGCGAGGTCGACGTTGAAGGCGACCAGTGGCGGACGCGCCGACACGAGCGTCGCGCCGCCCGAGGGATTGAGTTCTGCCGGCCCGAAATCTGGGCGGTGCTCACCGGATGCGATGCGCTCTGCCAGGCCCTTTGTGCCACCGGCGCGCAACTCGGCACGCTCGCGGCCTCCGGCAAGTTCGCCGTAAAGGAACACCGGCGTATTGGTCTGTTCAGCGATTTCGTGAGCCGCGGTGAGGGCCTCCGCGCACGCAGCGCCCCGGTTTTCCGGCGAGAGATAGACAACCGGCACCACATCGATCGCTCCGACGTGCGGATGGATGCCTGCGTGGGCGGCGATGTCGATCCGCTCGTGCACGACCGCAGCGCCACGGGCCAAAGCCTGGGCGAGTTCGCCCTGGCGAGAAGCAAGCGTGAAGACCGACCTGTGGTGATCTGGATCCGAGTGGACATCGAGCAGCCGCGCCGGTCCGAAAGCTTCGCCGATCTCTCGGATCGCCGCCCGATTGACGCCCTCCGACACATTTGGCACGGACATCAGCATTGGTAACCTCGGTCGACCTCGGCGGGGTAGCTCAGTTGGTTAGAGCAGCGGAATCATAATCCGCGTGTCGGGGGTTCGAGTCCCTCCCCCGCTATGAAAAATGCCGCCCCTTCGGGCGGCTTTTTTCGTCGCGGGGGACCCCTCCACTTCTTTTTCAATCGCCGCTGGCGGCGATTGATTCTGAAGGCCGCTTCGCGGCAGGGGTCGACGATCTGCGGTGGACCGATGGTTCGGGTCCAATCCTATACTTTCTGAAGTGACCAATTTCTGGCGACTTCTCGGGTTTTTGCGGCCGTACCGGTCGGGAGTCGTCTGGTCGATGGTGCTGGCGGCGTTTGCGATGGGAATCGGGTCCGTGATCCCGCTGCTGGCCGGCGCGGCAGTCGGACGGGCGCAGGATCACGACTCCCAGGGCTTGTTGCTGATTGCTCTCGCCGTGCTCGGAGTGGGCATCTTGCGGGCGATCTCTTCGATCTCGCGACGCGTGATCAGCGGCAAGGTGTCGCTCGGCGTCGAGCACGACCTGCGCCGCCGCGTCTACTCACATCTCCAGGGCCTCGAGCTGGGCTTCTTCCACGACCAGCAGACCGGCCAGCTGATGTCGCGCGCCACCGTGGATCTGCAGGTCGTGCGCTTCTTCCTCGGCTACGGACTGATCTTCATGATCCAGAGCGCCTTCACGATCGTCTTCGCCGGGGCGATCATGGTCTATCTACAGCCCGACCTGGGCCTGATGGTGCTCGCGACGATGCCGTTCATCGTCTTCGCCGCGGCGCGTTACGGCAAACGCGCGCGGCCGGCCGTTCAAGAGGTTCAGCAGCGCCTCGCCGAGCTCTCGGCCGATGTCGAGGAGAACATCTCGGGGATCCGCGTCGTCAAAGCATTCGCCCGCGAGGACGAGCGCATGGAGCACTTCGAAAACTCAGCTCAACGCGTCTTCAGCCAGAACCTCTACTCGACGAAGCTCTCGGCCTTCAACGACCCGCTGCTCGGCTTCATCCCTTCGATCGGTCTGGCGGCCGTGCTGCTCTATGGCGGCAACCTGGTGATCAAGGGCGACATGTCGCTCGATCACTTCACCTCGTTCTACTTCTTCGTCGGCATGCTGATAGGCCCGATGCGGATGCTCGGCAACTCGCTCGGCTCAGCTCAGCGCGCGACCGCGGCCGGCGCACGCATCTTCGAGATCCTCGACCGTGCTCCGCGGATCGAGGCAAGCCCGACGGCGCGCGCGCTGCCGGCCGGCGGCGGCGAGGTCGTCTTCGACCACGTGAACTTCAGCTACCCCGACAACGACCGCAGAGCTCTCGAAGACATCGACCTAACCGTCCCCGCCGGCCAGACGATCGCAATCGTCGGCAGCACCGGCTCGGGGAAGACCACACTCGTCTCGCTGATCTCGCGGCTCTACGACGTCGACTCCGGGGCGATCCTCGTCGACGGCGCCGACGTGCGCGAGCTCGACCCCGTCGACCTGCGCCGCAACGTCGCCTTCGTCGCCGAGGACAGCTTCCTCTTCTCGGCGTCGATCGCCGACAACATCGCTTACGCGCGCGACGACGTCACCGATGAAGAGATCCGCGTCGCCGCCCACCGCGCGCAGATCGGCGACTTCATCGAGACGCTCCCCGACGCCTACGACACAGTGATCGGCGAGCGCGGAATCACGCTCTCGGGCGGCCAGCGCCAGCGCGTCGCGATCGCTCGCGCGCTGCTCGCGGATCCGCGGATCTTGATCCTCGACGACGCCACCTCCTCCGTCGACGCCCGCACCGAGGGTGAGATCAAGACGGCGCTCGCAGAGGTGATGGCGGGTCGTACGACATTCGTGATCGCGCATCGCCTCTCGACCATCTCTCTGGCCGACAGCATCGTCGTGCTCGATGCGGGGCGGATCATCGACCACGGCACCCACGATCAGCTGGCCCACCGCTGCGAGCAGTACCGCGCACTCGCGACCAAGGGCATGCCAGAGAGCGTCTTCCTCACCCGCAAGGACCCGGCGCAGACAGAGATTGGAAGCTCGCTGTGATCGTGCGTCACTACAACGACTTCATGGGCACATGGAAGCGACTGCGCGGCGAGAAGACACGCGCGCGCCGCCTGCGCGAACTGGTCGCGCTGCTCAAGCCCTACAAGTGGCGCGTCGCGCTGATGTTCGTCTCGATGACGATCGCGATCGCCGCCGGTCTCGCCCCGCCGTACCTGGCGAAGGTCGCGATCGACAGCGGCATCATCGCCGGCGACTCGGGCACGCTCGAGCTTGTCGTGGTGCTCTACCTGGTGAGCGCACTCGTGCTCTGGGGCGCGACCTACGTGCAGACCTACATGACCGGCTGGGTCGGCCAGAAAGCCCTCCAGGATCTGCGTCTGGCGCTCTTCGACCACCTGCAGAAGCAGTCGACCGGCTTCTACTCGCGGCGCAAGACGGGCGTACTCGTCTCGCGCCTGACCAACGATGTCGAGGCTCTCGACCAACTCGTCAGCAGCGGGGCGATGACGCTCTTCCAGTCGGTCGCGACGCTGCTCGCGATGATGGTGATCATGCTCGCGCAGAGCCTGCCGTTGGCGCTCGCGTGCTTTGCCGTCTTCCCGGTTGTCGCACTCGCGAGCTTCGTCTTCCGTGTCGTGTCGACCGACGTCTACCGCGAGACACGCGAGCGGATCGGGCTTGTCACGGCCTACCTGCAGGAGACGATCTCCGGCGTTTCCGTGGTGCGCTCCTACGGACGTGAAGATCGTCACATCGGTGAGTTCACCGAACTCTCGGCCGCCAACCGCGACGCCAACATGCGCTCGGTCTACCTGAACGCCGCCTACTTCCCGACGATCGAGTTTCTGCAAGCGGTCTCGATGGCCGTGATCCTGTTGTTCGGCGGCTACCTCGTGATCGACGGCAATATCGAGGTCGGTGTGCTCGTGCTCTTCGCCGGGTACATGCAGAACTTCTTCGACCCGATCCAGCAGCTCTCGCAGCTCTACACGACCTACCAGGCCGGCATGGCAGCGCTCGACAAGATCTTCGACCTGCTCGGCGAAGAGCCCGACGTGACCGACCTGCCGGGCGGCGAGGAGCTCCCGCAGCTGCGCGGTGAGATCGTCTTCGACGACGTCTGGTTCAGCTATGGGGGTGACGACACCTGGGCGCTGCGCGGCGTCGATCTGAAGATCAATCCCGGTGAGACGATCGCCCTCGTCGGCGCCACCGGTGCCGGTAAGTCAACTTTCGCCAAGCTCGTGCCGCGCTTCTACGACCCGCAGAGGGGCCGCGTGCTGATCGACGGACACGATCTCACCACAATCGACTCGCGGTCGTTGCGCAGGCAGCTCGGGTACGTGCCGCAGGAGGGCTACCTCTTCTCCGGCACCGTCGCGGACAACATCGCCTTCGGCAAACCCGGGGCCACGCGCGAAGAGATCGAGGCGGCAGCGCGCTCGGTCGGCGCCTTCGAGCCGATCGCCGGGCTGCCCGACGGTTTCGACACTGTGGTCGGCGAGCGCGGCAGCCACCTCTCGGCCGGCCAACGTCAGCTCGTCGCGTTCGCGCGCGCCCTGATCGCCGAGCCGCGGCTGCTGATCCTCGATGAAGCCACCGCGAGCGTCGACGTGAGCACCGAAACCCGCATCGAGGACGGCCTGCGCCGATTGCTCGCCGGTCGCACCGCCCTGGTGATCGCGCATCGCCTTTCGACGATCATCAACGCTTCACGGATCGCCGTGCTTGAGGGCGGCGAGATCGTCGAGATCGGCTCGCACGACGAACTGGTCGCGGCGGGCGGTCGCTACGCCCAGCTGTTCGCCAACTGGCAACGCAACGTCGCCTGACGCTCGGCGCGCGTCGCCAAGCTACGCCACGTCGCGCTCAAGCGCGGGCGGGTCGAACGGGTAGAACTCCGCGCCGCAGGAACGGGCGAACTGCGGGGCCCCACTCGAGCTCTCACCGATCACCACGAGCGTGACTCCCGCGCGACGCAGATCGCGGGCGGCGGCGCGCGCTTCTCCGAGCGGGTCTCCTTCGCGCGAGACGTTTGCGTGGCCATCGGTCACGAGCGCGACCACGGGGCGAAGATCGGGATTGCGGCGCAGTTCGCGCTGGGCGGTCTCGTGGGCGACGCGGATGCCTTCGGCCAGCGGCGTCAGGCCACCCGGCTCGACCGTGTCGAGGCCCGCCAGCACGGCCGCGTGGTTGCGCGAGGGCGGTGCGACGAGCCGCGCTTCGCGACCTCGGAAGACGATCAGACCGACACGGTCGCGGCGACGTTTGGCGTCTGAAACGAGTCCGCCGAGCAACGCGCGCAGCTCTCCTCCGCGTCCGCCCACGAGTACCGAACTCGACGCGTCGACGACGCAGAGCACAAGATTGGCCTCACGACCGGCGCGGACGTTCTCGCGCAGGTCTTCGGCGCGGATCTCGCCCGGTCCCGAGCCCATCACGTCCGATCCGACGCCGCCGAGCGCCTCGGCAGCGTCGGAGTCGGGTCCGCGAAAGATCCTGCGCGTCACCGCCGCGCGGGCGGTCGCGATCACATCCAGATCCTCGGCGGAGTCGGTCGGCTTCGAGTCGACTGCCGGACGCTCTCCGCCGGCGGCGCGCGACGAGCGGCCGACCGGACCAGTTCCGTGGCGGTCGGAAGTCTCGGTCACATCGGGGGCCGCGCGGCGCGCGGTCTCACGGAATCCGGCTTCGGTTCGCGGCACGCTGCGACGCGGTTCGCCCGAGCTTTCTCCTTCGCCGCGCGCGACGGCGAGACCCTCGGAAATCTGATCCTCTGTCAGCCATGCCTGGTCGGCGCCGGAGATGCGCGCGCGGTGAGGCAGTGCCAGGCGCGCGGCCGTCTCGACATCGCGGTCGATCACTGAGCGGCGATCATCGAGTGCTGCGAGCGCGGTGGCGGTACGTGCGATCACGATGTCGGCGCGCATGCCCTCGACGTTCAGGTGCGCGCAGACCCGCGCGATCTGAGCGAGCGTTGCATCGGGCAGGTCGACCTCGAGCCATGCGGCGCGAGCACGTTCGACGATCGAACAGAGCGCCTCCTCGGTCGCGGCGAAGCGATCGCAGAAGATTCCCGGATACTGCTCGAAGGCGATCCGCCGCTGGACGATCTCGGCGCGAGCCTCCGGGTCGCCGGGCGCCGCGATCGAAACGGCCAGGCCGAAACGATCGAGCAGCTGAGGCCGAAGCGCGCCCTCTTCGGGGTTCATCGTGCCGACCAGCAGGAAGCGCGCGTCGCTCTCGGCGCTGAGGCCGTCGCGTTCGACGTGCACACGACCGAATGCAGCGGCGTCGAGCAGAACGTCGACAAGATGGTCGCCGAGCAGGTTGACCTCGTCGGCGTAGAGCACACCCCCGTCGGCCGATGCCAACAGGCCGTCAGACAGTTCGGCACCCGCTCCGGCGAGCAGTTTCGCGGTGTCGATCGAGCCCGTCAGGCGGTCGATCGTCGCCCCGATCGGCAGCTCGACGAAAGGAGCCGGAACGGCTTCGTCTTCAACGGGAGCGAGTCCGGGCAGCAGTGCGGCGAACCCGCGCGCGAGTGTCGACTTCGCGGTTCCGCGCTCGCCGACCGCGAGAACTCCGCCGATCGACGGGTCGACCGCGTTCGCAAGGAGCGCGAGCTTGTAGTCGTCCTGGCCGACGACGGCCGAGAACGGATAGCGCGGGCGGCTTGAAGGCATCCATCGCAGGATGCCGCCGCGCGCGGATGGAGAAATCCCCGCAAAGCCGCTGTTCAAGCCGGTTTGCAGGGATTTCTCCGGGCCCGCAGGCGCGTCCTACTTCTTCTTGCCGGAACCGAGCTTGACGATCAGGGCAGAGGCGCCGTCACCGTCGTGGGTGGCGTCTCCGGCCCACGTGGCGGTGAAGATCGTTGCTTTGCCGATCTTCCATGTGGTCGTGAACGTCCCGCCGAGTGAGACCGTCGCCGTCTGGCTGACCCAATGCGTACCCCCCTTGGCGTCGAGCGCGCGTGCCAGCACGGTGACCTGTTCGCCACCCTGCGACGGTGAGAGCTTGCCGCTGACGCGGATCTCCGAGTTTTTCTTGACCGACTTCTTTGCCGTCGAGATCGTCAGCTTCGAAGCCGAGCCGATCTGACCGAACGTCGAGGTCGTGAGGATCGTGTTGGTGTTCGGCACGAGCAGGATCGCCCCCTTGGCACTGAGCGGAGCGACGGTCGTGGCGATCCGACTGGCACTGAGGAACGGTGACTCCTGCGCCCATGTCTTGCCGCCGTCGGCCGTCACGAGCACCGAGCCGGAACCGTCGGCGATGTAGCCATGCTTGCCGTCGGTGCGCGCCATAGAGGTGATCTTGTCGAGCCCGGTCGTCTCGACCCGGGTCCATTTGGTGCCGCCCTTGGTCGTGACCCACAGCTCGTTGCTGCCGTCGACGATCCAACCATTCTTGGCGTCCACGAAGTCGGCGAGCTTGACGCTCTTGACCTTCTTGCCGAGCGCGATCTTCTTCCAGGTCTTGCCGCCATCGGACGAAGACACGATCGCCTTGCTGCCCCAGGCGACGATCGCCTTGCCGGCCGGATCCGCCTTGGTCAGGGCGAGCTTGCGGAATCCGCTGCCGCCGGGCGTCTTGAACGTGAGTCCGCCGTCGAGCGAGCGCCGCACGCCCTTTCCGCCGATCAGCAGCAGGCTCTGTGCCCCGCTGGCGTAGAGCGAGCTCGGCTTCGCCCCGGCCATGTCCAGCACCTTCCAGGTGAGGCCGGCGTCGTCGGAGCGCGTCAGCTGATTGCGCGAGTCGAGCACGTAGCCGCGCGTCGCGGTCGGGAAGGTCGCATCGCGGATCGAACCTGATGCGAAGGTGGTGATCGGCTTCCAGGACGCGCCCGAGTCGGTCGTACGCGCAAGGCCGGTGCCGCCGCCATAGAGCACAGCCGTACTCGCCGAATCGACGTGGATCGAGTTGTAGCTGCCGAGCACTTCGGCGTTGAGCAGCGACCAGTTGACGCCGCCATCATCGGTCGAAACCGACGCCCCGCCGGCGCCCACGGCGACCGCGTGAGCGGCGGAGGTGAACCCGACTCCGTAGATCGCGCGTGACGAGGCCTTCAGCGAAGTCCAGCTGGAGCCGCCGTCGGTCGTGCGCAGGATTTGCGAGCCATCCGCGCTCGTGGCGAGACAGGTGCTGACGCTGGAGCAGGCGAGCTGCCCGACGACGATCGAGTTGATCTTGCCGTCGCCGGCGACTGCGTTCCAGGTGGCGCCGCCGTCGATCGTCTTGTAGAGACTCGTGCCAGATCCGACCGCATATCCGACGGTGGACGAGATGAACTTGAACTGAGCTCCGCCGCCGCCGTCGATGTCCTTGACCGGCGTCCATGACACTCCAGAGTCGGTCGATGACCAGATCTGGCCGGCGACGCTCAAGACCCCGCTGGTGGCCGACGTGAACCAGATGTCGTTGACTGTCGCGTTGCCGCCGACGAGCTGCGAGCCGGGCGCGGCCGGCTGACGGCGCCAGGAGTCGCCGCCGTCCTGCGTCTGCAGGATGTCGCCATTCTCGAGCAGCAGGTAGCCGACGCTCGCCGTCGGGAAGGAGAGCGACTTGATCGCGGACGGGCACGAGACATCACTCGAGTTCCACGGCAGACGCTTGACGGTGGCGCCACCGTCGTCGGTGCGCCGAAGCGCGCATGATCCGGCGAAGATCACGGTGTCGGGAGTCACGGCGCGGATCACCCGCACTGCGCTCTTGGCGGCCGGCAGGCCGCTGCGGATTCCGGTCCAGCTTGCGCCTCCGTCGTCGGAGCGCAGGATCGCGCCGGCCTCACCGGCGACGTACGCCCGACCGGAGATCGCTTCGACCTTGGTCAGCGTGTTGCCCTGCGGCAGCGGGTTGGACCAGAACCAACCAGTGTTGCCGGCGACGACAGCCGCGCCGGCGGCGCCGGCTGCGGTCAGCGCAAGCACGAGGGCGAACGAAACAGAAACGAGCAGTCTCTTGAGCATTGATGAGCCTTTCGAGCACGCGCAAGTCATACGAGCAATGGAACGAGAGCGCGAATTCCCCAATCCACGTGACAGAACCCGACACCGCGCCAGTAGTTGCGGCGGCGACCAACCAATTTTCGCGATCGAGGAGGATGCCCCTTCGGGCTGCAAGGCGATCAACTGCGGGACAGGGACTCGAACCCCGACTTCTCGGTCCAGAGCCGAGCGTCCTACCATTAGACGATCCCGCAAAGTGCGGCTCATGGAGCCGATTCGCGTGGCGGGAGCGCCTTGCGAACGGAGAGGATAGCCGCCGGGCTATTTGCGCAATTTGACGATCTTCAGCGGCGCCGCGTCACCGTCGTGCGAGGAGTCGCCCGACCAGCGCGCGATGAACTCAGTGGTCGCGGTGATCTTCCACTTGGTCGTGAAGGTGCCGGTCGCCGAGACCGTGACGTTCTGCGTGACCCACTGGGTTCCGCCCTTCGCCCCGGCGATTCGCGCGAGCACCGCGACGCGCTCCACACCGGTGGCCGGCGTGAGCTTTCCGGTCACTGGTACTACCGCGCCGCTGCGGACCTTCGTCGCCGAAGGCTTGATCGTCAGCACCGACGCCTTGCCGATGCGCCCGGCGGTGTCGCTCGAAAAGATGCTGTCGCCGCCGCGCACCGCGAGGATCGCGCGCAGATGCGAGACACCCAACGCCAGCAGCGGTGACTTGGCCGTCGAGTCGTAGAACGGGTATTGGCGCGACCAAGTGGCGCCAGCGTCCGTCGTGGCGAGCACCCGGCCCGTGGCGTCGGTTATGTAGCCGTGTTTGCGATCGCCGAATGCGATCGAGATCGCCTGATTGGCTCCGGTCGTCTCGAGTCGCTTCCACGATTTGCCGCCGTTTGTCGTGCGGAAGAGTTCGGCATTGGAGTCGAGCAGGAAACCGTTCTTGGCGTCGACCATGTCGAGTCGGGTGACCGTCGCCGCGCCGCGCGGAACTTTGACCCGTCTCCAGGCGCGACCGCGATCGCTCGTCGTCGCGATCGCCCGCCGTCCGTAGACGAATGCGCTTTTGCCGGCTTGGTCCGCCGCGCTCAGCGAGAGGTTTTTCACGCTGCCGGAGGCGGCGTGCAGGCCCGCGCCCGAGCGGTGGGAGACGAGCACGCCCCGCGCTCGAACGACGATGACGCTGCCATCCGAAAAGCCGACGATCGCCCGCGGCTTGGCGCCTGAGGTGGCCGGAATCGTGCTCCAGGACTGACCGCCGTCTTTGCTGGCGGCTAGTGCTCCGCTCTTCAGCAACACGATCGCGCGTTTGGCGCTCGGCATCGTGGCATCGACCACTTCAGCGTTGGCGGGAAGCTTCAGAGCGGACCAGCTGGCACCCCCGTCGGTCGTGCGCGCCACGCCGCTTGCTCCGATCGCGATCGCTGCGCGACCGTTCGAACTACGCAGGCCGGAGATCAGGCCGACGGAATTCGCGCCCCGCTCGGTCCAAGTGGCGCCGGAATCGTCGGTTGCGGCGACTCGGCCGGCCGCACCGACGACGACGCCACCGGATCCATCTACGAATGTGAGCGCGGTCGCCTGCGGGATCACCGCGGCCGGCGTCGACCACGTCTGCCCGCCATCGGTCGTGCGCAGAACCGCGCCGCTGTCACGCTCGACCGCGATGCAGCTGACATCGCTGGCGCAACTGAGCGATCCGAAGTTGTATGCGGAAGAGAGCGAGTTGCCGACCGTGGTCCAGGTCGCGCCGCCGTCGACCGTCTTCAGAACGTCCGTGCGCTCGCCGACGGCAAACCCGACCGTCGCGCTCGCGAACGAGAAGATGAATTTTCCGGCACCGACGCCTGCGGTCTTGACCGGAGTCCAGGTGGCCCCGGCGTCGGGTGACTGGAGGATGCGACTGCCGACCGACACCACACCGACGCCGCCGGAGAAGTGCATGTCGTAGACGGGCTCTCCCCCGCTCGCCGGTGCACCCGGCACGACGCCCTGCTTGTGCCAGCTGTCGCCGCCGTCGCTCGTGCGGAAGACCTCGCCGTTGCTGAGCAGCAGGTAGCCGATCAGCGGGGCCGTGAATGAGACGGCCTGGATCTTCGCCGCGCAGGTGTCGTCGCTGACGCTCCACGGCAGCCGGCGAACGGTCACTCCTCCATCGTCGGTTCGGCGCAGCGCACAACTCCCGGCGAACACGACGGAGTTCGGACCGATCGTCTCGACCACGCGAATGTCGTCAAGCAGACCGGTGCGAGCCGCCGACCATGTCGAGCCGTTGTCCCCGGAGTGGATCAGAGTTCCATTCGCGCCGCCTGCCCAGACGCGGCCGTTCGACGACTTCGCGGCGTAGAGCGAATTGCCCTGTGGAGCGGGATTTGACCAGTTCCAGCCGGTGTTCCCGGCGGGTACAGCGGCGCCAGCCGAGGCCGCGAAGGCAACGAGCGCCGCCGCGGCGAGCAGCACAGAAAAGACGTATCGGCGAAAGTGATTGATCAAAGCGGAGAGTTGTCTGTCGCGGGTGGCAGATCCGAGCATCTGCACCATCACCGATTGAACACCATGCCGCCGAGCGAGTTGCGCGAGTCGGTGATCAAGCGAGCGTCTCGACCTCGAAGTCGAGATCGGAAATCGCCGACAGCTGCGCTTCGCTGAGTTCGGTGCGATCTGCGAGCAGCCGTCTTGCAACCTCGAGGTCCTGCCCGCGACCGACCGCGGCGACCTGCGCCACGCGACTGCCCTGTACGTACCAGGCCGAGAACGATGCGTCTTCGATCGAGCCACGCATGATCACCCGGTCCCAGCCGTACGCCGGCCCGACCGATTCGATCTCGACGTCGGCCATGTCGGTCCAGAAATACGGGACGATCTCGTGCGGAACATCCTGGCCGAGCATGTTGAGCGCCGCGGTGCGGCCGTGGTTGAAGGCGACATCCCAGTGCTCGACGCGGATGTGCTTGTCGTGAAAGACGGAGAACCACTCGGCGACGTCGCCCGCGGCGAAGACGTCGGGCGCGGAACTGCGCAGATTCGCATCGGTCAGGATCCCGCCGCGTTCGCCGATCTCGAGCCCGGCCTGCTTGGCGAGCATCGTCTCGGGATGGACGCCGGCGCCGATCACGACGAGATCGCTATCGATCTCCAGGCCCGACTCGCAGACCACCGCGGTCACGCGCTCACCATCGCCGGCGAGACTCGCGAGCGACTCGCCGGGATGCAGTTGCACACCGAGTTTCTTGAGGTGGCGCTGGGTCCAGAGGCCGAGCTCGTCGCCGAGCGTGCGCTGCAGCGGAAGGTCTTCGAGCATCACGATCTGGCAGTCGCAGCCATGTCGCGCGAGTGTGGCCGCGACCTCACAGCCGATGTAGCTGCCGCCGATCATCGTCACCCGACGGCCAAGCCTGTCCAGATCCTCGAGGATCGAATCGGTGCTGCCGAAGGCGCGCAGGTAGTGGATGCCCTCCTGCCCCATGCCCTCGACGCGCAGCAGGTTGACGTTGGCGCCGGTCGCGACGAGTGCCTTGCCGTAGCCGATCACCTCTTTGTTCATCAGTGTGGCTTCGCGGGCCTCGGTGTCGAGCTTCATCACGTTCATCCGAGTCATCAGCTCGATCTTCTGCTCGCCCCAGAACTCGGCGGGACGGAAATAGTCCATCGCGCGATCCTCGGTGTGCGCCAGGTAACCCTTGGTCAGGGCCGGCCGGTTGTATGGCGGCTCGGGCTCACGGCCGACGAGCAGGATCGAGTCGTCGGAGTTCTCTCGCAGGTGACGTGCGCAGTTGGCGGACGCGAGTCCGCCACCGATCAGCAGGTGGTCAACGTGACGGTCGGCCATGTCCGGCGGCCCCTACGCGAACGACTCTTCGGGAGCCGAGAACAGCTGTGTGATGCCCTCTTCGATGCCCGGGTTGAGGATCAACATGACCTCGTCGCCGGTGTTGATCGTCGTGTCGCCAGATGGGACGATTCCTTCGCCCTCGCGCAGCAGGGCGATGATCAGACCGCCCTCGGGAAGGTCTATCTCTTCGACGGTCTTGCCGGCCGCCGGTGCCCCCGCACTGACCTCGACCTCGATGATCTCGAGGTCTTCGGCCTGCAGCTTGAGCAGGTGGACGAGGCCGTGCTGGGGAACCTCGTGCTCGATCAGGCGCAGGATCAGGTCGGTGGAACTGATCACCGGCTTGATGTTGAGCAGGTCGAAGTGCTCCATGTTGCGGATGTTGTTGCAGCGCGCGATGATCTTCTCGCGGCCGTACTTCTCGCGTGAGACCTGGGAGATGATGATGTTGTCCTCGTCGTCGCCGGTCACGGCGATGACCATGTCGGCGCGCTCGATGCCGGCGCGCTCGAGCACCCACAGCTCGGTGCCGTCGCCGAGGTGCACGACGTGCTCGAGCTGCGGCTCGAGGATCGTGTAGCGACGGCGGTTGTTCTCGATCAAGGTGACTTCGTGACCCTTGGCCATCAGCTCGCGCGTGAGGTTGAGGCCGACTTTTCCGCCCCCGACGACGATCACGTACATGATTAGAGACGCTCCGTGAGTACGACTTCGTCCTGACCGCGAACCGCGGCAGTCAGCATTTCGATTCCGGCCTGGGTCGGGCAGATCGTGTGCAGCCCCTGCTGTGCGTACCAATCCGCGCGGCGCGGGTCGAGCACTCGCACGACGACCTTCTCGACGCCGAAGCGCTTCTGGGCGATCTGCGCGATCACGAGGTTGGTGTTGTCGCCGTTGGTGCCGGCGACGAAGGCGTCGGCCTGCTCGATCCCCGCTTCGAGCAGTGCGTCGATCTCGAGCGCGGTGCCGACGGTGAACATGCCGCCGGCGTCCTCCCAGTTGGTCTCGAGGTCGACATCGAGCAGACGGTGCGACTCGGCACTCTCATCGAGCACAGAGACCGTGTGGCCGTCAGCGAGGAGGTTCTTGGCGAGCGCGCTGCCTGCGCGGCCGCATCCGACGATCAGTACGAACATGGGTTGGAGGTTAGTCCGGGGCCGACGGATTGGGGCCGCGGGCCACGTGGTTTCGTTCAACAAAGCCGAAAACTGCCCCAAAGGACGTTCTTTGGGGCGCCACGAAGGATGCTCATTGGGGCGGTTTCTGGCTTAGGTATCGGGTTCCCGCGCTGGCGGGTCAGACAATCGTGTCGATGAAGTCGTCGGGATCTTCCTCTTCGGCGATGGCTGAGTGGTCGGCTTCGGCCTCGTGCGGACGAACCGCGTCGGTCGGGTGCACCGCTCCCGGCACGACCGGGCTGTGCTCCTCCGTTATGCCCTCCATGCGCTCGGCGCGCTCGGCCTCCTTGCGGGCGAAGCCCTCGGAGACGTGCGGGTTGGCGGCGATCGACTCGACGAGATCGGCCACTTCCGTCTCGGGCGGCGCGGTCAGCACTACGCGGCACGGGGCCTTGCGGGCCACGTACTCGGTGACTTTTCCGATGAACTCAGCCGCGCGCGGCTCGACCCCGCCGAGCAGCGGTCCCCCCCTGATCCGAGACGGACGCTCGGCCGCGAGCACGATCAGCTCGACTCCGCGCCGGGTCGCCTCGCGCACGATCGCCTCGCCGGTCGAGCGGGCGCGCACCGTTGCAGTCGCGACCTCCACGCCTTCATATTCCTCGCCGACCTCCTTGGCGCGCGCGAGAATCTGGCGCGCGCGAGTCAGGCGCTCGGCCGGGACCGGCGCGTCGATCGGTTGGGACATCGGTATCTCGATCACGTGCAGCGCCTCGATCATCGCGCCCTCGTGCTCGTCCCCCTCTTCCATCGCCAGGCGCCCGGCCGTGCCGACGATGTCGTCGTCGAGCACTCCCCCGAACACCGGCACGAGGATCGAGCCGTACCCCTCCTTGGCGATCTCGCGCACACGCTTGCGCTTCAGGTCTTCCTCGGGGATCGTCACACGAGCGCGCAACGGACGGCCCTGCGTGCGGCGGTGGGCGACATACAGCGAGAGGCCGAGGAACAACCAGACCACGCCGACCACGGTGGCCGTGTGGCGCACGGCCACGACCGCGATCAACGCCGCGACCGAACCGATCAGAGCGATCGCAGACGGGATCGCCACCGAGGCGCTGCCGATCGGAATCGAGAACGGCACTCGATATGCCGGTTTCGCCCCCGGCTCTTTGAAGCGAAGGCGGATGATCGACAAGTTGGCGATCGAGAAGGTCAGCAGCGCGCCGAACGCGAAGATCGCGATCAGCAGTTCCGGATCGTCGAGCAGCGCGAGGCCACTGGCCACCAGCGCGACGAGCGTGGCGGCGACGTACGGCGTGCCGTACTTCGGATGCAGGCGCCCGACCGCACTGGGGATCTGACGATTGGTCGCGAGCGCATACGTGACGCGCATCGGACCGAGCAGATAGATGCGTGCGGCCTGCACCAGCGTGATCGTCGCAACAACGGCGACGACGTACTTCAGCGCCGACGCCAGCCACGACGGGTCATACCCCGCGACCACGCCGACGACGGGATTCTCGAGATACTTGCTGGCGATCGCGGTGGTGTCGCTGCCGCCGCTGACGGTCACGGGATCAGACATCAGCGCAACCAGCGACACACCCGTGAAGATCGTGATCGTCGACGCCGCACTCGACCAGACCACGGCCTTGAGTTCGCGGCGCCCGATCTTGATTTCGCCCGCGAGACCCGAAGCGGCTTCGATCCCCGTGCCGGCAACGGTTGCGAGTACCAACGCGACGATCAGGTCGTGCCAGGTCGGAGCGCTGCCGAGTTCGATGTTCTGGGTCAGCGCGTCGGGGTTCCAGACGGCGGCGAGGCCAATCACGATGATCGCGAGCAGCACGACGAAGTCGATCAGCCCGAGCGGCAGGCGTCGGCGCAATGTCCGAGCGCTGACTCCGCGCACATTCGACCATGCCATCACCGCGATCAGGGCGACCGGGATGATCAGCTCGCCGGCCTTGCCTTCGAGCGGACTCCAGAAGACCGCCAGGTAGTTCGGCACCGCGGAGGCGACGAGCGCGAGGACGATCGCGTAATCGAGCAGGATCGCCCAGCCGGCGACAAAGCTGACAAGCTCGTCGAAGGCGAAGCGCGCAAACGACGAAGCACCGCCACGCTCGATGTGGAGCGAAGAGCCTTCGACGTACGACATGAACGTGAAGACGAAGAAGACTCCGCCGAGCACCATCACGACCGGCGTCAGTGCGAGGCCCTGCTCGGCGATCAGGCCCAGTCCGAAAAACAGCGACGAGGCTGCCGCGATGTAGACGACCATGAACAGCGCACCGGCGCCGATCGTCGACATCGGTCCGAAGCGAACGCGATTGCGCACCTGACGCAGCATCAGCCGACGTCCTTGATCGACAGGTAGATCCGCGCCGCCGCGAGCGCGCAGAGCACCGCGCCGACGACGAATCCGACCGATGTCACGCCGCCGCCGTTGGCCAAGGTCACGACGATGTTGGCCGCCCCCAGAACGAAGATCAGCGCGAACATCGCGAGCTTCATGTACTTGCCGCTCATCGCGAGGCCACCAGCTTTTTGGCGGGTTCAGTGGTCATGATCACGCGGCACGGTCGATCGGAAAGCACTCGCTGTACGGCCGGCGAAAACAGCGAGCCGCTCGGGTCGGCCTTCAGCGGGAAGATGATCGCGCGGGCGTTGATCTCCTCGGCTTCGGCGACGATCCGGCGACCGGCCTCGCCGGCGCGGACCTTGTCCCAATGGCCTGTCACGCGTCTGCCGCCGAGCACCCGGGCGCGCTCGATCGCAGTGGCGGCCTTCGCCTCGGCGGTCGGCAGAACGGCGTCGATCGGCGCACTTGCCGGCACCGTGATCGGAACGAGCACATGAATCGCGCGGCCGCGCCGACTCGCCATCTTCACCGCCGTACGGATCGCCTCGTCCGAGAAGAACCCGTCTTCGAAGACGACAAGGATCGAGTCGTACTCCACCCCATGCTCGACGATCGTCTTGGGAATCTCGATCTTGACCGTCTCGGTCAGTGAGAGTCCCTGCCTGCGGCGATAGAACACATAGAAGATCACTCCGCCGATCATCCAGGCGACGCCGAAGATCAAGGTCGCCGGGTTGAGCACGGTCACAACGATCCATGCGAGGAACGTGCCGACCCCTCCGAAGAACGCGAACAGCGGCCACGATCGATTGTGGAACTGGATGTTGAAGGGACCGAACCACGGCCGTTCACGGACCGGCTCGTCGAGCCGCATCTTGATCACCGCGAGATGGGCGATCGTGAAGCTGAGCATCGCGCCGAAGGCGTACATCGTCGCGAGGAAATCGGCCTGGCCGGGGATCAGCGTGAGACACGCGATGCCGCCGAAGACAATGATCGCGATGTAGGGCGTCTTGTAGCGCGGATGCAGCTGCCTCAGCGCGGCCGGAACCTGCCGGTGCTGGCCCATGCTGTACGTGAGCCGCGAGACGCCGATGATTCCTGCATTGGTGGCGATGAAGAGGATCGTGGCGGCGAGGATTCCGACGTAGACCTTGACGGGTCCGAGCAGCCACCCGAGGCCCATGTTCTCGACGATGCCGAGCACCGGATCGCCGGCGAATCCGCCCTGATCCGACGGAATGCCGAGCAGGGTCACACCGTGTTCGACAGGCATCGCCGAGAGCGCGATCGCCGGCAGGAAGAGATAGATCGCAAACACTGCGGCTACGACGAGCTTGGCCGCCGACGGGACGGTCTTCTCGTAGTCCTTGGCTTCCTCGGCGAGGTTGGAGATCGTCTCGATGCCGGTGTAGGCGACCATGCCGATCGGGATCGCGATCAAGAAGTTCTTGACCGTCGGGAACGTGCCGAAGTCGATCTGGTTGACCAGGAGCGTCGGATTGAACACGAGGAAGAGGCCGGCGGCGACCAGCAGTACCTGAGTACCGAAGTCGACCAACGAGAGCACAACGTTCAGCTTCGCCGACTCCTGGACGCCGACAATGTTCAGCGCTCCGAGCGCGACGAGCACGCCGATGCCGAAGATGATGTCGCCGGGCGCGTGTGAAAGCGGCTCCCAGAAGACGCCGAGATAGTGCGGCACGAAATACGCGCTGATCGCGGCGGTGATGATGTAGTTGAGCATCTGGCCCCATGCGGCGAAGAACGACCAGAACTCGTTGAACGCGTGGCGCGCGAACGAGCTCGACCCGCCGGCCTCGGGGAACATCGTCGTCGCCTCGATGTACGTGGCGGCCGTGAAGAAGAAGATCACCCCGGTGATCACGAACACGATCGGCGTCGCGCCGAGCGCGTAGGCCGTCACCAGACCGAGCGCGTAATAGATCGAGCTGCCGACGTTGCCGTAGGCGGTGCTGAAGAGAGCGCTCGTGCCAAGAACACGCTCGAGCGAATGCGACTTGGGTCGGCGTTCGGCCATCGGTGCGTGAGTTTAGGTCTGGTCGGAGGCGGGCCGCGGCCGAGGCGGTTTGACTGCCGTCGTGTGAGGTTTGTCGCAGCCGCAGCCAGTTGAGCAAAGGCGGCTTCGCCGCCGGCGACGATGAGCGAGCCGCATAGTCAAACCAGGAATTCCTCCAAGTCTGCGCGCCGAGCGCAGACTTGGAGGTGGATCCGGCTTGTTCAAGCCTTTCCTGCTCCACAGTCTCTCCCCAAGGGAGAGACCATGGAAGATTTCCCGCTTGCCGAAGACAACCCCCGCGCACCCACCCCACCATCATCGCCGGCGGCGAAGCCGCCCGCACTCGATCAGCAGCAGCACTGGACCAACCCGCCTGGCCAAAAGAAAAGGCCGCCCCTTGCGGGACGGCCTTTTCGAACGCGATGGTGAGGAGTCCCCCAACACCTCACCGGGGTGAAAAACCAGCGGGAACGATACCCGGTTTGGACTAATTCGTCAAGTGATCAGCGGGATGATCAGCAGCGCGACGATGTTCGCGACCTTGATCATCGGGTTGATCGCCGGGCCGGCGGTGTCCTTGTAGGGGTCACCGACGGTGTCGCCGGTGATCGAGGCCTCGTGCGCGACGGAACCCTTGCCGCCGTGTGCGCCGTCCTCGATCAGCTTCTTGGCGTTGTCCCAGGCGCCGCCTCCGTTGGTCATGGAGATGGCCAGGAACAGACCGACGACGATGACGCCCATCAGCAGACCGCCGAGCGCCTTGACCGAGAGAACTCCGACGATCGTCGTGACGACGATCGGGATCAGCGCCGGGACGATCATCTCGCGCTGCGCGGAGCGGGTGACGATGTCGACGCACTGGCCGTACTCGGGCTTGACCGAGCCGTCCATGATGCCCGGGTTCTCCTTGAACTGGCGACGGACCTCTTCGACCACGGCGCTGCCTGCGCGGCCGACGGCGTCCATCGCGAAGGCCGCGAACAGGTAGACCATGATGCCGCCGATCAGCAGACCGCAGAGCACGGCCGGGTCGTCGATCGAGAAGACGACGACTCCACCCTTGGCCTTGAGCAGTTCGTCCTTGAAGGCGGCGAACAGCACGAGCGACGCGAGCACGGCCGAGCCGATCGCGTAACCCTTGGTGACGGCCTTCGTGGTGTTTCCGACCGCGTCGAGCGGGTCGGTGATGTTGCGCACCTCTTCGGGCAGCTCGGCCATCTCGGCGATACCACCGGCGTTGTCGGTGATCGGACCGAAGGCGTCGAGCGCGACGATCAGACCGCACAGCGAGAGCTGCGCCATGACCGCGACGCCGATGCCGTAGATGCCGGCCAGGCTGTAGCTGGCGAGCACGCCGCCGACGAACACGAGCGCCGGGGCCGCGGTGGACTGGAAGCCCTGGCCGAGGCCGGCGATGATGTTGGTCGCGTGACCGGTCGTCGAAGCCTCAGCGATGCGCTTGACGGGCTTGAAACGGGTCGAGGTGTAGTAGTCGGTGATCACGAAGATCAGACCGGTCACTGCGAGTCCGACGAGTGTGCAGAGCCAGAGGTCGGTGACCGAGGGCACGCTGTCGTTTGCGTTCGAGAGGAACGAAAGGTCGCCCATCATCCACTTGGTGACCGGGTAGAACGCGGCGGCGGCGATCAAGCCGGCGACGATCACGCCCTTGTAGAGCGCTGCCTCGACGTTGTCGCTCTTCGTGCGCACGAAGAAGGTGCCGATGATCGAGGCGATGATCGAGATGCCGCCGATGACCAGCGGGTACAGCGCGGCGCGCGGGGCGTTCTCGTCGACCGAGAAGGTCAACACGCCGATCAGCATCACGGCGACGGCCGTGACGGCGTAGGTCTCGAACAGGTCGGCGGCCATGCCGGCGCAGTCGCCGACGTTGTCGCCGACGTTGTCGGCGATCACCGCCGGGTTGCGCGGGTCGTCCTCGGGGATGCCGGCCTCGACCTTGCCGACCAGGTCGGCGCCGACGTCGGCCGCCTTGGTGAAGATGCCGCCGCCGAGGCGGGCGAAGACGGAGATCAGCGAGCCGCCGAACCCGAGCCCGATCAGGGCGTCGACCGCGTCCTTGTCGCTGGAGCCCGTGACGACCAGGATGCCGTAGTAGCCGGCGACGCCGAGCAGGGCGAGGCCGACGACGAGGAGGCCGGTGACCGAGCCGCCTTTGAAGGCGACGTCGAGCGCCGGGGGCACGCCACCGCGGGCCGCCTCGGCGACGCGGGCGTTGGCCCGCACCGAGACGTTCATGCCGATGAAGCCGGTCGCCCCGGAAAGCGAGGCGCCGATCAGGAAGCCGATCGCCGTCTTGTAGTCCTGCAGGACGAGCAGCAGGATCGCGATCGGCACCGCGACCGCGGCGATGATCGTGTACTGGCGGGTGAGATAGGCCTGCGCGCCCTCCTGCACGGCGCCCGAGATTTCCCGCATCCGATCGTTCCCAGGCGATTTCGCCAGCAGGCGCTGGGTGATCAGAAGTCCGTAAGCAACCGCGGCGCCGGCGCAAATCAGCGCGACGACCACGCCGTATTCCCTCAAGAAGCTGGTCAAGTCATCTTCCTCCGGTGGATTTTCCCGGCGGGCAGCCTATATGAGCGGTCGGAGGCACGGGTACGTGGCCGCCGTCTCGGCCACCGCGGCACGGTAGACGTCCGCCAGCGGGACGCCTTCCTCGAAAGCGGCCCGCGCCCGCTCGGCGCCGTTGCGCTCCGGCAGCGCGAGATCGATGCCGAGCGCCTCGCGGGCGGGCTCGGTCCAGGCCAGGAGGCGCTCGCAGACGACCCGCGTCTCGACCTCCTCGCCGGCGCGGAAGTCGACCATCTTGCCGCTCGCCCCGTGGCGGATCGCGCGCCAGAGGTTCTCCTCGATCTCGCGGTCCCCGAGCGGCGCCCACGCCGCCGCCCCGCGCTCGTCCAGGTCGAGCGCCGTCTGGGCCACGCAGGCGACGATCAGCCCGGCCAGCGCCGTCGCCTCGTCGCCGCGCGTCTGCGCGTCGCAGATCCGCACCTCGACCGTGCCGAAGCTGTGGTGCGGCCGCACGCTCCACCACAGCTGCGTCGACTCGACCACCGAGTTGGTCCGCCGCAACAGGTCGACGAAGCCTGCGTATGTGTCCCAGTCGACGAACGGCGAGGGCACGCCGCAGCGGGGGAAGGTGCGGGTGAAGATCTCCGAGCGCACGCTCGCCAGGCCGGAGTCGCGGCGGTCGAGGTAGGGCGAGTTGGCCGAGACCGCGAGCAGCGGCGGCAGCAGCTCGCGCAGCCGGTCGCAGACGGCGATCGCCCGGTCGGCGCCGCGCACGCCGACGTGGACGTGGAGGCTCCAGGTGTTGTTGCGCTGGGCGACGTAGCCGAGCTCCTCGCGCAGCCGGTTGTAGTGGGGCGTGTCGATGATCCGCTGGTCGAGGTAGTTCGCCCACGGGTGCGTCCCCATCGCCCCCAGCGCCAGCCCCATCGAGCCGACCAGGGCGAAGAGCCGGTCGCGGCGCTCCTGCTGCGCGGCGACCGCGGCGGCGAACGTCTCGCCCCGCCCCGAGCGGATCTCGATCTCGCTCGCGATCAGCTCGCCCGCCGCCGACTCGGCCAGCACCTCGTCGCGGTCGCACTCCGCCTTCACGTCCTCGTAGCGGTGCGCCAGCTCCAGCGTCGCCGGATCGAGGATCGCGAACTCCTCCTCCAGCCCGACGGTGAAATCGGTCGAGTCCTCGAACCGCTCGCGGGCGCCGTCGAGATCCAGCGTCAAGAGATCAGCGGCCCGCTCAGGCCAGGTAGAAGTACAGCGCGTAGAGCAGGTCGACGGCGGGGCTCGAGGTGTGGACGGTCACCTCCGGCGGCACCTGCAGCAGCTGCTCGGAGTAGTTGAAGATGATTTTCACGCCCGCCTCGACCAGTCGGTCGGCGACCCCCTGGGCGGCGTCGGCGGGCACCGCCAGCACGCCGACGACGACGTCTTCGTCGGCGATCACCTGGGCGAGGTCGCCGTCCAGCGGCCGCACCGTGACGTCGCCGATCTCCGTCCCGACCTTCGCCTGGTCGGTGTCGAAGACCGCCACCACCTGGAAGCCGTGGTCGGCGAAGATCGCCGAGGAGGCGATCGCCTGGCCGAGGTGACCGGCGCCGAAGAGGGCGATGTTGTGCTGGCCGGCGGTGCGGAGGATCTTGCGGATCTCCGAGACCAGCGAGTCGACGTTGTAGCCGACCCCGCGCTTGCCGAACTTGCCGAAGCCGGAGAGGTCGCGGCGGATCTGGGTCGGGTTGATGTGGGTGTACTCGGAGAGCTCCTGCGAGGAGATCGTCTCGCGGCCCATCTTGCGCGCCTGGGTCAGCACCTGGAGGTAGCGCGAGAGGCGCGCCGCGACCCCGAGCGAGAGGCGCTCGCCTTCGACCGGCAGCCCGGCAGCCTCGATCTCCTCGATCACGTCGGCCATGCCCCCACAGTATCGAGCCTGGAGCGCACGGCCGGCTCGTCGAAGACCAGCTCGGAGGCGACGATTCCGTCGACCTCGACGACCGGGATACGCTCGAGATGGCGCCGCAGCAGCAGGTCGTCGCTCTCGATGTCGACCTCGTGCAGCTCGAAGCGGTAGCCCTCGCCGTGCAGCCCGACCAGCCCGTCGATCGCCGTCTCACAGAGGTGGCATTCGGGACGCGATACGACGACCTCGACCGGCCGCGCGGCGGTGGCGCTCACGCCGCCATCCTTTCGCCGCTGGCGAAGGCGTCGTAGCCGAGGTAGTCCGGGTAGGGGACCGGCCGCGCCCAGCGGGCGGCGGAGCCGATCATCGCCGCGTTGTCGGTGCAGAGGGAGATCGGCACCAGCTTCAGGCGCACTCCTTCGCGCCGGCAGAGGTCGGCGACCGCCGCCCGCAGCGGCCCGTTGGCGGCGACGCCGCCACCGAGCGCGACGGCCTCCCAGTCGCCCCGCTGCAGCGCCCGCCGCAGCTTCGCCACCAGCTGCTCGACCACCGCCTGCTGGAACGAGGCGGCGAGGTCGGCGCGGCGCTCCCGGACGCCCTCCGGGCCAAGCTCCCGGCAGCGGTAGACGAGCGCCGTCTTCAACCCGGAGAAGGAGAAGTCGAGACCGGGATCGCGCTGCATCGCGACCGGCATCTCGAACGCCTCCGGATCGCCCGCCTCGGCCTCCTTCTGGATCAGCGGGCCGCCGGGGTAGCCGAGGCCGAGGAGCCGCGCCGACTTGTCGAAGGCCTCGCCGGCGGCGTCGTCGAGCGTCTGGCCGAGCACCTCGTGACCCTCGTGGTCGCGGACCGCGGCGAGCATCGTGTGGCCGCCGGAGGCGACCAGGCAGAGGAAGGGCGGCTCGAGCGGCTCGGGCTCGAGGAAGTTGGCGGCGACGTGGCCCTGCAGGTGGTCGACCGGGATCAGCGGCAGCCGGCGCGCGGCGGCGATCGCCTTGGCGGTGGAGATGCCGACCAGGAGCGCGCCGATCAGTCCCGGCCCGGCGGTCGCGGCGACCGCGTCGACGTCGTCGAGCGAGACGCCCGCCTCGGCGAGCGCCGCCTCCACCACCGGCGCCGTCAGCTCCAGGTGGTGCCGGGCGGCGACCTCGGGGACGACGCCGCCGAAGCCCGCGTGGGCGGCGGCCTGCGAGGAGATCACGTTGGCGAGGATCCGGCCACCGTCGAGGACGGCGGCGCAGGTGTCGTCGCAGGAGGTCTCGATGGCGAGGATCACGGCGCTCCCCGGTCCCTCAGTCCAACCACATGATCAGCGCGTCCTCGCCGTTGTCGTGGTAATAGCGAGGACGGACGCCCGCCGAGCGGAAGCCGAAGTATTCGTACATGCCGATCGCCCGGTGGTTGGAGACGCGCACCTCGAGCGTGAAGGGGAGCTTGCCGCGGCCCTCCTCGAAGAGCTTGCGCAGCAGCGCCCCGGCGACGCCGCGGCCGCGGTGGTCGGGCGAGACGGCGACGTTCATCAGGTGCCATACCTGGTCGTAGCGGGAGCAGACGACGTAGCCGGCGAGCTCCTCGTCGACGGTGGCGGCGAGGCAGATGCCCGACGGCTTCGACAGCTCCAGCACGAAC
>JASGFX010000021.1:0-45166 GCA_047605325.1 Solirubrobacterales bacterium | reverse complement strand
GCCCGCGCTTGAACGCGGGCGCGACCGACCGAGGGCTGCACCTTCAGGAGCTCACTTGCAGCGAGTGAACTTGCCGGTCTTGGTCACGGACTTGACGGCCTGACCATTCTGCGGCTTGTACTGCACCTTTACCGTGAACTTGGTCTTCTTGCCCTTCTTGACCTTCTTGCCAATCTTGACGGTCACCTTGAACGGCGACTTCTTGGAAGTCACAGCCTTGGATCCCTTGGACGAGACGGTCACCTTGCTGACCTCGGCGGTCGAGGCGATCGAGGGCTTGATGCTGAACTTCGACTTCACGCACTTGGTCGGCGACTTGATCGCGACCGAGCTGCTGAAGCAGTTGTCCGCCGTGAACACAGAGCCGGCCGAGGCAGTGCTCGCACCGCTGTAGCCGGTGATGCCGAACGTCACGGCGCCGCCATCGGTGAGGAACTTTCCGCCGGCCTGGCAACCGCGAGTCTTCAGAAGACCGCCCTTGCCGCCGTTGATGCGAAGGCTCAGCTCGGAGAATCCGATCTGCGGGATGTTGTCGAACGTCGCCTCGATCTGGTTGAACGAAGCACCGACGTATCGCGTAGACGAGAGCACGTTGAACTTCACCGCGCCGTTGATCTTGAGACCCAGGCGCGGGAGGTTACTGTCGCCGGTGTTGCGCACGATGTACGCATCGCCGGTCAGACCGTCGGCAAGCAGCGGGGTCTTGATCCAGACCTGACCAACGCGAGCCTTGTCGGCGCAGTTGCGCGCGTTGAAGTCCGCAACCTCGCAGACATCAGCGGTGCGAGCAACGTCGACGTTGACAGCCTCAGGCAGCGTCGCGACGATCTTCTTCGGGACGTCGACTCCTCGGGCGTTGAGATTGGCGTAACCGGGGTTTGTGACGCTGACGTCGAGGTTCGGGTATCCACCACGAGACGAGTCGGTGAACGCCGCGGTCGCCGTGGACGTCAGGGCAGCGGGGCCTTGGCTGTCGTCCGGCGTCATGTTGACGTCGGGCATCTTCACGAACTCGAGACCATTGCCGGTCAGATCGGTGTCCGCGTTGGTGTTCGTGTCATGTGCGCGCACGTAGAGATGCGTCGTCCACGGACCCGGTGACGTCGGGTTGGTGACGAAGTAGTTGCCGGTGCGGCACTCGGGGAGGAGATACTCCATGCCCATGTAGCCGTAGCTCTTGGCAATGCCGGTACCAGTGGTCCACGAGCCGTTGTAGTCGGGGTATGTACCCGAAAGCCGGGGACACGCAGGGTTCGGCACCATCGTCGTCGGGTCGCACTCGGGATCGGCGTCGAAGTCACACGTGATTGGAATCTCAGTTTCGGTCAGCTTCGGAAGCTGGCCCCAGAGCAACATCTCGATGTCTTCAATCGCGGCTGGGCGGCGAGGAGTCGGAGAGTTTGTCGGGTTGTTGACCATCAGGATCGTGTTCGGAATTGGGCTCGAGATGAACCGCAGACGCAGGTCGGCGTCAGGCCCCGTGGTCACAGGGCGCACCTCGGCCGTCACCCGCTGCGGTCGGACGAATCCCGGGGTCGGCTCGACGATCGTGCCGACGGTCGCGGGAACTTCCGGATCGCCCTGAAGCAGGTAGAGCGGCTGGGAGCAAGAGCGGAAGTTGCCGATGCTTGTGGGTGAGCACAGCGGGTTGTCGCTCGTCAGTCCGAGCTTGAACCACAGGGTCGGATCGGGCTGCGTCAACGGCGAGACGTCCAGCCTCAGGCGCACGCGCGACGTTCCGATTCGACTGCTCTCCGGGCAGCGCGGACCTTCCTGGAAGCCGGACGCCTGGAACACGTCAACCGGACACCGCTTCGACCACGGAATAGCGTTCGGATTGGTCAGCATTCCGACCGGCAGATCGCCCGCGAAACGTCCGACCGACTCCGTGGTTGTGGATCGGTCGGTGCGCATGATCACCCGATAGTCAGGGTGACCGCCTGGCCTCGCGTCGTAGTCGAGTGCACCACCAGTGCTCGAACTCGGGCCCTCCGGCAGAATGTCGGCGCGGGCATTTGAACTGAATGCGAGAGCCATGAAAAGCGCCACGACACTCGCGAACGCAAGAGCTGTCCACCTCATGCGCGAGTGCAACGACGTAGCCGCGCTGCTGTGCGCGACAGAACTTTCAAACTTATTCATTTGTTTTCGCCCCCAATGCGAAAGTTCGCAAAGCGCAAGGCTCTGCTGGGTGGTTGGTTGTAGTAGCTGGAGGCTCCGCACAAAGGCCGAGCCGCCTGTTGGTGCGCTCACATCGGATTCCGGATGGGCCCGCGAGCGACTTCAAATTTCGGCAGCACCCCTGCCACCGAAGTACCCACATTATATACCGGCCGGTATGCCGAGAGTTGCTGCGACGGACATAAGTGACCGATTGGCCACTGACCGAGCAGGTGTGATTCAATGGCAGCTTCACCGCGTCATGGGGGACATCGACGCCGGGCCACGCATACCCCATGACCAGACGTACGCCTACGCAGAAGCGCAGTCGCCTGCGCGTCAACCGCATCTTGCTCGCGGCCGAGCAGGAGCTGCTCGAAAGCGGGCGCGTCGACTCCCTCTCCACCACGAAGGTCTCCAAGCGCGCAGGCATTCCGGTGTCGTCGGTCTACCGCTACTTCGCCGATCGCTGGTCGTTGGTCGACGCGTTGATCGCCCGCGAGGTGAACACGATGGACGAGCAGCTCGGCGACGCGCTCAAGAACGCCGGCTACGTCTCGATCGACTCGCTGCTCTGGCTGTTCGTCCAGAAGCACTACGACTACTTCACCGGTAACCCGCGAGCGGTGATCCTCTGGTTCGACGCCCGGCAGAGCGACGTGGTGCGAAACCGTGTCGCCGGTCACTACCAGTACATCGGCGACTGGCTGGTGAGCCACGTGACTTCTGCGGGTCTTGCAGAAGGACTTCCGGAATGGGGAGGCGAGGCGCTCGTCTGGACCCTCGACCGCACCTTCGAGCTGATGTTCAAGAGGGGCCGGCCGGTCAAGGAGCGCGAGGCGATCATGCGCGAGGGGGTCGAGATGCTGAGCACTCATCTGCGCAAATACGCAACGCGCGCCGGCATCGTCGGAATCCCGACGCAAGAATTTCTCCAACTCGCTGGGCCATACACACCTGAAGCAGAATCGCGCGAGTGATGCTTAGATATGGAAGAACTTAAACCGGCTGCACGGATGGGTACACGTCGCAGCCGAACTCGACACGGGTGAGGCGGCCCTTCGGCGAGCGTGAGTTCTCCGCTCGCCGGGCCGTCAGACTTCGCTCAATCGATTGCGGCCCGCAACAGCCGCGCCCTCGCACGCAGCCCCGCTCGTTCAAGATCAACCGCAGCGGCGCCGACCAGCGCTCGGAGGCGCAGGTTCTCGCGATGGAGCACCTTGGCGTCGTCGCCAGCCGACCAGCTGCGGACCAACCCGAGTGAGTCGGCGTGCCCCGCCTGGTTCTCGCGCTGCTCGATCGAATCGATGATCAGCTTCGGATGCTCGGCGGCGATTCGCTTGGCGAGACCGATCACCGCGTCGCCCGGCACATACACCCAGCCCCGCTCGCCGATGTGCGCGAGCGGATGCACCGCGCGCGTGCTGGACGGCACCCTGGCGAGGAGCGCGAGTTCAATGAAATCTCGCTTCGGAATTCTCGCGACATCCCGGGGAAAGACGAGCGGGAGACCGACCACGTCGAAGACGCACCATGCGGCGTCGCATTCGGTCGGGTCGAGCTCGAGCGTTCTAGCGTACGCGGCAAGTGCCATCGAAGCCACCTCGCGCTCGCGCCGAGCACCGACCAAAGAGCCGCCAGCGAGTCGCCCCCACACGCCGGTCAATCCTCCCTCCCCTCCGGGTCGAGCTCGAAATCCTCAAGGCGCCCAGCGATCACGAAGAATGATGCGAGCGGGACTCCACCTTCGTGATCGGGATTCGCGTACTTGGAGACCTCCGCCTTCAGAACTTCCTTTGCTCCCGCGATCAGAAGCAACTCGCGGCTGGTCGCTCCGCCGCCTGCGAAGACCACACCGAACGATTGGTCGCACAGCCAGATCGCTGTCTCGACCGGCCAGCGCGGCGCGTCTTCGATGATCAACTCTGCCGCGATTGTGCTGCGGGCGACCCAGGCGCCGAGCTCCCGGTAGTGCTGACGGATGCGATCCATGACCGGCTGCCCCTCGCGAAACTCATGCCAGATGACAACGGCGGTGGGGTCGTCGCGGAAGTACTCGAGATGGACCTCCACGAGCACGTCGATCAGGCCGTTGAGACTGACCGACTCTCGACGCTCAAGGGCTTGGTCGATCCGCGCATTGAGCGTTCTGGTCTCGCGGTCGATCAGGGCCGCGACGATCTCGTAGCGATCACCGAAATACCGGTAGACGGTCGCGACGGCGATGCCGAGACGATCGGCGACCGCTGTGGTCGTAAGCGCGTCGGCGCCATTGGGAGACGCGATCAGTTCGCGGGCGGTGGCCAAAATCTGTTCGACTCGGTCACGGCCGCGTTCTTGAGTTGGGGTTTTTCTGGTCATCGATGCGGGCTGTTCGGGCACCCCCCTGACAGACAGGCATCGTGTGGGTAACGGTATACAACGACCCGCGCGGCTCTCCTTCAATCGCGTACCGATTCGTACCAATTGCTAGGATTGCCCCGCTACTCACTACTGGCATTCGTGCTTGGAGTGATCAGCCGCAGGTTCGGAACCCTGTGTTTGGCACCAGGCTTGGGCTGACCCAAGGCCGGGAGCTGCGTACTACAACCACCCGCGCGGATTCCCCTCCGCGCAACCCTCGTAGGAGCAATCGAATGAATCGCCAGATCCACGACCGGCTCGTTGAGCCGGCGGTCGGTGCACAGCACCCGCAAAGCCTCATCAGAGGCTCATAGTGCGAACTTCGATTCTCGAGGCGTAAAGCGTTCAGCAACGCGGGTTCCGAGATCCCCGTTGCTGATCGAGTTCGAGGCGTTGGCTCGTGCTTCCGCGAGCCGATCGGGTCCCCCGCTCCCGAACAAGGGGAGTGTTCGGTCGGTTCGGTTCACCAGCCGCAGACGGCTCGAGCGCGTGGTCCTCTGCGTGTGCCTGGACAGCACATGTATTGATCACGGAAGCAAATCGCGAAGCCCGGCTGCGTTGGCAACAACACCCCCCTGACGGCGCGGTCGGGCTTTTGCGATCCCCATCGCGGGAGCCCTTACTCGGAAGTATACGGAAATGGGAATCTCGTTCACATTTAGTTGTCTGGTGGACGAATCTCGGCTTCGCGCGACCCGCCAGCGCGGCCGAATGTATATTGGATTGAAGGAATGAGTCGGCATCATCCGCTCGCCGGCTTGGGGTTCAACGGGGGAAGAAATGAGTCCGAAGGGTGCTGCCGCGCGCAGCGTGTTCCGGAGCAAACTCACTCAGCAGCGCAGCCGGGAACGCGCCGAACAAATACTCGACATCGCAGCGGCCGAGTTGCTCGATGTCCGCGACGCCGAAAAGGTGACCACGACATGGTTGTCGACAAAAGCGAAGATGCCGGTCGCGACGATCTACCGCTACTTCGCCGATCGATGGGCGATCTTCGCCGCGCTGATCGACCGACAGATAGACAATGTCGATCGCGAACTTCTCAAGGACCTCCGCGCAGTTGAGACAGTGACGCTCGTTGGCGTCTTCACGGTTTTCATGGAGGCGCATTTTCGCCACTTCAGCGCGAACTCTGCGGCCGCCGCCGTGTGGTTCGGCGCACGCGGAAGCGATGTGGTGAGGCTGCGCGTCAGGGAACGCTGCAACGAGATGGCGCACTGGATTCAGGACGGCGCGGCAGCCGCGGGATTGGCCGATGAGTTCCCGCCGTGGGGCGGCGAGGCACTGATCTGGACCGCAGACCGCGCCTTCGAGGTGATGTTCCGGGTCGAGCGCTCCGAGGAGGAGCGCCGCGCGATCTTCGACGAGGCATTGGAGATGATGGGCAACCAGCTCGAGAAGTACGCCACGCCGGCGGGATTGGAAGGGATCCCCGCGCGCGAATTCTTGATCGCCGCCGGGCCGTTCAAGAGCGCCGGCGACACTCATATGGTGACGGCCTCGTCGTTGCCGGCGCGTTAGTCGGTCGAGAATCACCGCGGCGCTTTCGGTCGCTCGTGGAATGCTGAAGAGCCCGAGGCCTCGGCGGTAAGGTTCCCGCCGTGAGCGAGCAGACCAAACGTCGAGGGTCGGCAGCAGCCTGGACCCTCGCGGGAATCCTCGTGGTCGGTTTCGCGCTGCGCCTGTGGGGCATCCGCAGCGGCCTGCCCGTCGCCTTCAACCTCGACGAGTACGCGCACTTCACGGTCTCGGCAGTGAAGATGTTCGGCGGCGGACACAACCCGAACTACTTCCAGAACCCGCCGGCCTACACGTATCTGCTGCAGATGCTGCTGTCGGTCGCGTACCTCACGCCGCCGATCGGCGCTGCCGGCGCCTCGATCCACCACGCTTTCACGACCGATCCGACGACGATCTACACGATCGCGCGTGTCACGGCCGCGGTGATGGGCATCGGCGCGTCATGGCTCCTCTACTTTGCCGGCCGCCGGATCTGGGGCACCGGGGTCGCGCTCTCGGCAGCGGCCTTCCTCACCTTCACTTTCCTGCCGGTGCACTACAGCCACTTCGCGCTCAACGACGTGCCGACGCTGCTGCCGCTCTGCCTCGGGCTGTTCGGGCTGGCCGGCGTGATCCAGCAGGGGCGGCTGATCGACTACGGCCTGGCCGGACTTGGCCTCGGGCTGGCGACGGGCACCAAGTACACGGCCGCCGCACTGGCGGTGTCGATCTTCGTCGCCTGGCTGATTCGGTTCTTCGAGGATCGCGAGCGCGGCAAGCGCGAGTTTCTGTTGCTGCTCGCGGCGGCCGGTGTTTCGCTCGTCGCTTTCGTGATCGTCAACCCCTTCGCGCTGCTCGATCCGCACAAGTTTCTCTACGACATCCGCCGTCAGCAGGACCTCTCGGCCGGCGTCGCGAAGCTCGGCACTGACGACGTGTCGGGTTGGGCCTACTACGCGTGGACTCTTTTGTGGGGCTTCGGCGTGATCCCGCTGGTGATGTCGATCGTCGGCGCGGGGCTGGCGCTGAAGAAGGACTGGCGCAAATCGCTGCCGTTCGTGCTGTTCGCGCTTCTGGTCTTCTTGTTCATGGGCAAGCAGATGCGCTTCTATGCGCGCTGGATGATGCCGATCTATCCGGTGCTCGCCATCTTCGCCGGGTACTTCGTGGTCGAGGCAGGCAAGTGGCTTACGGCGCGGTTTGCGCGCGGGCGTGATGGGGCGTCGCCGACCTACGCCGTCGTCGCGGTGCTTGCGATCGCCCTGATCGGCCCGCTCGTCCACGTGATCCACAACGACCGCGTGCTCGCGCGCACCGACACTCGCCAACTCGCCAAGAGCTGGATTCTCGAGAACGTGCCGTCCGATCAAAAGATCGCCTTCGATCTGGTCGGGCCGCCGCCGTACTACAACAAGGGCAACGCCGCCTCGGCCGAAGCGGCGTTCAAGATCCGCCCGCTGCCGCGCGGCACGGAGATCGAGAAGTACGCGCAGAACCTCTCGCCCGCAGTGCTCGACAGCTTTGAGCGAGAGGGCTATTGCTACGTCGTCTCGGCGAGCATTCAGAAGGGACGGGTCACGAAGGATCCGTCGAAGGCTCCGGGCGCCGCCGCGTACTACAAGGAGCTGGCGAAGCGCGGCGAGAAGGTCGCGAGCTTCAGCCCGATGAAGCCGGGCAAAACGGTGCCGAAGTTCAACTTCGACATTTCCTACAACTACTACCCACTGGCGTACTACCGCCCTGGCCCCCAAATCGACATTTACCGCCTCTCCGGCGGCGCCTGCGAGAAGTAGAACGGGCGCCGACTGCGCACCTTTGGTGCGCAGTGGAGTTTTGGCGATGAAAAGGTGATGTTGGTGGGATCGTTAGCTGCGCACCTTTTGTGCGCAGTAGTTCAGACCGACGATTTCAAGCCAGATCCTGTCGAATGCTCCGCCCATGCAGCGCGCCGAATGGCCGGAGCTTGCGGCGATAGACCGCGCATACGCGGGATCGGTCCCGCATTCAGGCAGCGATCGCAAATGCGCACAAAAGGTGCGCAGCTAAGGATCCCTTGAACAAGCCAAATCCGTAGCGAAATCTCAACTGCGCACCAAAGGTGAGCAGTTGTCGCGCGATGTGGCTAAATGTTCTAGACAGACGGGCCGATAGAAGCAGCATGTCCAAGTCACGGATGACATGGACCGCTTTGGTCACGCTTGCCTGCCTTTGTGCACTCACGCTCGCCTCAGCGGTTGACGCAGGAGCCTCGGCTCGAACCACTTTCCTTCTCTCGCGCTCGTACAACGGCGGCATCCCCAACGGCGAATCGCGCAACGCGTCGATCAGCCGCGACCAGCGGATCGCCAAGGTTGCGGCCTACGAGTCCGACGCCAGCAACATCGTGCGCGGCGACGACAACGGCTTCACCGACGTCTTCATGGTCAACCGCGCGCGCCCGTGGCGCTCGAACGGCACGCCGTGGCACATCGGCAAGACCACGCTGATCTCCAAGGGCATGGGCGGCAAGGAGGCCAACGGTCCTTCCTACAAGCCGGCAGTCGCGGGCTCGAGCTTCAACAACCCGAGCTGCATCGCGTTTGTCTCCGAGGCCAGCAACCTGGTCCCGAATGACACCAACGGCGTCGCCGACGCATTCGTCTACAAGTTCAGCAACCACCGCATCACGCGCGTCTCGGTCAGCAGCTCCGGCCAGCAGGCCAATGGCCCGACCACCGAGGTCGCCGTCAACGCCAACTGCGGCCGTGTCGCCTTCGTCTCGACGGCCACCAACCTCGGCTACCAGGGCGGCGGCAAGTCGCGCTGGAGCACGGCCAGCACCTCGGGCAACGCAGACGGCAACAGCCAGGTCTTCGTGCACATCCGCTCGGGCCGCTTCGCCAAGCTGACCTTCATCGCCTCGGCGAGCAACTCGCGCCGCACCGGCAACGGCGACAGCTCACAGGTCTCGTTCGCCCGCTACGGCAACTTCGTCGCCTTCACTTCGACGGCGACGAATCTCGCCTCCGGCGACCGCAACAACGGTGAGGACGTCTACGTCCGCGGATTCCGCAAGGGATCGAAGCTGAAGTTCAGCACCCGCCTCGTCTCGCAGCGTCGCGGCAAGCGCGGAAACGGCCCCTCGAGCCATCCTTCGATCAACGAGTCCGGCCAGTTCGTGGCCTACCAGTCCGAGGCGAGCAACCTGCTCCCCGGCGACAACAACCGCGTCCGCGACATCGTCCAGACGGACATGCGCCAGCACACCAACGTGTGGGTCAGCAAGTCGATCGACGGTCCGGCCAACGGCGCCTCCGGCGACCCGGCGATCACCGGCGGTGGCGAGTTCGTGCTGTTCGCCTCCGACGCGACCAACCTGCGACCGTCTCGCGACATCCGCTTCACGCGCAACGGCTTCCAGAACATGATGCTCTGGAACAAGCCGACCCGCCACGTCTCGGTCGAGTCGCGCAACTACGCCAACAAGTACATCGACGGCCCCTCCGAGAACCCGGCGACCAGCCTGCGCGGCAACTACGTCGTGTTCCAGAGCACGGCGCCCTCGATCGACCGCTTGATCCGCAACGCCGGCGGCGAGGACAACCAGGTCTACCTGCGCTACCTCGGCCCCAAGTAGGCCTCAGATTTCAAGTTGCCGGATTCGTTCGGCAATCGCTTCTGCCGGCGCATTCCGGAATCGTTCCATCGCGATCATCTGGTCGCTCAGGACCTTCACTCGTTCGAGCAGATTCTTCGCGCGTTCGAGCGCGGCGCGCGGCGCGAGATTCATCTCTCTCGCGAGCGTCTCCCACGATTTCGTCGAAACCTCGCCGACCGAACGCGCCCCACCGATCGTCATCGCCCAGCGTGCTGAGAGTTCTGGATACACAACGGTGCTCACGAGGTCGTAGAGCGGCGCCAATCGCGGGGCCGTGCCGTCGTGGAGCAGGGAGAAGTTCTTCGCGTGGGCATCACAATTCCCGATTGCCCAGTTGAATATGGCGGCCTCCCAGAGCCGATTCAGATCATCGATCGGAGCGCGCGACTCACGCCTGAGCAAGCTGGCGACTGAAGCAAACGACGGGCCGCCGTCTTCCTGATACTTGTCCTCTGGCCGGACCAGCAGCGCCTGGCAGAAATCTTCTTGGTGCACGCGTCTCACGACACCTTCATCGTCCGCGTGCCTGTCGTACCGGCGGACGACCAGGCAGTCCTCGCCGGATTTCGTCTCGATCGAGTCGGTCAGAGCGACATCCATCCCGACGTTTCGAGCGAGCGTCATGCAAAAGAACTCGTTGTCGACCATCCCTGGAAATGCTTCAGGTTCGGGTTTCACCAGATGCGTCGTGGGTGGTCCGCTCCCGCGAGGTAGCGCGAACCCTGATTGGGCGATGCGCGTGGGCTCAAAAATTGCCGGCAGCTTTGGCTGCGCCCCGGCAAGCGACATTCGAATGCCTTCCCCAGGGTTGGCACCGAGGGGTCTCCGCGGCAGCGCACGGATCACCTCGTCGAATTCGGCTTCGGAAAGCGTGAGCGGCTCCAGCGCATTCGCGCGGCGCAGGTCAGCCGGAACGAGCTCCACGGCCCCAGCGCAATCCCCCCCGATCTCACCGAGGATTCTGAACTGGTTCGACGGACTGGTTCCGAGCGCCCTGGCCAGCGCCGTCCTCACATCCCCCTCCGGAAGCAGCCCACCGAACCAGGCCAGGCAATCATGATGCGAATACGCTTCGCTGCGAACCGGCAAGGCGACTGAAATTGGCGGACCCGCGTATCCCTCGTTGTAGCGGAACTGCATGTTTCCGTTTTCTTTGAGGACGAGAGTTCCCGCATCCGCTCCATGCAGCCTGACCTCGAGTCGACGGTCCATCAGCGCTCCTCGGCGCGCAACGTCAACCCGAGCGCGTTGACTGCATCGAGCGCAATCCGGATTCGCACGGTCTCCTTGCCACGCTCCAACTCGCCGACAACTCTGCGAGCGACGCCGATCGAATCCGCGAGCTGCTGTTGTGTCAGGCCAAGATCCTGACGCCTCCGCCTGATGACTTCGCCGAACTCGCGACTTTCGGCTATTTTGCTACCGATCGGTGCCATGATGACAGTCTAAGCAATTCTGACACCGATCGGTATCAAAACATGAAAGTGCAAAAAATGTTACCGGTCGGGATCAGCGAGTCGACGCGGTGACCGAAGCCAGCTTGTCGTCCTTCGACGCGGTCACCCAGACCTTGCCGTAGCCGACTGCGACGTCGGTCGGTGCGTTGCCGATCGCGATCGGCAGGTCATCGCGCTTGGCGGACGCGAGGTCGATGCGGGTGAGCGTGTCGGTCTCGACGCCGATCACCCACAGCGAGTCTGAATCGGCGGCCATCGCCAACGGGCGGATCGGCACCGGGATCGGAGCACCGACAACCTTGTCCGTCTTCGGGTCGATCCGCCAGACCTGACCGTTGGGGATGCCCTGCTTCACCTGCACGTCGGTCGCCTCGCCGCTCCTGACGGCCGGGCCGCGCAGGTTCGAGACCCAGATGTACCTGCCGGCTGCGACGATCGCCGCCGGCGCGCCGCAGTCGACGACGACGTCGTTGACCTCGTCCTCGCTGCGCAGCTCGGCAGCCTTGTTGCAGGTGCGCCCGCCGATCCGGATCGTCTGCACGACCCGGTTGGTCTGCGGATCGATGCGATCGACGAGGCCGTCTCGCAGGTCGGTGACCCAGACCGAGCCGAAACCGACGGCGACCTTGTACGGAGTGCCCGAGAGCGCGATGCGCGGACCTTCGGGCCTGCCGGTCTCGGGATTCACGCGGCGGATCGTCTCGTTGCGGATGCTCGTCACCCACAGCGAACCAAAGCCTGCCGCCATGCCGAACGGGCGGTTGTCGAGTTTGGTGTGGGTGAGCACCTTGCCACTCGCAGGATCGACCTGGAAGAGCTTGTCGTTCTGGAAGGCCGCCACCCAGACCTTGTCGAACGCGTAGAGCACCTGGTACGGGGCATCATCGATCTCGATCGGCTTGCCGACCTTCTTGCCGGTCCGAGGATTCACGCGCGTGAGAACGCCGCCGGCCATACTCGTGACCCAGACCGATCCGCCCCCGGCCGCAACCGCGATCGGCCGGCGCGCGACCTTGGTCGTCTGACCGTCGAACGGCGCGACCAGCACGCCGGCATCGTTGCGCGAGACCTTCTTCGGAGCGTCGCCGCAGCCCGCGAGCACGAACGCCAGCACGAGGCAGGCCAGCGTGACCAGTGTCGAACGACGCATCAGTGCGCCGCCTTGCAGCTCGAGTAGGCGATCCACGCGCGGTTCTCTCCGAGAAACGTGAAGTTGGGCTGGCGGAAACCCGTCCACGGCTTGCGCGTGGTGCGGGTGACGACCGTCATCTGCAGTGGATCGAGCGCGCTGGTCTGGAGCAGCTGGATGCCGCGCGTCGGCGGAGCATCGAGCTGCGTCGTGGCCGGCACGTCCTGCTTGCTCGCGCGCAGCTCGTAGCGAATGATCGGCACAGACTCGTGGGTGAACGCGTTGATCGGTTTGCACAGCTTGATCTGCGCCGCGACCTTTGGCTTGTTCAGGATGTCGATCACGCGGCTGTAACTGATCGAGATCTGCTCGGTGCTCGTATTGAGGCCGCGCAGTTGGTCGAGATAAGCCGGCGCGCGCACAGCCATCAGCAGCAGCGTCGCGATCGCGAGGCCGATTCCGACCTTGCGCGCTGTCCCCGACAGGCGTTCCCACCCGACGAGCGAAAAGGCGACGCCGAAGCAGACGACCAGCGAGGGCACGACGAGATAGCGGGGGATCACCGAGAGTCCGGCCACCGCGATCAGCAGATAGGTGACGACGCCGACCGCGCCGAGCACGGCGAGCATCAGCATGTGCTTGCGATAGGCCCAGAAGGCGAGCGCGAAGCCTGCCACGCCGGAGATCGCATTGACGAACTTCTCGCTCCCGCCGATGAAGCCCGGCAATGCCGCGATCGCTTCGGGCAGCGACTTCTGGCGGTTTACCTCCTTGGCGACTTCGCTCGTCGAATGGATCGAGTAGAGCGCGTCGCCGGTGACGACCCAGTCCCAGGCGAGCCAGATCACCGGTGCGGAGACAACGAGGAAGCCGTAGCCGATCAGCGCGGGCAGGGTCGGGCGCTCGCCAGGCAGCGCCACCTTCGGTTTGACCCAACCGAACGCGAGCCACAGCCAGTACAGCCCGGCCATCAGCCAGGCCTCAGGACGCAAGAGTCCGGCCAGCGCCAGCAGGATCAACGGCGCAAGGCCGCGACGCGGCTTCCAGACCTCGAGCACGGCCGCCCAGACGATCATCAGCAGGAACGGAATGTCGAGCATCGAGCGGAATGCGAAGGCCATCAGGTCCGTGCGCGTGAGCAGCACGAGCACGGTGACGAAACCGACGAGCGTGCCGACCTGCGCCTTGACCAGTCGGTAGGCGCCGTAGAGCAGACCGACGTACATCGCCAGCGAGAAGACCGTGAGCACCGGGATCGCCGCTCCGCCCAGAGGCGAGAGCAGCATCGTGTAGACGTTGAAGAGCGGATGCGGCGTCGGCGTCTTGAAGACGTCGTAGTCGGGGAGCTGGAAATGCGCCATCTCGTTGCCCCAGATCAGCGCGTAGTACGTGTCGTAGTTGGGGAACATCGGTCGGAAGACCGTGAAGCCCACCAGCAACACGAAGAGGCCCAGGAAGATCCCGTACTCGACCTTGCGGCGCTCGAGAACAGCCGTCAGCTTCTCGAGCCAGCGCGTGACCGACCCCCCTTCGGAGGGCCGGCCAGCACTGTCAATCGTTGTCGTGCCCGCAGAGATGCGAGAACGCTAGTTGAGGCGCTCGACGATGATGGCCATGCCCTGGCCACCGGCGACGCACATCGTCTCGAGACCGAACTGCTTGTCGTTGGTCTCGAGGTTGTTCAGCAGGGTGCCCATGATGCGGGCGCCCGTCATTCCGAACGGGTGTCCGACGGCGATCGCGCCGCCCTGGACGTTGATCTTCTCGATCGGAATGTTGAGCTTTTCGGCGCTCGGCAGGACCTGCGCGGCGAAGGCCTCGTTGATCTCGAAGAGGTCGATGTCGCCCACCGACATGCCGGTGCGTGCGAGCAGCGTCTCGACGGCCGGGATCGGGCCGACGCCCATGTACTCGGGCTCGACTCCGCCGGCGACCGCGCCGATGATCTTCGCGCGCGGGGTCAGGCCGAGCTCGGCGGCCTTGTCGGCGCTCATGATCAGCGCGGCTGCGGCGCCGTCGTTGAGCGGGCAGGCGTTGCCGGCCGTGACCGAGCCGCCCTCCTTGAAGACCGGGTTGAGGCCGGCGAGCTTCTCGGCGGTGGTGCCGGCGCGCGGGCCGTCGTCCTTCGTGACGACCGTGCCGTCAGCGGTGGTGTACGGCGTGATCTCGCGGTCCCAGAAGCCGTTCTCCTGACCCTCGACGGCGAGCTGCTGGCTGCGGGCGGCGAACTCGTCCTGCGCCTCGCGGCTGACGTTGTAGCGCTCAGCGACGTTCTCGGCGGTGAGGCCCATCGGGATGTAGACGTTCCACAGCGAACCCTCGGAGCCGTCGAGCTTCGGGTGCATCGTGAAGTCGGGGCTGGCGCCTGCGCGGCTGGAGGCCTCGAGGCCGCCGGCGAGGTAGATCTCGCCGTCGCCGGCCTTGATCGCGTTGGCGGCGGCGCGGATGCTCTGGACCGACGAGGCGCAGAAGCGCGAGACGATGTGTCCCGGGACGCTCTCGGGGTAGCCGGCGAGCAGCCAGGCGTTGCGGGCGACGTTGTAGCCCTGCTCGTTGTCGGGGAAACCGACTCCGAGGATGACCTCGTCGTAGTCCTCAGGGGCGACCGCGTCCTTGTACTTCTCGACGAGGGTCTTGATTGCGAACGCTGCGAGGTCCTCGGCGCGCTCTCCAGCGAGCGAACCCTTGAAGGCACGGCCGATCGGGGTGCGGACGACGTCGACGATCACTGCATCAGGCATTGATGTGCTCCTTGGTGCTGATTGGTGAGGGGATGGGAGGGTTTGCGCCGAAGGGGTTTCCGAAAACTCCGGGCGGCATCAAATCGAGGGCCAGAAGATTACCGCACGATCGTTCGGTTGCCGCCCTCAGGATCTGCGAATAGGCTGGCCCACACGAAACTTTGGCGTTCGGGAAGCGTTTCAGGGTTTCGGACTCCCCCACACATGCAGCAGGCCAGATTCCTCAACTCTCGGGCAGCCAGGATGCTCGCCCTCCTTCTCGTCGGCATCGTCGCGATGGCGATCGTCTTCGCCTCGATGCGCACCGACGACGCCCGGGCCGGGCTCGGTCGCGTGGTCGCGCTCGGGGACTCGTCGGCCAGCGGCGACGGGATCGGCACCGCATATCCGGACACGCCGAGCCAGTGCGAGCGCACGCCGAACGGCTACCCCGCCCTTGCGATCGCCCAGACGACGCACAGCGAATTCGTCAACGAGACCTGCGCCGGTGCGACCGTCTCCAGCCTCTACGCCGGATCGACCGGGGTCGACTCGAGGTGGATCCGTGCGCAGCTCGAAGCGCTCAACGGCACCGAGAAAGTCGTGATCCTCTCGATCGGGGACAACCAGCCAGCGTCGATGAACTTCGGCAACGTGAGCCAGAAGTGCCTGGTCACGGATCTCTGCGCCGCCACTTATGGCTCTGGCAGCAGCAACACCTTGGCGGGCGCTGGTCCGGAGATCGCATCCGCCGTCGGCGGGGCGCTCGACTCGATCCACTCGCGCTCGCCGAAAGCAACCATCTTTCTCGTCGGCTACCTCGACATAGCTCCGGCCAGCGGCGGGGGGTGCTCTGGGTCGCTCGCGATTTCTGCGGGCAACCAGCCCGTGTTCGAGACCTGGGAACAGTCGATCAACAGCACGCTCGCTGCCGTCGCGACTCAGCACAACGCGAAGTTCGTAGACGCCTACGGCCAGTCAACCGGCCACGACGCCTGCAAGGGCTCGGCCCGCTGGGTCAACGGCGTGAGTGCGCCCTCCGGCGACGGTGCCGGCCTCCACCCGAACAGCGCGGGCGCGCACGCCGTCGCGTCGATGTTGCTGAGCGCGATGGCGTCGGCCGGTCTCGACGTCGGTCCGACGATCAGCGTCGAGACGTTGGGCTTCGGCACGCTCCACCGCGCAAAGAAGGGCAGCGCGTTCCAGACCGCCAAACCGAGTTCCGGTGGTCGCCCGATCATGCTCACACTGGATTCCGCCGCAAAGGTCTCTTTCAAGCTCGAAAAGGTCGAGAGCGGCCGTCTGAGCGGAACCTCGTGCAAGGCGCTCACGACCAAGAACCGCAAGGCGAAGAAATGCAGCCGCCACATCGCCAAGACCGGCTGGTGGAAGACCTCCCTGGCCGCCGGCGGCGCTTCGGTCTGGGTTACTGGCCGCGCGGGCGGCAAGGCGCTGCCGAGCGGCACATACCGCGTCCGCGTCCAGAGCTCTGACCTGCCCGTCAGCGACCCAGTGACGATGAACTTCAAGATCGCCAAGTAGGAACGCGCATCAGCGCGGCCCTGCGAAAATTCAGACGATGCGCGTGTTTCTGAGGACGATGTTCGCCGCCGCCGTGCTCGCGTGCCTGGCATGCGCTCCGGCGAGTGCGGAGATCGGGCGTTACGTCTCGTTCGGAGATTCGAGTTCGACCGGGTCGGGCCTCGGCGCCGAGAAGGCCGGCTCGATCTCGCTTTGTTACCAGACCGACTATGGCTATCCGACGCTCGTCGCCAACGAACTCGGGATCGCCGATTTCGAGCCGCGCAACTGCTCTGGATCGTGGGTCAACGATCTGACCACGACGCAGGACTACCCGGAGGGCACCCCCTTTGCGCCTGCCCAGTTCGACTCCCTGAATGGAAGCGAAGAGATCGTCAGCATCTCGATGGGCGACAACGACCAGAACGCCTACAGCGATGTGGTCACCTATTGCTTTCAGGCGTCACCGGGCGATCCCGACGCCACACCATGCCGCGACAAGTTCGTCAGCGGCGGGTCGAACTCACTGGTCACGCGGACCGCAGTCACGGCGTACGACCTCGGCGTTGCGATCGACCACCTGCACCAGCGCTCGCCCGCCGCGACGGTGTTCATCGTCGGGTATCCGAGACTGACGCCGCCGGACGGCGCGGGCTGCTGGGGCAAGACGAACATTTCCGCCGCCGATGCGGCGGTTGTCGACGAATGGCAACAGGCCGTCGCCGACCAGCAGGCGAGCGTGGCGGCACTGCACCACGCGGTCTACGTCGACATGTATGAGTCCAGCGCCGGCCACGACGGATGCCAGGACAACGCGGCCGATCGCTGGAGCAATCCTCAGAGCCAGGCCATGTCAGTCGGCTGGAACAATCACCCGACGCTCGCCGGAGAGCAGGCGATGGCGCAGGCGCTGATCACGGCGATCAACACGCCGCGCGATCCTGATCCGACCGGTGAGACCGGTCCGACTGGATCGACCGGCGGCACGGTGCCGACCGGCGACACCGGGCCGACCGGAGAGACGGGCTCTACCGGCTCGACTGGATCGACCGGGGGTACCGGATCCGGTGGGAGCGGATCGGACACGCCATCGCCCAGTATCGATTCCCCCGCCACGCCGCTGGCGATCCTCGGACTCTCGCCCCGGACCGTACGCCGCTCGGTGCGCGGCTCGGCGTTCGTCAGCTCCGCTTCGGTGAAGGGCGCGGCGAAGCTCAGGCTCGCTCTCGGCGGGACGGCGTTTGTCCGGCTCGGCCTCGAGCGACGCACCACCGGCCGCAAGGTTCGAGGTGACTGCGTGGCCAAGACGAAATCGAATCGCAAGCGCACCTCCTGCACGCGCTGGGTCAGCGCGGCCAAATCCGTCACGTGGCTACTCGCGGCCGGCGAGAACTCGCTGTACCTCCTGCCGCGGCGCGGCGGTCGCAAGCTCGCGGTCGGCACGTACCGCGTGAGCGCCGCAATTCCCACAACGGGCGCGCCCGCGCTGTTTTCACCGACCTTCCGCATCGTCGCCTGAGCCGAGAGGCCCAGCCTCTTCGCCCACCGCATGTTCAAGCGGCAAAACTGTCCCCGGGCCACCCCGGGGGACGGTCCGTGGACAGTTTTGCCCGATAAAACCGTCGACGAATTCGGCCGCCGAACCGCTTGCCGAAGCGGTGATCACGAATTATGCTGAACAAGCGCGTACGCACGGATCGCCGGTGCGCGTCAACCCATCTCGGCAGACCGGCGGTCACCTGAAACCTTTGACTGAATCGACCATGCGCGTGTCACGTTGGCTCGTAGCCGTTTTCGCGGTGACCGTCGCCCTCTGCGTGATTCCGTCGAGCTCCTCGGCCGGGCTCGGAAAGGTCGTCGCGATCGGCGACTCTCTGGCGGCCGGGACCGCGCTCGGCCCGGCGATCGGCTCGTATCCCCGCTGCGGACAGACCAGCGGCAGCTACCCGGAACTCGCGATGTCGCGGGTGAAGTACACGAGCTGGACCGACGCGACCTGCAACGGTGGGCACTCAGGAGTGTTCAATGCGGGTTGGTGCGGGCTGGGCGGCACCCAGACAGGCACCACATCATGCTCGGGCGGCGATCCATGGATTCCGGCGCAGTACAACTCGATCACCTCGGACACGAATGTCGTGATCGTCGGCTCCGGCGGGAACGAGGCCTACTACGGCGAGGTCATGAGCAATTGCATGGGCCACTCCGAGGACTACAACCTCGACAAGTGCGCCCAGGTCTACGGGTCCGACGGCGCCGGCCTGCTCGCAAAGACAAACGGCTCGAAAACGCTCATGGCCGGAGTCCTGGACGCGGTCCATGCGAAGGCACCCAACGCGAAGGTCTTCTTGATCGGAGTGCCGAGGATCGCACCCGAAGATGGCGTCGGGTGCTGGCCGAACCCGATCCTGACTCTCAATGATGCACCGGTCTGGAAAGTCTGGGAGGACTCGCTGCGCCAGGCGATGAGCGACATCGTCGCGACTCGCTCGAGCTATGCGAGGTTCGTCGACATGCAGACGGTCTCAGGCACAACCCACTCGATGTGCGCGCCGTCGAACATGCGCTGGCTGAACCCCTGGACGGTCGAGAACATCACCTACCCCGGCCTCGCGCTGCACGACACCCCGTGGGGTGCAGACGCCACGGCCGACACGCTCGTGCAGGCGTTCAAGTCCGCGGGTCTCTCCACCGACACGCCGAGCGCCCCTACCCTCATCCGCACCAGCCCCACCGCGTCGCCGACGAGCTCGACCAGCCAGACCTTCAGCTTCTCCGGCACATCCGGCTACACGTTCAAGTGCCGCCTCGACAATGCGGCCTACGCGTCGTGCTCGGGCGGCACGATCACGATCTCCGGCGTCACCGCCGGGGCGCACACCTACTCGGTGACCCAAACCGACGGCTCCGGCAACGTCAGTCCCGCCGCGACCGTCACATGGACCGTCGACACCACCGCACCACTCGCCCCGACCGTCACCCGCGTCAGTCCGAACACGTCGCCGACGAACTCTCCGACCCAGACGATCAGCTTCGTCGGCGCCGAGAGCGGCGGCACGCTCGAGTGCAAGCTCGACTCGGCGGCCTACGCGAGCTGTCCGAGCAGTCCGGCCAGCCTCAGCGGTCTGACCACTGCTTCGCACACCTATTACGTGCGCCAGACCGACGCGGCCGGAAATATCGGCGCAGTCGGATCGGTGACCTGGACGGTCGACGTCACGCCGCCGGGAGCGCCGACCGTCACGCGGACGAACCCGACGGCCACGACCACGAACGTCACAACTCAGGTGCTGACCTACTCGGGCGCCGAAGCCGGCGGCACCTTCCAGTGCAAACTCGACAGCGCCGCCTACTCAGCCTGCACCGCCAGCCCGATCACCCTGACCGGCCTCGCCGCGGGTACCCACACCTACTCGGTCACGCAGACCGACGCCGTTGGCAACGTCGGTTCGGCCACCACCATGACCTGGACCGTCGACACGACCGCTCCTGGCGCGCCGACGGTGACGCGCACGGTCCCGACCGCCAACCCGACCAACTCCGCCAGTCAGACGCTCACTTTCGCGGGCTCCGAAGCTGGCGGCACGTTCCAGTGCAAGCTCGACAGTGGTTCGTACGCCGCCTGCGGATCGAGCCCGGTCACGGTCTCAGGCCTGACCAGCGGATCGCACACGTACTACGTCACGCAGACCGACGACGCCGGAAACATCAGCGCGGCCGGGACCGCTGGCTGGACGGTCGACGTCACGCCGCCGCCGACCCCGATCGTCTCCGGGCCGTCTGGCACGACCGCCTTCAGCACCGCGACGATCACCTACAGCGACTCCGAGTCCGGCGTCACGTTCCAGTGCAAGCTCGACTCGGCCAGTTACGCCGCGTGCCCGGCCAGTCCGGTCACCCTGACCGGCCTCTCGAACGGCTCGCACACCTACTACGTGACCGCGACCGACGCGACCGGCAACGTGAGCGCTGCGGGCACCGCCACCTGGACCGTCGATCCGAGCGGCTTCACCGTCTCGATCTCGAGCGGCCCGTCAAACCCGTCGACGAGCGCGAGCGCCACCTTCGGCTTTGCGGCGACTGAGACGTCCGGCACGACCTACGAATGCAAGCTCGACTCGACCGCATTCGCGGCCTGCACATCGACCAAGACGTACTCCGGGCTCGCCGACGGACCCCACACCTTCAGCGTCCACGCGACGAAGAGCGGCCAGACGACTCCGGACGTCTCATTCAGCTGGACGATCGACTCGACACCGCCACCGTCGCCGACGCTCTCGCGCACGAGCCCGACGGCAAGCCCGACCAACTCGAACGCCCAGACCCTCTCGCTCAGCGCGAACGAGGCCGGCGGTGTGCTGACCTGCAAGCTCGACGACAGCAACTGGGTGACGTGCCCGACCAGCCCGATCACCGTGACGAGCCTCGGCGACGGCAGCCACACCGTCTCGGCGCGTCAGACCGATGCGGCGGGCAACATCGGCTCGGTCGCCAGCGTCACATGGATCGTCGACACGACTCCGCCGGCGGCCCCGTCGATCACCCGCACCAGTCCCACGGCAACGCAGACGAATTCAACCTCGCAGACGATCTCCTACGGCGGGCTCGAAGCTGGCGCGACGACGCAGTGCAAGATCGACACCGGCGCATATGGCGCCTGCCAGGCCACTCCCTTCACGCTCGGCTCGCTCTTGGAGGGTTCGCACACCGTGCAGATCACGCAGACCGACGCAGCCGGCAACACGAGCCAGCCCGGCTCTGTCACCTGGACCGTCGACTCGATCCCGCCGGGCAAACCAACCCTTCTGCGCACCAGCCCGACCGCCGACCCGACGAATTCGAAATCACAGCAGTTCAGCTACAGCGGGACCGAGAGCGGTGGCACGTGGCAGTGCAAGCTCGACAGTGGTTCGTACTCGGCGTGCTCGGCGAGCCCGGCGACGCTCACGAACCTCAGCGACGGCTCGCACACGCTCTACGTGACTCAGACGGACTCGACCGGCAATGTCAGTCCCGCCGCGACGGCGAGCTGGACGGTCGACACGGTCGCGCCGCTGATCCCCGACTACGAGTTCGGCCAGCCCGCGATCTCGAATGTCAACTTCGCCCAGATCAAGATCCACCCCGCCGAGTCCGGCGGCACGCTCCAGTGCTCACTCGATTCGGCCGCCTGGACCACCTGTCCGGCCGGTGCCGAGGTTCAGTTCACGCTTTCGGGGCTAAGCGAGGGCAACCACAACTACGGCATGCGTCAGGTCGATGCCGCCGGCAACATCGGCCCCGGCAAGCAGGTTGCATGGCTGGTCGACACGGTCGCGCCGACCGCGCCGACGGTCACCCGCACAAGTCCCGCGACGAGCCCGACCTACGACCGCGACGCGACGATCTCCTTCACCCCGCCCGAGCTCGAGGGCACCGTCGAGTGCAAGCTCGACAACGCCGCGTGGGCGGCATGCCCGACCGGCCCGGTCGCGCTCTCCGGGCTGAGCGTCGGCGCGCACACGTATTCGGTTCGCCAGACCGACAGGGCGACCAACGTCGGCGCCGTCGGCAGCACGAGCTGGACGGTTGAACTCGACACGGTCGCGCCGCTTGCGCCGACCGTGACGCGCACCGCGCCGACCGCCAACCCGACATCGTCGATCACCCAGACGATCTCCTATCTCGGCGCCGAGGCCGACGGCACGTTCCAGTGCAAGCTCGACATCGCCGCATACGCCCCCTGTCAGAGCAGCCCGGTCACCCTCACCGGCATGACCAGCGGCACCCATACCTTCTACGTGACGCAGACCGACGCGTGGGGCAATGTCAGCCCGGCGGGCACCGTCAGCTGGACGGTCGACAACGGCGCACCGGCCGCGCCGACGGTGACGCGCACCGCGCCGACCGCGAGTTCGACGCAGTCGACCTCACAGACGATCGCGTACGCCGCCTCCGAATCCGGCGGCACGATGCAGTGCAAGCTCGACGACGCGTCTTACGCCGTCTGCACGAGCAGCCCGGTGACCCTGAACGGACTCGCGAACGGATCGCATACCTACTCGGTCACGCAGACCGACTCGGCGGGCAACATCAGCGCTCCCGGCACCGTTACCTGGATCGTCGACACGATCGCGCCTGCCGCACCGACCGTCACGGGCAGCGCGGCCAACGGGGTCACCACAACCGCTTCGTCGCAGACAATCACGTTCAGCGGAGCCGAGGCGGGCGGAACCTTCCAATGCAAGGCCGATTCTGACGCCTGGGCTCTCTGCTCGAGCCCGACGACCAAGAACGACTTCGCCGAGGGGTCTCACAGCTATTCGGTCAGGCAGATCGACGCCGCAGGCAACATCGGTGCGGTGGCCACGATCAGTTGGACCGTCGACCCGAATGGCCCCGACGCCCCGACGGTCACGCGCACGTCACCGACGGAGAACCCGACGACCTCCAGCGCGCAGACGATCACGTACTCCGGAGAAGACGGCGGCGTGTTCATCTGCAGCCTCGACGACGCGACCTACGTGATCTGTCCCGTCAGCCCGGTGACACTCACAGGACTCGGCAACGGCGCACACCGTTACTCGGTGGTCCAGGTCGACCAATTCAGCCGCGTCAGCGAGGCGACTTCTGTTTCATGGACGATCGGCGATGCGCCGGCCCCGCCGACACTCTCCCGCGCCTCGAGCGTCGACCCCACCAACCAGGCGACCCAGACCTTCAGCTACTCCGGCACCGGCGACAACCACCTCGAATGCAAGCTCGACGCGGCGGCGTGGTCGGGCTGCCCGGCGAGTCCGATCGACCTCAACCTCGGCGACGGCATGCACACCCTCCAGGTCCGTCAGGTTCGCGTTTTCGACCCCGACGTCAAGGGCGACCCCGCCTCGGTCACTTGGACGGTCGACACCGTCGCACCGGCCCCGCCGACGGTCGTCCGCAGCAATCCGGTGGCAAACACGACGACCTCCACCACACAGACGATCAGCTACGCCGCCACTGAGCCGGGCGGGACGCTCGAGTGCAAACTGGACGAAGCAGAGTTCGGGCCCTGCTCGGGCAACCCGCTGGTGCTGACCGGCCTCGCGCTCGGCACGCACGCTTTCTCGGTCCGCCAGATCGACGCGGCCGGCAACGTCAGCCACTACGGCGCCGTCACCTGGACCGTCGAGAAACCCCGCACCCCGGAGGAAACCCCGCTCACCGCCAAGCTCGGCCCGATCGGCCCGAACAAGATCAAGCCATCGCGCGGCGGCGCCGCCTTCGCGACCGGCAAGCGCAGCGGCGGCGGTACGTTCAAGATCACGCTCTCCAAGGCAGCGACGATCAGCCTCCGTCTCGACCGGCTGGTCGACGGCAGGAAGACCGCGTCCGGCTGCAAGGCGACCGCCAAGTCGGTGGCGAAATCCAAGCGTTGCACCACGAGCAAGGCCGCGACCAGCAGCTACGTCTTCGCGCTCCCCGCGGGCAGTTCGACGATCCACGTCAGCGGGCGCAGCGGCAGCAAAGCCCTGAGCAAGGGCAGCTACCGCGTGCGCGTCGATTCCAGAGATCTCACCGCGGCACTCACCGGGAAAACCTTCCGAATCGCTCGCTGACCATGTGGCTGGAGCGCGGTCAGAACAACATGCCGGCGGTGATCAGGTCAGCCGTTCTGGCCGCCTTGCTCACGGCGATGCTTGCGCTCCCCGCACCCGCGACGTCCTCGGCGGCAACGCTCGGGCGCGTGGTCGCGCTCGGCGACTCACTCGCCTCGGGTCAGTGGCTGGGACCACAGGTCCCCGGATCGATCGCAGACTGCGGGCAGTCGACGGGCGGATATCCGGAACTGGCGATGGCGCGGGTGTCTCACGGCACCTGGGTCAACGCCACCTGCAACGCCACCACGACCGACAATTTCACCAACGGCTGGACCGGTCCGAACGGCGCCGCGATCCCGCCGCAGTACAACTCGATCAACGGCAACGAAGACCTCGTGATCGTCGGATCCGGCAACAACGAAGCGTTTTTCGGGAAGATCGCCTACGACTGCAGCGGTTACCAACCGGCCGTCGACGCATTCTTCCACAACCGCGACTATCCGCAAGAGACGCCTTGGGCAATCCCGAACCACTGCACCGACACATATCTCGTCAATGGCGTCAACCAGATCCCCAGCTACGTCGCGATCTCGAAGTCGAAGATCGCGGCCGCGCTGACGAAGATCCACCAGCTCGCGCCGAACGCCAAGATTCTTCTGGTCGGCAAGCCGCGGATTTTCAAGCCCTCCGGATCGCAGTGCTTCAGCAGCGAGGTCTGGCTGACCGCGACCGACGCCCCGCTCTACGCCACATGGGAAGACGGCGTCCGCCAGGCGATGATCGACGATGTCAACGCCTTCAACTCCTCCGTGGCTGGGAACTACGCCCACTTCGTCGACATGCAGGGGATCTCCGGCAGCTCGCACACCGCCTGCGAGACCAACTGGAGCGATCGCTGGATGAACCCGCACACGTACCAGTCGGGTCTCACGTATCCGGGCATCGCCCTGCACAACACCCCGCTCGGCGCGAGCGTCACCGCCAATGCAATCGTCGACGCGATCCACGCCAAGGGGTTCGACACCGGTTCGGTCGCCACCAATCCGGTGGTTTCGATTTCGTCACCGACCTCGGGCATCGTCACAACCGCCGCAACGATTCCGGTCAGCTTCACGGCGAGTGACAACATCAGGGTCGCGAGCTGCTCGATCACCAGCGGCGCGAGCGTGGCGCTCAGCGCCGGTGCGAACACGATCGTCGTCACGTGTTTCGACGACGCCGGCAACTCGGGTTCAGCCAGCGTCACGGTCATGCGCGACGCAAACCCGCCGACGATCTCGATCACCGCTCCGGTCAATGGTTCGGGCACGACATCGGCCACGACGCAGCTCAACTACACAGCGTCGGATGACGTCGGAACCCCGAACTGCACTCCGGCCAGCGGATCGACGATCGCGCTGAGCACAGGAGCGAACACGCTGACTGTCACCTGCACCGACTCGGTCGGACGCACCGCATCATCGTCGGTCACAGTTAGCCGCGGAACGCCGCCGGTCGTCGCGATCAGCTCACCCTCCGAGGGCGCAAACACGCAGAACGCCAGCGTCAACGTCGCCTACACCGTGAACGGCGTCGCCGAAATCCCCAGCGGCACCACCTGCAAGGTCGGCGCGACGACGTCGAGCAGCGCCACCGCCAACAGCGCCACGCTCGCAGTAGGCGCCAACGCGATCGTCGTGACCTGCACGAACCTTTTCGGCAGCGGGTCGAGCTCCGTGACGGTCAACCGCGGCGCGGCACCGGTCGTGGTGATGACGGCGCCGAGCAACAATCTCAACACGACCGCGGCCTCCGCGAACGTCGGCTTCACTGTCGATGGCGCGCCGTCGATCCCGAGCGGGACGACCTGCACCGTGGGCGGCGCGGAGACAATCAGCGCGACGACCAATCCTGTGCCTCTGCAGCTCGGCGCGAACACGATCAGCGTCGCCTGCACCAACCAGTTCGGGACCGGGAGCGGGGCCGTGACGGTCAATCGCGGCGACCCGCCGACGGTGGCGATCGCTTCACCCACCGATGGTTTGAAGACGACGGCAGCGTCGGTCAACGTCGCCTACAAGGTCAACGGCGTGCAGTCGATTCCGGCCGGCACGAGTTGCACGGTCGGCGGGGCCGCTTCGTCGAGCGCGTCAGCAAACTCGGTCGCGCTGGCGATCGGCGCGAACACGATCAGCGTCGCCTGCTCCAACGCATTCGGGTCCGGTAGCGCCCGGGTTGGCGTGAGTCGCGGGAACCCACCGGTCGTGGCCATCGCCTCGCCGGCAGACGGCATGAACACGACAGCTGCCCAGGTCAACGTCACCTACAAGGTCAACGGCGTGCAGTCGATTCCGGCTGGCACGAACTGCACGGTCGGCGGGGTCGCTTCTTCGGACGCATCGACAAACACCGTCGCGCTGGCGATCGGCGCGAACACGATCAGCGTCGCCTGCTCCAGCGACTACGGAAGCGCGAGCTCCGCGATCACGGTGACGCGCGGAGTGACGCCGATCGTCGCGATTGCGGCGCCCGTCGACGGCACTCTGACGTCATCCGCCAGCATCAACGTCGCCTTCTCGCTGAATGGCGCGGCTTCGATCCCATCCGGGACGACCTGCACCGTTCGCGGCGCCGCGACCAGCGACCCAGCGACCAACTCCGTCGCGCTCGCCACCGGCTCGAACACGATCACCGTGGCCTGCTCGAACGTCTTCGGCTCCGACGCTCGATCGGTGACGGTCGTGCGCGGAAGCGGCCCCACGGTCGCGATCACCGCGCCGAGCGGCGGGCTCAGCACAACCGCCTCCGCCGTCAACGTCGCGTTCACCGTCAACGGAACGGCGTCGATCCCGAACGGCACGAGTTGCGCGGTCGGCGGATCGCCGACGAGCAGTGCGACCGCCAACTCGGTGCCGCTGGCGCTCGGAGCCAACACGCTCGAGGTCACGTGCTCGAACACCCTCGGCGATGACACTCAATCGATCGTCGTCTACCGGGGCCTGCCGCCGGAGGTCACCGTGATCGCGCCGGTCGACAACCTCAAGCTCGTCGCCTCCACGATCAACGTGTCGTTCACCGTCGACGGTGCTGCGTCGATCCCCAACGGCACGAACTGCAGCGTCGCCGGGACGCCGGCGACGAGCGCGAGCACCAACAACGTCTCACTGAGCCTCGGAATCAATGCGCTGACGGTCAGCTGCGCGAACCCATTCGGCGCGGCGAGCACGACGGTCCACGTCGAGCGCGGAACCGCGCCGGCGGTGGCGATCACCGCTCCGGCGAGCGGGCTGAAAACCAATGCCACTGCGGTGAACGTCGCGTACACGATCGGCGGCAGCACGTCGCTCCCGGCCGGCACGTCATGCACCGTCGGCGGAGCGGCGTCGACGAGCGGCGCCAACAACACGTTCGCGCTGGCCTACGGCGCCAGCACGATCACGGTCGCCTGCAGCAACGCATTCGCCTCCGACTCCGCCCAGGTGACGGTTGTCCGCGGTGACGCGCCGACGGTGACGATCATCTCGCCCGCCGACGGACTGAACACAACTGCGTCGACGAGCAACGTCGTTTACAGGATCGGTGGGGCTTCGTCGATCCCGGCCGGGACCACCTGCACGGTCAACGGCGCGAGCTCAACGAATCCGAATACGAACACCGTTGCGCTCGCGAAGGGAGCAAACGCGATCGTGGTCTCGTGCGCGAACGACTTCGGATCGGAGTCGACGAGCGTCACGGTCAATCGCGGAGCCGCTCCGAGCATCGCAATCGCCGCGCCCGCGAGTGGCCTGAACACCACCGCGGCGTCGATCGACCTCACCTACACCGTCGACGGCTTGAGCACTCTCGCGGCCGGCACTTCGTGCATTGTGGGCGGCGCTGCCTCGAGCAATCCCGCCGCCAACACAATCGGGCTGGCGCTCGGCGCGAACGTCATCGTCGTGAGCTGCGCCAATGCCTTCGACGTGAGTTCGCGGTCGATCACCGTGAACCGAGGGAACCGGCCGGCGGTGACGATCACTTCCCCATCGGACCAGCTCGACACCGCAGCCGCGGGCATCGACTTCGCGTTCACTGTCGATGGCGCGGGCGCGATCCCGCCCGGCACCACGTGCTCAGTGGCCGGTGATCCGGTGCCTGCGACCTCGAGCAACTCTGTCGTGTTGGGCCTCGGCGCCAACTCGATCGAGGTCAGCTGCACCAATGCGTTCGGAACCGATTCCGACTCGGTCACCGTGACCCGCGGCAATCCACCCGTCGTCGCTCTCAGCGCGCCGCAGGACGGCTCGAACACCTCCCGGCCCGCCGTGGACGTGAGCTTCACCGTCGACGGCACGGCGACGATTCCGGCCGGCACGACTTGCAGCGTGGCCGGCGCCGCGACAGCCACCGCATCGGGCACACCGGTCGCGCTTGCGCTCGGCGCGAACTCGATCTCGGTCACCTGCACGAATGCGTTCGGCGCGGGCAGCGAATCTCTCTCCGTCGTGCGGGTGCAGGCTCCGGCCGTCTCGGTCGTATCGCCGGCCGGTGGTAGTGCGAGCAACACACCGACCACAGTGGTCAGCTTCCTGGTCGACGGCTCGGCAGCGATACCGGATGGCACAACTTGCAGCATCCAGGGCGAGACCGCGGCGACGACCTCCGGCGTCTCGGTCGCACTTGCGCTCGGGGCAAACACGATTGAGGTCAGCTGTGTCGACGAGTGGGGCAGCGTCGGCGCCGAGTCGGTGGTCGTCACGTATACGGCTCCGGTCGGAGACGGCGAGACGCCGCCGGCAGACCCGAAGCTCTCGGCTCTGTCCACGGGCAAACTGCGCCCACTGCGCAGCGGCCCGACCTTCTCGACGCACAAGCTGCACGCTGCCGCGAAGTTCAAAGCGACGCTCGCATCTGCCACAAGCGTGCGCCTGAGCGTCGAGCGACTCGACCGGGGGCACGCCGCGCGCCGGGTCTCCGCCTGGACCACGATCAAGCTCCCGGCCGGGCGCTCGACGATCTACTTCAGCGGGCGGGCTCGCGGGCGGGCGCTTGCGCCGGGCCGCTATCGCGTTCGACTGATCGCCAGCGGCTCAGACAAAACCGTCGCCGGCAACATTTTCCGGATCACCCGCTGAGTCAGACGCGGGCCGGGCGGACGCCGAGCCCTTGCAGCAGCATCTCGCGGTTGAAGCTCGTGTCGCCGAGCAGGGCGCGGCTCGAGGTTGCGCGGCGGTAGTAGTAGTGGGCCTCGTGCTCGTAGGTGAAGCCGATCCCGCCGTGGAGCTGGATGTTCGCGCGCGCCGTCTCCCAGAACGACTCCGACGCCTGCGCCTTGGCAAGCGGTGCGACCTGTGGCAACTCCTCGCGTTGCTCGGCGGCGACCCACCCGGCGTAGTAGGCGGCACTGCGCGCCGCTTCGACGGCCATCAGGAGATCCGCGCAGATGTGCTTGACGGCCTGGAAAGATGCGATCGGGCGGCCGAACTGGTAGCGATCCTTGGTGTAGGCGAGCGCGGTGGAAAAACAGTGCTGGGCAGATCCGAGCGACTCGGCCGCGAGCGCCACGGCGCCGAGTTCCATCGTCGCCTTGAGCGTCGGCCAGCCATCACCGACCACGGCGGAAGCCGGTACGCGCACGTCGTCAAAGCGCAGCGTCGCGAGCCGCCGGGTCGGATCGACCGAGTGGGCCTGCGTGCGTGTGAGGCCCGGAGCATCGCCCGGCACCGCGACCAGCGCGATCTCACCGTCGGCCTCGCCGGTGCGCGCGACGACAACCACCGCATCGGCGGTGTGGCCGTCGATCACGTAGTTCTTCGTGCCGGCGAGCAGCAGGTCGCCTCCATCTGCGCGCGCAGTGAGCTTCACGTCGGGCGGGCGATAGCGGCCGCCGGGTTCGGTGTAGGCCAGCGTCGCGGTCTGCTCTCCCGATGCGATCGCCGCAAGCAGCGCTGCATTGTCGTCGGAAAGCGGCGCGGCCTTCGCGCCCTCGATCAAAGCGTTCGCGGCGAGACAGACGCTGGCAAAGAACGGCGACGGATAGAGCACCTGCCCCATCTGCTCGAGTACGACGATCAGCTCCACATACGTCAGGCCGACGCCGCCGTGCTCTTCCGGAACATGCAGGCCGGTCCAGCCGAGTTCAGCGATCTGCTTGTAGGCATCGGGGTCCCAGCCGCGTTCGGTCGCCGCCAGCGCGACGATCTGATCGAGCGAGGCGGTCTCGGCCATCAGGCGCTTTGCGCCCTCCTGGATCTCGAGCTGGGTGTCGTTGAATGCGAAGTCCACCCCTCAGCCGCCCTTCTTGATCTCCGAGAACGGCTGCTCGGCGTCGGTTCGCGGCTCCTTGGGCATGCCCAGCACACGCTCGCTGATGATGTTGCGCTGGATCTGGTCGGTCCCGCCGTATATCGAGGTGGCGGGAACCACGAGATTCAGACGTTCCGCGACTTTGAGCAGCTTGTCGTCATCGGGCGCCCCGAGCGCGCCAACACCCGCGATCCGGATCATGTAGTCGGCGACGGCCCGGACCAGCAGGTTGTAGGAGAGCTTGCCGGTCGAGGCCTCGACGCCGGGGTTCTGACCCTTCATCAGCGCGCTGGTCACGCGATAGCCGGTGAAGCGGTTGACTTCGTACATCGTGTAGACGCGGGCGAGCTCGTCGCGGATCAACGGATCGTCGAGCACCCCGGCTCGCTCGGTCAGCTCGATCAGCGCGCGCGGTCCGCGGGCAATGAACTTGCCCATCGTCTCGAGCGAGGATTCGGCGTCGGCCTCTGCGAGGTCGATCTCGGCGTCGTCACTGGAGCCGCCGAGCCCGCCCAGGCCCAGCGCCATGCGCTCGTTGGCGAGCGTCGTCATCGACACCTTCCAGCCCTCGCCGACCGCGCCGACGCGCAGGTCATCCGGGATCTCGACGTCGCTCAGGAAGACCTCATTGAACACAGCCTCGCCAGTCATCTCTTTGAGCGGGACGATCTCGACGCCGGGGGCCTGCATGTCGCAGATGAAGTAGGTGATGCCGGCGTGCTTGGGCAGCGAGGCGTCGTGGCGCGCCATCAGGATGCCCCAGCGCGCGAGCTGGGCGTGGGTCGTCCAGACCTTCTGGCCGGTGACGTGCCAGGTCTCGCCCTGCAGCTCGGCGCGCGTCTGGATCGCCGCGAGGTCAGAGCCGGCGCCGGGCTCGGAGAAGAGCTGGCACCAGATCTCCTCACCGCGCAGCATCGGGGCAAGGAAGCGCTCCTTCTGCTCCTCGGTGCCGTGCGTGATGATCGTCGGACCGGCCATCGGCACACCGATTCCGCGCGGCGGCGGCTCGGCGCCGATCCGCGCGCGCTCCTGGTTGAAGATGATCGCCTCGGACGCGCTTGCACCGCGGCCGCCGTACCGCTCGGGCCAGAGCGGAGCGGCCCAGCCGGAGTCGGCCAGCACCTTGTACCAATCCTCCCGCGAGATGCCGGGAGTGTGATTGGCCTCGAGCCAACCACGGATCTCTTCGCGAAGTTTCGCCTCCCCAGGCGTGTCCCGCAGGTCCATGGCGCAAGTCTAGGTGCCCCGACCAAGCACGTCGGGAACCCAGCGGCCGGAGATCCACATATGGTACGTCCGACTGCTAAAATTAGTCATGAGTATAAATTTAGATATGGGGATTCAAGACCATGGAAGTTGATTTCAAAAACCCCTACCGCCCCGGGGCGGGGCACATGCCGCCGCACTTGGCGGGACGCGAAGAGCAGTTTCGGGAATTCGACCGACTTCTAGAACAAGACACGATTTTGGAGAACCTCGTGTTGACTGGACTGCGGGGAGTGGGCAAGACCGTTCTGCTTGAGCGATTCAAGCCGCGAGCAATCACCGAGGGTTGGCTCTGGGCCGGGACTGACATGTCGGAATCGGCCAGCGTCACCGAGGCAAACCTGTCGATGCGGCTGCTGGCCGACCTGTCGACCATCACTTCTGTGATCGAGATCGGAGAAACGAAAACCCTTGGCATGGGCTTTGGTTCGTCCACGGCAGTAGACGCAACACACTTGACCTACAACGTGCTTGCGGCAATCTACGAACACACGCCGGGGCTCGTGGTCGACAAACTGAAGGCCGCGCTGGAGTTTGCGGCAAATCAACTCCAACTCGCTGGTCATCCGCGCGTGATATTTGCCTACGACGAAGCACAGAATCTCGCCGACAATGCAGATGCCGACGAATTCCCGCTCTCAGTACTGCTGGACGTCTTTCAATCGATCCAGAAAAAGGGCGTCCCGTTCATGCTCGTCCTCACCGGCCTGCCGACGCTCTTCCCGAAGCTCGTAGACGCACGCACTTACTCCGAAAGAATGTTTCGCGTTGTCACGCTTGGCCGGCTCGACGACGACGCAAGTCGCGATGCGATTCGCAAACCTGTCGAGGCAGCGCAGTCGCCACTGCAACTGAGCGACGAATCGGTAGAGACCATCTGCACTCAGTCGGGGGGCTACCCGTATTTCATCCAATTCATCTGCCGAGAGGTGTACGACGTCTTCATCCAGAAACTCACAGCGGACGAACAGCCTTCAGTTCCCGTAGAGGCCATCCAGCGAAAGCTCGACAGTGATTTTTTCGCCGGTCGTTGGGGCCGTGCCACCGATCGCCAGCGCGACTTGCTGTTTGTTGTGGCGAATCTTGAGAGCCCCGAAGAAGAGTTTTCGATCAACGACCTCGTGGCGAAATCCAAAGAACTGGTCCAGTCCGGTGTCCTCGAGAAGGCGTTCTCGGCGAGTCACGCAAGCCAGATGCTTGTGACCCTCGGAGAGCAAGGCCTGATCTACAAGAATCGCTTCGGAAGGTATGCCTTTGCGGTTCCACTGCTGAGCCAGTTCATACTTCGTGAGTTTGATCGTTCTCTCAGCGAAAGACCAGGATTCTGAGGACGACAAAACCCATTAGTGACCTAAATTGACCGCCATGCCCAAACTTCTGATCATCATCGTCAGCGTCCGCGACGGCCGCGCGGGTCAACCTGTAGCCGACTGGTTCATCGAGCGTGCCAAGGCGCACGGCAAGTTCGACGTCGAAGTAGCCGACCTCAAGGAGATCGCACTCCCGCTGATCGACGAGCCCCACCACCCGCGCCTGCAGCAGTATCAGTACGACCACACAAAGGCATGGTCGAAGACCGTCTCGGCCGCCGACGCATTCGTGTTCGTCACTCCGGAATACAACTTCACGACCCCGCCCTCGTTGATCAACGCGCTCGATTACCTCTCGAATGAGTGGAAGCACAAGGCGGCGGGTTTCGTCAGCTACGGCGGCATCTCGGCCGGCACGCGCAGCACCAACGAGGCACGCATCCCGCTCAGCTGTCTCGGCGTGCTGATCTCCCAGTCGGCGGTGAACATTTCGTTCTTCACCAAGCAGATCGTCGACGGACAGTTCCAGAACAACGAGCTGAACGACGGCGCCGCCGACGCGATGCTCGACGAGCTCGTTCGCCTCGACGGCGCGCTTCGCACCCTGCGCGTCTGATCGACGCGCCGGCCGTGCGCTCAGGCGATCGAGTCGAACTCGGTCGTCGCCATCGGCTCGAGGTCGTCGGCCGTCGTCGCGGCGATCAGGTGCGCGTTGTCGTTCAGGCGCACGAGCCGGCCTGTGCCGTCGGGCTCGACGAGGAACTCCGTGATCGACGCATTGCCGATCGACATGATCCGGCCGAGCTCACTCGCTGGCATTCCGAGCAGGTGACAGGTCGCAAGACGGATCGACCCGCCGTGCGACACGGCGACGACCGTGCGGCCTTCGTATTCGCTGGCGATCGCGGAGATCGCGCCGCCGATCCGCACCATCGCGTCGGCGTACTTCTCGCCGCCTTCCCAGCCCTCGACGCCCTCGATCCGCCAGCGGCGCCAGAGTTCGGGTTCGTCGCGCTCGACCTGCTCACGGGAGATCCCCGTCCAGGAGCCGAGATCGACTTCACGCAGATCCTCGCGCGTGATCACGTTGAGGCCGACGCTGCCGGCCAGCGCCGAGGCGGTGTGCACGGCGCGTTCAAGGTCGGACGAGACGATCGCGTCGACGCCCTCATCGACGAGTCGCGCGGCGGCGTGCGCGGCCTGGTGACGTCCCAGCTTTGAGAGCGGTGGGTCGGCCTGGCCCTGGAGCCGCCCGGCGGCGTTCCATTCGCTCTCCCCATGCCTGACCAGCAACAACCTCACTCGAGGGAGATTACGTCGAGCGGAAGACCGAGCGCCTCACGGATCGCGTCGTCGAACGCCTCGGGATCGGGGATCGCCTCGCCGGGATTGTGGTGGGCGATCACCACACCGTCGATCTCGTGAGCACTGCCGACCTCGATCAGTTCGGCCTCGAGATCCTCGCCGGCCACCCACTCGTGTTCGATCTCGACGCCCTCCGAACGCAACACGTCGACGCGCGCTTCCAACTCGTCGAGATACTCCTCGTCGGGCGAGGATTCGTTTCCCCAGCGGGCCGATCGGGGCGTCACCAGCACGAAGTCGCGACTCTCGTCCAGCGAGCGCACGCGAGCGTCATCGAGCACCGCAGCGAGGGTGTCATCGTCGAAGGCGACGATCATCCAACTCATGCCGCGATCATACGGATCCGTGCCGCTTCGTGCGCAATCGCCGCGCTAGTCTGCCCGCCCATGGAAGGTATGCCCCACGCCGCCGAAGGCCACCCCGACCGTAACCTCGCGCTCGAACTCGTTCGAGTCACCGAAGCCGCCGCGCTGGCCGCCGCCCGCTGGGTTGGTCACGGCGACAAGATCGCCGCCGACCAGGCAGCCGTCGACGCGATGCGATTCGTGCTGGGGTCGGTCCCGATGAACGGTGTGGTCGTGATCGGCGAAGGCGAGAAGGACGAAGCTCCGATGCTCTACAACGGCGAGCACATCGGTGACGGCACCCCGCCCGAGGTCGACATCGCCGTCGACCCGCTCGAGGGCACGACCCTCACCGCCAAGGGCTTCCCTTCGGCGCTTTCCGTGATCGCGCTTTCCGAGCGCGGAACGATGTTTGATCCGGGTCCGTGCGTCTACATGGAGAAGATGGCCGGAACCGATGAGATCGCCGACCTGCTCGACCTCGACCGCCCGATCTCCGAAACCCTCGAGCTGATCGCCGCCAGGAAGAGCAAGACCGTGTCCGACGTGCTCGTGATCATGCTCGACCGCGAGCGCCACATGCCGCGCGCCGACGAGATCCGCAAGGCTGGTGCCCGCATCCGCTTCATCACCGACGGCGACGTGTCCGGCGCCCTGATGGCCGTCTCCGAGCGCTCGCCCGTCGATCTGCTGTGGGGCATCGGCGGCACGCCCGAGGGCGTCATCGCTGCGGCCGCGATCCACTGCATGGGTGGCAAGCTCGTCGGGCGCCTCTACGCGCGCAACGACGACGAAAAGCAACAGGCGCTCGACGGCGGCTACGACCTTGAACGCGTCCTTACCCACGAAGACCTCGTGACCGGCAGCGACGTCTTCTTCGCCGCCACCGGCGTGACCGACGGCGACATGCTCCAGGGCGTGCGCTACCCGCGCAAGAAGGCCACGACTGAGTCGCTGATCATGCGCTCACGCAGCGGGACCGTCCGACGCGTGCTCGCCACGCACAACCGCGAGAAGCTGCGCGCCATCACCGGCGAGCGTTACGGCTGAGGCGCACCGACTCGCACGAGCAAGCTCACCCCCCGACCCCAAGCACCAAATCTTCCATCGTCCGGTCCGGCGGACCAGACGATGGCAAAAATCCCGCCTGAAACCAGGGTCCGCCGCGCTAGTCGAGCGGAATCGCGCCGACGTACTCGGTGCTGGAGCTGCCGAGCTTCTTCATGGCCGTCAGCGTGAGGTCCCAGATCGCGCCGTTGGCGTAGGGGCCGCGATCGATCACCGGGACGGTTATGCGCTTGCCGCGCAGGAAGAACTCGACCTTGGTGCCGCACGGAAGCGTCCTGTGGGCGACGCCGAGCGTCTTCTTGGTCAGCTTGACGCCGCAGGCCGTGCGGCTGCCGTACGACTCGGGGCCGTACCAAGTGGCCTTCTGGCGGCGGTAGACCTTGACCGAGCCCTGCGTTGAGTCGACGCTGGCGGTCGAGAGTCCGCTCGTGGCCGGCGCGATCCGCACGCTGTAGACGCCCGATTTGCCGGGCTTCCAGATGAAGCTGAAGTCGCCGGACGCATCGGCCCTGGCCGTGCCGATCGGCAGGAAGTCGCCCTTGGTGCCGCGGCGAGCAGTCAGTGAGACGGTGCCGGCGTAGTCGTCGAGGTGCCCGTCGATCGTCGCGGTTTTGCCCGCGAAGGCGCCCTTTGGAGCGGTCAGCGGCTGCTGGACGAAGCCGGCGCCGCCGGTCGAACTGGCGATGCTCGTCGCCGCCCTGGCACCGAGCGGAAGCAGCGCGGTCAAACCGACCGCGAGAACAGCGGCGATGGCGATACGGCGCACAAAGGATGCGTTGATTTCAGCGCTGAGCGCAGGCGATTTCGAATACACGAAGACTTGTTTCTCTTTCGAACGGGCCTACGGGGTTAGCTGAAGGGCTCGCGCTGAAAGAGCTGCGCTACGGCAGTGCGTCTGAAGTCAGACGCGGGGCCGATTCGCCCCGGCCCTCATGCGCCTGGAATGGCGCCCTCGGGCAGTGGTTCCCCCGCCCAGTCGCATCAGGGATGCGACCAGTTCGGCGGCAAGTTCTGGGCGAGTATACATATCGGTGCAAGCCCAGTTGCGTGACATAGATCACACAAATTGGTAACAGTCAGCGGGCGATTCGGAAGCTTGTCCGGGCGCTCGTGCGCGCCTCGATCAGCTTGCTGCGCTTCTGAACAGCGCGCACGTAGACCCGGTATCTGCCGCGCTCGAGGCGCTTCGATCTGAGTGTCACGCGCCAGCGTGTGGTGCCATTCGCGCGCAGATACCGAACCTTCTGCCCCGGGCGCACGACCGCCACCTCGACGCGTGCGATTCCGAGCGATCCGCCGCTGGCGCGACCGCGCACGGTCACCGAGTTCGACTTCTTGATGATCTGGCTGATCGTCGAGAACGGATCCTGGCAGCCGTCCTTGTTGCGATCGGTGAACGGCTTGATCAGAGGGCAGGCGTCGGCACCGTTGGCGAGACCATCGCCGTCGATGTCGGGATCACAGTCGTCACCGACGCCGTCGTGGTCGACGTCACCCTGCTGAACGTTGGCCAGGCCCGGGCAGTTGTCGGTGGCGTCGATCGCACCGTCGTTGTCGGCGTCGTCGTAGCGCAGGCGCACGATCCGCCCGTTGCCGTTGTCTGCCACGTAGAGCAGCGCGCCGGGGGCTTCGGCGACCGAACCCGGCTCGTCGAACTGACCGGTGCCGGAACCAGTGGATCCGTAGCTGCCGAGCGAAGCGAAGCCGCCCGCGGCAGAGGCAAAGAAATCGACGCGGTCGTTTCCGGTGTCCGCGACGAGCAGACGATCGACGGGATCAAAGCCGAGCGCAGCGGGACCGGCAACCTGACCGGGGCCCGAGCCACCGGAGGCGATCGAACCGACGAGGGTGCCGTTCTGCTGGAAAAGTCGAAGCGGCTCGGCTGCGCTGGTGCTCGATACGACAACGCGTTCGGCGGTGTCGATCGCGACACCGGAGACCGGACCCCACGCGCCGGGATCGGTCACACCGAATCCGAACAACGAAGTCAGAGCGCCGCGCGCCGGGTCCGAGACCTGCACACGGCCGTTGGTCGCCTCGGCCGAGTAGATGCGCGGCTCGTAGTCGGCGGCGATCTGGCGCAGTCCGCCGAACTGACCGAGTGCCGGACCGGGCGCGCCTGAGGTCGCAAGGTACGGAGCGCCCCAGTAGTAGGGCGAGAAGGCGACGATCTTGCTCGTCGCGGCGTCGGCGACGTAGATGTAGCCGCGCAGGTCGACGGCGACAGAGACCGGATCCTGGAGATATCCCGCGCCGATCGATGCGAGCAGCTTGTTGCCACCGCGTGCGTTGTCGTAGATGTAGAGGACTCCCGCGCCGCGCACCGGCACGTAGACGCGACCGGCGCCGTCGGTGGCGATCGCTCCGGCGTTGACCCCGGTGATCGGGGCGCCGTCCCACGCGACGTCGATCGCGCCGGCGGGCGCAGCCGAGATCGCGCCGCATGCGAGCAGCGCGAGCAGCGCGCCCGGAACCAGGCGGCGTGCGCGGAGAGAGAGCTTGTGCGTGGAGAACTGCAAGTCAGGGATCCGGCGAAGGCTTCGCAATACGTTAACCACCGCTCTCTGCAGCAGTTGCGCTGAGCGATCTCAGTCGGTCTGAAAAACGCCCGGAAGCTTCGCCAGGGTCGCCGGCCGGCCCTTGATCCGCAACTTGCGTGTGATCAGCGCGCGTGCCGGATTGACGTGCCCGGCGGTGATCCCGATCCAAGTCGCGAGATCGGTGCGAAAGGTGACGTCAGGATCGGCCGGAAGCCCGGCGGAGGGCGTGCCGACACCGTTCTCGACCTTGATGCTCCAAGGATCGGCGTCGGCGAAGTCCCAGGCGAACGTCGTCGGGGCCTTCAGCTTGTTGTCGGGGGACACGGCTGCGGCGGTGAGATCGAAGTAGTAAGCGAGCGCCTGCGGGTCGTTCTTGACGGGCTCGGTGCCGCCGCTGAAGAAGCCGGCCCGCTGCATGCAGAATGCGCGTTCGGCGCGTTCGGCGTGGCTGCGCTCGGGATCAAGGAACGGGAGGACGCCGTCGGGTCCGTAACAGTCGAAGCCAGCCGCGGTCAGACGCATCTCGAGCTGGCGCGCGCCGGTAACGGCCACGCCGACCAACGTCTCGCCGAAGACCTCGATGTAACGCTCGTCGTCGTCCGGCGGTCGAAACACGCCGACGGTGTAGGGCATCACCTCGCTCAAGATCTCGCGTACGGCCGGCCGCACCTTCGGGTCCTGACGGTTGAGGTCGGCCAATAGTTTGACGCCGAAGGCGATGTGGCGCTGCTCGTCCTTCTCGACGTTGACCATCCCCGCGCGAAATCCGGGAAGGGCGTCCATCCGCTCGAGGTAATCGGCGATGAAGTGCTGACCGGTCTGGGCGAGAGTCCCTTCGACGACGAAGTGGTAGAGCGTCACCGCCTGAGCGAGTGTCGTGGTCGAGTGGTCGCCCGCACGCATGCGATCGGTGACGCGGCCGAGCGTCTCGAAGACTTTCTTGATGCCATATGTGAGATCGGGATCGGCAGCCTTCAGGCGGTCGGCATAACTCGCGCCGCCAGCGCCGATCACCTCTTTGAAGAAGCGCGAGAAGAAGATCGCGTGACGCGCCTCGTCGACCTGCTGAGTGGTCAGGAAGTACTTGTGCTCTTCGAGTGGCGCCGCGTCGATGAACGGAGAGAGCTGATCGGCCACCTCGTCCTCGCCGAAGAAGAACAGCGAGTAGCTCCAGCGCGCGGCCTTGCGCATGAAGTCGTCGAACGTCTCGTTCCAGTCGACTTTGTCCTGGGTGAAATCGAGCTCCATCGCCGACCAGTTGCCGGCCTCCCAGCGCGCGTAGAGATCGACGTAATCGATCTGATCCGCCGCGATCTGCGGCTCGCCGGCGTTGGTGAGTTGGATCGGTGGGTTCATGTCATCGGATCATGACAAGGATCGAGCACGATTGCAAGCACTCACCAGCCGCCGCCTCCGCCACTGAATCCGCCACCTCCCGAGGACGAACTGCTGGCCATCCCGGTCACACCGCTGACTCCCGACGACATGCTCGAGAAGCTGCCGAGCGCCATCGCGTTGCCCGACATCCAGCCGAGTCCGACGGTGTCGGTCGAGGTGATCTGATTGCCCGAGCGATCTGTGCGCGGCATGTTCGTGATGACCTTCTTCGCGTAGCCGAAAGCGGCCGCGTAGAGCAGCGCCTCGTCCCAGATCTCAACGGTCAGCGGGTACTGCTGGCTCATGTCCATCTTCGCGAAGAAGTCCTGATAGGTCTCCCATTTGCGCACGCGGTCGACCTGATCGGCGCGATAGCGGTAGAACGCATTGCCCTCGATCGCGGCCCAGAGAAGCGGCGGGAAAAACCCGAAAAAGAACAGCGCGGATTTGGTGTCGTCGTAGCGGACGGCCGCATTGCCTCCCTCGGTCGCCGCAAGCACCGCGAACCCGATAGCCCATCCGAGCAGCGCGAAGATCGCGATGGTCCAGCGACGCAGCAGCCCGCGATAGGTCGACTTCAGACCGTATTGCGTGAACTGCGCCTTCACGCGACTCTCGTAGTCGGAGATCTTCTTCTCGGCGTCGTCGGCGTCGAGGTACTTCTTCAGCTTTGTGAAGTCCGGCGAGTGCTCGGGGTGCTTGTCGATCGCCGCCTGGAGCAGTTCGGCGATCGGCGCCTCCCACGCTTCGACCTTCGATGCGTCGAAGGTCGTCTCTCCGACGTTGTTGCGGATCGAGACGTCCTCTTTCTTCTCGACCGAGGGCAGCACGCGAAAGACGTCGCGCTGGAGGAAGCCGAGCAGCGTCGACGACACGAGGTTCTCCGTTTCCGCGCCGCCGAGCGCCTTGGCGATCACGGCCGGCGGGATCTTCTCCGGGGGGTACTGATACGTGCCGCCGGCCGAGACCTTCTGCGTGGTGTCGCGGCCGATCGTGCGGGCGCAGAGCACCACGAGCGCCAGCGCAAACAGCGCGGCGATCAGAGACTTGATCAAGAACCACCAGACCGGCTTCGCGAGGATCTCCGCGCTTTCGTCGGCCTGCTTCGCGTTGCGCGCGTCGATCGCCGCCTGCTCAGCACGCAGCTTGGGCAGGATCGCCGAGTTCTTCTCGGGCATGCGCGTGAGCGGTGCGGCAGCCGCGCGCACCTGAATCTGACGCTGCTGCGGCAGGTTGCCGACCGTGAAGGTCCCGAAATCGCCCCGAACCTCGACGTCCTCGATGCGGTTCTGCAGATCACCGGCGCGCGGGTGGAAGAGCTTGATGTCGCCGGGAAAGGCAACGCTCACGTTCATTCGCGTGACGCCGGTCTGCCAGCCCTTACCCCATACGTTCCAGAGCAACGTGGATGCGTCGCGGTAGTTGCGCGCGACGTTCGACAGTTTGTAGCGAAGCTCGAACCGGTGGAGGCCGTCATCGCTGATGTTCCAGACGATTCTCAGGCGCCGGGTGCCGTCATTGACGATCCCGTAGCCGAAGGTGCCGTAGTCACCGCCCTTGCCAAGCTTGATCCCGCTGCCAGGCTTGAGCGGAACCTTGAAGCCGTTGTCGCGGCGATAGACCTGAACACTCTCGACGTCGGAGCCGGCGGTCAGCTCGACGTCCTGGTAGAGCCCATGCCAGTCGACGCTGCCGAGGTCGTAACTCAGAACCTCGGTGACGATCAGCGATCCATCGGGCTGCACGTCGAAGCCCGAGTCGACCTGATCGAGCAGCATGGTCTGATCGCTGTCGTCGTTCGAGAAGGCGCGCGCGTCGGGGTCGTCATGCAGACGCAGGTCGAATGCCGCAACCCCGAGAGCGATCATCGCGAGCGCGGCCAGCACGTAGAGAATTCGTTTGAAAGTCTGCATTCTTGAGCGATTCGAGAGACGTGGAGTATGCCCAGGGTGGGATTCGAACCCACGAGTCCTTTCGGACAGCCGATTTTAAGTCAGCCGCGTCTACCAACTCCGCCACCCGGGCCTGCAATTGCCTTTGTTAATCCCACGTTTCGCGTAGCCTTATTTCTGGCCAAACCGACCGAAACTCTGTTACCGAACCGGGGTTTCTGTCGATAGTAAGTACATGGAAGCTTCTGTTCTACGCGAATCCGGTTCAACTTCCGCAGCGCTGCTCCAAGACCCGCGCGCGCGGTTCCTCCGTCTGCAGTCAGACGAGCGGCTGGTGTCGCTCACCCGTCGTGGCAACGAAGCCGCGTTCGAAACGCTGATCGATCGTTACCGCGCCCGCCTGCTCGCCTTCTGCCGTCACATGGTCGGATCGACCGAAGACGCCGAGGACATCCTCCAGGAGGTCTTCGTCTCGGCTTACCGCGCGATGCTGGCCGACGACCGCGAGCTCAATGTGCGCCCGTGGCTCTACCGCATCGCCCGCAACCGTTCTTTGAACCATCTGCGTCGTCCGCGCCCGACCGGCGTCGACTCGATGGACGTCTTCGAGGGCGGAGCCGCTGTCGCGACTGCCGATCGCGTCCACGACAAGATGGACCTCGAGGATCTCGTCGAGGACGTCAAGCGTCTCCCCGAGACCCAGCGCACCGCGCTGATGCTTCGCGAGATGGGCGACCTTTCGTACGACCAGATCGCCGAGGCGATGGACACCACGATCCCGAGCGTCAAGTCGCTGCTGGTTCGTGCCCGCGTCTCGCTGGCCGAAGCCGCCGAATCGCGCCGCCTCTCTTGTGATGAAGTCCGCATGGAACTCGGCGCCGTTGCCGAGGGCCTTCAGAAGATTTCTGCTCCCGCCCGTCGCCACGTCGGCGACTGCGAGCGCTGCCGCTCCTTCAAGAAGGAACTTTCGAACACCAACCGCAAGCTGACGATGTTGGCCCCGGTCGGCGCCTTCGCCGCCCTCAAGGCGCTCGTCGGTTTGAAGCTCTTTGGCGGCGCAAGTGCCGCTGCCGGATCCAGCGCGGCCGGCGGTTCGACCGCTGCCGTGGGCGCCGGTTCGGCCGGCGCGGGCGCCTCGGGTGCCGCCGCCGCAGCCGGCGCAGGCGCAGGCGCAGGCGCCTCTGGCGCAGCCGCAGCTGGCATCGGTGCCGTCGCCGCGAAGGTTGGCACCGGCCTCGTCGCCGCCGCCCTCGTCACCGGTGGCGTCGCCCAAGTCGCCAGGCACGATGTTTCGACCGCCAACGTCGACCCCAAGCCGGTCGTCGCAAAGGCTCACCCGCTGAAGGCCGATCCGGCGCTTGCCGGCGGAGCACCCGCTGCACTGGCCGCCACCGACGCCCGCAGCGAAGAGGCCCCGACCGCTTCGACCGGCGCGACCGGCACCGCCGAACCAGCACCCGCCGCGGCCACACCGGTCCCGGTCGCCGACACGCACCCGAGCAAGCCCGTCGTCGAGAAGGACTCAACGACGGTCACCGCAGGAGACCGCAGCGTCCAGGCCGCCCACCCGGCTTCCGGCACGGAGTCGCCCGGTCTTCCGACCGGCTCCAACGCCAGCGGATCGACGGCGACCGGAAGCACTTCGGGACCGAGCAACTACATCGGCTCTCCGAGCGAGTCGACCGGCGCCAGCGATGATGCCGACGGCGCCACCGGCGCCTCGGGCGAATAGTTTCGCCTACGGCCCGGGCTCGGCGTCGGCCGTGATCTTGCGCGTCTGATCGCCGACGACGAGCCGCGCCGTCTGGCCGGCGCGCAGAGAGTCGAGCGTGATCTTCATCGATTTGCCCGAGGCGATCTTGAACGTCTGCGCCGTCTTGGGCGAGATCACGCTGAGGCTGTAGGGGCCGGCGTCATCGGCTTTGGCGCTGACGATGATCAGGAAGTCCGCAGGGACGTGCGTGACCTTCGGCGTCGAGCCCCCGAACCCACCGCCCCTCAGCGAAACATCGACGGGCACGAAGTCGGTCGACTCGGTTCCGCTCTGGTCGGGTTCGGCCTCAGTGCCGTCGGTCTGGGGAGCGGCCTCGACGGGGCCGGTGCTGGACGTCTGATCGAGCGCGCCGGAAAGGTCCTTGACCTCGCCCTGCGCGGACGAATCGCCCTTGTCTGCGCTGTTTCCGCAGCCCGTGAGCAACGCGGCCGCAAGCAGCAGTGCAAGTAGAGAAAAATGTGTTTTGTGGAATCGTGAACTGCTCATCAGTGTTCTTTCAAATGCCGATATATAGGCATCATCACAGGCATCGCGTTCGGGCAGCTTAGGAACGGGCGCGAAGCATCAGGAGGATGGGGACATGATCAAGTGGGACAGACAACAGCAGCGGGTTTGGGTCGCAGGATGGCGGCTCCACCACGGTTTCACCGGAATCGCGCTGGCACTGACAGGCGGACTCCTCATGGCGCACGACTGGAAAGACCGCGCCGAGTGGATTCACAAGTAGTCCTCCGCTTCAGTTCAAGATCCTGAACGCCTGGCCTCCAGGCGTTCAGCGATCTCCCAACCCACCGCCACACCTACGAGCATCCCGAGACGGGTCTGCTCGAGCACAAAGTTCCGCACGTCGGCGATCCGCTGATCGGGATCGGGCAACGTCGCCGTCTTGAGCACCGTCGACTCGTGGGCGTCGTCGAACCACCCGCCAGCGCGCAGCGCGTCGTCGAGCAGGCCCTGCAGCTGCGGGGCCACCTGGGCCAACCGCTCCTCCACGGCATCGAGCCCGTGCTCCTCGCCCAGCTCCTCGATCACGGCCTCAATCTGCGCTTGCTCATCAGTCATGGTCGCGATGGTACGCACGGCCGGCGTCTGAGCACTCCACGGCTTCGGGTCAGAACGTGTAACGGTGGAGTCACACTCCCTTGCTCAAGCGGTCCGGACTCCACGGAGTTCCCCCAGAGGGAAACTCCGTGGATGATCAACCCGCAAGGAGCCCCCGCAGCCGCCTGCGCAGATCGAGCAGCTCGAGGTACGGCCCAACCCCGCCGAACAGCGCAAGGCCCGAGCTCGCGTCAAGCCAGTCGGGGGACTCGCCTGCGTCCGACGCATACACCCCGTGGCTGCAGAACTCGCAGAAACAGTGATCTCCGTGGTTTTCGTTGACATAGGCGATGCAGGTCAACTTCTCCTTGCGCGACGTCAGCGGACGAGCCCGGTAGGAGGCGACGAACATCGGCTTCTCACGCCCGTACTTGCTCCTGAAGTACTGCGTGTACGCGTTCATCACCGAGCGCATGAGCGCATCGAGGCCGCCGGGCTCGATCTGGAAAACGATCAGGTGAAAATGCGACCAGCAGACGGCGAATGCAGCCACCCGCACCCGACCGCGCAGGCTGCGGTAGATCCGTCCGCGCCCATCCTTCATCGGCTCCTTCCCCAGGTGGCGCCGGAGCAACTCACGAAAGAAGCGACGGTCCTCATCGTCGAAGAACATCCGCGATCGATCGGCCTCGCGGTTGTACACGTGGTACAGCACGCCGCCGAGAAGTTTCATCACCGTGTTGCGCCGAGGCATCCCACAATCACAGCGGAATCGACGTCACGAAACAAGACTCAATTGCAAAATCTCAGCTTCGGAGATGTTGCGATCTAGACTCATGAGT
>JASGFX010000020.1:0-45828 GCA_047605325.1 Solirubrobacterales bacterium | reverse complement strand
CTCGCTATTGGACACGGTGTCAGCTAGTGTGCGCGGAGTATCACGCTACGCACACACGGTGCTGACAGCGAATCAACGATTGACTGGGGAGCACGTTGACCGTCCAAGACCGACTTTCCGCACGTTTCGTCGCGCTTGCGTTTGCGCTCGCACTGTTGCTGGGCCTTGCGCTTTCCGGGGTGCTGACAGCTTCTGCTTCGGCCGCCACCGCCGCAAACTATGTCGCGCTCGGCGACTCCTACTCCTCTGGGGAGGGGACCGGCTACTCGACCTACAACCTCGACGTCGGTTGTCGCCGCAGCACGTATGGCTACCCGCAGCTCGTCGCAAACCAGCGCGGCAACACGAACCTCAAGTTCGTCGCATGCTCGGGTGCCAAGACGAGTGACGTCAAGAACAATCAGCTCTCCGCGCTGGGTTCGTCGACGACCTTCGCGACGATGACGATCGGAGGCAACGACATTGGGTTCGGCGACCTGATCACCGCGTGCACACTTCGCAACTGCAGTTCGGACATCAACACCGCGAACGACAAGATCAACGGTGTGCTGCCGGGAAATCTCTCGTCGCTCTACGCCGCAATGAAGGCGAAGGCCCCGCAGGCGAAATTCATCATCCTCAGCTACCCGCGCGTGCTCGGCTCGTCGGGCTGCTTTGCCACCACCGGCGTGTCGGCCGATGAGCGCTCAAGGCTCGGCACACTCGAGGACAACCTCAACTCGAAGATCAAGGCGGCCGCGACTGCGGCGGGCTTCACCTACGTCAACTCCGATTCGCGCTTCTCGGGTCACAACGTCTGCGCCTCGAGCGAGTGGATCAATGGGCTGAACATCCTCCACCCCGAAGAGAGTTATCACCCGAACCGCGCCGGCACGGCCGATGGCTTCACGCCGCTCGTGCGTGCGATCGTCGGCTGATTCTCGACGAAAACGCGTTGTACCGCGGGTCGGTCCCGGGTGGATATCGCGACGGTCTACCAACTAACTGGCTGCTTGGCCAAATGGTCGATGGGGACTGACCCCAAGCACTCTGTCTAGAACGAAACGTCAGTGTTGGCGCGGGATTGGTCAGGAAGCGGTACAACGTAGTCACCTGAATGAGCGAATCGCGACTCGCTCTTTCGGGTTACTAGTCCCAGAGCCCAATCCGTAGATCAAGGAAGAACAAAATGCCCGAGCTCAGCCCTGTTGTGTTTTCACTGGTGGTGGTGGCGGTACTGGCGGCGACGATCGTCGTTCCGCGTATGCGCAATCGATCCGAGAAGCAGTCTCTGCAGGATCAGTTGATCGGCACTTCCGTGCCGCAGACCCAGCAGCACCCGGCCCGTACCCAGCCTGGAGCGGCGCCCGTCGGCGCACCTCGCGCTCCTTCGCCCGTGGCGACTGGAGACGCCTCCACGGACGGGAATCCCGAGGCTTTGAAGCTGCCCGTCTACCGCTAGAAATCTCCGCGCAGCTCGAGCTGCGACTCCCGGGGGGAAGTCGCACGAGATGCGCCGCGCTGAACTCCGCTCAGCGCGGCGTCAGGTACTGGGCCAGCATGTCCCAGAACTGCTGGTAGGCGGCGTCGAGGTCGAACGACCCCGGGGCTGTCAGCCAGTCGAACGTGATCCCGCGCGCGCCGCCGATGATCAGGGAGGCGTTGGCGTCCTGGTCGATCGACGCATCGATTTCGCCGTCCTCGACGCCCTGGTCCCACCAATGCTTGCCGAGCGCGCGCCAGCGCTTGTGCAGAGCCGCGAACTCTTCGTCGATCGTGTTGCGCGGATCGGAGGCCTCGGCCATCAGGCGGTAGAGCAGGAGCATGTGCTTGGGGCGCCGCTTGGCCTGCTCAAGGTGCGCGAAGAGGATCGCGTGCAACGCCTCGAGTCCGCGCTTGCCGGCGATTGCGGGGGCGACGACGCCCTGTTCCCAGTCGGCGATGTGCGCCTCGATCACCGCGGTCAGGAGATTCTCCTTCGAACCGAAGTGGTGGTTGACGAGCCCGCGACTGACGCCGGCCCGCGCGCCGATCTCGGCGACGCTGCTGTCGTGATATCCGCGCTCGGCGAACAGAACCGAGGCGGCCTCGATCAGTGAGGCACGCGCGGCGTCGGCCTGCTCCTGGCGCTGTGTTTTGGCGGCGGCTTCCATTGCTCTGGAGACACGTTACTATCCCACTTGCTGAACGCTCAACAAGCGAAACCCAATTCCCAGACTCGTCGGAGTCCCAGACCCCATAGGAGACAGATCGTGTCCAAGCAGAAGGGCAACCGCACGTTCGTGATCGGCGTCGGTATGACCAAGTTCGAGAAGCCGGGTTCCAAGGAGTGGGACTATCCGGACATGGTTCTCGAGGCCGGCACAAAGGCGCTCGAAGACGCTGGTATCGACTACAAGGAGATTGAGCAGGCGTTCGTCGGCTATTGCTACGGCGACTCCACCGCCGGCCAGCGGGCGATCTACGGACTCGGCCTCACGGGCATTCCGGTCGTCAACGTCAACAACAACTGTTCGACCGGCAGCAGCGCGCTCTACATGGCACGCCAGGCGGTCAAGGGTGGCCTCGCCGACTGCGCCATCGCGGTCGGGTTCGAGAAGATGGAGAAGGGCTCGCTCGGCGCGAAGTTCCTGGACCGCACGAATCCGATGGACAAGCACGTGATGACGATGATCGAGGGTCGTGGCGGCTGGGAGGAGTCGCCGCCGGCGCCGCAGATGTTCGGCAACGCCGGCCGCGAACACATGGAGAAGTACGGCTCCAAGCCCGAGCACTACGCCTGGATTGGCTGGAAGAACCACAAGCACTCGGTCAACAACCCCTACGCGCAGTTCCAGGACGAGTACACGATCGAAGAGATTCAGGAGGCCAAGGAGATCCACACGCCGCTGACCAAGCTGCAGTGCTCGCCGACCTCCGACGGCTCGGGCGTCGCGATCATCGCCAGTGAGGACTTCGTCGACAAGCACAACCTCTGGGACAAGGCCGTCGAGATCGCCGGCCAGTCGATGGTGACCGACATGGAGAGCACCTTCGAGGGCGCATCCTCGATCAACCTCGTCGGCTTCGACATGTCCAAGACGGCCGCCGCGCAGGCGCTCGAAGAGGCCGACCTGACGATCGAAGATGTCGACGTCATAGAGCTGCACGACTGCTTCTCGGCCAACGAGCTGATCACCTATGAGGCACTCGGCATGGCCGAGGTTGGCCACGGCCACGAACTCGTCGAAGAAGAGGCGACCACCTACGGCGGCAAGTGGGTCGTCAACCCCTCCGGTGGCCTGATCAGCAAGGGCCACCCGCTCGGCGCGACTGGCCTTGCGCAGTGCAGCGAGCTGACCTGGCAGATCCGCGGCGACGCCGACAAGCGTCAGGTCGAGGGTGCGACGGTCGGCCTGCAACACAACATCGGCCTCGGCGGAGCCGCTGTCGTGACCGTGTACAAGCCGGCAGTGAAGGCAGAGGCCTGATGCCGGTCCAGTTAACTCCCGAGCAAAAGGCCTTCCAAGAGGCGATCCGTGATTTCGCCCAGCGCGAATGCGGCACGATGGAGCAGCGCCACAAGCTGACCAACGAGGGCACCGATCCCACGAACATGGGAATCATGAAGAAGCTCGGCGACCTCGGCTGGACGGGCGTGTCGATCGCCGAGGAGTACGGCGGCTCTGGCGGAAGCATCGTCGACCAGACGATCTTTCTCGAGGAGTTCTCGCGCGGGATGGTTCCGGCAGCAGCGTTCGGCACCACCGCGATCGTCCAGGGCGCGATCGAGCGCCACGGCACCGAGGATCAGAAGAAGGAGATCCTCGGCGGCATCGCGGCCGGCAACGCTGAAGCGATCGTGATGAGCGAGCCCGAGTCGGGCTCGGACGTCGGATCGCTGAAGTGCCGCGCCGAGAAGGTCGACGGCGGCTACGTGATCAACGGTCAGAAGACCTGGTGCTCGAACGCGCAGGTCGCGACCAACATCCTCACGGTGCTGCGCACCGACGACTCGGGCTCCAAGCACGAGGGCATCACGATGCTCGTCGTGCCGAACAACTCCGAAGGCATGGATGTTCGGCCGATCCCGACCCTCGCCGGCCCACACGAGGTCAACGACATCTTCTTCACCGACTGTTTCGTGCCGGGCACCGCGCTGCTCGGCGAAGAAGGCGGCGGCTGGATGCAGTTGATGACCGGCCTGAACAGCGAGCGGATCATCCTCAGTGCGATCTATCTGGGCATCGCCCAGCGCGCTTTTGACGACACGCTCAGCTACGTCAAGGAGCGCAAGCAGTTCGGCAAGCCGATCGGCAGCTTCCAGGCCTTGAAGCACCGTATCGCCGACATGGCCACGGAGATCGAATGCCTGCGCCTGCTGATCTACGACTGCGCGGCGGCGATCGACGCCGACCCGAATCGCGTCTTCGCCAAGGAGGCCTCGATGTGCAAGCTCAAGAGCACCGAGGTCGCCAAGGCCGTCTCGCTCGAGGGCATGCAGATGATGGGCGGCTACGGCTATGCCACGGAGTACGACATGGAGAAGCATGTGCGCGCAGGTCTTGTGGGCACGATCTTCGCCGGCACATCCGAGATTCAGCGCGAGATCATTGGAGCGACGCTCGGACTCTGATCGATTTCTCTGGGGAGAACTGACAGCGGCGTTGGGCCCGTCCGGGCCCGGCGCCGCGCGTCAGGTCACCTTTGCTTGGTCGACTTGATCTTGAACTTCAGAGTCTTGGTGGTTTTGACGCCTTCGGCGTTGGTCACCACCAGGGTCGCCCGGTAACTGCCGGCCTTGCCCTTGTAGGTGTACGAGTTTGCCCCGAGCTTCACGGCGGCCGACTTCTTCAGCACGCGCTTCCAGGCTGTGCACTTCTTGCCGCTCTTTGCCTTCGCGGAGCACTTGCCTTTTGACTTGTGTCCCTTGCCGGATCGCTCGATCGTCAGCGTCCGGTTGGCGGCGCGATCCGACGTGAACTTGAGTTTCTTGGCGGCAAACTTGAAGCCCGTGATCACCGGAGCCGGGCAGGCCGTGTGCACATCTGCTCGCTGCGGGCAGGCGTCTTGAGTCTCATCGCCATAGCCGTCGCCGTCGACATCGGCTTCGATCGTTGCACTGAGCTGGAAGAGATCGTTGCTCACCGCGATGATCCCGCCGGCATCGTGAGATGATCCGTCGGCGAGCGCGGGGAACCGCGCGATGATGTTTCCGGAGCTCCCGGAGGGTGTGTGGCCCAGTCTGTAGGGGGCATCGCCCGGCGCGCCGTTGGTGAGATCGATGCGAGCGGCGATGAAGTCGCCCTTGCTCACGGGAAGCCGATCGGCGAACGGGCTGTTCCCGCCGGTTGTGCCGAGGTCGCGCGTCGTTCCGTGGCGGAGCGCGAGGAAGTGGAGGTCAAAAGCGCCGGGGCCGGTGATTCGCTGGAGCACCTGCGGCGTGACGGCGATGCTCGCCCCGCTCGCGCTGCCGATAACCGTCTGCCAGCTTGTGATCACGCCGTCGCTCGGCGCCGAGAGGCCGCCGGGCGCATTTACGCTCGGGCCGTTCGAGTAGAACTGGAAGACGGTGCAGCTCCGCGAGTCCGCTGCAGCGGGAATCACGCAGTTGGCGATGTTGTCGGAGACCGGCTGGTCGGTCACGGTTCCGAATGTCGTGCTCGCACCAGCGATCGCGGCCGGGGCGAGGACGAAGAGCGTGGTCAGCATGGCGATGCGTTTCATGGCTGAAAACTATCGATCAGCGGCGGCGTCGCGTCAGCGGATCTGGAATTTCAGGGTCTTGACCAGCTTCTTCGTGCCGGGCGCAGAGAAGGCGAGGGTCGCGCGGTACTTCCCGCGCTTGCCTTTGAATTTGACCGAGTTCGCGCCGGGCTGAAACTTCGCTGTGTTGCTCGTGGCCTTCAGCCAAGCCGTGCATCGCGCGCCGTGGTGCGCGCCGGCCTTGCAGCGGTGGCCGGATTTGCGCCCGCTGGTCGCGCGCTCCACGAGGACCTTGACGCTCCCCGAGGTGCTTGCGGTGAACCGAATCCCGCCCGCGTCGTAGCGCAACGCGCCGATCGATGGCGGGGTGCACTTGCCGTGCGCGTCGGCGCGCTGGGGGCAGAGATCCTGGGTCTCGTCTCCGTAGCCGTCGCCGTCGACGTCGGGCTCGATCCTTGCGCTGACGACGAGCTTCACGTTCGACGAAATGTATGGCTTGTGGATTGTGAACACGTTGTTGTCCGGGACCTCGGCAGCTACACCCGCGATCCCGGCGGTGAATGTCGAAGTGGCGACGACCAGTGGTGAATCCCCCGGGCTGCCGCCGGTCAGCCTTGCTTCGAGCCCGAGGTAGTCCCCCGACAACGCCTGCACGCGGTCGGTGATGTCGAATTGTCCGCCGCCGGCCGGCACGACGAACGGCGCGCTGCTGCGTACCGGCTGAAACAGAAAGTCTGAGCCGAGGTCTGCGATTCGGTAGAGCCGCGCGCGCAGGGTGACCGTCGCCGGGCCAGACGTGGCAACTGCGACGTGCCAGCTCGTGAGCACCCCGTTCGAGGTGACCATCGGTCCGTCGGGCTGGAGGTCTGAGCCGGTCGCGACCGCTTGGAGCACATTGCAGGTCACGGTGGTCTGCGCGGCCGGGATCGAGCAGCCGCCCAGCGGCGCGGCTATCGGGGCGGGTGTGGTGCCGATCGTCTGAGCCGCGCCTGCCGAACCTGCCATGACCGAGAGCACCAGTAGTGCCAATGGCAACGAGCGATGCATGTACCGCATCGTACCTCCGGGGCGCCCATAAAATGGCTCGATGACGAACTTTTCCGCGCCCGCCGCCCACCGCCAGAAGCATCAGAATCCGCTGATCTACATCGGGGTCTTCCTTGTGATCGCGATCGGCGCGCTGGTCTTGATCACCGCGGTGCGACCGGACGGCGACACGGGTTCGGGCGAGACCCCGGGTCCGGCGAACGCGATGGACTGCCTGCGGGGCACGCCTGACGGTTTCACTCTCTCGGACGTCGAGGGAAAGACCACCGATGAACTCGAGAGCTGGGCTGCGGGCAAGGACATGACCGTCCGTGTGACGATGGAGGACGGCCAGTCCTTCCCGCAGACGATGGACTACCGCCCGGACCGGGTCAACGTGCAGGTCGAAGCCGGCGTCGTGACCCGGTACTGCGGCAACTTCTAGCGGCTAGACCGACGGTGGGGCCGGCGGCGCGGGCGGAGTCGGCGGCTGGGGGGCAGCATCCTCGACCGGTGCCGCCGCGCCGGCGGACGCGACTGGTTCGCTCGGCGGGATCGTGCCCTGGTAGCCCTTCTCCTGCAGACCGCGCGTGACAGACTCGTCACTGAACTTCGGCCAATCCTCGGTCAGCAGGCCGTACCAGACGGCGAGCCTGAACGTGTACCCGAAGCAGAAGTCGAGCGCCGACTGGATCCCCTGCGGCTGTTTGCCGGTGATCACGATCGCGAACCACGAGACGATCGAGACGATTCCGCCGACGATCACCAGCACGTAGGCCACGATGTAGAACGGGATGTAGAGCAGCCACTTGAAGAACGTGTGCAGGCGGCTGTATTCGGCCTTCGGTGGCCCGATCAGAAGGTGCGCGGCGTAGGGCTCATCGGCGTTGTAGCCCGGGTATTTGTCGGTCATCAGGTAGCCGTACGCGTTGACGCGTGCGGCGTAGGTGTGGAACCGGACGAGGAATCCGTAGGCCCCCTCGGGGAACTTGGCGGTGAAGAGCAGGCCGAACCACGCGTACACGGTCACGAACAATGCGCCGATCGCCCAGAAGAACAGCACTATCGCGGGCGGTATGACGGTGAGGAATCGGAAGAACGTGGTCAAGCGACTGCGCTTGTGCTCGTACTCGGTGAAGTACGCCACCGAATCGGGCGGGAGCGAGAACGAGGAGTCTGGAACGGGGTTGACCTCGGGGATGTCGGTCATCGGAAGTGGTCCTTTGCTGTTGGTGGAAGGTGCAGCAGTTGCATCCATGATTACCAACTAAACGGCGGTGCGGGCGTCATCTACGATGCCGCCGATGAATGTCACGCTTCCAGACGGCACTGTTCTAGAGCTCGCTGAGGGCGCGACCGGGGGAGACGCCGCGCTCGCGATCGGCGAAGGGCTCGCCCGCGCCGCCCTTGCGATCGAGGTCAACGGCGAGTTGCGCGACCTCGCGCGTCCGCTCCCTGACGACGCCAGCGTCAGCATCATCACCAACAAGTCACCCGAGGCCCTCGAGCTGCTGCGTCACGACACGGCGCACGTGCTCGCCGCGGCGATCATGGATCTTTACCCCGGCGTGAAGATCAGCATCGGGCCTCCGATCGAGAACGGTTTCTACTACGACTTCGAGTTTCCCGAGGGAACGACGATCTCCGACGCCGATTTCCCGAAGATCGAAGCCGAGATGAAAAAGCACATCAAGGCCAAGGAGTCTTTTGCGCGCGAAGACGTCTCGACCGGCGACGCGCTCGACAAGTTCACACGTGAGAATCAGGACTACAAGGTCGAGCTGATCGAGGATCTGATCAAGAACGAGGGCGCCGAGACCGTCTCGCTCTACACGAACGGACCCTTCACCGACCTCTGCCGCGGCCCGCATGCCGTCGACACCTCACGGATCAAGGCCTTCAAGCTCACGAGCATCGCCGGCGCATACTGGCGCGGCGACTCCAACCGCACGATGCTCACGCGCATCTACGGCACGGCGTTCTTCACCAAGGAAGACCTTGCGCACCACCTCGAAATGATCGAGGAGGCCAAGAAGCGCGACCACCGGCGTCTGGGAAAGCAGCTCGACCTCTTCAGCTTCAACGAGCTTTCGCCGGGCTCACCGTTCTGGCACCCCAACGGCATGAAGATCTGGAACGCACTTGCCGACCTCTGGCGGGAACAGAACATCCTGCGTGGCTACAAAGAGGTGCGCACGCCGATCATCTATGACGCCGAAATCTTCAAGCAGTCCGGTCACTGGGACAACTACCGCGACAACATGTACTTCACCGAGGTCGAAGGTCGCAGCTTCGGCATGAAGCCGATGAACTGCCCGGCGCACATCCAGATCTACAAGGACGACCGCCGCAGCTACCGCGATCTCCCGCTGCGCCTCATCGAGCAGGGCCTCGTGCACCGCCATGAGCCGTCGGGCACGCTGCACGGTCTGATGCGCGTGCGCCACATCACCCAGGACGACTCGCACATCTTCTGCACCGAGGATCAGATTCAGCAGGTCGTCACCGAGGTACTCGACCATGCCTTCTACATGTACGAGATCTTCGGTTTCGAGTATGCGCTCGAGCTCTCGACCCGTCCGGAGAAGCGTCTGGGCAGCGAAGAGATGTGGGACAACGCAGAGGCCGGCCTGAAGGGCGCGCTCGAGGCGAACGGTCTCGAGTACGAACTCAACGAGGGCGACGGAGCCTTCTATGGCCCGAAGATCGACATGCATATGAAGGACTCGCTCGGCCGCAGCTGGCAGCTCGGAACGATCCAGCTCGACTACCAGATGCCTGAACGCTTCGACATGTCCTACACCGCCGCCGACAACTCCGACCAGCGCCCGGTGATGATCCACCGCGCGCTGTTCGGCAGCTTCGAGCGCTTCATCGGAATTCTGATCGAGCACTTCGGCGGCGACTTCCCGCTGTGGCTCGCGCCCAACCAGGTCCAGTTGATCCCGGTCTCGGACAAGCACAACGACGAGGCCCAGCTGCTCGCCGACCGCCTGCAGGCCGCCGGCCTGCGCGCCGCAGTCGACACGCGCACCGAATCGGTTGGCAAGAAGATCCGCGAGGCCGAGCTGGCGAAGGCTCCGTACATGTGGGTCGTCGGCGACGAAGAGGTCGAGTCGGGCACGGTCGCGCCGCGCAAGCGGCACCAGAAGGAAGATTCAGAGCGCGTGCCGATTCAGGCCGCGATCGACGTGCTGGTCGACGAAGACCGGCGGCGTGCACGCTGATCCGGCGGATACGCGATATCCTCTGTCCACTTGTTTTTTGCAGCGCCCACACAACGAATTGATCGCACGGCCTCGCCCGTGCCGGTAGGCGCCAGCTAGTGGCAGTTCCTCGCAGGTTCGACCGTCGTCCCCCGGAGCGGGACAACACTCGCATCAACGAGCGCATCCGCGTCAAGGAAGTGCGCCTGATCGGTGAGGACGGCCAGCAGGTCGGCGTGCTGCCGACCGACCAGGCCTTGAAGTACGCGCAGGAGCGTGACCTCGACCTCGTCGAAGTCTCCGCCGAAGCCCGTCCGCCCGTCTGCCGCGTACTCGACTACTCGAAGTACAAGTACGAGCAGGCGCAGAAGGCCAAGTCGGCCAAGAAGCATCAGACGCAGATCACGATCCGCGAGATCAAGCTCCGCCCGAAGATCGGTCAGCATGACTACGACACCAAGAAGGGTCACGTCACGCGCTTCCTCAAGCACGCCGACAAGGTCAAGGTCACGATCATGTTCCGCGGTCGCGAGCGTGAGCATCCCGAGCGTGGCCGCGAGCTGCTCATGCGCCTCGCCGAAGAGGTAGCCGAGCTCGGGCAGATCGAGCAGCACCCGCTGCAGGAGGGCCGAAACATGACGATGGTGCTCGGGCCCACCAAGGAGGCCGTCAAGGCCCACGCAGACGAATCGCAGGCCAAGGAAGAAGCTTCCAAGAAGGCAAAGCGCGAGCGCAAGGCCGCCGAGGCCCGCGCACACGAAGAGCGCGTCGCAGCGATGCGCGCCGCCGAAGAGGCCGAAGCAGCCGAGAAGGCCGCCTCCGGCGCTGAAACTGACGCTTCCTAGTCGAAAGCCATCGCGGTGTGCTTAATGCCCCCTTCGTTATGCCCAAGCAGAAGACTCACAGCGGCGCAAAGAAGCGCTTCACGATCAGCGGCACCGGCAAGGTGCGCGGTCGTCACGGCATGTCCTCGCACAACCTCGAGCACAAGTCGGCCAAGCGCAAGCGCGATTTCGCCCGTCCGATCACGATGGACAAGGACACCGCGCCGCGCATCAAGAAGCTGCTCGGCAAGTAAGACTTTCCTTAGGAGTTCCCCCGAATGACCCGTTCCACCAACGCAGTCGCATCACGCCGTCGCCGCAAGGCCGTGCTGGCGCGTGCCAAGGGTTACCGCGGCGAGAAGAACTCCAGCTACCGCCGCGCCAAGGAGCAGCTGCTCAAGTCCGACAGCTACGCCTACCGCGACCGTCGCAACAAGAAGCGTGACTTCCGCCGTCTCTGGATCACGCGAATCAACGCTGCCGCCCGCCAGGAGGGCATGACCTACTCGCAGCTGATCAACGGCCTGAACAAGGCCGGCATCGAGGTCGACCGCAAGATGCTTGCTGACATCGCGGTCCACGACACCGAGGCCTTCCGACGCTTTACCGACGTCGCCCGCGAGGCGGTTGCCTGAGCTGCTCAGCAGAGCACTCTCGCTTCCGACTGAACCGGGCGCTTTGCACAAGCAAGGCGCCCGTTTTCGTTAAGCCAGAACGAATCGATGATCACTTCCAAGGACAACCAACAGATCAAGGACCTGAAGAAGCTTCAGGAGAAGCGCTTTCGCGCGCGGCGGGGCCAGTTCGTCACTGAGGGCGAGGATCTGATCGCGGCTGCGCTCGCGGCCGGCTGGACGCCGAATCGCATCTTCCACGCGCCGGATGCGCCAGACTGGATCGGCGAGCAGGAGTCGTCGTGGGCGGTTGACTACGCCGTCCTCGCGGAGGTTTCCGGACTTGGTTCGGGCTCGCGCGCGATCGCGGTGTTCGACGAACTCGAACCACGCGATCTCGAGCTTGGGAGCCTCGCGCTCTACGTCGAGGGTGTTTCCGACCCCGGCAACGTCGGAACGCTGATCCGGTCGGCCGCCGCCTTCGCCGACACTCCGGTGCTGCTCGGCCCCGGCTGCGCGGAAGCATGGTCGCCGAAGGCGCTTCGCGCCGGGATGGGGGCGACGTTCTCCTCGCCGCCGTACGCCGATGCAGAAATCCCCGACGGAGCGACGATCGTCGCGCTCGACGGCTCCGGCGAAATCGGGATCGCGGAGGTTGCCGCTGACGGACCGGTAGTGGTCTGCGCCGGGGCGGAGCGGGAAGGCCTCTCGTCCGAGACGCTCGGCCGGGCCGATGTGATCGCGAGCATTCCGATGCGTGCGGACGGGCCAGAATCGCTGAACGTCGCGATGGCCGCGACGGTCGCGTTGTACCAGCTTGCGGGAATTCAACCCTGAACTGAGAAAACACCACGAGATGTCATCAACAGTCGAGAAAATCCAAGAGATCGAGAACGCCGGCGCGTCTGCGATCGGTTCGGTGGCCACGCTCGCCGAACTCGAAGAGGTGCGCATCCAGTACCTCGGGCGCAAGGCCGAGCTCGGTTCGATCCTCAAGTCGATCGCGACGCTTCCACCTGAAGAGAAGGGTCCGGTCGGCAAGGCCGGAAACCAGACTCGCGCGCGCCTCGAAGGACTGCTCGAGGCCCGTCAGGACGAGCTCGAAACGGTCGCCCTCACCAAGCTGATGGAGGAGGAGCGCATCGACATCTCGCTGCCGGGTTCTCCCGTCGTCGGCGGCGGGGCACTGCATCCGATCACCCGCGTGCGCCGCGAGATCGAAGATGTTTTCATCGGCATGGGCTACCAGGTCGCCGAGGGCCCCGAGGTCGAGAAGGTCCACTACAACTTCGATGCCCTGAACCACTCGCCCAATCACCCGGCCCGCGAGTGGACCGACACCTTCTACTTCCAGGACGACGTGCTGCTGCGCACGCACACCTCGCCGGTGCAGATCCGGGTGATGGAGCAACAGCCGCCGCCGGTCTTCGTGATCGTGCCGGGCAAGGTCTATCGCCGCGACTCCGACGCGACTCATACACCGATGTTCCACCAGATCGAGGGGCTTGCGGTGGACGAGGGAATCACGCTTTCCGACCTGCGCGGCACCCTGCTCGAGTTCGCCCGCGCGATCTTCGGCGAAGAGCGCGACGTGCGCCTGCGCCCGCACTTCTTCCCGTTCACCGAGCCGTCCGTCGAGGTCGATGTTTCCTGCTTCAAGTGCTCCGGAAAGGGCCACCTGAAGGACGGCTCGCGCTGCAACCTCTGCAAGGGCACAGGTTGGATCGAGATCCTCGGTTCCGGCATGGTCGACCCGAACGTCTTCTCCTACGTGCGCGAGAGCGGCTACGACCCCGAGGTGGTCCAGGGCTTCGCCTTCGGCATGGGTGTCGAACGGATCGCCTTCCTCAAGCACGGGATTCCCGACCTGCGTCTCTTCTACGAAAACGACCTGCGTCTGCTGGCGCAGTTTGAGGCTGGGGGCTACTGATGCGCGTGCCGATCGAATGGCTGAACGAGTACTGCGATTCCGGCCTCGGGCTCGACGAACTCGCCGAGCGACTCGCGATGACTGGCACCGAGGTGGAGCGGATCGTCCGTCATGGCGCGGCATCGAATGAGGGCTTCGTCGTGGGCAAGGTGCTCACGCGAGAGAAACACCCCGACGCCGACAAGCTGAGCGTCTGCACCGTTGATGTGGGCGAGGAGGAGATTGCGACGATCGTCTGCGGCGCTCCCAATGTCGACGCCGGCCAGACCGTCGCGGTCGTGCGCCAGGGCGCGGTCATGCCCGACGGGACAAAGATCAAGAAGGCCAAGCTGCGCGGGGTCGAGAGCAACGGAATGATCCTTTCCGAGCGCGAGCTGGAGATCAGTGACGACCACGACGGCATCATGCAGCTCGAGCAGCACTTCGACATCTCCGGGGTCGCCCCCGGCACACCGCTCGCCGAGGTGCTCGCCCCGGGGCAAGACGTCCTCGAGCTGGAGATCACGCCTAACCGCCCCGACTGCCTGGGGATTCACGGGGTCGCGCGTGAGGTTCACGCGATCACCGGCAATCCCCTTGTCGAACTCGCGACCGGCGCGGCGCCCGAGGGCGACGAGACCTTCGACATCACTGTCGAGGATCACGAGCTGTGTCCTCGTTTCACCGCGCGGATCTTCCGCGGCGTCAAGGTCGGCCCCTCGCCGCTCTGGCTGAAGGCGCGTCTCTCGGCGGCTGGCCAGCGTCCGATCAACAACGTCGTGGACATCACGAACTATGTGATGCTGCTCACCTCGCAGCCGATGCACGCCTTCGACCTCGACAAGATTCGCGGGGGCAGGCTCGTGATCCGCGCCGCCGCCGAGGGCGAGAAGGTCACCACGCTCGATGATGTCGAGCGCACGCTCGACGATCAGATGCTGGTGGTTTGCGACGCGGAAGGCCCGTCGGCGATCGCCGGCGTGATGGGCGGTCAGATCAGCGAGGTCTCGGGCGAGACCACCAACGTGCTGCTCGAAGTCGCCGCGTGGAACGGTCCGAACATCCACCGCACGAGTCAGAAGCTGGCGTTGCGCAGCGAGGCGTCCGGCCGCTTCGAGAAGGGTCTCTCGCCGGAGCTGCCCCTGGAGGTCCAAGAAATCGCGACCAAGCTGATGGTTGAACTCACCGGCGCGACGCTCGTGAGCGGGACGATCGATGTTGCCGGTGAACTGCCGGAAACATCGCCGATCGAGCTGCGCTCCTCGCGCGTCGAAGGGCTGCTTGGCACGGCGATTCCGATCGAGCGCTGCGCGGAGATTCTCGAGCGTCTCGATTTCGGTGTTTCTCGGTCGGGGGAGTCGCTGCAGGTGACGCCGCCGCACTACCGCGCCGCTGACGTCACCCGTGAGGCGGATCTGATCGAAGAAGTCGCACGCATCCAAGGCGTCGACAGTTTCCCGGCGACGCTGCCGGCGGCGCCGACCGCGATCGGCAGGTTCTCGCGATCGCAGGCCTTGAAGCGCGGACTTGAGGATCTGTTGGCCGGAAACGGCTACAGCGAAGCGATCACGTGGAGCTTCACCAGCGAAACCGCGCTCTCGCGGCTCGCGCCGGGCGGGGAACTTCCCGGCCGGCGGCTGCGTATCGCCAATCCGCTCTCCGAGGAGCAATCGGTCATGCGGCCGATCGTGCTTGGTGGACTGCTCGAAGTCGCGCAGCACAACTTTGCTCGCGGAGCCGACGCCGTCCGCCTGTTCGAAATCGGCGCGGTCTACGAGGGCACGGTCGCCGAACCGCGCGAGCACTCGACACTTGCGCTGCTGCTCAGCGGAGTCACGCACAGCGCGTCTTGGCGCGATGGCGATCCGCCTGCCGGCGATTTCTACGCGCTCAAGGGCGTGATCGAAGGGGTCGCGGCCTGCGCGGGGGTGGAGGTCTCGTTCTCCGCGGTCGACGCTGCGCGGCACCCGTACCTGATTCCTGGCCGATCTGCCGCGCTGAGCGTGGGCGACCGGGCACTCGGATATCTCGGTGAGCTGCACCCGCTCGTCGCCAAGGCGCACGACATCACAGGCGGCGTCGCCGCCGAGTTGGATCTCGATGTGCTTGCCGGCGAGTTGCCTGGACCGACGCACTTCACCGCGTTCTCGAGCTTCCCGCCGGCGCGCGAGGACATTGCGGTCGTCGTGCCGGTTGCCGTCAGCGCAGCCGAGGTGATCGATGCGGTCGAGCAGTCGGGTGGCAAGTTCCTTCAGAACGCGCAGGTGTTCGATGTGTTCGAGGGGGAGCAGGTGGGCGCAGGCAACAAGTCGCTCGCGATCCGTCTGACCTACTCGGCGCCAGACCGCACGCTCACCGACAAGGAGACCGAAAAGGCTCGCCGCTCGATCACGAGCAACCTCGAGGAGATCGGGGGGTCGTTGCGTGGCTGAGCTCGATGCCAAGGTCGCTGTTCTCGGGGCTGCCGGATTCGCCGGAGCGCTTGCTGCCGACATCCTCTGGCGCCATCCCGACCTGGAACTGACGCTCGCGACGGCGCGCTCCGACGCCGGCGCGCGACTCGCCGACGTGCATCCGCGCTACGACGTGCCGCTCGTGCTCGAGGGTCCGGATCTCGATGAGATTGCGGCGCGCGCGGGTTCCGCGCTCGTCGCCTATCCGCACAAGGAAGCCGCGCCGACAGTCGCCGCGTTGCTCGATCGCGGCGTGAAGGTCATCGACCTTTCGGCCGACTTCCGCCTCCCCCAGGCGCTCTACGAGGAGTACTACCAACCGCATGAGGCTCCCGAGCTGCTGGACGAAGCCGTCTACGGCCTCACGGAGCGCCACCGCGAGAGGATCAAGGACGCACGCCTGGTCGCCAACCCGGGGTGCAACTCCACCGCCGGCCTGCTCGCGCTCTATCCCGTTGCGCAGTTGGCCGACGAGGCGATCGTCGACGTCAAAGCCGGCGTCTCCGGCGCGGGCCGCAAGGCCAATGATTCCACTCACTTCGTGAACGTCGTCGAGAACGTCTCGCCGTACTCGATCGGCCGGCATCGCCACCGCGCAGAGCTCGTGAACGAGCTCGGCATCGATGACGTGAGTTTCGCGACACACCTGATCCCGCTCGACCAGGGAATCCTCGCGACGACCTATTTCAAGCCGAATGAGCCGGTCACCGAAGAGCAGCTCCAAGAGCGCTTCGCCGAGTTCTATGCCGACGAGCCGTTCATCCGCATCTCGTCGGGACAACCGGGCGTGCGCGACGTGCGTGACACGAACTGTGCCGCGATTCGACCGTCGGTCGAGATCGACACGGGACGCGTCGTGATCTACAGCGTGATCGACAACCTCTGGAAGGGCGCGGCAGGCGCGGCCGTGCAGAACCTCAACGTGATGCTCGGCCTCGACGAGACCGCCGGGCTGACCTCGGGGGGTCGGTGACGATGGAGGCTTCGCCAAAGCTCGAATGTCCGTCGCTGTTCGAGAGTCGTTGGACCTCTGTACCCGAGGGCGTCGAGCTGCTCGATCCGGCAACGCTCCCGCAGGCCTTCCGCGCCGGTGGCGTCGCCGCCGGCATCAAACCGAGCGGCAAGCCCGACTTTGCGTTGATGGTCAGCGACGCCGAAGAGACCACGTCGGCCGCGCGTTTCACGATCTCATCCGCTCCGGCCGCACCGGTGCAGGTCTGCCGCACGCGCGTCGAGCTCTCCGCGATCCGCGCCGTCGTCGCAAACAGCGGCAACGCCAACGCGGCGACCGGCGGATTCGGTCGCGACAACGCCTTCTACATGCAGGGGGCTGCGGCTCTGGTTGCGCGCGCTCCCGAGGGGCGCGTCGCCGTTGCGTCGACCGGGGTGATCGGACAGCAGCTCGACACCCGCGCGATTTCAAAGGGCGCCTCGTTGATCAGCCGTGAGCTCAAGGAGAACAACGCGCTCGCGTTCGCGGAGGCGATCTGCACGACCGACCTTTGGATCAAAGCCGCGAGCATGCGGGTGACCCTCTCGGGCGGTGAGATCGTGCTCAGCGCGCAGGCCAAGGGTGCCGGCATGATCGCTCCGCTGCACAAGCCCCACGCGACATTGCTCGGATTCGTCCAGACCGACGCGAAGCTCTCGGCCGATCAGTGCGACGCGCTGCTCGGCGGCGCGGTCGAGCAGTCGTTCGACCGCGTGACAGTCGACGCCCAGCTCTCGACCAACGACTCTGTGTTTCTGATGGCGTCGGGCGCGAGCGGGGTGGAAGTTGCGTCCGCCAGCGACGACGAGGTCAGGCTCCGCGATGCCTTGAACGCCTTGCTGAAAGGGCTAGCGATCTCACTGGTGCGTGATGGCGAAGGCGCCGAGCGGATCGGACGGATCGTCGTGACCGGCGGCGACGCCGAACTCTGCGAGAAGACTGCCCGCGCGATCGCCGACTCCCCGCTCGTCAAGACCGCGCTGGGCGGCGGAGACCCGAACTGGGGGCGCATCATGCAGTCGGTTGGAATGGCGCTGGCGACCGGCGAGCCCGAAGCGATCGACATTGAGATCGAGGGCGTGCAGGTGGCGAGCCACGGCGCGGCGAATCGCTTTGACATGGCGGAACTCGAGCGGGCCGTCAGCGGCCGCGAAGTCGAATACGCCGTGAAGATCCCCGGCGAGGGGTATGAGGCGACGGTCTATTTCAGCGATCTCGGCCACGCCTATGTCACCTTGAACGCCGAATACACAACCTGACCGAAAGCCCCAGATGCCGCGCGACGTCTCAACACTCCTCGAAGCCCTCCCGTACATTCGCCAGTTCCACGGTCAGACGATCGTGATCAAGTACGGCGGAGCCGCGATGGTCGAGGACTCGTTGCGCGAGAGCTTCGCGCGCGATGTCGTACTGCTCAAGTACGTCGGCATGCATCCGGTGATCGTCCATGGCGGCGGCAACGAGATCAGCGAGCAGATGGACAAGCAGGGCCTCGAAGTGAAGTTCGTCGACGGACTGCGCGTGACCGACGAGGAGACCGTCGACGTCGCGAAGATGGTCCTGATCGGCAAGGTCAACAAGGACATCGTGCGGCGGATCAACCGCTACGGCCAGCTCGCGGTCGGCATATCCGGCGACGATGGCGGGATGTTCCGCGTCAGCAAGACCTCACCCGGAGGCAACGACGTCGGGTTCGTGGGCAAGGTCGATCACGTCAGCACGGGCCTGCTCGATCACATCCGTGACGACTACATCTCGGTGATCGCTCCGATCGGATCGGACCGCGACGGGCAGGTGTACAACATCAACGCCGACGAGGCGGCCGGCGCCGTCGCGCACGCGCTCGGCGCCAGCAAGACGATCTTTCTGACCGACGTTGCAGGTTGGCTCGCCGACCCGAGCGACCCGTCTTCGCTGATCAGCCAGACCACCACCGACGAGGTGGAGAAAGCGTTGCCGTCGATCGAGGGCGGAATGAAGCCCAAGCTCCAGGCTTGCATCGACGCGATCCGCGGCGGCGGGACTTCGGCGAGCATCGTCGACGGCCGCGAGCCGCACTCGATCCTGCTCGAACTCTTCACCGACGAAGGCTTCGGAACGCAGATCACGCCGGAGCGCTGATGGAGCTTCCGGGAATCTACGGGGAATCGTCGGCTCAGACGGCCAACTACGCGCGCTTTGACGTCGAATTTGTGCGCGGTGAGGGTGTGCATCTGTACGACGCTTCCGGTGCCGAATACCTGGATTTCCTGTGTGGCCTCGGCGTCACGAGCCTTGGGCACTGTCACCCGGCGGTGGTTGAGGCGATCGAGCGCCGGTCGCGCGAGCTGATCCACACCTCGAATCTCTTCTGGTCGTCGCCCGCCGAAGAACTCGCGCGGAGGTTGACGGCTGCGAGCTTCGCGTCGAATGTCTTCTTCTGCAACTCCGGGGCGGAGGCGAACGAGGCTGCGATCAAGCTGGCTCGCGCGCATGCGGTGGCGCAGGGGTCGAACGCACGCGAGATCGTGGTGCTGGAACGTGCATTCCACGGACGCACGATGGGCGCGCTCTCGGCGACCCCTCAAGAGGACAAGCAGGCACCGTTCACGCCGCTGGTGCATGGTTTTCGCACGGCGCCGAACGACGATGCCGACGCGGTTGCGGCGGCTGTGACTCCGCAGACCTGCGCTGTGATGCTCGAGCCGGTGCAGGGCGAAGGGGGAGTGTTTCCGATCCCTGACGCGGTGCTGGTGGCCGCGCGCGAAGCCTGCGACGCCGTGGGCGCGCTGCTGATCTTCGATGAGGTTCAGTGCGGGCTCGGGCGCACCGGTTCGCTGTTTGCGTATCAGCAGACCTCCGTGGTACCGGACGTGATGACGCTGGCGAAGGCGCTCGGCGGGGGATTGCCGATCGGGGCGATGCTTGCGGGCGAGGGCTGCACGGATGCTCTGCAGCCGGGGTACCACGGGTCCACCTTTGGCGGGAATCCTGTGACTTGCGCAGCCGCTTGCGCAGCGTTTGAACTTTTGTCTGATGATGAGTTGCTGGAGCACGTTCGCGGACTTGGGGAGCTGCTGCGGGGGAGACTCGATGAATATGGCCCGGTCGCGGGGCGCGGGTTGATGCTTGGGGTCGAGCTCGGCGACGATGTCGATGCGCGCGATGTGGTGAAACACATGCTCTTTGAGGGGCGCGTGATCGCGAATTCGACCGGCCCCTCGACTTTGCGCTTCCTGCCTCCGTTTGTCGCTTCGGCGGGGGATGTCGACCGCGCAATCGCAGCCCTGGACTCGGCGCTCTCCGCTATCTGAGCGGTTTCCTGCGTAGAAGTACGTCCTGCCACCGGTCGGCAGGACGTACTTCTACGCAGGATCTGGCTTGGAACGGTTTAGCCGCGATCGAGGAAGCCTCGGATCATCCAATCCGCGTGTCGCAGCAGCCGCGCGGACGAATACTGCTCGGGGTCGGCGAGAGCAAGGTGCGCGTAGTTGTTGGCGAGCACGGAGAGCGCCGAGGCGGTGAGCTCGGGGTCGTCACTGGCCGCGAACACCGGGCGCACATCGGCGGTCATCGCCGCAAGCAATTGGTTCCGGCCATCGGCGATCTTCTTGCGCACGGTTTCGGGCGCGCCATCGGGCTGCATCAGCACCAGACGCCACGTGTCGGGATCGTCGATCACCGCGCCGACGTAGGCCTCGACGCTCGCGAGCATCGCGGTGTGGGCGTCGCCACCGAGGTCCGGAGCCGCAGCGCGCGCCTGCTCACGCGCCCGATCGAGTGCGCGCTCGACGACCGCGTCGAACAGGGCTGCGAGGTCATCGAAGTGCTGATAGACGACCGCGCGGGTGATCCCGGCATGTTTGGCGACAGCGTCGATCGAGACCTCGTGGAAGCTGCGCTCGAGCACGAGCGCCGTCGTCACGTCGAGCAGTTGCTCGCGGCGCTCTGGAGCGGAAAGTCGCGTTCGCGGGGCTTGGGGCGCGGCCATCGATCGACCACGTTACCTCCCCGGCGAGCAGGCGTTTGAATCTTCTAGTCTGCCCGGCCATGAGCGACCAAACCCCTGCCGAGATCGTCACCACTTCTTATGAGGCCCGCGCCGAGGACGTGCACCGCGTTCTGCTGCTGTATTCGGGCGGTCTCGACACCTCGGTCATGCTCCACTGGATCCAGGCCAAGTACGACGCTGAGGTCTACGCGCTCTGCGTCAACCTCGGCCAGCCCAAGGAAGACTTCGACGTCGTGATCGGCAAGGCGTTCGATCTCGGCGCAAAAGCCTGTGACGTCGTCGACGCGCGCGAGGAGTTCGCCAGCGACTACGTGCTGCCCGCGGTCAAGGCCAACGCGCTCTACGGTGGCGGCTACCCGCTCTTCACCGCGCTCGGTCGACCGCTGATCGCCAAGCTCGCCGTCGAGTACGCGCGCAAGTACAACTGCGACACGATCGCCCATGGCTGCACCGGCAAGGGCAACGACCAGGTCCGCATCGAGGGCACGGTCGCGACGCTCGCCCCGGAGATCAAGACGCTCGCCCCGGTGCGCAACTGGCAGATGGGTCGCGAAGAGGAGATCGAGTACTGCCGCGAGCACGGCATCCAGATCGCCGGCGGCACCGAGGCGGCACCGTATTCGATCGATGACAATCTCTGGGGTCGCTCGTCAGAAGGTCGCTCGATCGAGGATCTCGGGGCCGCGCCCGAACCCGACGTGTTTCAACTCGTCACGCGCCCCGAAGAGGCGCCCGACACGCCGTTGGATGTCGAGATCGGCTTCGAGGCCGGCAAGCCCGTCTCGCTCGACGGCGAGGCACTCGGCCTCGTCGCCCTGATCGAGAAGCTGGGTGAACTCGGCTGCCAACACGGGGTGGGGATCGTCGACCACATCGAGGACCGGATCGTCGGCCTGAAGGTGCGAGACATCTACGAGGTGCCGGCCGCGACGATCGTGCTGACGGCGCACAAGGAGCTGGAGAAGCTCGTCTGCACCTCGCACCAGAACCAATTCAAGCCGCAGCTCGACAACCAGTGGGCCTACCTCGCATACGCCGGTCTCTGGTGGGAACCGCTGCGCGAAGACCTCGACTCCTACATGGAGAACGTCAACAAGCAGGTCACGGGAGCGATCACCGTGCGCCTCTTCAAGGGCAGCGCCACCGTCGTGCGCCGCAGTTCGCCGAACGCGGTATACGACCAGGAACTGGCCGGATTCTCCGAATCGGGTGGACTCTTCAGTCAGCAGGCGAGCCCCGGGTTCATCGAACTCTGGACCCTGCAAAGCCGAATGGCTTACCAAGTTCGAAGCAGGAAAAACGGCTGAGAAGCGCGAAATAAGCGGTAAATCCGGCTTTTCACTAAAGGCCGGGCCTTTTCCGCCGACAGGTTTGTGTAGTATCCCGAACTTCTAGAACGACAAACAGCAGCCTAACTGCGCAGTCACTACTCGGTGTGACTCGCAGACCGGGGAACCATCGGAAATCAATGAGTTCCTGGGGCTAATCCACACGATCCCTGATCAACGTGGAGGCGCAAGCTCCTTTCGCGCCAGCCCGTCAGCTAACCCGGTAGGCACACGAAGGAGGCTGAATGCCGCTAAACACGTACATCCACGCACAGAAACGCAAGCGCAGCACACTTGATCTGCTGCTCGCGACCGTTGTGGTCGTCGCCGTTTCTCTTCTCGCCCTCACCGTACGCAGCTCGGTCGCACACGCTGAGACCAGCGCCACGGCAGCCGCAGACACCGGCGGCGCAGGGTTCCAGGCCACGCCGGCCACCGTTCCCGGCCTGCGCGCAAAGATCGCCAGCGACGGCCGCACCGCCATCGCACCGGAAGGCGCTCCGCAGGCCGTCAAGGACGCCATCGCGGCGGCCAACCGCATCACCCGCAAGCCCTACATCTACGGCGGCGGGCACGCCACCTTCAAGAAGATCGCCAAGGGTTACGATTGCTCGGGCACCGTCAGCTGGGCCCTCGGCAACGGCGGACTGCTCAAGGGCACTCCGCTCGACTCCAGCTCTTTCATGCGCTGGGGCAAGGCCGGCAAGGGCACCTGGGTCACGGTCTACACCAACCCGGGTCACGCCTATGTCTACATCGCAGGTCTCCGTCTGGACACTTCTGGTCCCGGCGAGAGTGGTCCGCGCTGGCGCAAGGCCGCCCGCTCGAACTCAGGCTTCAAGGCACGCCACCCGCTGGGCTACTAGAGCCCGCGTCGCAGAAATTCTGAGAGAGGCCCGCCATTGTGCGGGCCTTTTTCTTTGGGCGGCTTGGGTTCAATGAAAGGCGGCGATGAAGGGATGGCGGTACTCCACGGCTTCGGGTCACAAGGTGTAACGGTGGAGTCACACTCCCTTGAACATGCGGTTCTTGCTCCACGGAGTTCCCCCCAAGGGCAACTCTGTGGAATCCACCTACGCTTTTCCCACAAATTGCGCACACTTCCATCGGTGACAATCGCCACCACCAGCCTCCCTCCGATCCGCGGCATACCATCGATCCGATGGCCGCATCAGCAAAACCAGTAGCCCACCTCCACGTCCACAGCGAGTACTCGCTGCTCGACGGTGCGGCGCACATCAAGGATCTCGCCAAGCGCGCGGCCGAGTTCGGCCAGCCCGCGCTGGGTCTCACGGACCACGGCGTGATGAACGGCTCGGTCGAGCTCTACGAGGCCTGCAACAAGGAGGGGATCAAGCCGATCTTCGGCTGCGAGGTCTACTTTGTCGACGATCACCGTCGCAAGGATTCCGGAAAGGTCGAGCGCAACCATCTCACGCTGCTCGCCGAGAACGACATCGGCTTCCGCAACCTGACCAAGCTCTGCTCAGCAGGCTTCCTCGAGGGATTCCACCGCGGCAAGGCCAACGTCGACATGGAGCTGCTCCAGCGCTACAACGAGGGCGTGATCGCGCTCACGGGGTGCTTGGCCTCGCGCTTCGTGCGTCGCATCAATGACAACGACATGGCCGGCGCGCGCGAGCACGCGGGTCAGCTGCTCGAAGTGTTCGGACCGGAAGACGTCTACTTCGAGGTCCAGGAAAACAAGATCGACGATCAGAACCGCGCGAATCCGCAGATCGCGAAGTTCGCCAAGGAGTTCGGTCGTCCGCTCGTCGGCACCGCTGACGTCCACTACCTGCGCCGCGAGGACTACAACTCGCATGCCGCGCTGCTCTGCGTGCAGACCAAGAGCACGCTGGCCGAGCCGAAGATGACCTTCGACACGAACGAGTTCTATCTCAAGAGCAACGAGGAGATGGCCGCCGAGTACGAGCAGGCCTGGCCCGGAGCCATGGAGTCGACGATCGAGATCGCCGAGCGCGTCGACGTCTCGATGGAGCTAGGTGGCAGGCTGATCCCGAGCTACAAGACGCCGTCCGGCGAGACCGACGGCGAATACCTCCGCGCGCTCGTGCTCGAGGGCCTTGCTCGCCGCTACGGCGACCCGATCCCCGCCGAGGCGATGGAGCGGGCCGAGATGGAACTGGCCGTCATCGACAAGATGGGCTTCAACAGCTACTTCCTGATCGTCTGGGATTTCGTGAAGTACGCCAAGGACAACGGCGTCGCGGTCGGACCGGGTCGTGGATCGGCCGCTGGATCGATCATCGCCTACACGCTCGCGATCACCGACGTCGACCCGATCGCCTACGACCTCCTGTTCGAGCGCTTCCTCAACGCCGAGCGCGTCTCGATGCCGGACATCGACATCGACTTCTCCGTGCACGGCCGTGAACGCGTGATCAACTACGTCTCCGACAAGTACGGTCGCGAGTCGGTCGCGCGCATCATCACCTTCGGCCGGATGTTCCCGCGAGCAGCTGTGCGCGACGCCGCGCGCGTGCTCGGCCACGACTACGGAACCGGCGATCGTCTCTCGAAGATGATCCCCGACCCTGAGCAGGGCCGCTCACCGTCGTTCGACGACTGCCTCAAGAAGGGCCAGCCGCTCAACGAGGTCTACGAGAACGACCCGACCTCCAAGGAGATCATCGATCTCGCCAAGGGCCTCGAGAACACCGTCCGCAACAGCTCGATCCACGCTGCAGCGGTCGTGATCGCCGATCGTCCGCTGACCGACATCGTGCCGCTGCAGCTTGCCGAAGACCGCTCGGCGCCCGGCGACGAGAAGAACTACCGCGTGATCACGCAGTACTCGATGGGCCCGGTCGAGGCGCTTGGCCTGCTCAAGATGGACTTCCTCGGCCTGCGCAACCTCGACGTGATCGAGGAGGCGCTCGACATCATCGAACGCGCCGGAAACCCGCGCCCCGACATGGAGACGCTGCCGCTCGATGACGCCAAGACCTTCAAGATGCTCGCCGCAGGCGATTCGATCGGCGTATTCCAGTTCGAGTCCGAAGGCATGCGCGAGGCCCTCAAGAAGGTCCGCCCGACCGAGTTCGAAGACCTGATCGCACTCGTCGCCCTCTATCGACCGGGCGCTATGAGCCACATCCCGGCCTACGCGCGCGGCAAACGCAACCCGGAAGGGGTCAAGTACCCCGACGAGCGCCTCCGCGACATCACCGAGACCTCATATGGCGTTGTGCTCTACCAGGAGCAGAACATGCAGGTCGCCAAGGCGATCGCGGGCTTCTCCGGACCGCGGGCCGACGACCTGCGCAAGGCGATCGGCAAGAAGGACCGCGAAAAGATGGCGGGCCTGAAGGGTGAGTTCTTCGACGGCTGTCGCGAGAGCGGCACGCAGGAGTCGGTGATCGAGGCGCTCTGGAAGATGAACGAGGACGCCGCCGACTATTCGTTCAACAAGTCGCACGCCGCGTGTTACGGCCTGATCGCGTACCGCACCGCGTACCTGAAGGCCAACTACCCCGCCGAGTACATGGCGGCGGTGATCTCCTCGGTGATGAGCACCAAGGACAAGGTCCCGTTCTTCGTCGTGCAGTGCGAGGCGATGGGCATCAAGGTGCTCCCACCGGACGTCAACGAGTCGGGACACCGGTTCAACGTCGTCGAGGGCAACATCCGCTTCGGCCTCGAGGCCGTCAAGGGCGTCGGGGGTGCCGCGGTGGACGCGATCATCGCCGCGCGCGAGAAGGGCGGGAGCTTTGATTCGTTGTGGGACTTCTGCGAACGCGTCGACAACCGCGCCGTCAACAAAAAGGCGATCGAGTCGCTGATCAAGTGCGGAGCCTTCGCCACCACAGGGGCTTCGCGCAAGGGCATGCTGATGGTGCTCGAGGCCGCGCAGGCAGCAGGCTCAAAGCAGCAGAACGACGAGCGCATGGGGCAGGGGTCGATCTTCGACATGGCCGACTCTGCGGTGGCGACTGTCAATGACACGCCCAGACCGCCGATCCCCGAAGGCGAGTTCGAGCAGCCGGAGCTGCTCGCCGCCGAGAAGGAGACGCTCGGCCTCTTCCTCTCGAACCACCCGCTCAAGCCGGTGGCCGGCGCCCTGCGCGCACGCGTCGACTGCAACATCATCGACCTCGAGAACAAGCGCGACGGCGACTGGCTCTCGGTCGGCGGCATGATCGTCGAGTCGAAGAAGATTCGCACGAAGAACGGTTCGAACATGATGTTCGCGCGCATCGACGATCTCACCGCCCAGGTCGAAATCATCGTCTTCGCCAAGGCGCTCGACGCCGTCGCCGACCACCTTCACAACGACGCGATCGTCACTGTGCGCGGCCGGATCGACCACAAGGACGGCGAGGTCAAGCTCGTCGCCCAGGAGGTTCAGCCGTTCGAGCCGACCGAGGAAGAACTGGCGGCCGCCGCCGGCAGCGCGTTTTCGAACGACCCGATCCGCGTCGTGATCGATGCCGATACGGCTGAGCATCCGTCGGTCGCATCGTTCGTGCGCGGCATCTCGGATGTTGTCTCAATGCACGAGGGCTCGCTGCCGCTCGAGATCGTGGTCAAGAAGGGTGAAGACGAAATCGCCCTCGAGTGCGGCGACAAGTACAAGGTCGCGCGCAGCAACGCGCTGGTCGCCGAGCTCGAAGAGCTGGGCGTCCACATCGCCGAAGTCGCCTGACCACGCCACGCCCGTCGTCTTTGCAAGCTTCAAGCTTGCAAACGGTCCACGCCGCAAAATCCCCTTGTTTCAAGCGCTTTCTCCTTGCAAGCTTCGAGCTTGCAAGCCCTTGCAAGCCGACGGCTCGCAGCGCTGAGGCGCCGAGAGAAACGCCCTTCCCAAGCCATTTCCGTTGCAAGCCGACGGCTCGCAACGGAAACCGCTTGAACAAGCGCCTCTTTCGAGCGCCCATGGCTTGCATGCCGACGGCTCGCAAGATTTGGGATCAGCGTGCCCAGGTGGCGACGGACTCCACCTCGCTGCCGGGCGGAAACACGGGATACCAAACCCGGTCGATTACGCCCGCCCGGATCCCGATGGTCACGCGCCGCAGGTAGCGGCGGCCACCGAGCTCGAATTCCGGCAGCGCCAGCGCATCCTTCAATTCGCCGCCCTCGTCGCTGAGCAAAACCTGTGGGAGCCCCAAGCGTCCGGCTGCTTCGGCCAGCTGATCCGGCGGCTGCGAACTGATCCCATACGCGCGCACATTCCCGCCGAAATCGACGCCGGCATAGGCCAGTGACTGAACCGTGCAACCACGGGCCCCGGGTGTGGCGTCCCAGCCTTCCGGCAGCTCTACGCCCGGCCTGCCCATCATCGGGAAGACGTAGACGACCGACAGCGCCGGATCGACCGTCTCCAGCGCCCCGTTGCTGGACGGCAGAGCGACCTCCGGCCATATGACCCCCGCGAGGTGGTCGCAAGCACCATCGTCGACCGGTTCGGGCAGACCCTCCGGCAGCGACGAGAACTCCACGCCGCGCCCGCCTCTAGCCGCGTGCCTTCAGGCCCTGCTCGCGTAGGGCAAAGGCCTTCTGCACATCGACCGACGCCGGACCTTCCTTGCCCTCGCCCGGCACTTCCAAGAGCGCCGGCACATCCTGCAGCCGCGGATCCGAGAGAAACGCCGCGATGCCGTCTTCGCCGATGAAGCCGTCGCCGAGGTTGGCGTGCCGGTCACGATTGGAGCCGTATTCGTCGCGCGAGTCGTTCAGGTGCAGGCAGCCGACGCGATCGAGGCCGACGATGCGGTCGAGTTCGTCGAAGGTCTCGGTGACGGCCTCGACCGAGCGCACGTCATAGCCGGCCGCGTGCGAGTGGCAGGAGTCGATGCAGATGCCGACGCGCTCATCGCCGCCGAGCCCTTCAACGAGGTCCGCGAGGTGCTCGAACTTCGAGCCGACGGCGTTCTTGCCGGCGGCGTTCTCGAGCAGCAGCTTGCAGCTTTCGGTTTCGGCCAGCGCGGCCTTGCAGGTCTTGACGATGTTCTCGACCGTCGGCTCGTACTCCTGACCCTTCATCACCGGACCGGGGTGGAGCACCACGCCGGACGCGCCGATCCCGTCGCCGACGCGCAGTGCGTGTGTCAGCGCCGTCAGCGACTTCTGGTGCAGCTCATCATCGAATGTGCCGGGGTTGATCAGATAGATCGCGTGGATGACCACGGCGTCGATCGTCGACTCGGACATCGCGTCGCGAAACGCCGCGAAATCGTCGTCGGTGTATTTCGTCGGCCGCCACATGCGGGGACTCTGGTTGAAGATTTGGATCGCGGTCGATTCGGTGTCGACTCCGCGCGCGACGGCCTTGGGCAGGCCGCCGGAAGTGGAAACGTGGGCTCCGATCAGCATGCCGCGCAGCCTACTTGAACGCCCAATAGGATCACGCCCCACATGAGCAACCCAAATCTCGTAGACCGTTTCGCACCGTCTCCCACCGGCCAGCTGCACATCGGTGGCGCCCGCACCGCCCTCTACAACTGGCTGCTGGCCCGCGGCAGCGGCGGCAGGATGATCCTCCGCATCGAGGACACCGACCGCGAGCGCAGCACCAAGGAGAACGTCGACCAGATCCTCGACGCGATGGCGTGGCTCGAGCTCGACTGGGATGAGGGTCCGATCTCGCAGGCCGCAAACGAGCAGCGCCATCGCGAAGCGATCGAACAGCTCAAGGAGAGCGGCCACGCCTACGAGTTTGAGGGATCGACGCGCCTGAAGGTGCCCGACGAAGGGGAGACCGTCGTCATCGACGCGATCCGCGGCGAGGTCACCTTCCAGCACGAGAACATCGACGACTTCACGATCGCGCGCTCCGACGGCTCGCCGCTCTACAACCTGGCCGTCGCCGTCGACGACCTCGACGCCGGCGTCACGCACGTCGTGCGCGGGGAGGACCACCTCTCGAACACCCCGCGTCAGGTGATGATCCTGCGCGCGCTCGGCCACGAGCCGCCGATGTACGCGCACCTTCCGCTGCTGCACGGCCCCGACGGCAAGAAGCTCTCAAAGCGTCACGGCGCCGCAAGCGTGCAGGAACTGCGCGCGGCTGGCTACATCCCGGAGGCCGTGCGCAATTACGTCGCGCTGCTCGGCTGGGGCTATGACGACAAGCAGACCTTCTTCACCACCGAGGAACTGCAGAAGCTCTTCTCACTCAAGCGGGTCTCGAAGTCGGCGGCTGTATTCGATGAGCAGAAGCTGCGCTGGATGAACGGCAGCTACCTGCGTGAACTTGGCCAGGAAGAACTGACCCGCCGGATCGAGGAGTTCACCGGTCGCGAGGGGCTCGGCGGCGCAGTGGCGATCTGCAGCGAGAAGATTCAGACGCTCGCCGACTTCTGGCCGATGGCCGGATTCTTCTTCGACGGTCCGATCGAGGATGAGAAGTCCCAGCGCAAGTTCCTCGACGACGAGGGCAAGGAGCGCCTGAAGGCAGCCCACGCCGCACTCGAGCCGCTCGAGATCTTCACGGCCGAGCCGATCGAGGCCGCGCTGCGCGTCGTATTGGAGGATCTCGAGCTCAAGCCCAACAAGCTCTTCCAGCCGATTCGCGTCGCGATCTCCGGCACGACGATCTCGCCCGGCATCTTCGAATCGCTCGAGCTGCTCGGGAAGGACGAATCGCTTCGGCGCATCGTCCAAGCAAGCCAAACCTCCTAGGAGGCCCGTCCAGCCGCATGGGGTCCAGACCCTAGGGGTTCATCTGGACTAAACAAATCGTCGATGCTGCCGATAATTCTTCTGGTTCCACAGGGAGCCGGCATTTACGAACGCTCAAGACACGGACGTCGAAAGCTGGAGAATTGACCAAGATGGCAAGGAACGCAAAGCAAGAGTCTGCGGTGACAGAGACGCTTCCCGTCGATGTTTCGCCCCACCGCGAAGGCTCGATCGAGGAAGCGCCCGCGCGCATCGGTGCGCAGGGTCAGCGCCAGCAGGGGCACGGTCACAGGTTGACCGCGGCATTCGAGGCGCTTGAGCGCTTCCCGGCGCTCGCGGAATCCCGCGACCGCGTGCTGCACCTGGTCACCAGTGGTAACGAGAAGGCGACCACCGATCTCGTCGAGGCGATCGAGCGCGACGTTGCCCTCGTGATCACCGTCATCCGCTACGCCAACAAGGCAACGGCCGGCCGCCGCAAGGTCGTCACCGTCCGTGAGGCCGTTGAGGTCCTCAGCCCGGGCGGAGTCGAGGCGATCGTCACCCGCACCAAGACCTTTGACTTTTTCGAGCGCACCGCGCAGTGGGATTCGACCCCCGACCGTTTTCGTCTCCACGCGATCGCGACCCAGCAGGCCGCTGAGCGCATCGCCCGCGAGATCAACTGGGACGGCGACGTCGACGCGCTGCTCGTCACCGCGCTGCTCCACGACATCGGCAAGCTCGTTCTGACCTACGCCTACGACGGCTACCCGCAGCAGGTGCACGGAAGCGCCCGCACCCCGCAGGAGCGTCTGATGCGTGAGCGTCGCGAACTCGGTGTCGACCACGCGCTGGTCGGCGGAGTACTCGCCCGCCGCTGGGGCCTGCCCAACAGCATGGCATCGGCGATCGAGCGTCACCACTCCGACGACGAGGCCGGCGAGGCCGCGATCATCCGCCTGGCGGACATGCTCGCGCATTACGCCGAGGGCGGCGACGTCTCGCCCGACGAGCTGCTCAAGGCCTCGCGCAACGTGCGCCTGACTGTGCGTCAGCTGCGCAGCATCCTCTATGAGGTCCCGATGGCCGGAGGCGGCGAGCGCAAGCGCCCGACTTCCCCGAGCCCGCTCTCGCCGCGTGAGTCTGACGTCCTGCGTCAGCTCGCCGAGGGCAACGTCTACGAGGACATCGCCAAGAACCTCCACCTCTCGACCAGCACAGTGCGCACCCACCTGCACAACATCTACGGCAAGCTCGGCGTGAAGGACCGCGCGCAAGCCGTGCTGACCGCCGCCGAGAACGGCTGGCTGTAGAGGTCAGACCATCCAAGGCTTTTCGAGCCCGCTTCGGATACATCCGGGGCGGGCTCGATTGTTTGCGCGATGAGTTTGTTCGAGGTGTTCGAAACCGGGAGATTGCGCCCGATCGCCGGGAGCAAGCGGCAGACGCGAGGTGAGCATCAACTTCGTCAGTTCGGTCTCCTCCTGATCATCGTCGCGGGGATCGTCGCCGTAAATGTTGCATTCATCGCGTGGCAGCACTGGTGGTGTTATTTCCTCTTCCTTCCGTTCCTTCCATTCTGCTCCCGACTTGGTGAGGGCTACGAGGACTACGAGAAGCTCTGGGATTCAAGAAATTGAGCTGCCGTCAGAAACCCGGAACTCCGATCCGATTTGTCCAGCTCGCCTGTAAACTGAAACCGTCCGCATGATTTCGATCACTTCAAAATCGGTCTATGCGCTCTCCGCGCTCGTCGAACTCGCACACCACGAGGGCGGTGATCCGATGCCGGTCTCCGAGATCGCGCGCCGGCGTGATCTCCCAGCGCAGTTCCTCGAGCAACTCTTCGGGACGCTGCGCCGCGCGAACATCGTGATCAGCCGTCGCGGCGTGAAGGGCGGCTACGTGCTCGCCCGTCCGGCTGCCGAGATCAGCGCGCTCGAGATCGTCCAGACGCTCGATGGCGAGATCGCGGAGGACCAGCTTCAGCTCGCTCCGTGGGGCGAAGTCGTCGGCGCACTGCGCGAGCAGCTTGCGGAACGCGATCTGGCGACGCTCGCCGAGGCCGAGTCGGCCGACGCCGGCGCGTCGATGTATTACATCTAGGAGTCCTGGGGCGCGTGGGCAAGATCGCCGGCAACGTCGTCGAGCTGATGGGCTCGACCCCGTTGGTCAAGCTCGATCGCCTCTCCGCTGAGCTGCCCGGCTCGGTCGCGGTGAAGCTCGAGGGCTTCAATCCCGCCGGGAGTGTCAAGGACCGCATCGGCATCTCGATGATCGAGTCCGCAGAGGCTGCGGGCGAGATCGAGCCGGGGCGCACGACGATCGTCGAGGCCACCAGCGGCAACACCGGAATCGCGCTTGCCTTCGTCGCGGCCGCGCGCGGCTACGAGCTGATCCTGACGCTGCCCGAGGGAATGAGTCGCGAGCGCCAGGCCCTCCTCGGACTGTACGGCGCGAAGGTCGAGATCATCGAATCGATGGGAGGAATGAGCGAGGCGGTCGATGCCGCGCGCAAGCTTGCACGCGGCGCAGACTTCTTTCTGCCCGACCAGTTTTCGAACCCCGCCAACCCCGATGTCCATCGCCGCACCACGGCGGAAGAGATCTGGTCCGACAGCGACGGAAAGGTCGACGTCTTCGTCGCCGGCGTCGGCACCGGCGGAACGATCACGGGCGTAGGCGAACGGCTCAAGGAGCGCAAGGCCGGGGTCCAGGTCGTCGCGGTTGAACCGGCGGCTTCGCCCGTGCTCTCCGGCGGGGCTGTCGGACCGCACCGCATCCAGGGGATCGGCGCCGGCTTCGTTCCGCCAGTGCTGAACCGCGGAGTGCTCGATGAGATCCTGGCGATAGAGGACGACGACGCCGTGGACACCGCGCGCGAGGTCACGCGCAAAGAGGGCATCAGTTGTGGCATCTCGGGCGGGGCCGCCGTCCGCGCCGCGCTCGACCTTGCCGCGCGCCCTGAATCGAAGGGCAAGCTGGTCGTTACCGTGATCCCCGATGGCGGCGAGCGCTATATCTCGCTGCCGTTCTTCGCGCACTGAGGTCCGCGCATGATCGTCGCGATCGTCGGCTTGGGCGTGCGCGGATCGATCTGCGCCGGGTTGCTGGCGGGTGCCGGGGTGGAGGAGCTTTCTCTTGTCGACGGCGGGTTCGTCGAACCAAGCGACGTTGGGCGTCACCCGCTGCAGTTCACGCCGGATGTGAACGCAAGCAAGTCCGATGCGCTCGTGGCCAAGCTTGGTCTCTTGAATCCCGCGATCCACGCGCAGCCGTTTCCGGCCGACCTCTCGGAGGAGAATGCTTCGGCGATTCTGCTCGGGGCTTCGTGTGTGGTTGATTGTGCCGGCCAGGAAGATGTATCCGGGTGGATTGAGTCAGCGGCGAAGGAGATTGGGATTCCGGTGATTGCTCCGCCCGCTGGCTACGTGTCTGGCGAGGTGACCTCCGCCGTCGCCGCCGCGGTGGGTTCGCTCCAGGCCGATCTGGTACTCGCGCTTCGCGAGGCGGATGGCGGCGAGCGCGCCGCCGACGTGATCCGCGCCGACGGCGCCGCGATCTAGGTTTCAAGCGCTGTTTCGTGCCACGGGCCTCTCCGGGGGACGGCCCGTGGTCGTATTTGTCGCTTGCCCGTGCGGCCTTGCCGCGGCAGTCAACTTTCATTCATTGCAGCCGCGCGACTCCGCGGCGATACCTTGTAAGGACTGCTGCAAATGGCCACTTTTCTTCAGGAGATACGACAGGACATCGCCGCCGCGCAAGCGCGCGACCCGGCTTCGCGTGGGCTCGGACGGATCGAGGTGTTCGCGACCTACAACGGCGTCCACGCGATCCTGCTGCACCGCATCGCGCACCGGCTCGACCGCGCGCGCGTGCCGCTGATCCCTCGCCTGATCTCTTATGTCGCGCGGATCTTCACCGGGGTCGAAATCCATCCCCATGCGCGCATCGGCGAGAACTTTTTCATCGACCACGGCGCCGGCGTGGTGATTGGCGAGACTGCCGAGATCGGCGACAACGTCACGCTCTACCAGGGCGTGACACTTGGCGGGACCGGTCTCGAGCCCGGCAAGCGCCACCCGACCCTCGAAAACGATGTCACCGTCGGCTCCGGCGCAAAGCTCCTCGGTCCGATCCACGTCGGTCACGGCGCAAAGATCGGCGCGAATTCCGTGGTGATCCATGACGTGCCGCCGAACTCCACGGTCGTGGGCAACCCGGGACACCCTGTCCGCGTCGACGGCAAGAAGCCGGAAGGCCCGGACACCGACTGGATCCATCTGCCCGACCCCGTGGCCGATGCGCTGACCGCGATGTCCGATCGCGTGCGTGCGCTCGAGTCAGAACTCGCCGAGCTGCGAGGCGACGAGCCGCCGCTTCCTGGCAGCGTCACGCCGCTGCGGCGTAAGCAGGGTCACGACCCCGCCGGGGGTTAGGCCGCCACAGGCTCGCCGGTGGCGGCCGCGTCGGCCGCCGGGGCGTAGCGCTCGATCAGCGCGTTGAAACGGTCGGGCGTCTCGAACATCGGGATGTGTCCGACGTCGTCCATCAGTTCGAGCGTCGCGTGGGGGATCATTTTCGCGAACTTGAAGGCGTCGGCCTTGGGGATCAGCCAGTCGTTGCGGCCCCAGATGATCACGGTCTCCACATCCACGCTGCCGGGGTAGAGCTTGACCGGCGTGTGCGTGATCGTCTGCAGTGCCGGCACGAAGCCCTTCTTGCCGATTCCGGCGAGCAGCACGAGGATCAGCTCGGAGCCAATGTTGGCCGGCTTCCAGAGGACGATTTTGGTGAAGGTGATCGAAAGCGTCTTGCTGCGCGCGATCACCTTGCGGATGCGCGCGCCGAAGGTGAAGAGCCAGTTGCAGTACTTGGCGTAGGGCGCGAGCTTCTGCAGGCGGCGCGTCGAGGTGGAGAAGCCGGCCGCGTCCACGAGGATCAGCTTCTGCAGCAGCTCGGGCGTGCGCTTGGCGACGATCGTCGAGACCTGGCCGCCCATCGAGTTGCCGATCAACGTGATCCTGTCGATCCCGAGCTTGCCGCAAAGCTCCTTGACGGTGTCCGCATAGCCCTCGATCGTGAGCGTCTTGGCCGGCATCTCGGAGAGTCCGAAGCCGGGCAGGTCGACGGCGATCACGCGGTAACGGTCGGCGAAGGGGAGAAGGTTGAAGATCCAGTTGCGCCAGGTGCCCATGATCCCATGCACGTAGAAGAGCACCGGCTTGCCGGCGTCGCCGAGGTCGACGTAGTTGAGCTTGCGGCCGCCGATCTCGATGAACTGCTCGTAAGGCGTGAAGTCGAAGGCGTCCCAGTTGGTGTCGATGTAGTCGGCCCAGGGAACTGCGACTCGCGCCGCTCCCTCGGCACTGGTCTGATCGCCTTCGGGGGCGAGCACTTCGGATACGGCGTCGGGGTGCTGGTGTTCCTCCATGAGGCCGAATGTTACACGAAATGATGCAATGGTCGCGTGTGAAAACCGCCCGAGCTGCGGCTCCGGGACCGGGGCTATGCTCGATGTGTGGAGCAGCTTTTCGCCGATCAAGACCTCACCGCGGGCCTCAATGGTCCGCAAAAGGCAGCCGTTCTGCACCGTGGTGGGCCACTGCTGATTCTCGCCGGCGCCGGTTCGGGCAAGACGCGCGTACTCACGCACCGCATCGCTCACCTGGTGCAGTCGGGCGATGCGCGCCCCGATCAGATCCTCGCGATCACCTTCACCAACAAGGCAGCGGCCGAGATGCGCGAACGGGCAGAGCAACTGATCGGTCCGCGCGCGAACGCGATGTGGCTGACCACCTTTCACTCGGCTTGCGCACGGATCCTACGCTCCGAGGCTGAGCGTCTCGGCTACACACGCGGTTACACGATCTATGACTCGGCCGACTCTCAGCGCCTTGTTCGCCAGTGCATGGACTCACTCGAGGTCGACTCGAAGCGCTTCCCGCCGCGCATGATCCAATCGATCATCTCGCGCGCGAAGAACCAGATCGAGAACGCCGCCGCGTTTGCGAACCACGTCGACGGCGTCGTCGACGAAGTCGTCGCCGGGGTCTACAAGATTTACGAGCGCCGTCTGCGCGAAATGAACGCTATGGACTTCGACGATCTGCTGCTCCGCTCGGTCGAGCTGTGGCAGACCTATCCCGACGTGCTCGCGCGCTACCGCAGCGTCTTCCAGCACATCCTCGTCGACGAATACCAGGACACCAACTCCGCCCAGTACAAGTGGGTCGAGCTGCTCGCGCACGAGCACCGCAACCTGGTCGTGGTCGGCGATGACGACCAGTCGATCTACGGCTTCCGCGGCGCGGACGTCCGCAACATTCTCGACTTCGAAAAGGACTTCTCTGACGCCGAGGTGATCAAGCTCGAGCAGAACTACCGCTCGACGGGTCGCATTCTCGAGGCCGCGCACGCCGTCGTCGCGCGCAACTCCGGACGCAAGGGCAAAAAGCTCTGGACCGACGGCCCCGAGGGCGACAAGATCAAGCAGCGCCAGCTGACCGACGAGCACGAAGAGGCCAGGTACGTGGCCGGCGAGATTCAGCGTCTGACCGAGGGCGGCGTCTCGAACAATGATGTCGCCGTCTTCTACCGCACGAACGCCCAGTCGCGGGTGCTCGAGGACACGCTGGTTCGCTACCGGATGCCCTATCAGGTGATCGGCGGCACGCGCTTCTACGAGCGAGCCGAGGTCAAGGACGCCGTCGCCTATCTGACGATCCTCGCCAATCCGAACGATCAGGTCTCGCTGCAGCGGATCATCAATTCGCCCAAACGCGGCATCGGCAAGACCACCGTCGACCGCCTGTTGGCGTACGCAAACACCACTGGTGAGCCTGCGCTCGATTTCGTCGGGCGCGCAGAGGAGGTCCCCGGGCTCGGCGGCGCCGCGCTGAAGGCGCTGGCTCGCTTCGCCGAAGTCATCGAGGCGCTGCGTAAAAAAGCTGACGGCGAGAAGCACGTCGGCGACATCCTTGAGTTCGCGCTCGAGGAGAGCGGCTACATCGACTACCTCAAGGCCGAGAGCGCCGGAGACCCGCAGGCGCTGACGCGGCTCGAGAACCTCCAGGAGTTTGTCGGTATGGCGCGCGAATACGACCTCAACGCGATCGGCGACGACGACGCCGGTCTCGAATCCTTCCTCCAGCAGATCGCGCTGTTCTCAGATCAGGATGCAATCTCCAGCGACGAGGGCCAAATCACGCTGATGACTCTGCACAACGCCAAGGGCCTTGAGTTTCCGGTCGTCTTCATGATCGGGATGGAGGAGGGGATCTTCCCGCACTCGCGCGCCGTCGACTCCGGCGACATCGAGGAGGAGCGCAGGCTCTGTTACGTCGGAATCACCCGTGCCCGCGAGAATCTCTACATCACGCACGCATCGCGCCGGATGATCTTCGGCGAATCCGGCTGGAACGAGCCCTCGCGTTTCCTTGCGGAGATTCCGGCCGAGCATGTCGAGATCGCGGTCGAGGCCGGCGGAGGTCGGACCTTCGCCGGTTCGGGAAGCGGTTACCGCGCCTCGGTCGGATCGGCGCCCGCTCCCTCCGGTGGCGGCGGTTCGCTGCCGATGGCGCGCTTCAAGACCGGCGACGACGTCGAACACGCGAACTTCGGCTCCGGCGTGGTGATCGGCGTCGAGCCGGGAAACATGATCGTCGTGCGCTTCGCCTCCGATGGGTCTGAACGAAAATTCATGGCCGACTACGCGCCGATCACAAAACGCGTGGGGGCGGGGGCATGAACGACCGCCCGACCTACCAGCCGCCCGACTCCATAGGCGATCCATTCCGCGCCGACCCGGGCGACCCCGCTCCGTTCCTGACCGAGCACGACAAGGTGCCCGTCGTTCCGGTCGAGCCTGTGTATGTTCCGCCCGCAGACGCGCGACTCGGCCATCCGCCGACGAACACGCCGCAGTTCCAGGAGCAGCCGCGCTACGGGCAGTTCGGCACCCCGACCACCCCGCTTCAACAACCACCGCTCACCCCCGACCAGCGCTTCGGGCGGATCGCGTTGTGGTCTGGCGTCGCGTCGATCTTCCTCTTCAACATCATTCTCGGCCCGATCGCGATGATCATGGGAGTGCGCGCGATTCAGCGGGGCGAGACGAAGAACGGCCGGCTTGCGATCCTCTTCGGCGCGCTCGGCGCACTGATCGGAGTGGCGCTGCTCGTGCTGGTCGCGGAGGGCGTGATCCCCGATCTCAACGAAATGCTGCGCGACATGCGCCAGACCAAATAGACCACCGAAAAGGACGCGATGAGCGCAGAGACCCAGACCGAGACCACCGTGATCGACGGCAAGGCCGTCGCCGCCGAGCTGCGTCAGAAGGTCGCCGCGCGCGTTGCCGAATTCACCGAGCAGCACGGCCGTCCGCCTGCACTCACGACGATTCTCGTCGGTGACGACCCCGCATCGCACGTATACGTCGGCAACAAGCACAAGGCCTGCGCCGAGGTCGGCATCGACAGTCGCGACGAACGTCTTCCGGCCGATGTCTCGACCGACTATCTGGCCGGGCTGATCGGCGATCTGGGCCGAGACGATTCGGTCGACGGGATCCTGCTCCAGCTTCCGCTGCCCGACGGTCTCGACGACGATGCGATGACCGAGCTGATCAGTCCGCTCAAAGACGTCGACGGCCTGACCTCGGCGAGCGCCGGCCGCCTGGTGCAGGGCCGCGACGGGCTCGTGCCGTGCACGCCGAGCGGCGTGATGATTCTGCTTGAACACGCTGGGGTGCAGCTTTCGGGATCTGAGGCCGTGGTGGTCGGGCGCTCGAACCTCGTCGGCAGGCCGGTCGCCTCGCTGCTGCTCGCGCAGAACGCCACGGTGACCACCTGCCACTCGCGCACCCGGGACCTCGGAGAAGTCACCCGCCGCGCCGATGTGATCGTCGCCTGTGTCGGCGCGCCGAAACTGATCGACGGCTCGATGGTGAAGCCCGGCGCGACCGTGATCGACGTCGGCACCACGAGAACCGACGACGGCCTGTCCGGCGACGTCGACTTCGACTCGGTGCTCGGCGTCGCCGGCGCCGTGACACCGGTGCCCGGAGGCGTCGGCCCGATGACGATCGCCTGCCTGCTCGACAACACCGTCAAAGCCGCGACGCTGAGAGCGGAGGGCTGACCGTGTCTGGCAAGCTGCGCCCGGCCGAACTCGTCGCCGGCTCCGGGGCGATCGTCCTGTTCGTCTCGACTTTCCTCAGCTGGTTCTCGCTCCCCAGCGCCGCGGAGATCGCGAAGCTCGCGCCATCGGCGCGGCTGGTCGGCTCGGGCGCCGACGGGCCGATCGACCTGAACGTCTGGGACCTCGGCTTCGCCCGCTGGTGGGTGTACCTCGGGATTCTGCTGGGCGTATGCATGATCCTCGCCGCACTGCTCTCACGCTCGCCCGACTGGGCGGTGATCCTCGCGACGCCGCTTGTGGTGACCAGCGTGATCGCCACGCTCTGCCTGCTCGTGCGCCTGATCGATCCGCCGCAGGACGCCTCGGCCGACTTCGGTTTCTACCTGGCACTGCTCGGCTCGCTGCTGCTCCTGGGCGGTACCTGCTGGGCGATTCGCGACGAATCGGTGCCTGACGGTTTTGAGAAGGCGCCGCGCCCGCAGTTCATCGAAGTCGACTGAGTCCGGCGCGCGCCTGCGTCCGACCTAGACTCTCCGCCGTGATCACGCCAGAAGACGTCTCCTATGTGGCCCGCCTCGCTCGCCTGCGCCTCTCAGATGAGGAGCAGCAACGAATGACGCGCGAACTCCAGGCCGTGCTCGGCTACGTGGAGCACATGAACGAACTCGAACTCGACGGCGTCGAACCGACCGCCCGCGTCGTCGATCTCGTGAATGAGTTGCGTGAGGACGTCCCGCGCGAGAGCCTCAGCCCTGAAGCCGCGCTCGCCAATGCGCCCGACCCGGCCGACGGCGGCTTCGGTGTGCCGGCGGCGGGGAGCTGACTGTGGCTGATCTTCTGAATCTCACCGCCGCGCAGGCCGCGGAAGCTGTGCGCGCGGGCGACACCAGCGCCGACGAGCTACAGCAGTTCTACGCGGAGCGCGCCGCAGGCGACCGGATCAACGCCTTCGTCTCGGTTGGCGGCGACGCCTTCAAGGGCGACGCGGCGGCCCCGCTGGCAGGCGTGCCGATCGCCGTCAAAGATCTCTTCTGTGTAGAGGGGGTCGAGACCCGCGCCTGCTCGAAGATCCTCTCGGGCTACATCCCGCCTTACACCGCCACGTCGATCGCCAAACTCGCCGGCGCCGGCGCCAGCTATCTCGGCAAGGTCAACATGGATGAGTTCGCGATGGGCGGCTCGAACGAGAACTCCGCGTTCGGCGCGGTCAAGAACCCGTGGGACGAGTCGCGCGTGCCCGGGGGCTCCTCGGGCGGATCCGCCGCCGCCGTCGCCGCCGGCCTCGCGCCCTGGGCCACCGGGACCGACACCGGAGGATCGATTCGCCAGCCGGCGGCTTTCTGCGGCCTCGTCGGCCTCAAACCCACCTATGGCGCGATTTCGCGTTACGGGATGGTCGCCTTCGCCTCTTCGCTCGACCAGGCCGGTCCGATCACCCGCGATGTCGCCGATGCCGCGCTGATGCTGCGGCACATGGTCGGCAAAGATCCGATGGACTCGACCTCCACCGGCGTCCCCGAGGGGATCGCGTTGCCGAGCGGCGAGTCGCTCGCTGGCAAGAAGTTCGCGATTCCGGCGCCGATCGATTGGAGCGGCGTGCAGCCGGGCGTCAAAGCGGTGTTCGACCTCGCTTGCAAACGCATCGAGGCGGCCGGGGGCGAGATCGTCGAGGTCGCGCTGCCGCACGCGCCCTACGCGCTTTCGGCTTACTACGTGATCGCACCGGCCGAGGCCAGCGCGAACCTCGCGCGTTTCGACGGCGTGCGCTACGGCCTGCGCGCCGAAGAGCCGCAGGGCCTGACCGACATGTACGAGCGCACGCGCGGCGAGGGCTTCGGCCCCGAGGTCAAACGCCGGATCATGCTCGGCACCTACGCCCTCTCGTCGGGCTACTACGACGCGTATTACAACCGCGCGCAGCAGGTCCGTACGAAGATCGTCGAGGATTACGCGGCAGCGTTCTCGGCCTGCGACTTCATCATCACCCCGACCGCTCCGAGCGTCGCGTTCGGTCTCGGCGAGAAGACCGACGACCCGCTCGCGATGTACCTCGGGGACCTCTTCACCGTGCCTGTCTCGCTGGCCGGTCTGCCGGCGATCAGCGTGCCCGCGGGTCTTGCCACGGAGGACGGATCGGCAGCGGCCGAGTCCGGTACCGACGGGGCCCTGCCCGTCGGTCTGCAGATAGTCGCTCCGCACTTCAAGGAGAACGCGCTGCTCGAGGCCGCGCACGTCTTCGAGCAGGCGACCGGCTTCGCTGACGGCCCCTGGACCTGGGAGGGAAGCTGATGGCTGAATACGAAGCAGTGATCGGCCTGGAGATCCACGTCCAGTTGTCGACCCAGACGAAGATGTTCTGCGGTTGTCGTCTGGAGTTCGGCGCCACTCCGAACACCCACACCTGCCCGGTCTGCCTCGGACATCCCGGCACGTTGCCGGTTCCGAACGCCGAGGCCGTGAAATCCGCGATCAAGATCGGTCTTGCGCTCGGGTCCGAGATCTCGCCGGTCTCGAAGTTCGACCGCAAGAACTACTTCTATCCCGACCTCCCGAAGGGCTACCAGATCAGCCAGCTCCAGCCGGCGATCTGCATGGGCGGCGAGCTCGCCGGCGTCCGCCTCGAGCGCGCACACATGGAGGAGGATGCCGCCAAGAACATCCACGTCGGTGACTCGGGCCGCATCCACGGTGCCGGCCGAACCGTCGTCGACTACAACCGCGGCGGCACGCCGCTCGTCGAGATCGTCACCCGCCCGGACATCCACTCCGGCGCGCAGGCGCGCGAGTGGCTCCAGCTGCTGCGTGCGACCGTGAAGCAGCTCGGCGTCTCGGATGTGAACATGGAAGAGGGCTCGCTGCGCTGCGATGCGAACATCTCGATCCGTCCGGTCGGTCAGGTCGAACTCGGCACCAAGACCGAACTGAAGAACATGAACTCCTTCCGCTTCATCGAGCGCGGGATCGACGCCGAAATCGCGCGCCAGACGGCCCTGCTCGACGCCGGTCAGCCGGTCCAGCAGGAAACGCTGCACTTCGACCCATCCAGCGGATCTCTGACCTCGCTGCGCTCCAAGGAAGAGGCGCACGACTACCGCTACTTCCCCGAGCCTGACCTGGTGCCCGTCGCGCCTTCGCATGAGCTGATCGAGGAGATCCGTGCATCGCTGCCAGAGCTTCCGCTCGAGAAGGCCGCGCGCTACGAGAACGAGGGTCTCTCGGCCGAGACGGCCCGCTTTCTTGCCTTCAACGCCGAATACGGCGCCTACTTCGAGTCGGTGGTTTCCGCCGCCGGCGATCGGGCCGACCGCAAGCGGATCGGCGACTGGGTCACCGGGGAGCTGAACGCGCGCATCGGCGCGGACGCGGATCCCGCGGAGTCGAAGGTCTCTCCGGCGGCGCTTGCGCGCCTTGTCGATCTCGTCGGCGAGAAGGCCGTCACCAACGCCGGGGCAAAGACCGTGCTCGACCGGCTCGTCGAGCGCGGGGGAGAGCCCGATGCGATCGTCGAGGCCGAGGGTCTTGCCGCGATGGGCGATTCCGACGAGCTCGCCGGAATCATCGATCAGGCGCTCGAGGCCAATCCGAAGGCAGTCGAGGATCTGAAGGCCGGCAACATGAAGGCGATCGGCGCCGTCATCGGCTTCGTGATGAAGCAGACCCAGGGCCGCGCCGACGGCGGTGAAGTCACGCGCATCGTGCGCGAGAAGCTCGGCCTCTAGCCGCTGATCTGAATCAGCTGGGCCGCACCGCTGGCGACCAGCACACCGTCTTCCGACCAAACCCTGCCGTCAACCGCGATGAGCCCTTCGCGAGCGACCGGGCTCGCGTGATCGATGAGCAGCCAGTCAGTCTGGGCTCCGATGTCGTGGAACCACGCGCTCGTATCGAGGTTCGGCGAGACGAAGCGCTCGTTGAAGTACTTGCGATTGGCGGCGATGTAGCCATAGGTGTCAAGTGCCATCAGCGGGCGGGCGGCGTCGACAAAAGGGTTCTCGAAGCGTGCGATCGGCAGACTGCGCAGCCACTCACGCTGGATCGGCAGGTCGCCGTCGACTCCCCAGCGCCCAGAGGTCGCGCGCCGCTCGAAGTTGTTCCAGTAGGTGTAGTCGTCCGCGCCTTCGCCATTCCAGCGGAACTCCGCGACGTCCGTCGGCGCGGGCACATCGGGGGCCTCTCCGATCTGATGATCGAACCCGTCCGCTGGTGCTGCGGTGCGCACGAGCGCGGTGAGCATCAGTTTTCCGTCTTGATGCAGTTCGACCGCGATCGACTCCGAGCGCCGTCCAGGTCGTAGCAGCCGCGCGTTGACCTCGGCCAGACCGAACGCGGGCGCGCGCACGAAGTGGCAGTAGAAGCTGACGGGTCGATCGAGCGCCGCGACCTCACCCGCTGCGCGCAGGGCGATCGCAGACAGATACCCGCCGCTCGGTCCCCAGAGCCGCCACGCGTCGTTGAGTTCGATCGCGTAGTTGCCGTTCGCGCCGTCGAGCGCGGTGGCGGTCTCGAGATCGATCGGTTCTCTGAAGGGTGCGGGCATCGGTCTCAATCTAACTACGCTCATCGGCGTGACTCCGCTTCTCGCAGCAGCACTGATCCTCGGCGCGTTCACCGGCATCGTCGGTCGCGTGAAGGGATCGTCGTTCTTCATCTGGTTTCTGGCGGGCACGATTCTTCCGGGCATCGCGCTCGCCGCAGTGATCCTGATGAAGTCGACAAAGCTCGACCCGCGTCGCGAGTGCCCCAACTGCCATGCGGAGTTGCCGATCACCGCGCAGGTCTGCCTGCGCTGCGGTGAGGACCTCGAATATCCCGACGAGCTGATCGCCCCGAAGGGCTACCACTACGCCGACGACGCCGGCTAGCGCCGGGGGTCAGTCGTCTGGCGCATCGTCGTCGAGCCCGTTGTCGAATCCGAAGTCGGGGCAGGTTCCATCGGGATACGGCGGGTAGGGCGAGTCGCCGCAGTCGGTTTTCTTCGGTGCCTTGATGGCGGGCTTGTCGCTGATGAACACTTCAGCGATCCGGTAGACCTTGCCGACCTTCACGCCGACGAAGATCGCGTCACCCTGGGCGATTTCCGGCATCAGGAACGAGAACTTGACCTTCCCGTGTTTGCTCGTGCGGTAGCTGCGCTTGTACACGATGTCGTTGACGGTGATCTTGTACTTGGCGCGCTTCTTGAAGCCCTTGCCACTGACCGTCACCCGCTGGCCGGCTGCCGGCTTCTTCGGTTTCCAGGTCAGGGCGCCGGGCGCCGCGGAGGCGCTGGCGGCTGCGAGGGCGAGCGTCAGTGACGCGATCAGAGCGAGTGAAATGCGTTTCATGCGCCCAACCCTACAGCGACCTTCCGTATCCCGCTCAGGAATTGCGCCCAGCGTGCCGAATAGCTGTACTCTGTGATTCAAGCGTGACTTTTGCCCCTCCAGGGGAGCTCGCGCGATCAAGAAGGGCCTGTTGCCTGTCGCGCACACCACGCGTCAGGGGGCAGGCAACACAAGGCCAGGCGTGCAACTCGCGCAGACGGCCGACGCATCCGAAGTCTCGCGTTCGCGGATACCCCGCCTACGGAGATCAGAAAGGAGGGACCAAAGATGCGAGCAGTTGAAGCTTTGATGGAAGCGCTCAAGCATGAGGGCGTCGACGTGATGTTCGGCTACCCGGGCGGAGCGAATCTTCCGACCTACGACGCAATCTACGACGCCGGCATTCGCCACATTCTCGTGCGTCACGAGGCCGGAGGAGGCCACGCGGCAGAGGGCTACGCCAAGTCGACCGGCAAGGTCGGCGTCGCTCTGGCGACGTCTGGCCCGGGCGCGACAAACCTCGTCACTCCGATCGCCGACGCGATGATGGATTCCGTCCCGACCGTCTTCATCACCGGCCAGGTCCGCACCGACCTGCTCGGCACCGACGGATTCCAAGAGGCGGACATCACCGGCATCACGATGCCGATCGTCAAGCACTCGATCATGATCCGCGACCCACGTGACATTCCGAAGGCGATCCACGAGGCCTTCCACGTCGCCAGCACCGGCCGTCCCGGTCCCGTCCTCGTCGACATCCCGCAGGATCTCTCGCGCGCCGACATCGAGTACACACCGATCGACGACGTGCAGATGCCCGGCTACCAGCCGAACCACAGCGGCAACACGAAGCAGATCCGGTTGGCCGCAAAGGCGATGGCGAACGCGAAGCGTCCTGTCTTCTACACCGGCGGCGGCGTCGTCGCGGCCGGCGCGTCCGAAGAGCTGCGCGAGCTTGTGCGGATCGAGAAGTTCCCGATCACCAGTACGCTCAACGGTCTCGGATCGTTCCCGGCGCCCGACCCTCAGTGGCTCGGCATGCTCGGTATGCATGGCACCCGCGCGGCCAACTACGCGATGGACGAAGCCGATCTGATCATCGCGATCGGTGCTCGATTCGACGACCGCATCACCGGCAAGCTCTCCGAGTTCGCCCCGAGCGCGAAGTTCATCCACATCGATGTCGACCCGGCCGAGATCAGCAAGAACGTCCCGGCGCACATCCCGATCGTCGGTGACGCGAAGGAGATCCTTCCGCGGCTCGCGCAGGAGTACAAGACACTCGGGGCCGATGAGTCGCGCATGAACGAGTGGTGGGAGCGCATCGAGCACTGGCGTGAGAAGTACCCGCTGACGTTCGAGGATTCGACCGACTCCGAGATCAAGCCGCAGTACATGATCAAGGCGGTCTGGGAGGCCACTGAAGGGCAGGCGATCGTCACCAGTGACGTCGGCCAGCACCAGATGTGGACGGCTCAGTACTACGACTTCCCCGAGCCCCGTCGCTGGATCAACTCCGGCGGCGCCGGCACGATGGGCTTCGGCCTGCCGGCCGCGATGGGAGCCGCGGTCGGAAATCCCGACCAGCTCGTGGTCTGCATCTCCGGCGACGGCTCGCTCCAGATGAACATCCAGGAGCTCGCCACGATCGCCGAGAACGAGATCCCGGTGAAGATCTTCCTGATGAACAACGGCTTCCTCGGCATGGTCCGCCAGTGGCAGGAGCTCTTCTGGGACGGCCGCTACAGC
>JASGFX010000019.1:0-51700 GCA_047605325.1 Solirubrobacterales bacterium | reverse complement strand
CGAACAGCGCGTCGACGGCCTCCTGGAGCATGCGCTTCTCGTTGTTGACGATGATCTCCGGCGCACCGAGGTCAAGAAGCCTCTTGAGTCGGTTGTTGCGGTTGATCACGCGTCGGTAGAGGTCGTTGAGGTCGGAGGTGGCAAAGCGGCCACCGTCAAGCTGGACCATCGGGCGCAGTTCCGGCGGAATCACCGGCACGGCCTCGAGGATCATGTCGCTCGGCTTGTTCTCGCTGCCAAGGAACGCGCTGACGACCTTGAGGCGCTTGACGCTGCGGGCCTGCTTCTGGCCCTTGGCGGTCTTGACCTCGATGTCGAGCTTCTCGGCCTCGGCTTCGAGGTCGACCTGCTCGAGCAGGTCGCGAACGGCCTCTGCGCCCATGCCGCCGCGGAAGTACTCGCCGAAGCCGTACGGGCTGCCGAAGCGCTCGCGCAGTTCGCGGAAGAGTGACTCGTCCGGGACGATGTCGCGAACCTGCATCTCGGTGAAGAGCTCCCAGGTGCGCTGCATGCGGTCGATCGAGGAATCCATGTAGGCCTCGGTGTCGGCGATGTCGCCCTCGAGCGCCTTGCGCACGCCGGCGATCGCCTTCTCGCGGTCCTCGGCCTTCATGCGCTTCGGGGTGGCCTCGAGGTTCTCGGCCCAGAGGTGGTCGTCCGGAGAGAAGTCGGTCTGCTTGCCAGTCTCGTAGTACTCGACGCGGCGCTCGAGCGACTCCTGAATCTCCTGGACCATCTGCTGCTTCTCGGACTCGAGCCCATCGACGTACTTCTGGACTTCCTTCTCGAGCTTGCCGAGGTCCTTCTGGCGAGCATCTTCATCGATGTAGGTGACGATCGAGGCGGCGAAGTAGAGCACCTTCTCGAGGTCCTTGGGGGCCATGTCCAGCAGATAGCCGATGCGGCTCGGGACACCCTTGAAGAACCAGATGTGGCTGACCGGAGCGGCCAGGTCGATGTGGCCCATGCGCTCGCGGCGGACCTTGCTGCGCGTCACCTCGACGCCGCAGCGCTCGCAGACGATGCCCTTGTAGCGGACACGCTTGTACTTGCCGCAGTAGCACTCCCAGTCCTTGGTCGGACCGAAGATGCGCTCGCAGAAAAGGCCGTCCTTTTCCGGCTTGAGCGTGCGGTAGTTGATCGTTTCGGGCTTGGTCACCTCGCCGTGGCTCCAGGAGCGCACCTGCTTGGACGACGCCAGACCGATGTTGATTGTGTCGAACTCGTTGATGTCGATCATGTGATCTCTCTCTTCTCTCGGTCTGGTCGCCTACTCGGCGCCACCGTCGGAGTTGATCTCGCCGGTGGCGAGGTCCTCGACGAGCGGCTCCTCAGCAGCTTCGGGGGCGGGCTGTTCAGAAAGGTCGCCATCTGCCTCGGCGGCCTCGGCGTCATCAGACGCGCGCACTCCGGAGAGGTCGATACCGAGCTCCTCGGCTGCGCGCAGCAGGTCGTCTTCTTCCTCGGCGATCTCGAGATCGCCGCCACCCTCGGAGCGCACCTGGACATCGAGGCCCAGTGACTGCATCTCCTTGAGCAGCACCTTGAACGACTCCGGCACGCTCGGCTCGGGGATGTTCTCGCCCTTGACGATCGACTCGTAGGCCTTGACACGTCCGATCGTGTCGTCGGACTTGATCGTGAGCATCTCCTGCAGCGTGTAGGCGGCTCCGTGCGCCTCGAGCGCCCAGACCTCCATCTCACCGAAGCGCTGACCACCGAACTGCGCCTTACCACCGAGCGGCTGCTGGGTGACGAGGCTGTACGGACCGGTCGAACGAGCGTGGATCTTGTCGTCGACGAGGTGGTGCAGCTTGAGGATGTACATGTAGCCGACGGTGACCTTCTCCTCGAACGGCTCGCCGGTGCGGCCGTTGAAGAGCTGGACCTTGCCGGCGGAGCGGCGACCCTCGATCTCTTTGTTGTCGATACCGAAGTCGATACCGCGGGCCTCGTGCTTCTCGGCCCAGCCGACGAGCGCGTTGTCGACATCTTCGAGCGAGGCGCCGTCGAAGACCGGCGTCGCGATGTGCGTACGCGGGTCCGGCGAGCCGTCGGTCAGCTTGTTCTGCGGACGGTCGGCGTCCTCGAACCAGCCTTCTGCTGCCGCCCAGCCGAGGTGCGTCTCGAGCACCTGGCCGACGTTCATACGGCTCGGAACGCCCAAGGGGTTCAGGATCACGTCGACGGGGGTGCCGTCCTCGAGGTGGGGCATGTCCTCCTGCGGGACGATCTTCGAGATGACGCCCTTGTTGCCGTGGCGTCCGGCGAGCTTGTCGCCCTCGGAGATCTTGCGCTTCTTGGCAACGAACACGCGGACGAGTTCGTTGACGCCCGGCGAGAGGTCGTCGCCGGCCTCGCGGCTGAAGGTCTTGACGTCGATCACGACGCCGCCCTCACCGTGCGGGACCTTCAGAGAAGTGTCACGAACCTCACGCGCCTTCTCCTTGAAGATCGCGCGGATCAGCTTCTCTTCTGCGGTCAGCTCGGTCTCACCCTTGGGCGTGACCTTTCCGACCAGCAGGTCGCCCGACTTGACCTCGGCGCCGACGCGGACGACTCCACGGTCGTCGAGGTTGCGCAGCGACTCCTCGCTGCGGTTCGGGATGTCGCGGGTGATCTCTTCGTCGCCCAGCTTGGTGGTGCGGGCGTCGACCTCGTACTCCTCGATGTGGATCGAGGAGAGCACGTCGTCAGAGACGATGCGCTGGGAGAGGATGATCGCGTCTTCGAAGTTGTAGCCCTCCCAGGACATGAACGCGACGAGCAGGTTCTTACCGAGGGACATCTCGCCCTGGTCGGTCGAGGAGCCGTCGGCCAGGAGCTGACCGGCCTTGACCTTGTCACCGACGCCGACGCGCGGCTTCTGGTGGATCAGGGTGCCCTGGTTGGAACGCATGAACTTCAGCGTCGGGTATTCGCGCTTCTTCGAGCCCGATGCCACGACGATGCGCTCGGCGTCGACGAAGTCGACCACGCCGTCGGCCTCGGCGACGATCACGTCACCGGAGTCCATCGCGGCGCGGTACTCCATGCCGGTGCCCACGAGCGGGGCCTCCGGTATCAGCAGCGGCACTGCCTGGCGCTGCATGTTGCAGCCCATCAGCGCGCGGTTGGCGTCGTCGTGCTCAAGGAAGGGGATCATGCCGGCCGAAACAGACCAGATCTGCTCCGGGGAGACGTCCATCAGGTCGATCTCCTTGCCGCTCAGCGTGACGTACTCGCCATCGAATCGGCAGGCGATGTCGCCCTTGAACTTGCCGGTCTTCGGGTCGACCTCGGCGTTGGCCTGGGCGATCCGCTTCTCCGACTCCTCGTTGGCGTCGAGGTGGACGATCTCCTCGGTCACAGCGCCGTCCTTGACCACGCGGTAGGGCGTGGTGACGAAGCCGTATTCGTTGAGGCTGGCGTGCGCGGCGAGCGTTCCGATCAGACCGATGTTCGGGCCTTCCGGGGTCTCGATCGGGCACATGCGGCCGTAGTGCGTGGTGTGAACGTCTCGCACCTCGATCGGGGCGCGCTCACGGGTCAGTCCACCCTGACCGAGTGCGCTGAGGCGGCGACGGTGCGTGAGACCCGACAGCGAGTTCGTCTGGTCCATGAACTGCGAGAGCTGCGAGGAGCCGAAGAACTCCTTGAGCGCGGCCACGACGGGACGGATGTTGATGATCGTCTGCGGCGTGATCGTGTCGGCGTCCTCGGTGGTCAGCTTCTCGCGGACCGTGCGCTCCATGCGGTAGAGGCCCATGCGGAAGTAGTCCTGGATCAGCTCGCCGACCGTGCGCAGGCGGCGGTTTCCGAAGTGCTCGAACTCGTCGAGGCGCGACTGGATCGGCTCACGCGGGTAGGTCTGGGCCTCGGCGGCGTAGTCCTTGAACTCGACGTCTTCGGGCATGCCCATCGTGCGCGGCAGGTCGACGAGCTCCTTGATCAGCGCGACGATGTCGTTGCGCGTGAGCTGGCGCTGGTCGAGCGGCTCGTCGAGCTGGAGACGCTTGTTGAGCTTGTAGCGGCCAACCTTGGTGAGGTCGTAGCGCTTGGGGTCGAAGAACAGGCTCTCGAGCAGGTTGCGAGCGTTGTCGAGCGACGGCGGCTCGCCCGGACGCTGCTTTTTGAAGAGTTCGATCAGCGAGCCCTCGTGGGAGAGGTGGGCCTCGTTGTCGGCCTCGAGCGTGTTCTTGATGTAGACGGAACCGTCGAACATCTTGAGGATCTCGTCATGGTCGACGAACCCGAGCGCGCGCAGGAGGACGGTCACGGGAAGCTTGCGCTTGCGGTCGATGCGGGCGTAGACACGACCCTTCTTGTCGATCTCGACCTCGAGCCAGGAACCGCGGCTCGGCATCAGGTTGGCCACGAAGACCTGCTTCTCGCGGTCCTTGGGCTCCATCAGGTAGGCGCCCGGCGAGCGCTGAAGCTGCGTGACGACGACGCGTTCGGTGCCGTTGATGATGAAGGTGCCGCGCGCGGTCATCCACGGGAAGTCGCCCATGAAGACGCTCTGCTCGCGGATCTCGCCGGTCTCGCGGTTCTGGAAGGCCACCGTGACCGAGAGCGGGCGCGAGTAGGTCATGTCCTTCTCGCGGCACTCGGCGATGCTGTGCACCGGCTCTTCGAACTTGATGTCGCCGAAGACGACGCCGAGGTTTCCGGTGTAGTCCTCGATCGGAGAGACGTCGTTGATGGTCTCGCGCAGTCCGCCCTTCTTCGGGTCCACAAGCCAGTCGAAGGACTGCTTCTGGATGTCGATCAGGTTCGGGACTTCAAGCTTCTTGTCGAGTCGCGCAAAAGTGCGGCGCGTACGCGGTGCAGGCGCAGATGTGGCCAAGGTGAAACAGCTCCTCAGGTCGGTTCGGCTGGCGTGTATTCAGTCGTGCTTGCCGGGCGACGACGGATTTTTGGGGGCGACCAGCTGGCGGCCAGTCGTAGAAAGTGCTGATGGTTCGACCCCTCACGGACCCCGGGCGATGTGCGTTTGGCACGCTCGCCTGGCTGCGGATATAGGCGGCCGAAGAAATAAATGTAGCACCGAACGACGAAAGGCCCGGCAGTTGCCGGGCCTTTCGTGTGCTCAGTCGCCGGCTGATCGGATCAGCAGCCGATCTCCTGCAGCGGGCCGCGAGCGGTGACAGGGCCGTTCGCGACGGCCTTGGTCCCGGACGTCGGGTACGTGTAGATCGTCGACTTCGCGTAGTCGGTCACGCACTGCTCGTCCCCGGCCGGCGCAAGCCGGAAGACCTTGGACTGTCCGGCCACCGGCGGCGTGAACGAGAGGTTGAGGCCGGCATTGGCCGCGCCGTCGAGACCGAACACGCGCATCTGCGGACGGCCGTAGCCCTCGGGACCCCAGTCGAGACTGAGACGACGGCCGTACGGGGCTGCCACGCCGCTGTCGAACCAGACGCCGAACTGCGGCAGCGGGCTCGAGCCGACGAGGTAGATCTTGCCGCTCTGCGACCCGAGCGATGCCGTACCCACGATCGAGCCGGACGCGCAGTCGGTCGGCGTGAACGCCTGGACCGCCGGAGTGATTCCCGTCGACAGTGCGCTGAACGATGCCGGGCTGCAGTTCGGTCCGCCGTAGCCGGAGTAGTTGACCCAGATGTTGACCGGCAGGTCGAACGCGGCGCCGTACTGGCGCGTGCCGGGCGCATACACCCCGGTGAACAGGCTCAATCCGAGCTGGGCGCCGGGGGTACGGGTGTCCTGGCTCGTGATGAAACCGAAGTCGCAGCCGCTCAGCGACAGCGTGGCGGGTGTCGCCGTGGTCGTTGAGTAGCCGAACAGCGTGCCGAGCACGACCAGCGGCCAGTTGTACACCGACCCGGTCACCTGCGAGCTGGCGACGCAGGCAGGGTCGCCGGCCTCGACCCACGTGAAGACCTTGTCAGAGAGTCCGCCGGCGCGTCCCGGGTTGCTGAAGTTCAGCTCGAGCCCGGTCGAGGACGAGTTCGGAAGGCCCATGATCGAGGCGGTCATGCTGCCGTCCTCGGCCCATGACGTGTTCAACTTGCGGCCGAACGGCGAGCTGGTGCCGCCATCGAAGTAGACGCCGACCGCTGGAAGCGGCGACGCGTTGACGGCGTAGATCGAGCCGGTCAGCGAACCGAGTGACGCGGTGCCGATCTTCGCCGCAGCCGGGCATCCGGCGTTGGTGAAGGCGGCGACGTTGGTGAGTCCGCCATTCACAACCGAGAAGTTGCCGGCGGGACACATCGTCGAGGTGTCGCCGAAGTAGTAGTAGCGGAGGTTGAGCGCAGGCGGAAGCTTGAAGCTGGCCCCGTACTGCTTGAGGTCGGTGCCGCTGCCGGTGAGCGCCGTCTTGATCTTCACTGAAGTGAGCGACCCGGACTGGTTGCTGTCGGTGGTCACCTGCAGATTGGCGGCAGCCGATGCACTGCCTGCGCCGATTGCAGCGACGGCCGCGCAGATCGTCAGCGCCAGCATGAAGCTGCGCATTTTGCTCGTTCTTGTGTTTCGCATGGTCCCCCCTTTGGATGGGATCCGATTGGCGGCATGCCGTCACGACCGGCAGCTGCCGGTCGCCTTGGAGTTGATCCACGACGACCGGCGCCCCGCTGCCGTTCCAGCGCGCCGATGGCTGGATGAACAGCCGTCTCTAGAGACGACGACCGAATGTGCCCGCCGGAGCGGGAGTCTTCGGTCCGTTCACCGGGTCAATGCGCACGCGCGGGCGTTTTATGCGCAAGTTTTTTGAATCGTTCAGCGCGCCGGCAGGACGGTGATCTTCGTCCAGGCCGAGTAGCCGGCCTCGAACGGCCAGCCATCAGGAAATTCCGTGACTCGTGCGCGGATCCAGGCCGTCGAGCGCTGGGCGCGCGCGGGCCACGGATACGCGTAGGTGAAACGACCCTTCGCGTCGGTGAATGCGTCTCCGGCCATCGAGAAGTTGCCCGACGGAGCCTTGAACTGATACGTGACCGTGAGCCCGCCGACCGGCAGCCATTCTGGATGGAGCACCCTGCCCGACAAGGCAAGAACCCTGCCCGAGCGCAGCCTCGCCGGAGTCGGTCGGAAGGTGATCTCGGTCTTCGTCGCCCTCCTGGCGGTCGCGGAGGATGGACGCCTGAGCGTGTCCACAGCCAGCTGCGCCGTGAACGTTCGTGACGGACCCTTCGAAATGCGGTACTCGTAGCGACCATCGGTGTCGGTCGTGACGTGGCCGACCACGGTGGCGTCGCGACCAGTCGGTGCCGCGCGGATCACGACATCGGCTCCCGCGATCGGCGCGCCCGAATCGTCGAGCGCCTCGCCGACCAGTGCCGAACGCGCGTCCCAGCCGCGCACCACGACACGGCTCGCGGAATCTCTCCGCACCACATCGACCTCACGGCAGCGGAGCTTCTTCGCGCAACCGGAAACCGCTCTGCACGACTTCCCTGCCGCCGTGCGACAAACGCGGTCGATATCCGCGACGGCCGCAGAAATCTCGCTTCCGCCGCGCAGCGGAAGGCGCACCGTGCGCACTGAATAACTCGAGATCGCAGTGTTGTTGCCGGCGATGTCAGTGGCATTGACCCGCAGTTCGTAGTCGCCTGGGGGCAGGACATCGTCATCGAGGCGTCGCTGGACCACGACCGGAACCGTTGTTCCCCGGGCGATCGCTTCCGCGCCGCCGAGCACTCGCCATTCCCGCTCCGTCGCGCTCGCGCCGGCGTCGACCCGGCGAATCTCGACCGCGACATCGGCCAGACCCGAAACCGGATCGACGACTCGAGTCGACACAGCGGCAGGATCGGAAGAGTCCGCCGCCGCGAACGTCGCGACGGGCGCGGCCGGGTCGCTCAAGACCGAGTACTGCAGCGGTGAGCTCTGATTTCCGGATACGTCCTCCGCAAAGACGGCCAGTGTGTGCGCACCGACCGGCAAGTCGTAGGCGAGGTGATCGTCGTCGGTCCAGGTCGGCTGCGCACCGTCGAGCGAGACCCCGACCCGCGCCACCCCGCTGCCGGTGTCCGCGGCGACGATCTGGGCGTGCACCACGTGATTCGCCCAAACCCCGGATGCGGGCAGTCCGCTGACGGCGATCGTCGGCGGAGCCGAGTCGACCGTGACGTCGGCGGTCGCAGTCGGCGAAGCGACGCCGGCGCACGAAACCGCGCGGACATGCAGGTACGCCTCGCCGTCTCCAAGGCTCGCCGGAAGTCGCCATGCGGGCCTGACGGTCGTCTCGTCGATCGCCGGATCGGGGATAGTCGCCGATGAGTTGTCGGCCCTGACGACGTAGCCGCAGATCCCCGACTCGAGGCTCGTCGGAACAGCCGGTGGATCCCAGGTGAAGACCTTTCCGGCGATCAGGTCGCCACGCGACACCAGCCCGATGTCGTCGAGCTGCGGAGCAGGCGGAGCATCGCGATCGAGCCCGACCAGCGTCGCTGCGTCGATTCCCGGATTCTTGGCCGCGTCGATGAATCCCACCGAGAACTGCCACAGCCCGTCGGACGCCAGCAGCTCTTCCTGGTCGCCATCGACCGGCAGATCGAGCGACCTCGCCGACGTTGCGGTCGAGTCGACTTTGCGAGTGAGAATTCGCGCTCGCGTCACCGGAGATTCACGCTCTTCGTCGACCGGGGCGGGCGGCGCGTCCCAGCTCAGCGCGACCGCGGGGTCGCTCGTCCAGTGTTGACCGGGCCAGCCGGGCTTGTTCAACTCCGCTCGCAACCCAGTGGGTGCCAGCGGAGCAGTGCGATCGATCCCGAGGCGGTCAGGCCCGAAGGTTGCGAGGTTGTCCGCGAGATCGGTTCCGCGCGCAAACACGTCATAAGTACCGTCGACCAAGCTGCTCGCATCTATGAAGCCGGACTGGACCCCGAGCGCCCCACATTGCTGCAACGAATTCACGACAGACCCGGCGAGGCAACCGTCGCTGAAATCCCAGTACTGCCACACGCGGAATGAGTCTCCGATCTCGATCCCCGCGCCAGCAACTCCGAAACCGTCGTCCTGGACCCCTGCGGTGACCGGAATCGCACGCTCGTTGGTCCAGCCGAGGAAGCTCCCGTCCCCACTCATCGTCGCGCCGGCGACGATTCCGCCGACCGCCGGAGGGGTCGAATCCGTCATCACCACACGGATGTTCGTGATCGACAGCGGCGGGGCGTGCGAGGTCAGGCAGTAGCCGAGCAGACCGCCATCGCAGTTGGCGCCGATCTCGAGCCGGTCGATCGCTTCGTCGGGAAGCGCGACATCGATCCTCTGCGTTCCGTCGCCCGGACCCCGTGGGCCGATGTCGGTCTTCACGCCGCAGCCGTCGCAGGCGCTGGCCCAATAGCTGACGCCGTTGCTGGTGTCGCCGCCGCTGACGTCGAAGCTGAATGAACTGACGCGGACACCCGTGGGAACAGTCGCGGTCCAGAACTGTTCGGCGTCGGCGAAGACGCCAGAGTCGAGTACGTCCATCTCGAGGCCACCACCTTCTATACAGCGGTCGGTCATCTCGAAAATGTTGTTTCCCTGCTCCGACCAGTCGATCGCGGAAGAATGCTCGCCCGCACAGCTCTTCACCTCGATCGTGCGCGTCGCCGACGCCGGTCCGGTCACCATTGCGAAGCACAAGGTCGCCAGCGCCAACACCAGCAAGATTCTGCTGCAGCGGCTCATCGGACGATCAGCTTCACGATCTTCGAGGAACCTTCCGCAAACGGCCATCCCGGGGCTGCCTCGACCGTGGCACGCAGCCGCCAGGTTCCGCGACGCAGACCACGCGTTCCGATCTGCATTCCGATCCCGCCCGCATAGTCGGTGTGGCCGTAGTAACCGAACTTCTTGCAGCGACCGCCGGGATCGCAGTAGTCGACTCGGTAGCTCACGCCGTTTTCGGGGACGACCGCCGACAGCAGCCGAACGCCCCCGGTGATGTAGACCGGGGCGCCGCGCCGCACCCGCTTGGCCGAGAGCTTTATCGCCACACCGGCGCGCACGTTTTCGACCACGCGGGCCGCGACCGGTTCGTGCGTCGCGTCGCCCGGGAAACTCACTGTGATCGTGCGCGACACGTCGCTGCCGAGCGGAACGGAATAGGAGCCGTCGGCGGCCGTGGCGACGCTGGCGAGGATTCGCCGCTCGCCCGAGATGCGGGTCACGAGCACGCGCAGCGGGGCGCCGGCGATCGGCCTCCCGTCGGCGGCTCGGAGGATGCCGGTCAGGCGCGCTTTGGCGCCGATGCCAAGGGTGATCTCCTGCTTCATCGCGCCCGGCTTGGCCACCGATGCGATCGCGGCGCTCAGCGTCGGTCGCGGGCGCACTGGAAGGTGGATGCTGCGCACTGCGACCGTGACATTGCCCGCGGCGTCAGAAGCGTGGACCCGGAGTATGTAGTCGCCGTCCGCGAGGCCAGTGGGAATGCGGATCGGCAGCTGCACCTGTCCGGGAGCGTCCGTCTGATGGATCACGCGATCACCGACCGGGAGTTCCGTCCCGTCGGCCGCGACAAGCTCTGCCTGCGCGCCGGCCACCCCGGAGACGCCATCGACGACACTCGCGACGAAAGATCCGAGATCACCGGGCACCGGAGATATCACTGCGGTCGGCGACGTCTCATCGACACCGATCGTGCGCTGGGCGTCGGGCGACGGATTGCCGGCTGCGTCGACCGCGCCGAACTGGACGACATGTGTCCCCTCGCTCAGCGCGGGCAGCTGCGCCGAAGCACCGTCGACCGTCACTCTTGGCGCGGCGCCGACGCGGTACCACGTGCGCGCGACGCCCGAGCGAGCCGCGGCGTCCCCGCGATCGGCGGCGCTGACCGACACCCCGGTCGATGAGCCGACCCAATCGGCCTCCGTGTTGAGCACCGCCGCCGGCGCAACGCGATCCACGATCAGCGGTCGTGCGCTCGTCGCGCTCACAGCCCCAGCGCAGTCCACGGCTGCGACCGCAAAAGTGTTCACGCCGTCCTTCAGGTTCATCAGGCCGGACGGCGTCAGCTGAAATGATCGACTGATTCCGCCGGGAAGCGTGGTCGACGGGTCGGAGGCGAGGTCCGGCGGATTGCCGCGACCGACCCAGCCGCGATACCCGCAGAGGCCCGACGCCGCACCGACCGTGCCTGCCCACTCGATCGTCGCGCCCGCGGCGGCCTGGGCGATGCCGATCGGCGGGATCGCGGAAACGAGCGGAGCGTTGGGTCCGTGCTCCTCGCTCTGGAACAGATAGGTCGACGGGCTGCCGGTGTTGCCGGCCGCATCCGTGAGCTGGACCCGAGCGGTCCAGCGACCCTCCTCCGGAAGTTCGATCGGCGCGGAATCGATACCGACTCCGCTGACAGTCTTCAGGTTTGTCGAGTAGCTCCAGCCGCTCGGCGACTCCAGTTCGACCTCCGCCGAAGCGATGCCGCTCGCATTGGAGGTCGGTTCGCTCTCGCCGTCATTGGTCCAGTGGAGCACCGCGCGCGTGCCGATCGCCCAGCCCGATGGGTTGTCCAGGTGGATGTCGACCGGCGGTCTCGGTCGCACGCTGTCATACAGGAACGTGACGCGTCGCGAAGTCGTCTGCCCGACCGCATCGCTCGCAGTGACGCCGACCACGTTGTAGCCCTGCTGCACGAATCCACGCCGAGAGATCGACGTGCCGAGGAAATCCGACGGACAGGCCCGCGCAAGCTGCTGGACTGAGCAGGCCTCATCGGTCCAGGTCATCGAATACTTGGCGAGCGTCACAGAGAACACACCCGATTCGCCGTCATGTACCGGTATCTCGGTATCCGGGAATGCTCGAAGCCACTGATCGGGCGGCGGCTCGAAATCTCCGATGACGGGCGGCAGGCGGTCCTCCTGGGTCACGCGAACGTCGGCGAACTTCGGGTCGTCGTCCGTCGGCGTACAGGGGTTGAGGAAGCTCGCATCCCGACAGACCGAGTGCAGGACGAGGCGATCGGCCCGATCGGGTACGCCGCCGTTCTCACGCGTCAGCGCGACTTCGGTTGCGTCCTCGCCCAGGTTTGCGCCGGAGATCACGGTTCCGCAGTCGTCGGGAAATTTCGGACCACTGCAGACCGCGAAGTCCATGTGGACGCCCTCACTCGAGCGGTCGTGGCCCGTGGCGGTCAGGTTCACCGCAAGCGTCGGCGCGCTCCTCAGCGGCAGCGAGGACGAGGCGACGTCATCTCCGTATCCGGCCAGCGAGATCGGCAACGCCCACGTGCCGATACAGCTCGAGACCCGGTGGAAGATGTAGTTCGAGCGATCGTCCCACTCCGCCGTTGGCGTCGCCCCGCCGTCGCTGTCGCCGCAGGGCTTGTAGACGTAGGTCAGCGGATCGGCCTGCGTGATGGCGGCGAGGTGCCCGACCGCAACGCAGACGATCAGCAAAGTAAGGACCCGGCGTGCGGCGATCATGGACCGAGCGTCCCGGTCTGGTCGGCGACGTGCGAATTGTCGGTGGTCGTCTCGGCGGGATCGCTCGCAATGGCACCATCCGTCGCTGGTCGATCAGCGGCAGCCTCGGCGTCCGGGGTCGCGGGGTCGGAAGCGATCGAACCGGCAGACTCCTCGGCGTCTCGCGAACGGCGTTCTTCGGCATGCGCGTGGGCGCGCCGGCGAGCTGCCGCGCGCTGAGCGCGCTCGCGAGCCGTGAGACTGATCGGCGAGAGCAATGCCGCCGGACCAGTCGCGTTGGTCGAGGGTCGGACTTCGTCGCCGGGGTCGGAGTGCTTCTTGATCGCCGCACCGCCCGCGGCCGCGGTGGCGCCGACGGCGACAACCGCTGCGGCCTTCTTGACCAGCGCGATCGTCGAGTCGGGATTCCCGCCGCCGAGACGCGCTTGGAGGAACTCGAGAGCGCGCTGGAACGGTTCGAGCAGTCGTACATGGATGCTGTGCCCGGCCACCGCGGCGCCGACCGGGAAGATCGCGGCGAGGTCGCGCGGCGCGAGCGCGTAGTCGCGCGCCGTCGCGCGACAGCGAGCGCAGTGCTCGAGGTGCATGCGCACGTCATCTTCGGCATCGGCGCGAGCCATCCCGTCGACGAACATCGAGATCAGCGATTCGATGCGCTCACACTCGCGACCGGCGTCGATCGAGTCAACCCGCATGCGTGCGGCCTTGCGGCCTTCGCTGAGCAGGCGATTCACCTTTGCGTAGGAGAATCCGGTGACACGACAGATCTCCGGGTAGTCGAAGCCGTCGGCGCGAAGCAGGAGGCAGCGTGTCTGATCCGGGCGCAGGCGACGAAGGGCCTCTTTGGCGATCTCGTGGTCCTCCCCATCGATGGCCTGCTCGTCGGGAATCGCGACATCGGCGACGAGTCGCTCTGCGATCGCGTCGAACTCCGCACCCGACTCGCGCTTGCGCGAGCGCACGATCTGGAGAGCCTCGTTGCGCACGACCGTATGCATCCACGCGGCAATGCGTTCGGGATCACTCTCGGCGGGGGGCCGGGTCAGCAGCTTCTCGAGGGCGCGCTGGTAGGCGTCCTCGGCATCGGCTGCACCCGAGCAATTGCGGCGCGCCGTGGCGATCCATTCATTTCCGTAGCGCTCGACGAGTTCCTCGGCCTGCGGACGCCCATCGAGCGCAGCAGGATCAAAGATGCGCCGAGCATTCCTGTGCACAGCCAAGGAGACTCTCGGTCCTCTTCAAATTCTGGGACCCGAAACCTCGGCGCTGGCGACCGGTCCCCCCTCTTCCAGATTTCGGGTAATCCTACCCGAACGCCGAGCGCCCGGCTTGAACGAACTCAGTTGTTCCAGAGCCCAGCGCGCACGACCCAGACGTAGTCGAGCACGCGCTGCTGCGCATCGAACACGCCGGGATTGCCCACCGGATCGCTCTCGACCTGTTTGACCTCGAAGATCGCAGCGACGTCGGCGACGGGATTCGGCTTGTAGCGCTCCTTGCGCGGCTTGGAGATCGCCCAGCCCACCTCCCTCGGGAACATGCTTCCGTCGGGGTACAAGTAGTTCAACGTGCTGGCCGGGAACGCGACGCGGAAAGCCGTCTCCGTAGCCAGCGGCGGGATGCTCCTGCCGCCGAACGTCCAGAGCGCGGTCTGCTCGGCATTGACCGCCAGCGCGCTGAAGTTCGAGCCGGACTTCGAGCAGGCATGATGCGATTTCTGCAAGCGACTGAAGTGCGCGACGATCCCGACCCTCTTCCAGACGACGCGGCACATCAGCGCGGCGTCGTAGGTGCGCTTTGAATCCGCCTTGCCGAACTTCTTTGAGAAGTCTCCGATCGTGAGCAGGCGACCCCGCACGTCTTTGAACGGACCGACGCCCTTGAGCGAGCCCTTGGTGTTCCAAGTCACGTCGTAGGCAGCCCCGGCCGGCTTCGCGAACGCGAGCGGAGCAGTGAGCAGGAGCGCGACGAGCAAAAACAAGAGCCCGGCGCGAATCCGATTTGTCATCAGAGTCGCCACCGGGCTCCAGCCTACAGATTCTGTGTCTGGGCCGGCAGAGTCAGCCGAGCTTCTCCTCGAGCGCGGCGATCTGCTGGTTCATCTCTTCCGGCAGACGCTCGCCAAGCTTGGCCAGGAACTCCTTGACCTGCGGCAGCTCGGCCTTGACCAGCTCGTTGTCGACGCTGAGCAGCAGCTCAAGATCGGCGGCGTCGAGCTTGAGGCCTTCGGTGTTCAGGTCTTCGGCGCGCGGCACGAAGCCCAGCGGAGTCTCCTCTGCCTCGACCTCACCGGCCAGACGACGGCAGACCCACTCGAGCACGCGGCTGTTCTCGCCGAAGCCCGGCCAGATGAAGTTGCCGTTGTCGTCCTTGCGGAACCAGTTGACGTAGAAGATCTTCGGCAGCTTGGCGCCGTCCGTCTTTCCGATCTTCAGCCAGTGGGCGATGTAGTCGCCCATGTTGTAGCCCGCGAACGGGAGCTGCGCGAACGGGTCGAAGCGCAGCTGGCCGACGGTGCCGGCGGCGGCTGCGGTCATCTCGCTGCTCATCGTCGCGGCGAGGAAGGTGCCGTGCTCCCAGTCGAACGACTCGCGCACCAGCGGCACGACGGTCGCGCGGCGTCCGCCGAAGAGGATCGCGTCGATCGGCACGCCGGCGGTGTCCTCCCACTCGGGGGCGATGCACGGGGCCTGTCCGGCCGGAACGGCGAAACGGGCGTTCGGGTGCGCGGCGGTCGTCTCGGAGCCGGGCTCCCAGTCGTTGCCGTGCCAGTCGATCAGGTGGTCCGGAGCGCCGTCGGTCATGCCCTCCCACCAGACGTCGCCGTCGTCGGTCAGGGCGCAGTTCGTGAACACGGTGTTCTTGGTGATCGTGTCCATCGCGTTGGGATTGGTCTTGTAGCTCGTGCCCGGCGCGACGCCGAAGAAGCCGGCCTCCGGGTTGATCGCGTAGAGGCGGCCGTCGTCGCCGAACTTCATCCAGGCGATGTCGTCGCCGACGGTTTCGACCTTCCAGCCGGCGAGCGTCGGAACGAGCATCGCGAGGTTGGTCTTGCCGCAGGCACTCGGGAACGCGCCGGTGATGTATTTGACGTCACCGGTCGGACTCGTGAGCTTGAGGATCAGCATGTGCTCGGCCATCCAACCCTCGTCGCGCGCCATCACACTGGCGATGCGCAGGGCGAAGCACTTCTTGCCGAGCAGCGCGTTTCCGCCGTAGCCCGAGCCGTAGGACCAGATCTCGCGGGTCTCGGGGTAGTGCACGATGTATTTGTTGTCGTTGCACGGCCAGACGACGTCTTCCTGACCCTCGGCCAGCGGTGCGCCGACCGAGTGGACCGCCGGGACGAACTCGCCGTCGGTGCCGAGCTGCTCGAGCACGCTGCTGCCGATGCGGGCCATGATCCGCATGCTGGCCGCGACGTACGGCGAGTCGGTGAGCTCGATTCCGATGTGCGACTTGTCGGAGCCGACCGGGCCCATCGAGAAGGGGATCACGTACATCGTGCGGCCCTTCATCGCGCCGTCGAACAGCGGCTGGAGCGTGGCGCGCATCTCGTCGGGGGCCATCCAGTTGTTGGTCGGGCCGGCGTCGAGCTCGTTCTCGGAGCAGATGAACGTGCGGTCTTCGACGCGGGCGACGTCCGACGGGTCGGAGAAGGCGGCGTAGGAGTTCGGACGCTTGGCGTCGGAGAGCTTCGTGAAGACGCCCTTCTCGACGAGTTCCTGACAAAGCGCGTCGTACTCCTCAGCGGAGCCGTCGAGCACCTTGATGGCGTCGGGTTTGGTCAGGGCCGCGATCTCCTCGATCCACGCTTTGAGCTTTACGTGCGTGACCGAGTCGACCGAAGAATCAATCGTGGAATTACTCATGGCTTGAGTGTGCTCCTGCAGGTTTGGGATTGGTCCATCCTCGCGCGGCTGGAAATAGGGGCGAGGAACGTGTCCGAACGAGGCGACGAAACTGGGATGACGAGTCCGCCTCGGGTGCAAGGAAGGATAGCCTGAATTCCGACCTGAGGCCAGGAATTTCGGCTTCGATCGAACTACAAGAGAGGATCGTCACATGAAAGAGTTTCGCTCCGCCGTTGAGGCCAAAGACTTCGACGCGGTCCCGCCTCTGCTCGCAGAGGACGCGATCTTCCGCTCGCCGGTCGTGTTCAAGCCGTTCGAAGGCAAGCAGTACGTGACCGCGGTACTCCTCGCCGCGCTGCGCACGCTCGAGGACTTCCACTACGTCGCGGACATGACCTCCGAGGACGGCCGTGACAGCGCCCTCGTGTTCAAGGCGCGCGTCGGCGAGAGCGAAGTGCACGGCTGCGACTTCATCCATCTCAACGACGAAGGTCTGATCGACGAGTTCGCCGTGATGATTCGGCCGCTCTCAGCCGTGCAAGCGGTCGGCGAAGCGATGATGCTCGCGATCGCGAAGTCGAAGGACGAGCTCGGCGTCTAGGCGCGGGAGTCGACGCCCAGTGTCCGGGCCGTCGGCGACTTCTCGATCGTCTTCTGGTCGGGATTGGTGCCGAGCACGCGGTCGCTGAAGTTGCTGGTCACGCCCATCCAGTAGTCCTCGTGCTTGAAGTGGTGCAGCCGGTGGTTGCGCCAGATCGTGCGGAAGAATCGCGTCTTCGGGATGTACGGCGTGTGGATCAGGAAGTGACTCCACTCGTAGCGATAGAGCCCGATGTAGCTGAACAGCAGCGCCGTCAGGTACAGCGGCCAGAACGACTCGCCCGAGACCAGCGCCGCAACCCCGCCGAACAGCGGCGCCGCGGTCAGCGCGATCAGGAACATCGAGCCGAGGATCTCGGACGGATGGAGCAAGGTCTGATCGAGGCTCGAGGGATCCTTGTGGTGGCGACGATGAGCCTTGGCTGTGTAGAGGTCGTAGCTGCGGCCACGGATCGTGAACGGCTTCAGGTGCAGCAGGCATTTGTGGATGAACCACTCGACGAACGGCTGCGCCGCGACCAGCACGACCGGCCCCATCAGGTCGGCCCAGCTCCACTGGCCGACGATCAGCCGCGCGATCAGTACGAGCACGATGCCGACGGCGACGGCCTGTCCGGAGAAGTGGTGCATGAACTCACGCCAGCAGTTGCCGAGGTCTTTGAGTTCCTCACGCTGATTGGTGAGCTTCGCCTGGTAGTCGGCGGGCACGCTGGTGGCGTGCTCGTTGGGGTGTGCGTGTGCGTGAGACATCTCAGGCGGTTTCCCTGTGGTGATCTGTCGGTGATTTTTCAAGTTCGGCGATCGCCGCGTCGATCGCGACGATCGCTCCGCGCAGCGATGTGCGCGTCGCAGCTTCGGCGGCCGCCGAGTCCCCGTCTGCGATCGCCTGGGCGATCGGGATACGGAAGTCGGAGGTTTCGAGCTCTTTGATCGTCCAGCCGAGCTGAAGCTCAGGGGCCGCGCTCGCGCTGCGGATCAGCGAGTTGTAGGCAAGGCGATAGGCGATGTTGTCGGCACCGGCGAGCATGCACTCCCAGAAGCGCAGGTCGAGCGCGACGATGCCGGCATCGAGCGGCGCGGCCTTGAGCTGGTGCGCGATCGACATCAATTCGCGCTTCGTGGCGTCGCTCGCGCGCAGTGCGCAGAGCCGCGCGAGGTCGGTGCCGATCGCCGCGCGCATCTCGAAGCCTGCGCGCCACAGACGCGCGCCGGCGAGATCTTCGGCGGCGTATTCGGCAAGCAGCGCGAGCGCGTCGAGGCCGGCGGTGTGCTCGAAGTCGAGCACAGTGGTGCCTCCCCCCTGTCGCGACTCGACCAGTCCGATCTGTTCGGCGCGCTTGATCGCCTCACGCACCGAGTGTCGGTTGATGCCGTGCTGCTCGGCGAGCTGGCGCTCGGGCGGCAGCTTGCTGCCCACGGCGAGTTCGCCGTCGAGGATCTGGCTGGCGATCTGGCGGAAGAGGTCGTCGGCCAGTGAACGTGACTTTGCTTCGTGCAGTGCCATTGGTTTGACCAATATAGCAAATGGTTTGACCAATTGCAAGTCCGTGTTCCCAGAACACGCCAACTGCGACATCCGCGTAACGAGGATGTGACGAATCTGTCGCGATCTGGCGCTCCCTCTCCCTCAAGGCCAGGCAGCGCCACAGATCGCGCAGCGGAATCGGGGTCGTATCCGCAAAAAAGGGGCCCCGCCGAGATCTCAGCGGGGCCCCTTTCGAAGCGACTGGTGTCGCAGAGAACTACTTGAGTTCGACGGAACCGCCGGCCTCTTCGATCTCGGTCTTGAGCTTCTCAGCCTCGTCGCGCTCGATGCCCTCCTTGACGGGCTGCGGAGCGTCGTCGACGATGGCCTTGGCCTCCTTGAGACCGAGGCCGGTCGCCGCGCGGACGACCTTGATGACCTGGATCTTCTTGTCGCCGCCGCCGGTGAGGATGACGTCGACCGTCGAGGAAGCGTCATCGCCGCCAGCGTCGCCACCACCGGCGCCGCCGGCAGCCGGAGCAGCAGCGGCCACGGCCGTGGCCGAAACGCCGAACTCCTCTTCGAGGGCCTTGATGCGCTCGGAGAGCTCGAGGACGGAAATGCCCTTCAGCTCTTCGATCCAATCAGCAGTTGAAGTTGCCATTTGTGTTTCTCCTTGGTGCTTTCGAGTCTTGAAAACTGTTGCGGTCAGCGCCTACTCGGCGTCGCCTTCGGTTGCGTCTTCTTCAGCGGGAGCCGACTCTTCAGTCGATTCAGCCTCGGCCGGGGCCTCGGCTTCTGCCTCCGGAGCCTCCTCGGCCTCGGCGGCCGGCTCTTCAGCGGCCTCCTCGGCTGGAGCCTCATCGGTCGGAGCTTCCTCTGCCTCGTCAGCCGGCGCCTCTTCGGCGGCGGCTTCCTCGGCCGGAGCCTCTTCGGCAGCCGGCGCCGGGGCGTTGCCGCCCACGAGACCCTGCTCGGCGATCGCACCGAGCTGGATGGCGAGGCCACCCAGGAGGCCGTTGAGGCCACGCACGACACCGACGATCGGCGATGCGAGCATGCCGACCAGCTGTCCGTTGAGGACGTCGCGACTCGGGAGCTTGGTCAGCGCCTGGAACTGGTCGGTCGAGATGACCTGACCCTCCATGATGCCGCCCTTGAACTCGAGAAGCTCGTACTCCTTCTTGAAGTCCGCGATCGCCTTGGCCGCCATGGCGATGTCGCCCTTGACGTAGGTGAACGCGGTCGGGCCGGAGAGAAACTCCTGAAGGTCGGTGCCGCCAGCGGCCCCGGACTTCTCGATCGCAAGCTTGGTCAGGGTGTTCTTGACCACCTGGAAGCTCGCGTCGGCCTCTCCCAGCTTTCCACGCAACTCCGCGACCTGAGAGACGCTCACACCGCGGTAGTCGATGGCGAAAATCGCCTCCGACTCACTGACGCGCCCTGCGACGTCGTCGATGAATGCGGCTTTCTGATCTCTGTTCACGTTGTCTGTATCTCCTGTGGATTGATCCCACCAGAACTGCATCACAGGGCGAAACCGGTCACAGGCAGACGCAGCGGCAGCCACGAAAGCTCGATCAAGATCTCCACCTGGCCGGGAGTTGTGTGGCGAGATACTGCTTTGCCACGCCCCATGCGTCTCTGGCGAGAGCAGTGACTCTACCAGCATTGCGCTCATTCCCTAAAGCGCCGATCGCGCCGGGCCGATCCATGCTGAGATGCCTTCGAAACCTCTCCGCGCGCTCGCCCCACTGCTCGCCGCCACCATTTTCACCGTCTTCGCAGCCAGCGCCGGCGCAGCGCCCGCAAATGATGACTTCTCCGGCGCGACTGCCCTTTCGGGGAATCGCGGATCGCTCAGTTTTGATCTGGTCGATGCGACAAACCAAGCCGGTGAGCCGATGCCGGGCGACGGCGGTGATCGCACCGTGTGGTTCAAGTACACGCCGAGCGCCGATGGCATCGCGAGCTTCTCGACCTGCCGCGACGAGACCGATCTCGAACTCGCCGAGCCGACGATCGCGGTCTACGAAGGCTCATCGATCGGCTCGCTCAGCTCACTCGCAAGCGCTCATCACGGCTGCGCCGGCGGACGTGTGAACACTTTCCTCGGTGGAGTCGAAGTCGAAGCCGGCCACACCTACTGGATCCAGATCAGCGTCGCTTCATGGTCGGAGATCCTCGGCGCCCCACTGACCTGGGACTTCAACACGTCGGTCCCCGCAAACGACGATTTCGCGGACGCTCATGAGATTCCGGCCACCCTTCCCCAGACGATCGCGGCCGACAACGGCCTTGCGAGCGACGAGGCGGACGAGCCGTACCTCCAGGATTGGGGACCGCGCCACGGCCTCTGGTTCAAGTGGACCGCGCCTGCGGAAGAACAGATCTCGATCGACACCTGTTCCACCGAGATCAGCGGTGACGGTGACCCGCCCGACTCGGTGATCGACGTCTTCTCGGCCGGCGACCCGGTCGAAACCGCGACGCTCGACCACAAAACACGAGACGATGACGGTTGTCAGGAGCCGGGAACTCTGCTGAGTCACGCATACCTCTACGCGCAGGCCGGCACCACCTACTTCATCCGCGTATCCAATTACTCGGCCGAGTTCGGCTCACCCTTCGTGCTGAAGCTTCGAACGGTCGGTGCCCCCGAACTGCCGCGGCTCCCGGTGATCTCGCCCGACCGCGGGGCACATGGGGTCGGCGAACTTCTGAGTGCGACGCACGATCCCTGGGTCGGCGATCCCTGGGTCGATCCGATCACGTACCAGTGGCAGCGCTGTGACGCGAGCGGCGCGTCCTGCGCGGAGATCGACGGGGCGACCGGGTACGAGTACACAACGGAGCCCGAGGACGCCGGACACACTCTGCGCGTGGTGGTGTCGGGGGCGAACAGCGACTCGACGACCAGCAACACGACTCTTCCCAGTTCGCTCGTGCAGGATCGGCCGGACAACGATGACTTCGCGAACGCGCAGCTTCTCGATCCGGACAACCCGTCGGTCGACGGCGACAACTGGTTCGCGACGATCGAGGACGGCGAGGATGTGCTCGGCGAAGCGAGTTCGAGCGTCTGGTATCGCTGGACGGCACCGACCACGAAGAACTTCCGCGTCTCGACCTGCACCACGGAGTTCAGCTGGCTGCCCATCCAACTCGCCATATATCGCGCGGATGGCGACGGCTTTGAGAATCTCACCGAGACTGCGTCCGACTTCGGCGGCTGCGGCGACTACTCCGGGCGCTCGCGTCTGAATTTCACGGCCGATGGCGGCACCGAGTACTTCATTCGCGTCGCCGGCGACGACAGCGAGGGCGACTTCCCCCTGAGCATCAGCGCGACCCCCACGCCGCGGTTCACGACGGATCCGACTCTTTCCGGCACGGCGATCGAAGGCGGCACACTCACCCTTGATGAGGGCGAATGGTCGAGCGAGATCCCGGGAAGCGCAAGCCGCGCCTGGGAGATCTGTGACGGAGCCGGCGAGAACTGCGAGCCCGATTCGACCGTCGACGACGAATTCGATCTCACCCAAGCTGTGGTCGGTTCACGTATCCGTGCGGTCGTCACAGTGACCAACGACAACGGCTCGACCGTCAAGAGTGTGCTCAGCGATGTGATCGCCGCCGATCGCGACGGTGACGGAGTCGCCGATGGCTCGGACACCTGCCCCGACGAAGCGGGTGACAAGCCGAACGGATGCCTTGCGTCGGCGGTCGTGCCGGTGAGCCCGCCGGTCGTCACGGGGACACCGCAGGTCGGCAAGCCCCTCACGACGACGAACGGGTCCTGGGACACGCTCCACGACCCGCTTCCGCTCACCTTCGAGTACGTCTGGCAGCGCTGCAGCGACGCGGCCGCAACCGACTGCTCTCCGATCAGCGGCGGCGCCGCTGCGAGCTACACGCTCGTGGAAGCAGATCGGGGCGCCTACATCCGATCCGTGGTGACCGCCGGAAACGACGATGACGATGCGTCGCAGCCAGCCGATCCAGTCGGTCCCGTCGAGTCGGCCCCGAACTCCGGCGGAGGAGGCGACATGAACCCCCCGCCGGCAACCGACCCCGTGGCGTCGATCACGCTCGCAAAGTCACTTGGAAAGCTCAAGCTGAAGAAGGGCAGGGTCACGATCGCCGCTCTGGGCAAAGTCCGTTGCGGCACTGCGGCCATCGGCTCCTGCCCGGGCTCGCTGACGATCGCCACAAAGAAGTCGGGCAAGACCAGGGCTCAGACCCAGACTTTCAAGTTCAAGGTCGCGCCGGGCGGCGCGCTGCCGACGACCTACAAGATCTCGAGCAAGTTTGCGGCGGCGCTGAAGAAAGCGAAGTCACTGAAGGCCGCGCTGACCGTCAAGTTCGGCGCCCCCGGCTGGCCCGCGAAGAGCGCGAAGTCGAGCGCGACGCTGACCGGCTGATCCGCCGAGCTAGGACTTCTTCGGCGCGGTCTTTTTCTTGGCGGCCGGCTTCTTCTTGGCCGGCGCCTTCTTCTTGCGCGGACCGGCCGCGCGGCGGTCGGCCAGCAGCTCGACGGCGCGCTCGAAGGTGAGCGTCTCGACGTCGTCGCCCTTGCGCAGCGAGGCGTTCGTCTCGCCGTCTGTGACATACGGGCCGAAGCGGCCGTCCTTCATCACGATCGGCTTGTCGGTGTTCGGGTCGGGCTGGTCGAAGGTCTTCAGCGGCGGCTTGGTCTGGCGGCCGTACTTCTTCGGCTCGGAATAGATCTTCCGCGCCTCTTCCTCGGTGATCGTGAGCAGTTGCTCCTCGGCGTCGTCGCCCTGGATCGTGCGCGAGTCCGTGCCCTTCTTCAGATACGGCCCGTAGCGGCCGTTCTGCGCGGTGATCTCCACGCCGTCTTCGCCGGTGCCGACGACGCGCGGGAGGCTGAGCAGTTTGACCGCCTGCTCGAGTGTGACGGTGTCGAGGTCCATCGATTTGAACAGGCTCGCGGTGCGCGGCTTGTCGGCCTTCTTGGCGTCGTCGGGAAGCGCCTCGGTGACATACGGGCCGAAGCGGCCGTTCTTGGCGGTGATGGCCAGGCCGGTCTCTGGGTGGTTGCCGAGTTCGCGGTCGACACCGGTCGGGTTGGCGAGCAGTTCCTTGGCCTTTTCGAGCGTGAGCTCGTCGGGCGGTAGGTCCTCGGGCACATTCGCGCGGGTGAGAACTTCTTCGCCGTCCTTGTTCTTGGTCAGCGGCGGTCCTTCGAGGTACGGGCCGAACTTGCCGACGCGCAGGTTGATCTCGTCGCCCAGCGGGAACGTGGAGTTCGCGCGCGCGTCGATGTCGCCGAGGTCTTCTACCAGACGCTTGAGGCCGGTGTCGTCTGCGCCCTCGCCGGTCCAGAAGCTCTGCAGCACGTCGACGCGCTGCTCCTGGCCGCCGGCGACCTTGTCGAGCACGGCCTCGAGCTCGGCGGTGAAGTCGTAGTTGACGAGCCTGCCGAAGTGACCCTCGAGCAGGCGGATCGTCGAGAATGCGATCCAGGCGGGCACGAGAGCCGTGCCCTTCTTGTAGACGTAGCCGCGGTCCTGGATCGTGCCGACGATCGAGGCGTAAGTGGAAGGGCGGCCGATGCCGCGGTCTTCAAGCTCCTTGATCAGCGACGCCTCGGTGAAGCGCGCGGGGGGCTTGGTCTCGTGGCCGACCGGGGCGAGGTCGCTCGCGACCAGCGCATCGCCCTCATCGACATTGGGAAGCTTGGTCTGCTGGTCATCGCCGGAGCCGCCATCCTCAGCCTCTTCCACATATGCCTTGAGGAAGCCCGGGAAGGTGATCGTGCGGCCGCTGGCGCCGAACTCGGCGTCTTCGCCGCCGGTCGCGGTGGCCGCGATGCGGATCGAGACGGTGTTGCCGGCGGCGTCCTTCATCTGCGAGGCGACGGTGCGCTTCCAGATCAGTTCGTAGAGCTTGCCCTCGTCGCCGCTGAGTGAGACCTGCTTGGGCGTACGGAAGTTCTCTCCGGCCGGGCGGATCGCCTCGTGCGCCTCCTGGGCGCTGGCCGAAGCCTTGCCGTAGACGCGCGGCGCGTCGGGCAGGTACTCGGCGCCGTAGAGCTCAGTGACCTGATTGCGCGCGGCGCGCAGGGCCGTCTCGGAGAGAGTGGTGGAGTCGGTGCGCATGTAGGTGATGTATCCGCCTTCATAGAGGCGCTGCGCGACCTGCATCGTGCGCGCGGGCGAGAAGCCGAACTTGCCCGAGGCCTCGCGCTGAAGCGTGGTGGTGCGAAACGGCGCGTACGGCTTGCGCGTGTAGGGCTTGCTCTCAACCGAGCGCACCGCGAAGTCTGCATCCTTGAGCCCGCTCGCAAGCGCGCCGGCTGCGGCCTCGTCGAGGTGGGCGACGTCGCCGGAGATCTCGCCGGCGTTGTTGAAGTTCGATCCGCTGGCTACGCGCTTGCCGTCGACGGCGACGAGCTTGGCTCCGAAGCTCCGCGGCTCCTTGCCCTCGCCGGCATCGAAGGTCGCCTCGAGATCCCAGTAGCTCGCGACCTTGAAAGCGATCCGCTCGCGCTCGCGCTCGACCACGAGCCGAGTGGCCACCGATTGCACGCGGCCGGCCGAAAGACCGCTCATGACCTTGCGCCAGAGCACCGGGCTGACCTCGTAGCCGTAGAGGCGATCGAGGATGCGGCGAGTCTCCTGGGCGTCGACCAGATGCATGTCGACGTCGCGCGGATTCTCGATCGCGCGCTGCACTGCTTCCTTGGTGATCTCGTTGAAGACGATCCGCTTGACCGGCACCTTCGGCTTGAGCTCATCGAGCAGGTGCCACGCGATCGCCTCGCCCTCACGATCCTCATCTGTCGCGAGCACGAGCTCGTCTGAGTCCTTGAGCAGCTTCTTGAGCTTGGCGATCTGCTTCTTCTTCTCAGCAGAGACGACGTAGATCGGCTCGAAGCCCTCATCGATGTTCACGCCGAGGCGCGCCCACGGCTTGCCGGCATAGGCGGCAGGAACCTCGTCGGCGCCGCGCGGCAGGTCGCGGATGTGGCCGACCGAGGAATCGACCACGTAGTCATCGCCGAGGTACCCGGCGATGCTCTTGACCTTGTTCGGCGATTCGACGATTACAAGCTTGCTCACGCTGCGGAAAGTAGCGACTGAATTGCGGACATGCGCAGCCACGTGTTGTTTGGGTACGACTTTTGTCACCAGAATTTCACGCTGAATGCACAACGGTGTGACGCCGCGGCGGGATGATCGACCCACTTGATCTTCCCGGCAGACGCCACCTGTGTCGCGACCGGCCGACGACGCCTTCTCCGGACATACAACCCGTGTCCCAGTCCGGACGGCCGCCGGTGCGAGCGAGGTGGCTCGACTTCAAGGCCCGGTCGGACGAATGTCCGGCCGGGACCCGCTGATCCGGCCGATAATTTTGCTCAAGGACCAGTGGCGAACCCGCCGCGGCAGACAAAACACGCTCAAGGAGTTGTTCGACCGATGAACCGCCGTCTTCGCACGTTGATTGCGCTCGTGTGCGCACTTTCAGGATTGTTCGTACTCGCCGGAGCAGCCTCGGCCGCCGCGCCTTACAACGATCCGTTCGCTTCCAACCAGGAGATCTACAGCATCTCTGCGTTCCAGGGCACCAACGTAGACGCCACCACGGAGATCGGCGAGACGGCGCGCCTCCAGACAATCGCCAACTGGGGCTTCTCCAGCACCGTTTGGCACACGTTCAACGCCCCCGCCAACGGCGAAGTCAGCTTCAACGTCTGTTCGGACTTCCCCATGAACGTGGTCGCGACGACGGGCGCGACGCTCGAGACGATCGCCGCGCCGCCCACCTCCGGCGGTCCCGTCGCGGTTCAGGGACTCAGCACGGTAAGCGGTCTCGGTCATCCCTCGGGATGTGGAGACGGCGAGTACTTCGCGGTGATCGGACCATTCCCGATCGCCGGCGGAGCGTCGATCCGGCCAATGGTCAGCAGCGCATTCGATGGCCAGACAGGCAGCTACCGCGTCACCACCCACTTCAACGCCGCGGCCGTCAACGACTCCTACTCGGCTCGCGTGAAGCTGTTCTCGCGGCATGCAGTCAGCGGCAGCAACGTGGCCGCTGGCACCGAGACCGGTGAGGCCGACAATCCCTACACCAACTGGCGCACGGTCTGGTACACCTACGACGCTCCCGGTACCGACACGGTCGACGTCGAACTCTGCTCGACATTCGCCGCGGGGCTGGTCGCCTACTCGGGAAGCTCGCTGCCGCTCACGCCGGTGCGCTACGCACAGGGCGCAACGCCGAACACCTGCGCTGGCGGCGGTTACGCCACGACGCTGAATGGCGTTCCCGTCACCGGCGGCCAACCACTGCAGATCCAGGTCGGCGGCTACGCGGGCTACCAATATTCCGGCGACTTCACGATCCAGGTCAAATACAACGGCACACCGCCCAACGACCTGTGGACAGATGCCACAAACCTCGGCGACGCCGACACGGTGCTCGAATATGGCGACAACACGAACTCCAACACCGATCCTGAACCGCCGCTGATCGGAGGTCAGCCGCGCACCTCGAGCGTCTGGTACACGTGGACCGCGCCGAGCGACACGCCGGTCGTGGTCGACACCTGCGACGGATCGCCAAGCGGCGCCGACCCGATGCTCACAGTCTTCTCCGCCCCAACGGCAGATCCCGCGTGGACCGATCTTGGCGAGGTCGGCACCGACTACGACGGTTGCGAGGGCGATCGTTCCTCATTCGGCCGCGTGGCCTTCACCCCGGTCGCCGGCAAGAAATACTGGATCGCCTTCAGCAGTGAACACACATCGGCCGCGCTCTACACCGACTTCACACTGCGGCTCACGACCCGCCCGCACAACGTCGGCCACCCGCAGCTCGGCGGAGGCGGTGCGTTCGTCGGGTCCGACCTGACGGTCGATCACGGCACGTGGGGCGGCAGCACGCCCGTCGACTACAGCTACAGCTGGCTGCGCTGCGACTCGGCCGGTGACAACTGCTTCGACATCCTTGGCGAGGACGGCACTTCACACCACCTCACATCCGACGACGCCGGCTACACCATCCGCGTACTCGTGACCGCGACCAACGCGGCCGGAAATCTCTCGGTCGCGACCGATCCGACCGATCGGATCCAGTTCGACGACGACTACGACGGCGTCGGCAACGACGACGACAATTGCAACCTCTCGCAGACGGGCGATGTGAAGCCCAACGGCTGCGTCCCGGAAGGGATCGATGTCGACGCGAATCCCACACTGAGCGGCGATCCGCGCGTCGACGGTGACGGCCTCGACCTCGATTACGGATCCGCCTCGAACAGCCCCGGCGACGATTCCACCGTCGACGACCCGGCGGTGACCGCAGTCCATTGGTACCGCTGCGACAACAGCGACCTCATCACCTGCGACCTGATCTCGACCGGCAACACCAACCAGATCATCAGCGAAGACGACCTCGCGCACTACATCATCGCGGGGGTCACCTGGACCAACGACGATGGCGCCACCGAGTACGGGTACAGCGACCCGGTCGTGGTCCGCAAGATCAGCCCGTCACTGCCGAGTTTCAGCGGCACGCTCCAGGTCGGACAGACGCTGACCGGCGACACCGGCACGGCCCACAACAACCCGGACGGCGGCACCGCTCCGCACGTGCTCGCCTCGCAGTGGTGGTTCTGTGCCTCGGCAAGCGATCACGACTGCGAGATGGGTCCGGCCGGAAACACCCTGACGGTCCCGGCCAGCGCAGTCGGCAAGTACATCCGATTCGGAGTCACCTGGATCAACGACTTCTCGACCCGCGGCCAGGACACGGCCGCCGACGGTCCGGTCGTCGCAGCGCCCGCGCCTCCTGGTGGTGGTGGCGGGGGCGGGACCACCGCCGCGCCCCCGCTCGACCTCTCAACGCTGAAGTTGCCAAAGAAGATCACGGTCAGCAATGTGATCAAGACGAAGGGCAGGTTCACGCTCAAAAACGTCTTGCTGACCTGCCCGACCGGCGGCGCCGAGTGCAAGATCACCGTGAGCTTCACCGCGAAGATCAAGAAGAAGAAGGTCAATCTCGGCGCCTCCTCCTTCACGATCGCTCCCGGCCTCTCCAAGCCGCTGACCGGCAAGCTAAGTGCGGCCGGCCTGAAGGCGATCAAGAAGGAGAAGAAGGTCAAGGCAACGATGCTGGTCGCCGGCAGCGGTGGTGGCACCGGCAAGAAGCAGATGCAGGACTTCAACTTCATCCCGAAATCGGGAAAATAGGCGCACCAGAAAGTCGCAACAAAAAGGCCGGGCGCCATGCCCGGCCTTTTTCAACCCTTGATGCGAATGGCGCTTACGCCGCGGCAGCTTCCTCTTCGAGGATGTCGCGCGTCTTCGACGAGTCGACGCGGATGCCCGGGCCCATCGTCGTGGAGAGCGTGATCGTCTTGAGGTACTTGCCCTTGGCCGCGGACGGCTTGGCGCGGACGATCTCCTCGATCAGCGTCGCGTAGTTCTCGAGCAGGTCGTCGGCCGAGAAGCTGGCCTTGCCGATCGACATGTGCACGATGGCGTTGCGGTCGGTGCGGTACTCGACCTTGCCGGCCTTGGCCTCTTCGACGGCCTGCTTGACGTTCGGGGTGACGGTGCCGACCTTCGGGTTCGGCATCTTGCCCATCGGACCGAGCACGCGGCCGAGGCCACCGACGACCGGCATCATGTCGGGCGTCGCGATGACGACGTCGAAGTCGGAGAGGCCTTCTTCCATCTGCTTGGCCAGATCTTCGGCGCCGACGTAGTCAGCCCCGGCGGACTCGGCGTCGGTGGCGGCGTCGCCCTTGGCGAACACAGCGACCTTGACGGCCTTGCCCAGACCCTTCGGGAAGGTGATCGTGCCGCGCAACTGCTCGTCGGCGTGGCGCACGTTCAGGCCGGTGCGGATGTGCACCTCGACGGTCTCGTCGAACTTGGCGCGCTGGAAGTCCTTGACCCTGGCGATCGCGTCGCGCGGGTCGTACTCGTGCTCGCGGTCGAATGAGCCGTACTTTTCGTTGTAAGTCTTGCCCTTGGCCATTTAGACCACCTCCACTCCCATCGAACGAGCGGTGCCGGCGATGATCTTGATCGCAGCGTCGACGTCGTTCGCGTTCAGGTCCTGCATTTTCTTCTCGGCGATGTCACGCAGCTGGGCTTCGGTGATCTTGCCGACCTTCTCGAGGTGCGGCACGCCGGAACCCTTCTGCAGGTTGATCGCCTGCTTGATCAGAACGGCCGCCGGGGGCGTCTTCGTGATGAAGGTGAACGAGCGGTCCTCGAAGACGGTGATCTCGACGGGGATGATCGTTCCGTTGTCCTGCTGCGTCTGGGCGTTGAACGCCTTGCAGAAGTCCATGATGTTGACGCCGTGCTGACCGAGCGCGGGGCCGACCGGCGGGGCCGGGTTGGCCTGTCCACCGGGGACCTGCAGCTTGATCAGGGTCATTACTTTTTTGGCCATTAGGAAACCTTTTTGACTTGGTCGTATCCAACTTCAACCGGAGTCTCACGGCCGAAGATTGAGACGAGCACCTTGAGTTTGTGCGCGTCCTCGTTGATCTCGGCGATCTCGCCGGAGAAATCTGACAGCGGTCCGGAGACGACCTTGACGGTCTCGCCGATGCTGAACTGAGCCGCCGCGGGCTGCGCCTTCGGGGCGCCCGGGGTGCTCGTGCCCGCGCCCGCGCCGGCTGCGGCGCCGGGAGTGCTGGTCGAGGCGACGTTGGCGTTGGCGAGCAGTCGGTCGACCTCGCTCTGGGCCAGCGGCACCGGGTCGGTCTGGTTGCCGACGAAGCCGGTCACGCCGGGCGTGCCCTTGACGACGCCCCAGGAGTCCTCGTTGACCTCCATGTTGACCAGCAGGTAGCCCGGCATCGTGCGGACTTCCTTTTCGACCTTCTTGTTGTCCTTGATCTCGGACACGGTCTCGGTCGGGATCACGATGCGACGGATCGCCTGACGCTGGTTCATCGAGATGATGCGGTGCTCAAGGTTCTGCTTGACCTTGTTCTCGTGACCGGAGTAGGTGTTGATGGCGTACCAGGAAAACATTGGGGGATCCTTCGGGGGTCGTTCTAAAAGACGAGGAAGTTGACGATCTGCTGGGCGACCCAGTCGATCGCGCCGAGGTAGGCGCCGGCGATGATCACGAAGCCGATGACGATCGTGGTCATCGTCGACATCTGCTTGCGGTCGGGCCACTGGACACGGCGCAGCTCGGCCCATGACGAGCGCAGGAAGGTGCGGAAGCGGCCTTTCTCCTTCGGAGCCTTGGCGCTCTTGGCGGCCTTCGGCTGCGACTTTGCGGGCTCGGGCTTCAGCTTGGCTGTGCGACGAATCTCTTCTGCGGCCTCGACGGAGGCAGCGGCCTTGACCGTGCCCTCATCGACCGGAGGCGCGCCATTCTCGGCAGGGGCCTGCCCAGCCTTGCCGGCGTTCGCCTCGGCCTTGGCCTTGCGCTGCTTTGCCTTTTGGCGGTTTCGCGCCACGAGGGACTACCTCGTCTCCTTGTGCGGGCGATGGCCGCCGCACCAACGGCAGTACTTCTTCATCTCAATGCGGTCCGGGTTGTTCCGCTTGGATTTGTTCGTCTGGTAGTTGTGGCGCTTGCACTCTTCGCAGGCCAGCGTCACAGCGATTCTTACGTCTCCGCGTGCCATTTCTCTATCGGTCCAAGTCTCTTCAATAGGGGCCCGCAGCGAGGATCGTGCTGTGCCTGGATCTTCAGGGCACGAGCGAGAAACGCGCGGGCATCAAAAAAACACCTCGGCCGGCTGGCGCGAGGTTCGTGAAGTTTAGCGCGAATTTCCAGCAGTCCCGATCGCCCCGTTCGGGCGGCTTCCTCAAAGAATTCATGAGGAAGTCAGTCCCTTCCGCAGGGTCTATGCGAGGAACCCACTGGCTTCCTCAGTGGCGCGCTGAGGAAGGGACTGGGTTCCTCAGAGAAACTGTGAGGAAGCCGGTCGGACGTATGTGATAGCGTACGTTTGTACGTTGAACCTACAGAGAGGAGCCGCAAATGGCACCGCACGACTGGAACGCGAAGGATTACGACCGCACGAACGCGGGCATCATCGCGCTCGGCGCGAAGGTGCTCGACCGGCTCCCCCTCTCCGGCGGCGAGACCGTTCTCGACGCGGGCGCCGGCACCGGGGCCGTCAGCCAGCTGCTGGCAGAGCGCCTGCCGGATGGCCACGTGATCGCGCTCGACGCCGCGCCGCAGATGGTCGAGTTCGCCCGCGAGCGATTCGCCGGAGCCGACAACGTCGAAGTTGTTCAGGCCGACCTCTACGACTTCGACCTCGGCGGCCGCAAGGTCGACGCCGTCCTCTCCACCGCCACCTTCCACTGGGTCAAGGATCACGACGCGCTGTGGCGCAACCTGCGCGGGGTGATGCGGGACGGCGCCCAGCTCGTCGCCCAATGCGGCGGCGCCGGCAACATCCAGAGCGTGCTCGACGTGATCGAGCCGCTGGGCCAACAGGAGCCCTACGCGCAATACGTCGGCGGCTGGGATCCGCACAACTTCGCGACGCCCGAAGAGACCGAGCAGCGCATGCGCGCCGCCGGCTTCAGCGAAACGCGAGCCTGGCTCGAGCAGACGCCGGTCTTCCCCGAAGATCTCGGCAAGCACCTGCGCGAAGTGATCCTCGGCGCCCACGCCGAGCGCATGCCGGCCGAGCTGTTCGAGCAGTTCGCTTCCGCGGCGGACGCCGCCCTCGGAGAGCGCGAATCAGTCGACTACGTGCGGTTGAACATCGACGCGGTTGCCTAGGTCGGCGTCGGCTCAGCGATCGTGCCCTGGTGGTAGACGACCTGCCAGCGGCCGAGCTCGTTCGTCCACAGCGTCGCCCGGCGGGTCGTTCGCAGGACCGGTCCGTCGGGCTGGGCGAGCAGGTAGGTCGCGAGAAACACGTGCTCCGACAGCTCGCGCACCTCGAACTCGGTGATCGTGTGCTCGAGTTCATCCTCGCCGCGCGCGTAGCGATCGACGACGGTCTCGATCACTCGCTCGCGCGAATAGATACGGCCGGACGCGCCGATCTCGAAGAAGTCGCCGACGAGTCGCGGCTCGAGATCGTCGCGCGTCGTGTTCGGGGGCAGGCGGTGGAACACCGGCTCGCGCTCGCGAATCTCCGCGGCTATCTGCTCTGGGGCCTCCACAGTCGCAAAGCTATCGCAGGCTCTCACGCAGCGAGCTCGATCGTCACCGGGTCGGCCATCAGACGTCCCCGCAACGTCAGCACCGCGCGCCCGTCGGCGTGATCGTCGGGCTCGAGCATTCCGAGTTCGAGTTGGCGCTGGGCGGCCGATCGCCCCTCGGGAGTCAACCGGGCAAGCTCCACACCGGTCCGCAGCCGTAGCCCGAGCATCACATCTTCGAGCCGGCTCGATTCTTCATCGGGCAACTCGCGCGCGGCGGCCGGCGACTCGCCCACCCCCAATCGCTCGGCCCAGATCCGCGGGTGCAGCCCGTTCCACCAGCGCACCCCGCCGACGTGCGAGTGCGCGCCGGGACCAACGCCCCACCAGTTCCCGCCGGTCCAGTAATTGATGTTGTGGCGGCAGTGGGCGGCCTCGTCGATCGCCCATGAACAGGTCTCGTACCAGTGCATCCCGGCCTCGGCGAGCACCTGCTCGGCCGTCTCGAACCGATCGACGATCACCTCTTCATCGGGAACGACGAGTTCGCCGCGCGCGACCTGGGCTGCCATCCGCGTTCCCGGCTCGACGATCAGCGAGTAGGTGCTGATGTGATCGGGCGACGCGCTCAGCGCGGCGTCCAGCGACGCCCGCCAATCCTCAGCCGCCTCGCCGGGGGCTCCGTAGATCAGATCGAGACTGACCTGCTCGAAGCCGGCCGCGCGCGCTTCGGCCACCGCGGCCTCGGGGCGACCCGGCGTGTGCACACGATCCAGCGTCGCAAGGACGCTCGGCACCGCAGACTGCATTCCCAGCGACAGCCGCGTGAACCCGGCTTCGCGCATCGCCGAGAGCTTGGCCGGATCGACCGATTCGGGATTGGCCTCGCTCGTGATTTCCGCACCGGGAGCAAGTTCGAAGCGCTCGCCGATCGCCCGCACCATCGCGGCCAGTTCCGCAGCCGAGAGGATCGTCGGCGTGCCGCCGCCGACGAACACGGTCTCGACCGGCGGCGCCGAGTCGCCGAGCACACCCTTCGCCAGGTCGAGCTCGGCCAGCACTCCCGCGAGATACCCGCTGTGGGCAGCGCCGTCCTCGCCCGGCACATAGGTGTTGAAGTCGCAGTAGCCGCAGCGCGTCGCGCAGAACGGCACGTGCAGGTACAGCCCGAACGGCCGCCCCGCGAGACCCGCCAGCGCGCTCTCGGGCAGCGATCCGTCGGCCGGAGCAAGGTCTCCTTCGGGCAATCGCGCCATCGCCAGCGAGTCTAAGGCGCAAGTCGTGTGTAACCGCCGCGCGCAAATTCTGTACCTTTCGGTACGTCGGACTCGCGCATTCAAGATTCCCCCGACCGCGACCGACAAGTGGACACGATGGCCAGCAGCCCGAAGAAGGCATACAACGAGCTGGCGGAGGCGCTTGGAGCAGCCCCGCCGACCGAGTTCAACGACCTCACGGCCGACGAGCTCGGCACCCTCACCCGCCTGTTCGGCGAGTCGCTCGAGCTTCACGAAGCGTCGATCGCCTCGGCCGAGGACGACGTCATCAAGCTCGCCCCGCGCCCCTTGCGCGGCACGGTCAGAAAGATGCTCGGAGCATGAGCGATCGGATCTCGCCGGACAGCCGCGCCGAACTGCTGCGCATCGCCAACCTGATGGGCGTCGCGCCCGAGCAGATCGAGTTCCTCGGCCGCCTCTCGGCCGAGTCGCTGCTCGAGTTCCGTCGCCAGCTGATCGACATCTTCTTCGAGGAGAACCCGGCCCTGAAGCGATTCGCCAAGGTCGCGAACGTCCTGCCGAGCGCGGTGATCGCCAAGCTCACCGTCGACGCGATCGGACCGATCATCGCCGCGCGAGTCGTCGGCGAAGTCGACACCAAAGCGGCCGTCGGCGTGCTCAAGCGGGTGCCGATCTCGTTCATCGTCGACACCGCGGTGCAGGCCGACCCGCGCCGGGTGATCCCGCTGTTCGCCGAGTCTCCCCGCCAGATCGCCAAAGACACCGCAGACGAGCTGATCCGCCGCAAGGAGTACGTCGCGATCGGCCAGCTGATCGCCTACGTCGAGGACGACGTGATGGAGCACGCGCTCGGCACCGCCAGCGACCTCGACGTGCTCTACAGCAGCTTCCTGATCGAGGACAAGGACCGCCTCGGCGACGGCGTCGCGATGCTCGACGACAAGCGCGTGAAGTCGATCATCAAGACCGCCGCCAAGCACAAGATGTGGCTCGAGGCGCTCGACCTGATGAGCCATCTCGAGACCGACGAGTTCCGCCGCGTCGTCACGCAGGCGATGGATCTCCCCGACGCGCAGCTCGATGAGTTGTTTGAATTCGTCGCAGCCGAAGACCTCTGGTACATCGGCATCCCGGCGCTGTGCCTCGCCGACAACCCATCGCGCGGCGTCGCCGCACTGCTGCGGGCCAAGCCGAAAACGCGCAAGTCATTCGTCGAGGCCGCATCGGACGCCGACTACGCGGACGACCTCGCAGGGTTGGTCGAACGCTGCGACGACGCAACCTTCGCCAAACTGCTCGCCCCCGCGATCGCGGCCTAGCCCGCCGGCCCCGGCCGCGCCTCGAGCGCGTCGGCCAGCTCCATCCACTCTGCTTCGAGCGACTGCTTCTCCGCTGTCAACTCGCCGAGATCCTTCTGCAGCGGTGAAAGCCGCGAGAAATCCGTGGACGCTTCGGCCATCTCCTCGTGCAGCGCGGCCTCGCGCGCGCCGAGCTTCTCGAGCTCGCGCTCAACCCGCCGCAGCTCCTTCTCGATCCGGCGAGTCTCCTTGCGGTCGGCCTTGAGCCGCGCGCCCGGCGTGAGCGACTTCTCACCCGAACCGGCCGGCGCCCAGCTCGCCGCTTCGTCACCATGCGCCGAGGCGGAGCGGCGTTCCTCGATGTACTGATCTATCCCGCGCGGCAGGTGGCGCAGGCCACCGTCGCCCGTCAGGCCATAAACGTTGTCGGTCACACGCTCGACGAAGTAACGGTCGTGGCTGACGATGATCAGCGTGCCGGGCCAGCTGTCGAGCAGGTCCTCCAGGGCGTTGAGCGTGTCGATGTCGAGATCGTTGGTCGGCTCGTCGAGCAACAGAACATTCGGTTCGCGCATCATCAGCCGCATGATCTGCAGGCGGCGGCGCTCACCGCCGGAGAGATCCTTGACCAGCGTGCGCGAGCGCCCTCCGCGGAAGCCGAAGCGGTCGCACAGCATCCCGGCGGTGATCTCGGTGCCATCTGAGAGGTTGCTGACGAGCTTCGAATCCTCGAGCGACTCCAGCACGCTGCGCTCGCCGTTCAGCTCCTCGAGCTCCTGCCCGAGTTCGCCGACGCGCACCGTCAGGCCGCGCTTGACCGAACCCGCCGTCGGCTCGATGTCACCGCCGAGCAGCTTCATCAGCGTCGTCTTGCCGGCGCCGTTGACCCCGACCAGTGCGCTGCGCTCACCTGGCGCAAGCCGCCAGGTCACCTGCTCGAACAGCGGCCGCGCGCCTTCGTAGCCGTAGCTGACCTTGATCGCATCAATCACGCGATTGCCCAGGCGGGCGGTCGCGAACTTCAGCAGCTCGACGTCGTTGCGCGGCGGCGGCTCGTCGGCGATCAGCTCGTTGGCGGCGTCGACGCGGAACTTCGCCTTCGTCGTCCTGGCCGGCGGGCCGCGGCGCAGCCAGGCGAGCTCTTTGCGGATCAGCGCCTGCCGGCGGGTCTCGCGCGCGGCGGCCTGACGGTCGCGCTCGGCGCGCGCCAGCACCCAGGCCGCGTAGCCGCCCTCGAACTGGTGGACGGTCTCTTCGTCGACCTCCCAGGTCTGCTCGACTACGGCGTCGAGAAACCAGCGATCGTGGGTCACGACAAGCAGCGTGCCCTCGCGCGCGGCGAGGTGCCGCGCCAGCCAATCGACGGCTTCAACATCCAGATGGTTGGTCGGCTCGTCGAGCAGCAACAGCTCAGGGTCGTCGATCAGGGCCCGCGCCAGCGCGACGCGCCTGCGCTCGCCGCCGGAGAGATTCGCGATCAGCGTGTCGAGGCCGTGCGGGAAGCGACTGATCTCCACCCCGCCGAGCAGCTCGTCGAGGATCTCGCGAAACTTCGCGCTGCCGGCCCACTCGTGATCGGCGCGATCGCCGACCAGTTCCTGACGCACTGTGGCGTGCGGCTCAAGAGTGTCGCGCTGATCGAGCAGTTCGAGCGTGAGACCGCGGGTGCTGATCACCGAGCCGGCGTCGGGATGCTCTTCGCCTGCGACCAGACGAAGCAGGGTCGACTTCCCCTGCCCGTTGCGTCCGACCAGACCGATGCGGTCTCCGGCATTGACGCCGAGCGTGATCCCGGTCAGGATCGGCCTGCTGGCGTACTCCTTGGAGACGTCCTTGAGGTTTACGAGATTGCGTGGTGCGGCCGGCATCGAGCGCGAATTTTCGCAGTGTCGGACCGCAACATGCGATACCTTTCGCGGTTATAAGTAACACTTCTGTAACCAATGGACAAATAGTTCCAAAACCGCAGTACGTAGCGGTAGGGTGCAGACAATCAGGGATAAATAGCGGGCGTGGCCGATTCGTGGAAGCTGGGGAGCTTGCGAGTGCCGTAGCCCAGTCAGGGGAGATGATCCACATGAAGAAGAGCCTCGCGCTCATCTTTGGCCTCGTAATCGCGCTGATGCTTGCGCCTGCCGCGAACGCCGCCACACCGTCAGTGTCCGAGCTTTTCCAGAGCGAAGACACGCCGCTTGCGTGCGCGCAAGACGGCGCCTACACGTATTGCGGTAGCAACAACAAGAACACCGCGACGACCGTCCCGTCATTCGACGGCACACCGATCGACACCGTCGTCGGTCTGCCGACCAGCTCCGCGCTCAACGTCGGCGGCGCAGGCCTCCCGGTGATCGGCTACTTCCACGGCTGGGGCGGCAACAAGGTCGACCTCAAGAACGACGCCGTCGCCCAGGCACTGCTCGGGGCCGGCTTCGCCGTGATCTCCGTGACCGACCGTGGTTGGGGCAACTCCTGCGGCGGCCCCTCGGTTCCGCTCGGCGCATCCGTCAAAACCGCGCCGTGTGCCAAGGGCTACATCCACCTGATGTCCAACGCCTACGAGGTGCGTGACGCGCAGACGATCATCGGCAAGCTCGCCGACGACGTCGACGACTCCGATGCCCCGATCATCAACCCGATCAAGGTCGGCGCGACCGGCGGCTCCTACGGCGGCGCGATCTCCGAAGCGCTCGCCATGCTGCGCAACCGCGTGCAGATGACCGACGGCAGCTACGACGCCTGGGAGAGCCCTGACGGCAAGACCATGGCGATCGCCGGCGCCACGCCGCAGTACACGTGGTCCGACCTCGCGGCGTCGCTCGCCCCGAACGGCAGCACGCTCGACTACGCCATCGACAACCCGTATCAGGGACCGAACGACGACCGCCGCACCGGTGTGACCAAGCAGCAGTGGGTCTTCAACCTCTACGCCTCGGGTCTGCAAGCCGGCTACTACTCGCCCTCCCCGCCGCACCCCGCGGCCGACCCGACGTCGAACATCTTCTACTGGAACAGCCTGCTGAACACCGGCGGTCCGTACGACGGAAACTCAGCGGTCGAGTCCATGCTCGAAGAGATCACGACGAACCACAGCTCGTACTACATCCCGATCGACAACGCCTCCCAGAAGCCGGCGCCGATGTTGATCAGCGGTAGCTGGAACGACGACCTCTTCCCGTTCAACGAGGCGCTTCGCCTCTACAACAAGGTCCAGGCCGATGCGCCGAGCGTCGACGTCTCCGTTTGGGGAATCGACATCGGCCACACGCCGCGCGCCAACAACGACAGCGCCTCACGTGCTGCCGATGCCGCAGCCCTGGTCCAAACCCAGGTCGAGTTCTTCATCCGTCACCTGGTCAACCCGGCATACCCGTACACGCTCACCCAGTTCAAGGAGCACGGAGGCGCCGTGGCGACTTCGAGCAAGTGCGGCACGGGCGCGAGCAACCAGAAGCGCGTCGCCGGGACGCTCTCATTCGCCGACAATTGGGCGGAGTTCACCACCAAGGGCGAAGTGGACATCAATGGCGACGACTCCCAGACGATCGAGCCGAACACAAGCCCGAACAGCCCGTTCCAGACCGGCACAACCACTGGCATCGACGGCAGCGGCACCGACGTCTGCGACTACGACCAGCGCACTGACGACACCGAGGGCGCGGCGGTCTACAAGTCCGACCCGGCCGGCGGAAGCGGCTACACGATCATCGGTTCGCCGTCGGTCACCGCGACGTTCGACGTCAAGGGCGCCAACGACCAGATCGTTTCGCGCCTCTACGACTACGACCCCTCGGGCGTCGGCCACCAGCGTCTGATCGCGCGTGGCGTCTACCGCCCGACCGGAGTCGGCGCGGGGCCGACCACGCAGACGTTCCAGCTGTTCCCGCAGAACTACACGGTCGAAGCAGGCCACACGCTGAAGCTCGAGCTGCTCTCGGCGGACATGCCGTTCGCGCAGATCTCGAAGAACACGCACCAGCAGCCGATCGAGGTCTCGAACCTCAAGCTGCAGGTCCCGGTCAACAACACGCCGGGCGACGCAGACGGACAGGTTGTCGCGGTCAGCCCGCGCACCTTGCCGGCCGGCTACGAGATGACCGACGACTACCTCGACACTGACTCGATCGCCCCGTCGACCACGGACAACGTCCCGAACACGCTGCAGAAGTCTGTGACCGTCACGCTCGACGCGACGGACGAGGGCATCAGCGGCGTCGACAAGACGTACTACACGATCGGTGCTTCGCCGGCGACTCCGACCACCAGCAGCACCGTCTACAACCCTGCAGCCAAGCCGACCCTGCAGGACGGCGAGAAGATCAGCTATTTCTCGGTTGACCGCAAGGGCAACGCCGAGACCGTCAAGACATCGGTCGCGGCCCAGGTCGACTCGATTGCGCCGGACATGCCGCAGCTGCTGACCGGTCCGAAGAACGAATCGGTCGACACCAGCGCGTCGATCACGTTCAGCATCCCGACAGGCATCGGCGAGCACAACCTCTGCGCGCTCGACGGCGGAACGGCCGGCGTCTGCACCTCACCGTGGACGCTCAGCAACCTGTCCGTCGGCAACCACGTGGCGAAGGTTGTGGCGATCGACTCCGTCGGCAATGTCAGCGCCCCGCTCGAGGTGCACTGGACCACACTCGGCAAGATCTCGACCTCGGTCAAGATCAGCGGCACCGTGAAGACCGGCAAGACGATCACGGCCAAGCCGACGTCCAAGTCCGGCAGCAGCACGCTCAGCGATGTCAAGTACACGTACCAGTGGTACGCGGGCGGCACCAAGATCAGCAAGAAGAACAAGATCAAGCTGAGCAGCAAGTGGAAGGGCCGCAAGATCTATGTGAAGGTCACTGCCACGAAGTCCGGCTACGCGAGCTCGACGGTCTCCAAGACCGCCACATCAAAGCTCAAGTAGCCCAAGCCCACACCTGAGCAGCTCCAAAGCGGGTCCCTTACGGGGCCCGCTTTCGCGTTAAGGGTTGGTCTCAGCGTGACGCCCGTCGCGGGCTCGGCCGATCGCGCGATCCTTGAACGCGATGAACGCGTCGACCAGTCGCATGTCCTCGATCTGTTTGACGTCGCCGCGCAGCAGCTGAGGCGAGGCGACGAGGTATGCCGCGCGACGAGCGCGGGAGATCGCAACGTTGAAGCGATTGGAAGAAAACAGAAATCCATAGCCGCGTGGAACGCCTTCTCCCCCGCTCGTCGCCATTGAGAAGATGACAACGTCGACCTCTTGTCCCTGGCACCTGTCGACGGTCAGCACCTTGACGGCTTCGGCCCCGGGCAGTCGCGTGTCGATCTCGCGCCGCAGCAGCTCGACCTGCATGTTGTAGGGCGATACGACCATGATCTCTTCGGGTGCGACGCCCAGAGCGATCAGCTCCCGGACGGCTTCGACGCAGACGTCGGCCTCTTCCGGCGAGCGCTGACGGTTGCCCTCGTGGCCGACAGGCAGGCAGTTGAGCGCAGTGCCCGTCGGCGGGGTGTACTCCGCAGTGGACTTGTGCGGCTCGAGTCGGCCCTCATAAAAGGTGTCGGAGACAAAGTCGCAGAGCTCGGGAGTCATCCGCCAAGACTCACCGAGAAACACTCCCATGTCTCGGGGGATCGTGCGATGCTCGCCGATCACATGCTCCAGGGCAGATGCGCCCGAGCCGATCGGATGTTCTCCCTGCGTGACCTGCGGAAGCTGATTCGGGTCACCGACGAGCAGCATCGTCTTCGCCGCGGTGCCGACGGCCAGCGCGCTGCTCAGCGCGAATTGCCCGGCCTCGTCGATCACGATCAGATCTAGCTGCTGCCGCCATTCGGGACGCGAGAAGAGCCAAGGGGTCCCGGCCGTCAGATCGGCCCGCCCGGGCGCGGCAGCGTCGTTGTCATAGACAGCGGAGATCAGTCCGTGTGGCCCCGCGTACGGGGCGTCGCGCGAGCACTTCTTCACGCCTATGAAGTGATGGCCACGCTCGATCGCCGCCTGCTCGACGGCGTCGCAGAGATTGCCGATCGCGAGGTGGGTGCCGGCGGTGATCCCGACGCGCTTGCCGGCGATCAACTGGTCGACGATCAGGTCGGCGGCGGAGTAGGTCTTGCCGGTCCCCGGCGGACCCTGCGCCACGAGGTACGAGCCCGTCATGTCGGCCAGCAGTTCTCGCCGCTCCTTGATCGTCCCGCCGACCATCTCCTCGCCGAAGTAGGGCTTCTCACGTGCGAGCAGGCGCTCGGCCGCGACGTGGCGCGCGCTGCCGGCGACGAACGAGTCCGCCAGATCGACAAGTGCCAGGTCGATCACCTCGCGTCCGACGTGACGGAACGGGAAGATCGCACGCGGCAGCTCCGAGAGCGCATTGCTCTGCAGCTTGATCGTGACCTCGCCGCGCGCGTCATCGACATCGGTGACCGTGCCGACCGGCCACTGGTTGTACGGATCGCGCACGGGATCACCGGCGCGGATCTTGAAGTCCTGCGGGTCGAACATGAACGTCCGCTCGCCGCGCGGCGCATCGGCGTCGAGCGGTACGGGCACAAGCCCGCCTATCGCCTCGCCGTCGGCGAGCAGTTGATCGTCGGACATCGAGCAATGCTCGAAAAGCGACCACCACATCGACTTCTGCTCGCGCACGTTGAAAAGCAGCACCTCGGCCAGCAGTCGCATCGCCTGCCTTCGATCCGGATCGGCCTCCTTCTCGGCGGCGAGTTCGAGCTTCGTGCGCGCCAGCAACAGCTTGTTGCGATGCAGCTCTGCGCGAGAAGGTTCGCCCGACATCGGTGAGGCGTTCAGGACATCCTCGGAATCCCTTCCCGGCTCGGGCTCGCCGACCCACCCAAACTGCCGGATCGCCTCCCGACGGCGTTCGCGGAGCCACTCGTAGAGCAGGTAGGTGCTGCGGCAATCCTCTTCGTTGTACTCGGCGATGTCATCGAGGATCGTCTGGCCCTCCGGCGTGCCGGCCAGCTCGCGATAGAGCTCGTACTGCACGATCGACGCGCCGCCCTCTTTGACGGCGGCCTCGCGCGCCTCCATGTAGAACCGCTCCATCGACTTGATCGAGTAGCTCTCGACGGAGGCTTGCAACGACTGCCGCACCACCTGGAACAGATCGACGAACACTCCGCCGCGAAGCAGGTCGTCGAGTTCTTCTTCGCAGGTGCCGTAGTTGCGGGCGAGACGCTTCAAAGCCGTCGTCTCGTAGGGCGCGTAGTGGTAGATGTGCATGTCCGGATAGGCGGCGCGGCGGGAGATGAAGATCTCGATCAGCGCCTCGAAGGCGTGCCTCTCCTGCTCGCGGTCGTGCGCCCAGAGCGGGGTGAAGACTGGCTCGCCGGTCTCTTCGTCGTGCCACCAGAGCCCGTGGAGATACTCGAGCGACCCAGCCGAATCCCACAGCGGATCGCCCTCGATGTCGTAGAAGACGTCGCCGGGGCTGGGCTTTTGCAGCAGGTCGAGGCCGCGCTTGGGGTGCGGTTCGAGCAGTTCCCAGGTGGGCTCGGGCGCAGCCTGGAGCCGGGCCTGGCGGGTCAGGCGCTCGTGGTGGAGTCAGCCATCTTCTCGGGCCGCTCGTCGGGCGCGGCCCTGGCAAGCTCAGCGCATGTGGTGATGCCGCGCTCGGCCAGTCGTTCGATCTGCTTGCGCGTGATGCCGGCGATCAGCGTGAGGTGATCGTCGGCGCGACGGATCGCCTCAGACTCGGCGTCGAGTCCGGCCAGCGCAAGGGCTTCGGCCGGCCAGGGGTACGTGGCGGCCAACGCCTCGGCGTCTGCTGCGAAGTCTTCGACGGCGCCGAGCGTCTCGCGCGTGAAATGGATGAAATCGTTGGTGGCTTCCGTGGCTCGGGCGCCGTCGCCGAGGACCACGTGAAAACGTGGTGGCAACTCGCCGGTGATCTGGCGCAAGGCGTCGGAGTAGAAGCCGAGCTGGATCACCATGTACGGCTTGACGCTGCGAGCGAGCTTCGTGTCGACCGGTTCGAAAACGCCGTCATCGTTGCGTTCGAGGAAGTCGGCCTGACCACGCCAAGTCTCGTCGAGCGTGAGGTGGGCCTGGTAGATCACGTCGACGGATTCGTCGGACATCGCCTGCGCCGTCTGCGCGACGGCCGCCTTCCACTCCTCTTGAGTGGTGGCCCGCGGAATCTTGACGATCGTTCTGCCTTCGGACTCGAGCCGTTTGAGATAGGCCCGTTCATGCTCCTGGCCCCGGCGGGCCGTGATCTCTGCCGTTCCGGAGTCCGGCGACTTCCAAACCACGCGATCGCCGCGGGCAACGGCGAGCCTCTGCGCGAAGAGCCATTGCGAGCCGAGATAGTCGGTCACGTCGCTGGGCGTGAGCCAGAGTTTTCCCGTGGAGCGGTCGAGGTACATACGAGGTCCACTCTAAGGCCGCGCGGGGTGCGGGTGGATCTGACAAGCCGATCCGCTAGAAATCCCCCATGCCTCCGATTAAGTTCAAGACCGTGCTTCAACCCCGCGGCCCCGCAGCCGCGATCCTGCTCGACGACGAGCAGGTCGAGCAACTCGGCGAAGGGAAGAAGGTCTTCCCGGTGCGCGGCACGATCAACAGCGTCAGCTTCGAAGGCCGCCTCGCACGGATGGGCGGCGAGAACATGATCGGCTTCTCGAAGGCCAAACGCGCTGAGGTCGGCGTGGAGATCGGCGACACGTTCGAGGTCTCTCTCGAGGTGGATGCAAGTGAGCGAGTGGTCGATGTGCCGCCAGAGCTTGGGGCTGCGCTGAAGAAGGACAAGGCCGCCGCGAAGGCGTTTGACGCACTCTCGTACACCCATCGCAAGGAGTTCGCACGGTGGGTCAGCGAGGCCAAGAAAGATGAGACGCGTGAGCGGCGGACGATCAAGGCGGTGCAGATGATCCTTGACGGGGAGACGCGGTAGGCACCCTTCCTCGGGGTCCATACACTGGCCACAGTGCCGATCGAAACCCTCGAAAACCTCGCCCACCTGCGCCGGGCGCGCGATCTGATGAACCGCGAGTTCGCCGAACCAGTCACGGTCGAACAGCTCGCGAAAGAAGCGTTGATGTCGCCCGCGCACTTCTCCCGCTCCTTCCGCGCGGCCTATGGCGAGACCCCGTACACCTTCCTGATGACCCGCCGGATCGAGCGCGCCAAAGCGCTCCTGCGCGAGGACAACCTATCCGTCACAGAAGTCTGTCTCGAAGTCGGCTGCACCTCGCTCGGTTCCTTCAGCGCGCGTTTCACCGAGCTGACCGGCGTCACCCCCACCGCCTATCGCGAACTCGACCACGAGGCGATCAAACGCATCCCCAGCTGCCTCGCGAAAGACATCACACGGCCGAATCGCAAACAGAGCAGGATTGAAGAAGCGAGATCGCCCACGGCTGCTTAGCCTGCTGGGTATGAACATCTCACTCTCAACCTGCTTCGTGCAGGTCAACGATCCCGACGCCGCCCTCGCCTTCTACCGCGACGATCTCGGACTCTCGCTTCAGAACGACGTGGCCAAAGGCGACTTTCGCTGGATCACACTTTCCGCCGAAGCCCAGCCGAGCGTCTCGATCGTGCTCACCAACTTCGTCGGCGGCACCCCCGACGACGCCGACACCGTCGCCCAGCTCGTCGCCAAGGGCGCGTTCGGCGGAATCCACTTCCACAGCGACGACCTCGATGCCACCTTCGAGAAGCTCAAGGCCTCCGGCGCAGAAGTCGTCAGCGAGCCCGCCGACCAGCCCTGGGGCACGCGCGACTGCGCCCTGCGTGACCCGTCGGGAAACCTCGTGCGGATCGATCAGCCGGCAGGCTGATCGGGAGCGTCCACATGTGCCACCGTCACCTGGGCTACGAGCTCGGCAACCTCACGCGGGCTGTCGAGCATCGTCATGTGATCGGAATTGGTGATCGTGTGGGTGATGATGTTGTCCTGGGCGACGACCTTCTCGACGTCTTCCCGGTCGAACCCGATCGACTCGGCATCGCCGCGCACGAAGTGGATCTCGCCGGTCGCGTCCGCCAGACGGTCGGCGAGCGTGCCCCACTTCTCGAGGTGATCGAAGTAGCCGCCGATCACTGAGCGGTTCTGCTCCGGCGGGGTCATCTCCATGTCGGAGACGATCAGATCGAGGCGCCCCGGCGGCACCAGACCGGCCATCGTCTTGCGGTAGTTCTTCGCCGCAGAGCGGTAGCCCCACGCGGCGAGCGGCGGGATCAGTTCCATGCGACGCAGCAACCGTACGCCGCGGTACTCGTTGCGATAGCGCAGGCAGGGATCGAGCAGGACGATCGGTCCGGTGAACGCGCCGCGCGCGGCAACCTCGATCAGGATGTTCGCGCTCAGGCTGTGTCCCACCAGCACATCGACCCCCTGCTCGGCGGCGAGCTTCTCGATCGACTCTGCGTAGTCGGTCGTCGCGAAACCGAAGCCCTCAGGCGCGACGTTCGCGCCGAAGCCGGGTGGGTTCGCGGCCCAGGTCTCGATGCCGGCCAGCGCCGGGTCGGCCACCAGATCCACGAAAGTCATCGCGGTACAGAAGCCGCCCGGAAGTAGAAGCACACGCTGCGCTTCGCCTTCTGGCCGACGCCGGAAGATCTGCCACTGGCCGAGCCGCGTCTCATCCCCGAGTTCGGTCACGGACTCAGCCTACGTGCGCGCGGCGTCGACCAAAGCGAAGAACCGCCCCAACCTACGTCTTTGGAACGTGCCCAAAGACGTAGGTTGGGGCGGAAACCGGCTCGTCAAAGCGGTGCCGCGATTTGGTCACAAAAAGCTTGGACCAGTCGCGAGGTGCCACGGGCCACCCCTGGGGATGGCCCGTGGTTTGATTTGTCGCTTGCGGATCTAGCCGCGCGCGACCTTCACCTTGACGGTGCGCGAGAGCTTGGTGTCGGTGATGTTCACGACCAGCTTGACCTTGTGCGTGCCGAAGGGGGCCCGCTTGGCGATCTTCACAGTGACGATGATCGTGCGCTGGCCGCCCGCGGCGATCGACTCGACGGAGGTCGACTTGCGCGCCGCCTTGCCGACCTTGGATGGGACGCTCGTCGTCAGCTTGACGCCGTTGAGCGAGAGCGTCGTGTCGTTGGCCAGAGCCAGGCGGATCCGTACCTTGCCCGAACGCTTGGCGCTGAGCTTTGCCGACGTGGCGTAGAAGCTCACGGTGCCGTCGCGGCCGGCAGCGCCCGCGGGGCCCTGCGGTCCGATCGCTCCCTGCGCGCCGGTTGCGCCGGTCTGGCCCGTTGCACCTGCGGCGCCGGTCTGGCCAGTTGCGCCCGTCGCGCCAGTGGCGCCGATTGCTCCAGTAGCACCGGTTGCTCCAATGGCACCAGTCGCGCCGGTCGCGCCAGCCTGGCCAGCGGCGCCCGTGGCACCGGTCTGACCGGTAGCGCCAGCCGCGCCGGTCGATCCAGTCGCACCAGCAGCGCCGGTCGCGCCTGTCTGACCAGCAGCGCCGGTCGCGCCTGCCTGACCAGCAGCACCAGCGGCACCGGTCGCGCCAACATCACCAGTCGCCCCGGTAGCACCGGCGGCACCCGTAGCCCCAGTCGGCCCCTGCGGCAGCGAGCCGCTCGACCCGCTGAGCGCCACGACCCGCGGGCTGATGATTGCCGTCGACGTGATGTTCAGCGTCGCATTCGAACTCGCGTTGACGCGGCCCGGGGCAAAGCGGATCTGCACCTTGCACGTCTCAGCCGGGGCGAGAGTCGCGCCGGTGCAGGGGTCGTCGGTCAGCAGGAAGTCGCCGATCGAGTCGGCGTCGCTCGCCTTGATCGCGACCTTGCTGATCGACACGTTCGCGTCGCCGGTGTTGGTCAGCGTGACGAACTGACCGGGCCCGATCGTCTGCGCGGCCTGCACCGGGAAGGTCGGCGTGCTCGCGGCCAGGCGGGCGCCGAGGGCGACGTTCACCAGACGGCCCGGGGAGCCGATCTCAACACCGGCCAGGAACGCGCCGTTCGTACCGACGGAACTGAAGGTGGTCAGGGTCGGCACCGGAGCCGTGCTCGAGCCGAGCCCTGCCGCGTTGTCAAAGGTAGCGGTCGTCGCCGCCGAGGAGCCGAAGCCCACACCGGTCACTCGCGTTCCGTCGGCCTTGAAGACATTGACCTCATCGCCGCCGGAGCTCAGGCCCACACCCGAACCGCTGTAATAGCCGATCTGGAATCCCGTCGGGACGTACTCACCAAACCAAGCCGTCTTGAAGGCCGCGGCCTTCGCCGCGTCGCCCTCGATGAAAACGACCGACTCGCCGGGCGCGATCGTGCCTACACCGGCCAGAGTCACCGCGCTCGCAAACAACGCCGAGCTGTCGTCCATCTTCCAGCCGGTGAGATCGATCGAAGTGCCACCCGTGTTGGTCAGCTCAAACCAGTCGGCCGCGTAGGCGCCGTTGCTGCTCGACGACGGCGCGACCTCGGTCACGCGGACCGACGGGAGCACCGGCGGGTTGACGATCCGGCCGGGCGAGCCGACCTCGTCGTGCGAGGTGAATGCGCCGTTCGTACCGTCGACGCTCAGCGTGCTGATCGTCGACAGCGGCAGTGTGAAGCTGTTTGCGCCGGCGGCGTTGTCAAACGACTTGTAGTTGGTCGAGGCGCCGAACTTCACGCCGGCCACACGGTCGCCGGTGCTGTTGAAGACATTGACGGCGTCGCCGCCGCTGGAGAGGCCGACGCCCGATCCGCTGTAGTAGCCGACCTGGAATCCCGCCGGGACGCTCGAACCGAACCACGAGGTCGCGAACGCCGCGGCCTTGGTCGTGTCGCCCTCGAGGAAGACCGCCGAGGCGCCCGGCGCGAGCGAAGTGACGCCGTTCAGCGCGACGGCAGAACCAAACGCGTTGGAGTCGTCATCGAACTTGAAGCCGGTCAGGTCGATCGTCTTGGTCGAGGTGTTGGTGATCTCCCACCAGTCCGCGGCGTAGGGCTGCAGGCTGCTGCTTCCCCAGGGTGCGACCTCGGAGATGATCAGCGGCGCGGCGATCGGAGCGATACCCGGCGAACCGGTCTCGCTGGCGACGATGCCGGCCGGCGGCGAGGTGCGCGAAACCGTGAAGGCGCCGTTGGTTCCGGCGACGCTCAGGGTGGAGATCGTCGGGTCGGAGCCGGCGGTCCAGCCCAGCGCGGCGGTGTTGTCGAAGGTCTGCCCGGCAGTCGAGGCGCCGAAAGCGACGCCGGTCTGCTTGTTGCCGGCGTTGTCGTAGATGTTGACCTGGTCACCGCCGGTCGAGAGGCCAATGCTGGAGCCCGAGTAGTAACCGATCTGGAAGCCGGCGGGGGCCCCGCTCGGGTACCAGAAGCTCGTCAACCCGGCGGCCTTGGTCGTGTCACCCTCGACGAACACGGCCGACTGGCCAGGCGCGAGCGAGCTGACGCCGTTGAGCACCAGTGCAGAGGCGTAGCTGTCGGAGTCGTCGTCGACGCGCCAGTTGGTCAGACTGATCGTCTTGGTACCAGTGTTGGTCAGCTCGAACCAGTCGGCAGCCCAGGAGCTGTTGCCCGAGGACCATGGCGAGACTTCGGTCACGGCGACCGAGGTGCTGGCCGGCGCTCCCACGGAGGCGATCGTGAGGGTGAAGGTCGCGCTGGTTGCGTCCGGAGTGGAGCCGAGCGCGGGGTCGTCGACGGTGACGGCGACCGAGTAACTGCTCTTGCTGGCGGCGTTCAACGCGGTGCCCGCCTTCAGATAGAGGCCATTGTCGTCGACCTCGAAAGCGCTCGCGTCGGCGCCGGTCACCGCGAGGTTGTTGTTGCCGATCCCGTCGTCGGTGATGTTGACGTCGGCGAGCTTGATGCGCGTGGTGGTGTTCGTGTTTTCAGGGATCGACGCCACGGAGTTCGTGAGCGAGACTCCGGTCGGCGCGGTGTTCGGCGTGCTCGAGGGCTGGTAGACCCAGAGCTGCGGACTCTGCGCGTCGCCGCCGGCCGCCTCGCAAACGACGTAGAGGTTGCCGTCGTTGTCCATGGTCGAGCCCTCGCAGGTCATCGCGGGGACGGAGATGACATCGCTCGGGTCGGTGCGCAGGGTCAGCGTGCTGTCGACGACACCGGTGCGCGTGACCTCCTTGACCTTGCCGGACTCCTGGCTGGTGATCAGCAGGTGATCGGCGTCGGCGCCAGTCAGCGTGGAGACGTTGCGCAGCGCGAAGACATCAGAGAGATCGCCGAGGCCGAGAGGCGCCGGGTCGAACAGGTTGGTCGGGTTGTCGGTGACCGGCGAACCGTTGGTCGCGGTGCCGGCATCCCAGTCGACGGAGGTCTCGAAGATGCCCTGCGGATCCGCCTCTTTGACGGCGATGTAGTTGCCGGTCGCCGGGTCGCGCGTGACGCCCTCGAGACCGACGTTGCCGATCGTCGTGCCGAGCTTCACCGTCTTGGCGTCGCTGCGCTGAAGCGTCGCGCCGGCCACGTAGGTGAAGCGGTCGATCTGGCGGTAGCGCTCCTCGGTGATCACGAACTGCCCGCCGCCGACGTAGGCGATGCCCTCGGTGTCGTAGAACTCGTTGCCGGCCGGGCTCGAGCCGGCGGCCAGCGACATTGAATCGATCAGCGCGCCGGTCTTGCTGACCTGCACCACCGAAGTACCGCCGTCACCGACGACGAACAGTGTGTCGGTGTCCCAGTCATAGGTGACGCTCGACGCCTCCTGAGCCAGCAGGCTTCCCGCCGGAGCTGCGCTATTGGTCGGAGTCGGCAACGCGTAGCGCGCGACCCGCCTGTAGTTGGAGAGGTCGACGCCGGTCAACGGCGCGGCCTGGGCGGCTGCGGCCGGAACGACGACTGCGAGGGACAGGACTGAAAGGGCGATTGCTCGGCGGATCCATGCATTGAGAGTCATGCGCGCGAAGGTAAGGCCGATCGATCCCGCACGTGTTACGCAACGGAGACCGTTTGGATACGGAGCGGTGACAAATTGGAGGCAGGCAGGGCCGCGAACCGCAATAGGCTTGACCCATGTGCGCAGGATGTGCAGCAGCGGCGGCAGCAGGGGCCTCGGGCGTTCGCGTCTGGCTGCAGATGCACCCGCCGACCTGGATCACTCCGGCCCGGATGAAGGCCGTGACGATCGTGCTCTTCATCGCGTTCGTCATGGTCACGTCGCTGCGCCTGAGCGGATCGACCACGCCGACGGAGCAGAATCGCGCAGTCGCCTCTGCGCAGCCCGTCGCGCCGGCGCCCAGCCACTAGTCCCGGCGAGCAGGCTGCCGCGCCGTCGGGCCGGGGAGATCCCCGACCCGCATCCGACCGAGGCCCTGCACGCCATGCCATCCTTCGCGCATGAACCAAACCTATGACGACGTCGTTGCCGCAGTCCTTGGACTCCCGCTCCACAAGTACGTGGGAATCGAGCTGATCGATTCGAGCGATCCGGCGCGCGGAGTAGCCGTCGACGTGAGTGAGTCGAACGTCAACCCGAGCGACAACCTCCACGGCGGCGTCGTGCCGCTTTTGCTCGACGTCGCCGCGTATCTCGCTGCCGCCGAGCTGTTCGAACCGGAGACCGACGCCGTCACTGCAACCAACAGCGTCTCGCTGCTGCGCCCGGTGCCCATGGGCAAGCGCTTCACCGCGAGCGCGAGTGTTGATCGGCTTGGGCGCAACGCGCTGTTCATCACCGCGCGGGCCGAGTGCGAGGGTCAGATTGTTGCGACCGCGCAGATCGTGAAGGCGGTTGTTTCTTCTGAGTTGCCCCGCGAAACCGACGACGAAGCTGACACTCTCCAGGCGATTCAACCGACCTAGTCAATCCACGGACCGTCGATCGTGGCGCTTGACGGTCTCGCTCGCGATGCGGCCGGCGACGTCGGATCATTGCGCGGGGCGACCCGGCCGAAGGCCTACTGCCCAAACGGAGACCCGACGGCCTTCGCCCACTCCGGATCGACGGAGAACTCGCCGCCGGTCGCGCGGGTGACGACGACCGTCGCCGGATCGCGCGCGCCAGTCTTGGGGTCGATCGTCACCGAGCCGGTCCATCCCTTCCAGTCCTTGGTGCCTCCCAGCGCGGTCGTGAGCTTCTCCGAGTCGAAGCTGCCGGCCTTCTTCACAGCGTCGGCGAGCAGCTTCACCGAGTCGTAGGTGTAGGGAGACCAGGTTCCCGGCGCTTTGCCCTGGGCGTCTTTGTAGGCGGAGATGTGATCGGCCGAATCCGCGAAATCCGACGGCGCCGGCACGCCGACCACCGGGCAGTCCTCGGCCGCCTGCTTGCCGGCGGCCTCGATGTAGCCGGTGTCGTAGGCGCCGTAGTCGGCGAGGCACTTGGCGCTGCCGTTCAGGGCCGCCATCTCCTTGGCGATCGCCCCGGCCTCGGGGTAGTAGGCGACGACGTAGATGACGTCCGCGCCGGTCTTCTCGGCCGCCTTGACCTCAGCGGAGTAGTCGGATGCGCCGGGCTTGATTCCGGTGCTCGCCACGACCTTGACCCCGGCCTTCTCGAGCTGCTCGCTGACCGATTTTGCCTGGCCCTTCGTGTAGGCCTCGGTCCCGTCGAAGAGGATCGCGACGGATTTGGCCTTCAGCCAATCGGACATCGCCTCGGCCGCAACCGGCGCGATCTGGTAGGTCATCGGCTGAAGCGTGAAGCCCATACCGTTGGTCGCGTCGTCAGAGGTCAGGCGGATCGGCACGAGGCCGTCGTCGATGAACAGCGGCAGGGTCTTGAGACCGACCCCCGAGTTGTATGGACCGACCACACCGTCTAGTCCATCGGCGATTGCGGCTTTGGCCGACTTCACGCCCGCGGCCGGATCGCCCTGATCGTCGATCTGCACGATCTCGATTTTCTTGCCCAGGAGGC
>JASGFX010000018.1:0-53024 GCA_047605325.1 Solirubrobacterales bacterium | reverse complement strand
ATTGCTCCGTCGGTCTGCTTCACGCCGCCGGCGACGCCGGCGTTCTTCGCGGCAACGGTGCCGGTCGGCCCTTTCACGGTCTTGTCGGCGCCGACGTCGTTCTTCCAGCTGCTGGAGTAGTCGGCGAGGTAGGTGGTGAAGAGCTTCGTCGTGCCTGACTCGTCAGAGCGGTGGACGACGGTGATCTTCGTGTCGGGGAGCTTGACATCGGGGTTGAGCTTGGCGATCGTCGGGTCGTTCCAGGTGGTGATCTTGCCCTGGAAGATGTCGGCGAGCGTCTGGCCGTCGAGCTTCAGACCGGCGTCGACGCCGGGAAGGTTGTAGGCGACGGTGACCGAGCCGAAGACGGTCGGGATGTGCACCGGCTCGCCCTTCTTCTCTGCGGCCGTGACCTCTTCGTCTTCCATAGCGGCGTCGGTCGCGCCGAAGTCGACGGTGCCGGCGGTGAACTGGGCGATGCCGCCACCCGATCCGACTGGGTTGTAGTTGACGGTGATGCCGTCGCTGTCCTTGATGTCGGACGACCACTGGTCGTAGACCGGCTGGGGGAAGGTCGCGCCGGCGCCGGAGATCGTGCCGCCGCTGCCGGCGGTGCCGTTGCTGCTGCCACAGGCTGCGAGCGCTGCGGCTGCGAGTGCCGCAAAGGCGAGGAAGATGATCTTTCGAACGTTCACTTGGGGTAAGTCCTTTCGGTACTTGTGGTGATGCCGCGGAGCATCGCCTGCCGGCAGCCGAAGGGTGTTACACGCTGGTGTAGATCCTGTGAAAAAGTTGTAAACGGGCGCGGAAATGGCTGCAAACAGCGGTAAACGCTTTACGCAGCGCAACTATCGGGTACGTAGCGGTGTTCCCGCAGATAGACAGAGTCTTCCGCAAACAAGATCTGGAACGAAACCGGAGGGGGTATCCATCCAGATGCAGTCCACACTTTCTTTCTCGCGAATCCGCTCGCTCGGCGTGATCGCAGCAGCAGCCGCCATGCTCGCACTCTTCGCGATCGGCGCGCCGGGCGCCTCGGCCGACATCGGCAACCCCCAGCTTTCTGGTGGCAGCTACAACACCTGCGCGATCTACCCGAGCAAGCGCATCTACTGCTGGGGATCGAACGGATCGCAGCAGCTCGGCCTCGGCGGTGGCAACAAGGTCAGCTATGGCACGCGTCCGTATCCCGTCAAAGGCGTGAAGGCTCAGCCGGTCGGTGTCTCGGCGGCCTCCAGCTCTGCCTGCGCGGTGCTCGTGACCGGCGGGATCGGCTGCTGGGGCAAGAACACCTCTGGCGCGCTCGGCGGGGTCAACTCCGGCGGCTATGCCCGCAGCTTCCAGTCGTCGGCGTCGCTGCTCAGCCCGTGGGTGACTCCTTCGAATGAGTCGACCGGCACTCAGCACCTCTGCTTCCGCGACAACAACGCCACGGTCAAGTGCCAAGGCGTCAACTCGCTCGGCCAGCTCGGCAACGGCACCAACACCAATTCGAATACTGCGGTCCAGGTGGCTGTGATCACCGGAGCCTCTGAGGCGACGAGCGCGACCCAGGTCGTGTCCGGTTCGAACCACAGCTGCGCTCTGCTCCAGAACAAGAACGTCAAGTGCTGGGGCGTCAACAACTACCGCCAGCTCGGATCACCCGCGTTGACCGTGCCTTCTTCGAGCACGCCGGTCGACGTCCCGAGCCTTGCCAACGACATCACCGAGCTTGCCTCGATGGCCGATCACACCTGCGCCGAGCACGCCGACGACACGATCTCCTGTTGGGGCGCGAACCCCTACGGCCAGCTAGGCGACGGGACAGTCGCCCCGTACAAGGGGCCGGTCACGGTCAGCGGCATCAGCAATGCGCGTCAGGTCAGCACCGGCATCAGCCACACCTGCGCGCTGGTCGCCGGAGGCGCCGTGAAGTGCTGGGGTTCGAACGAGTTCGGGCAGCTCGGCAACGGCACGACCACCACGTCGTCCAAACCCGTCAGCGTGATCGGACTCAGCCGTCCGGCCACCGAGATCACCACCGGCGGCTACCACTCCTGCGCGCGCCTCGACACCGGCAGCATCTACTGCTGGGGCCGCGGAAGCAAGGGGCAGCTCGGCGACGGGTCTACCTCGAGCAGCAGCACGCCCAAGCGCGTGACCGACTTCGGCGGGATTCACTTCGCCTCGGTTGCGCTCGTTCACGGCGGTGCTTCCGACGGCGGCGCGGCCGGCTCTGAATTCCGTGGCACGGTCGTGGCGATCCCGCCCCGCGCCGGCAAGCTCAGCCAGCAGTGCCGCACCAATGCGCACCTCACGGTCACGATCGTGCAGGACGGCGTCACCACCACCAAGAAGCTGCGCAAGCGCTTCGGCCGCAGCGGCCAGACCAAATGCAGCGCGCGCTTCAGCGTCCCGCAGATCACCAAGAGCAACTCGGCGGCGACGGTCACGCTCAAGGGCAGCTACATCGGCAACTCCGGTATGCCCGGGGCGTCGTACACGCAGGCCTACTCGCTGCCTTAGCTTCCCCCGCAATCGCACGCGAGGCCAGCCCGAGCCGCCGAACCTGTCACCGGCGGCTTGGGCGGCTTCGTCCGCGATGCCGGTTTCAAGCGGAGAATCCGTCTTACACCCGTCGCCGCGACGGGTGTAAGACGAAAATCAGGCTTGAAACAGGGTGCGCTCGTAGCGGAGCTCCCGGTCGAGGGTGTTGCGAAGCTGGCGGCGCTCCAGGTAGGCCAGGTAGGCCTCGAGCCCGCCGAACTGGCGGAGCGTGGCCTCCACCTCGAGCCAGTTCGGGGCGTCGGACGGCGCCAGGTAGAGGCGGTGGGTTGAGAAGGGCCAGTCGAGCCCCATCGCCGCGTGGTTGTCGTGGACGTAGCCGACCAGCCAGCGAAACCAGCCGCGGTCGGTGACCCGGCGGGCGCAGTACTCGTGGTCGAAGAGGCTGCCGGTCGTGCCGTACTTGCGGTGGTAGTAGCGGGTGTAGATGGGGACCACCCGGCGCATCAAGAGTTCGATTCCGCCCGGAGTCTTCTGCCAGAGGATCAGGTGAAAGTGAGTGCTGAGAGGATTGAGCGCGATCAGCCGGACGCTCGCGCGGAGGTTGACCAGGACGCGTCCGCTGGAAGAGGTCTGCGGCGCGGACGAGAGGTGCCTCCGGACGAGGTACTCGAAATGGCGTCGATCGTCGTCATCGCGAAAGAGCTTCACCCCATTCTTGGCCCGGCTGTACACGTGGTAGACCCCGGGAAGCAGTCGGTCGCGGGTGTAGCGATAGGCCATGCCCGGATCCAACCGGAACCCGTGTCACGAATCAAGACACGTCTGCAAAATCTCCGCAACGGATCTGCAAATTCTTCGTGAAGAGTTGCCTCACGCCCGTCGAAGCGACGGGCGTGAGGCAGAAATCAGGCCTTGGCGAGCACCAGCTCGTCGCCGTCAGCATCGACCCGCACCGAGTCGCCCTCCACGAACTCGCCTTCAAGGATGCTGATGGCCAGCTTGTCCACCAAGCGCTTCTGGATCACGCGCTTCAAAGGCCGCGCGCCGTACGTCGGGTCGTAGCCGACATCGGCCAGCAGTCCCTTCGCCGCGTCGGTCAGCTCGACCTCGATGCCGTGCTCACGGGCCCGCCCGATCAGCTGCTCGACCTGGATGTCGACGATCTCGGTCAGCTGCTCCTTCGAGAGGCGGGTGAAGATCACGGTGTCGTCGATGCGGTTGAGGAATTCCGGCTTGAAGGTGTCGCGCAGCGCGCCCTCAACCAGCTCGCGAACCTTCTCCTCGGCCTCCTCCACGGACTTGCCGGCCTCGGCCGCCTGCTTCTCGACATCCACGATGTACTGCGAGCCGACGTTCGAGGTCATGATCAGCACGGTGTTCTTGAAGTCGACCGTGCGGCCCTGGCCGTCGGTCAGGCGGCCGTCGTCGAGCACCTGCAGGAGCGTGTTGAAGACATCCGGGTGCGCCTTCTCGATCTCGTCCAGAAGCACCACTGAGTAAGGACGGCGGCGCACCGCCTCGGTGAGCTGGCCGCCCTCCTCGTAGCCGACGTAGCCCGGGGGCGCGCCGACGAGGCGCGCGACGGTGTGCTTCTCCATGTACTCAGACATGTCGAGCCGCACCATCGCCTGCTCTGAATCGAACATGAACTCGGCCAGCGCGCGTGCCAGCTCGGTCTTGCCGACGCCGGTCGGGCCGAGGAACAGAAAGCTGCCGATCGGGCGGTCTGGATCCTGCAGGCCGGCGCGCGAGCGGCGCAGCGCATTCGCGACGGCACTGATCGCCTCGTCCTGACCGATCACGCGGTCATGCAGGCGGGTCTCCATGTTGACGAGCTTCTCGACCTCGCCCTCCATCATCCGACTCACCGGAATACCGGTCCACTTGGCGACGATCTCGGCGATGTCCTCCTCGTCGACCTCGTCCTTGAAGTAGGTGGTCTCGCCGGTCGTCTTCTCTTCGCTGACCGCGAGCTCACCTTCGAGTCCGGGGATCACGCCGTAGCGAAGCTCGGCCGCGCGCTCGAGGTCGCCGGCGCGCTCGGCGCGCTCGATCTCCACGCGAGCCTCGTCGAGCTGCTCCTTGATCTCCTTGATCGCGCCGACCGCGTCGCGCTCCTCGGTCCAGTGCGCCTTCATCTCGTTGGACTGCTCCTGCAGCTCGGCGAGCTCAGACTGCAGCGCGGCGAGGCGCTTCTTCGAGGCGTCGTCGCTCTCCTTCTTCAGCGCCTGCTCCTCGATCTGCAGCTGCTGGATGCGCCGCTCGATCTCATCGATCTCGGTCGGCAGCGAGTCGTTCTCGATGCTCAGGCGGCTGGCCGCCTCATCGATCAGGTCGATCGCCTTGTCGGGCAGGAAGCGATCGGCGATGTAGCGGTGGCTGAGCGTCGCGGCGGCGATGATCGCGGCGTCCTGGATGCGCACGCCGTGGTGGATGTCGTACTTCTCCTTCAGACCGCGCAGGATCGCGATCGTGTCCTCGACCGTCGGCTCGCCGACGTACACCGGCTGGAAGCGGCGCTCGAGCGCGGCGTCCTTCTCGATGTGCTTGCGGTACTCATCGAGCGTCGTCGCGCCGACCGCGCGCAGCTCGCCGCGGGCGAGCATCGGCTTGAGCAGGTTCGCGGCGTCGACCGCGCCCTCGGCGCCGCCGGCTCCGACGATCGTGTGCAGCTCGTCCATGAAGAGGATCACGGTGCCCTCGGCTTCCTGCACTTCCTTGAGCACGGCCTTCAGGCGATCCTCGAACTCACCGCGGTACTTCGCGCCGGCGATCAGCGCGCCGATGTCCAGCGAGACGACGCGGCGGTCGCGCAGCGAGGCCGGCACGTCTCCGGCGACGATGCGCTGGGCGAGGCCTTCGACGATCGCCGTCTTGCCGACGCCGGGCTCGCCGATCAGCACGGGGTTGTTCTTCGTGCGGCGGCTGAGCACCTGGATCACGCGGCGGATCTCGTCGTCGCGTCCGATCACCGGATCGAGCTTGCCGTTCTCTGCCGCGGTGGTCAGGTCGACGCCGTACTTCTCGAGTGCCTGGTACTTCTCTTCCGGGTTCTGGTCGGTCACGCGGTGCGAGCCGCGGACCTCCTTCAAAGCCTTCACCAGCTCGTCGTGAGTCGCGCCGAAGGTGGCGAGCGCCTCGTGCGCGCCCTGGCCGGACACCGATGCGAGCGCGAGCAGCAGGTGCTCGACGCTGATGTATTCGTCGGCGAGGTCGCGCGCCTCTTCCTCTGCCCTGCGCAGCACGGCGGCGAGCTCGTTGGCGAAGGTCGGCTGCGCGCCGGCCTGGCCCTCGAGCGTGGGCAGGTCATCGACCGCGCGCAGCGTGCGCTCGCGCACCGACGCATCGTCGACGCCGAGCTTGTGCAGAACCGGCGCGACGATGCCGCCGTCCTGGTCGAGCAGGGCGAGCAGCAGGTGGGCCGGGGCGACCTGCGGGTTGCGGCGGGCCTCGGCGCTGCGCAGCGCAGCCTCGATCGCCTCTTGTGACTTGATGGTGTAGCGGTCAGGCCTCATTCGGTGGGCCCTCCTTCTTCTTCTCGTGTCTCTTCTGTTCTTTGAATCGAAATTCGGATCGGCTGGGGCGGCTGGTAGCGGACGAGCTCCGCGCGGCCTTCGCGGCGGATGCGCTCGATCTCGGCCGCGGCCGCCGCGCGGACCTGCTCGACCTGGCGCTCGAGCGAGATGATCCGGCGCTGCATGCGCGCCATCTGCGCCTCCATGTCGAAGACGCGCTCGACGCCCGCGAGGTTCATGCCCTCGTCGGTCAGCTCCTGGATGCGGCGCAGCGTCTCGACGTTCTCGTCGGAGTAGAGCCGCGTGCCCTTCGGCGTGCGCGTCGGCCGGATCAGCTCGCGCTGCTCATAGATCCGCAGCGTCTGCGGATGCATGCCGGCGAGCTCCGCCGCGACCGAGATCATGTAGAGCCCTGTCTTGCGCTGAGTCATCGGCGATCACTTCTCCCGAACGCGCGCGAGCAACTCCGCGCGCGGGTCGCCGGTGAGTACGGTCGCGAGATCGTCGACCGCGTCCTGCTGCTCCTTGGAGAGCTCGGACGCGTTCGGGATCAGCACCTCGATGCGGTACCGGATGTCGCCGCTGCCGGGACCCTTCGCGTGCGCCGGGCCTTCGCCCTTCAGGCGGATCACTGTGCCGGGCTTGGTGCCGGCGGGAATCTTGATCTGCTTGTTGCCGGTGAGCGTGGGCACCTCGATCGTCGCGCCGCGGATCGCCTCGGTCACTGTGACCGGCACCTTGACCTCGAGGTTGTCGCCCTTGCGCTCGAAGACGGGGGAGGCGCTGACGCTGACGACCACGAAGAGGTCGCCGCTGGCGCCGCCGTTTTCTCCGGTCTCGCCCTTGCCGGCGACGCGGATGCGCGCGCCGTCGCGGACGCCGGCCGGAATCTTCACGCGGTACTTGCGCGTCTTCACGACGCTGCCGTCGCCGTGGCATGTGGCGCAGGGGGTCTCGACGATCTGCCCCTTGCCGTGACACTGCTGGCACGGCTGACTGATCGAGAACATCCCCTGGCCGACCGACTCGGCGCCGGTGCCCTGACAGCGCGGGCAGGTCTTCGGGCTGGTGCCCGGGGCGGCTCCGCTGCCGCGACAGGTCTCACAGGTCTCGCGGCGCGGCACCGAGACCGAGACCTCGGTGCCGTTGATCGACTGGTCGAAGCCGATCGCCACCTTGGCCTCGAGGTCGCGTCCGCGCTCGACGCGCTGACGCGATCCGCCGCCTCCGCCGCGACCGCCGAACATGCCGGTGACGCCGCCGAAGATGTCGCCGATGTTGTCGAACTTGACGCCGCCACCGCCGAACGGGTTGCCACCGCTGAACGGGTTGCCGCCGCCGGTGAAGGGGATGTTGAAGCCACCGGAGTCGAACTCCTTGCGCTTCTTCGGATCGCCCACGATGTCGTAGGCCTCCTGGATCTCCTTGAACTTCTCCTCGGCCTTCGGGTTGTCGGCGTTCTGGTCCGGGTGCCACTCGCGCGCGAGCTTGCGGTAGGCCTTCTTGATCTCGGCCTCGCTGGCGGTCTTGGCTACGCCGAGCACCTTGTATGGATCAGTCACCGGCACTGCTGGCTCCTTACGCCGCCACCACAACGCGGGCCGGGCGCACGACGACCTCGCCGAGCACGAAGCCCTTCTGGACGACCTCGACCACGCTGCCCGCGGCGACGCCCTCGCCGGCCGGAGCCTGCGAGATCGCCTCGTGGAAGTTCGGGTCGAAGGCCTCGCCGGTCGGGTCGAGCTGGGTCAGCCCGAGCCGGTCGAGCACGGAGTGAAGGTCTGCGTGGACGAGCCGGACGCCGTCGGCGAACGGGTCGCCCTGCTGCTGCGGGGCGGCCTCGACCGCGCGGTCGAGATTGTCGACGACCGGCAGCAGCTCGCGGATCACGCTCGCCACCGCCACGCCGCGCGTCTCGGCCACGCGCTTGTCGGCGCGCTTGCGGTAGTTCTCGAAGTCGGCCTTCGCGCGCAGCGCGAGGTCTTTGTATTCGTCGCGCTCGCTGAGCGCGCGGCTGAGCTCATCGAGCTCTTCCTCGACGACCTCGCCGTGGTCGGCCTGCGCGCCCGAATCTGGCTGGGCCTGGCCATCGGACTCCGGGGAGTCCGATGGCGCTGGTCCCTGTGACCCAGTCGTGGTCTCGGCAGCCGCGGCTGGGTCGGATTCGGTGCGGCCGATGGGGGATCCGCCTCCTGCGGATGACTCCCCCGAGCCGTCGGTTCCGTTTCCGAGTATGTCATTGACGTCGGTCATATGTGACTTTCTGTACAGGCCTCAGTGATCAGTGCGCAAATTGCGACAAATCACTTGCCCTCGTCGACGACCTCGGCGTCGACGACTTCTTCCTCGGCGTCGGACGAGTCGTCAGAACCCGATGCGGCCTCGGCCGCCTCGCGCTCCTCGGACGCCGCCTTGTAGAGCTCCTCGGCCGCGGCGTTCATCGTCTCGGCGAGCGCCTCGGTCTTGGCCTTGATCTCGGCGACGTCTTCGCCCTGGGTCGCCTCGCGGATCTCCTTGATGCCGGCCTCGAGACGCTCCTTCAGAGAGTCCTCGAGCTTGTCGCCGTTGTCCTTGATCTGCTTCTCGACCTGGTAGGCGAGGTTCTCGCCGTCGTTGCGGGCCTCGGCGAGGTCCTTCGCGGCGGCGTCTTCGTCGGCGTGGGCTGCGGCGTCGGCGACCATCTTGTTGATCTCGTCGTCGGAGAGGCCGGAGCCGCTCTTGATCTCGATCTTCTGCTCGGTGCCGGTGCCGAGGTCCTTGGCCGTCACGTTGAGGATGCCGTTGGCGTCGATGTCGAAGGCAACCTCGATCTGCGGGATGCCGCGCGGCGCCGGCGGGATGCCGGTCAGCTGGAACTTGCCGAGCGACTTGTTGCCGCTGGCCATCTCGCGCTCGCCCTGCAGGACATGGATCTCGACCGACGGCTGGTTGTCGTCAGCCGTCGAGAAGACCTCGCTCTTGCGGGTCGGGATCGTCGTGTTGCGCTCGATCAGCTTGGTCATCACGCCGCCCTTGGTCTCGATGCCCAGCGTCAGTGGGGTCACGTCGAGCAGGAGGACGTCCTTCACGTCTCCGGCCAGCACGCCGGCCTGGATCGCGGCGCCGACGGCGACCACTTCATCCGGGTTCACGCCCTGGTGTGGCTCCTTGCCGGTCAGCTCCTTGACCTTCTCGCGCACCGCCGGCATGCGGGTCATGCCGCCGACAAGAACGACGTGGTCGATCTTCGCGCCGGCGTCATCGAGCGCCTGGCGGACCGGGGCGACCGTGCGGTCGATCAGGTCGCTGGTCAGCTCGGCGAGCTTGGCGCGGGTGATTCGCGTGTCGAGGTGCTTGGGGCCGGAGGCGTCGGCCGTGATGAACGGCAGGTTGATCTGCGTCTCCTGGGTCGAGGAGAGTTCGATCTTCGCCTTCTCGGCGGCCTCGTAGAGACGCTGCAGCGCCATCGGGTCGGCGCCGAGGTCGATCGCGTTGTCCTTCTTGAACTCTGCGACGAGGTAGTCGACGATCGCCTTGTCGAAGTTGTCGCCGCCGAGGTGGTTGTCACCTGCGGTGCTCTTGACCTCGAAGACGCCGTCGGCGATCTCGAGAACGGAAACGTCGAAGGTGCCGCCGCCGAGGTCGAAAACCAGAATGGTCTGGTCCTCTTCCTTGTCGAGGCCGTAGGCCAGCGCGGCCGCGGTCGGCTCGTTGATGATGCGCTTGACCTCGAGGCCGGCGATCTTGCCGGCGTCCTTGGTGGCCTGGCGCTGGTCGTCGTTGAAGTAGGCGGGGACGGTGATCACCGCGCTGTCGACCGTCTCGCCGAGATAGGCCTCGGCGTCGGTCTTGAGCTTCTGCAGGATCATCGCCGAGATCTCCGGAGGGGAGAGCTGCTTGTCGTCGCCGACGTCCACGCGGACGTCGCCGTTGTCGCCGCGCACGACCTTGTACGGGACGATCGACTCTTCTTCCTTGACCTCGGCTTCCTTGCGGCCCATGAAGCGCTTGATCGAGAAGATCGTGTTCTCGGGGTTGGTGACGGCCTGGCGCTTGGCCAGCGTGCCGACGAGTCGCTCGCCGCTGGCGGCGAAGGCGACTACGGACGGGGTTGTGCGGCCGCCCTCCGCGTTCTCGATGACCGTCGGCTCGCCACCTTCAAGCACGGCCATCGCCGAGTTGGTGGTTCCGAGGTCGATTCCGATTGTCTTTGCCATTGCTGCTTCTGCTCCCAGATTTGGTGAAGGGGGATTACAAAGTTGTAGGCAAATTGTACACAACTGGCGCAGAAAATCTAAGTGTGAGTGTTATAGATCTGTGAATCTGGACTTCTGGGCCAGATTTTGAAGGTCTTGTTCATCAGGTAGCGAATCTTGCCGATGCTCACAGACTTTTCTCCTTACTCAACGCCGAAAAAGGTGCCCGCCCGATGAAGTTCTCTCGTATCGTCCTGCTCTGTCTCGTTGCCCTCGCCATGGGCGCCTCTTCTGCCGCCGCGGCTACCGCGCCGAAGGTCACGTCGAACTACTACTTCACTTGCGCCCTCCTCAACTCCGGCGGCGTGAAGTGCTGGGGCTCTGGCAGCAGCGGAGAGCTCGGCAACGGATCGTTCGATCCGAGTTTCGTGCCGGTCGACGTGACCGGCATTTCGAGCGCCACTGATATTGCGTCCGGCGACGAAACCGCGTGCGTGGTGCTCGCAGACACGACCGTGCGATGCTGGGGCGACAATTCCAGCGGCCAGCTCGGAATCAACAGCTACGACGACAGCAACGTCCCTGTGACACCGACCGGCGTCAGTGGCGCGAAGCAGATTTCCGGAAACGACTACACCTTCTGTGTCGCCACGACGAGTGGCACGGTGAAGTGTTGGGGATCGAACTCGAGCGGACAACTGAACACCGGCGACACCGCCGACGCCAAGGTCCCGGTCGACGTTGCGGGCTACGCGAACGTGGCAAAGGTGAGCGTCGGACCGGACAACGTCTGTGCGCTGAGCACGGCGGGCACGGTCAAGTGCAGCGGAATCAATGACGACGGCGAGCTCGGCACCGGAACATCCGGAGGCCCTTCGTACACGCCAGTTGATGTGGTCGGCGTGAGCAACGCGGTTGACATTGAGGTCGGCAACGAGTGGGCCTGCGCGTTGATTTCCGGCGGAACGGTCAAGTGCTGGGGAGAAAACGACAACGGACAGCTCGGGATCGGCAGCACGGACTCGGACGAGCACCCCACGCCGACCGAGGTTCCAGGACTGGGTGGGGTTGTAAGTCTCTCACCCGGTTACGACTTCGGCTGCGCGCTTCTCTCGGACGCGACCGCGAAGTGTTGGGGCAGCAACGGCGACGGAGAGGCCGGCGGCGGTTCCGCGGTTAGCAATGTGACGTCGCCGACGCTGGTCCCCGGCCTGAGCAGTGTTGTCTCACTCTTCACAACGGCCGAGCACACCGGCTGCGCGGTTGTTGCCGGCGGCACGGTCCAATGTTGGGGAACCAACGGCTACGGCCAGGCAGGTAGCGGAGATGTCTCACTCGACGATGTGTACGTGGCGCGCGCCGTGCCGGGCCTGAGTGTCAACGTTGTCCCCTACGCGGCGACCAGCGCGACGCTCACTCAGTCGAAGAAGTCGAAGCTGGACAAAAAGAAGAAGAACTACACCGCGTACGCGACGCTGAGCGTCTCACTGTCGCCGCTGGTCGGGGCAACGGCCTGCAGCGGTGCCGCGGCCGGCTCGGCGGCGTACACCTACACCACGTACAAGACCGTGAAGGCGAAGGGCAAGAAGAAGCGCAAGGCGGTTAAGAAGACCAAGACGGTGAAGTCGAACGCGGCGCTTGCCGCAAACGGTGCCAACTGTCTGGCGAGTTTCAGCTTCAAGAATCTTCCCGTGAAATACGTTGCGGGCAAGAAGCTCGCGGTCACCGCATCCTTTGCCGGAAACGCTGCGCTCGAGCCATTCAGCTCGTCGAAGCTTTCGATCAAGCTCGCGAAGGTCAAGGTCACGAAGAAGAAGTAAGCCGCGCTCGCGCGGCCTCGAAAAAGCGCATCCAGCTTGACTTTCGCGGGTTATATGCGAAGGTGAAACTGGATGTTGTTTGAATCTTTGGACATGCGCAGGATCTCGCTGCTGATCTCTCTCTGCGCCGTCGCCGTGCTGGTCTGCGCGACGTCGGCCGGCGCAGCCATGCCGACGATTTCGGCCGGGCCCGATCACACCTGTGCGATCGGTGACACCGGCGGGGTCTGGTGCTGGGGCGACAACCAGTACGGCCAGCTCGGGGACGGCACGACCGCTGACTCTCCGACGCCGGTCCCGGTGCATGGTCTGCCGTCGGCGCCGCTCGCGATCGTCGCCGCCGATCAGTCGACCTGCGTGATCGCGGGAGACAAAACCTTGTGGTGTTGGGGCCTGAACACTTCGGGTCAGCTCGGCAACGGCTCGGTCGACGTACTTCCGACCGCCAACCCGACCCCGGCGCAGATTCCGATCCTCGGTGGAATCGTCCGGATGAGCGGAAGCGGTTCGAGCTACTGCGCACTGCTCTCCGACCAGACGCTCGCCTGCTGGGGCGACAACACTTACGGGCAGCTGGGCAACGGCGAGCTGCTCCCCGGCCTGCCGCACGGCACGCCGGCGCCGGTCAGCGGCATGACGGACGCGCGAAACGTTTCGGTGGGGCCGACGCATTCCTGCGCGGTCCTCAACTCGGGGCTTGCGCAGTGCTGGGGCGACAACACGCATGGTGCCCTCGGCGACGGCACCGAGACACCGAGTTCGACGCCGGTGTCGGTCCAGGGCCTCACGGTCGCAGCCCAGTCGTTCGCCGGTGACGGCGTCTCCTGCGCGAGCGTCGGCCTCGGCGACATGCGCTGCTGGGGGCAGGCCGGGAAGCTAGGCAACCCTGCGGGCAGCGGCTCGCTCACACCGGTCGGCGTTCCTGAGGTTTCCTCGACAGCGCAGCTCGGCGGCTCCGCGGCCGGCGTCTGCGCGATCGCCGGCGGGCAGGCACTTGTCTGCTGGGGCGGCAATCCCGGAAACGGCACGCCCGGTCCGGCGCTGACCTACTCGGGCGTCGATCTCGGCGTGCTCGGGCTGAGCAGCGGCGGAGGCTCGGACACCACTTGTTACGTGGTGCGCGGCGGAACCGCGAAGTGTTGGGGTTCGGACAACAGCCACGGTCAGCTCGGCTACACGGGCAGTCCTTCGCTCGCGGCTGTCCCGGTCGCGAACCTCGACCTGATCACCGGTCGCTACACCTCGACGCAGATCGTCTTCGGCCGGAACGGCAAGGTGACCGTCGACAAAAAGAAGAAGAACTATTCGGTCAAGGCCAAGCTCGTCTGGCAACTTCCTTCGCTGATCGGTCAGGTCGATGGCTGCAGCGGCAGGACGACCGTCAGCGCGCCCTACTCGTACAAGACGACCAAGCGCGTCAAGGGCAAGAAGAAGACCGTGACCGTGAAGAAGACGATCACCGCCCGGGGCGCAGTGTTTGCCTCTGGTGAGACCTGCGTCTCGAACGTGACGCTGAAGAACCTGCCTGTCAAGTACCTCAATCACAAGAGCTTGACGCTGAAGGCCAGCTTCCCCGGCAACGCCGCGATTCAGCCCTTCACCAAGACTGCCTCGCGCTTCACCTTGCCCAAGGTGAAGATCAAGAAGAAGTAGCGACGCCGACCTTCGGACAGATCCGCTCGAGCGGGCAGCTTCCGCACTCGGGCGCGCGCTTGTGACAGGTGCGCCGGCCGTGGCGGATCAGGTTGACGTGCTCCTCGTGCGCGAGGTGCGCAGGGGTCCAGGCGACGATTGCATCGTGCATCTCCTCGAAGCTCGCCTTCTCCCTGAACAGGCCGAGCCGCGTGCCGACCCTGCCGACGTGCGTGTCGACCGGGATGTCTGGGAGGCCGTAGGCGAACAGCAGCACGCATGCGGCGGTCTTGCGCGCGACGCCGGGAAGCGTGCAGAGGTAGTCGCGGCTGACCTCAAGCTCCGTGTACTGCATCCAGTCGAGGTCGATCTCTCCGTTGCGAATCCAGCGGCCTTCGGGGTCTGCGCCTTCGGGCAGCGCGTCGGTCGCGACGCGGTCGAGGATCTGCTTGATTCGCCCAGACTTGATCTTGCTGATGCCGCCCGGCGCGATCGCATCCTCGATCTCTTCGACCGGCGCCGCGCGCACTGACTCCCAGTCGCTCCAGCGCTCCTCGAGTCGCGAGTACGCGACGTCGCGATTGCGGTCGTTCGTGTTCTGACTGAGGACCGTCAGAACCAGCTCGCCGACCGGGTCGTGATGCGGTTTTGGCACCGGGATCCCGTAGTGGGCGCGCAGGCGTCGGCGGATCGCACGCAGGCGGTTGGAATTTGGCTTTGTAGCTAAGGATTCTCGGGGCATCGGCCGAACTTGATCGTATGACTACACGTTTGACCGTACGTTCACTCACTCGCCTGCTTGTTCTCGCCTTTTCCCTCGCCGCGCTCTGCCTGCCGTCGACCGCGTCGGCTGTGGTGCCGAATTTCACGCTCTCGACGCCAGCGGACGGCTTGCACATCAATGGGTCCCTGAGCGTCAATGGCAACAGCTCGAATGTCGACATTCAGGCGACGTGCACGATCCCGAACTATGCGCCGTATTTCATCACCGGCGACTGCACCTACAACGGGCGGTGGGTGAGTGTTGCGTACAGCATCAGCTCCGCGCTCCCGGAGGGCACGTACAACGTGACGGTCAAGGCGACGGCTCAGGACGGATCGGGTCAATCGACAACGGTCACCCGTTCGATTGTTGTCGACCGCACCGGGCCAACGATCACCTACACCAGCGGTCCGCGCGGCGGCCAGACCGTCACCGGCAGGGACTTCAGCTGGAATTTCACCGCCAATGAGAGCGGCACGGTGCAGTGCAAGTTCGATGACGAGGATTGGGCCGACTGCTCGAGTCCGTATGTCCGAACGAATCTCGACGACGGCGCGCACACCTTGCGTATCCACAGCACCGACAACACCTATCCGTGGGGCAACACCGGCGGCGACACGGTCGCGTCGTTCACCGTCAACAACGCACCCCCAGAGGCGATCATCCACGAGATCGATTCGCCGACCAGCAATGAGGCACCGATCTGGGACATCGACGCCACGCGTCCGGACGCCAGCGTCGAATGCCGCATGGATGGTGGATCATGGACCGATTGCACTTCGGGCTACGAGGCGCAGTCGAACCTGACTGAGGGTTCACACACGCTTGAGGCGCGCGCCTACCTCGCTGGGCCGACCGACATCCAGGCGACCCCAACTGCTCAGGCCTTCATCGTCGACCTGACCGCGCCGGAGGTCCACTTCACCACCTCGACGACGGCCTATCCGGGATTCGACGCCGAGTTCTGGTTTGGCTCGACAGCGACGACGTGGATCACTTCAGCTGTTCGATCGACGGCTACTACACAAGCCCTTGCTCCTCCCCATTCGAGTGGGGCTGGGAATGGTGGGACGACAGCTGGAACGGCGATCACACGGTCACGCTCTGGGCGACCGACGAGGCCGGCAACGAGAGCGCGCCGCTGGCCCGCGTTTTCCGTATGTACCCGTATCTCCCGGAGACGACGATCGACTCCGCGCCCGATCCGACCGTCGCCGCGACAAGCGCGACCTTCACCTTCGGTTCTGACACCGGCACCGAGTTCCAGTGCAGCATCGACGGCGGCGCCTACCAGGGCTGCACGAAGACGTGGACTGTCTCGGGACTGACCGAGGGTCAGCACACAATCAGCGTGAGCGCGGTTGATCCGGCGGGGCAGATCGACGATTCGCCGGCCACCGCCGTGTTCAAGACCCTGACGCCGGTCGTCCCGATCCCGACCCCGGTCAAACCGACGCTGACCAAGCTCGCGCTCGCCACAGGCAAGGTCAGCTTCAAGGTTTCAGCGCCGGGTAAGTCAAAGGTCACAATCGCGATCTGCAAGACCAAGAAGGTCAAGGGCAAGTCGAAGACCAGCTGCAAATCGATCGAGGGCGGAACCGTCAAGTCGGAACTGGCCGGCACGGCGAGCTTCAAGCTGAAGAAGAAGCTGAGCAAGAAGACCAAATACCGCGTGACGATCGCATTCACCGGCACCGACGGCCAGAAGACCACTCTGGTCAAGACCACAAAGCCGAAATAACACAGCGTTCAGCCGCTCGGCGCACGTCCTGATCTAGCCTGTCATGACGCATGACGGCCACACTTGACGAGCGCCGGGCGAAGATCGCCGGGTTCGAAATCTTCTGGCGTGAGGCTCCCCCGCAGGGCGGGGTTGTACCGACGCTCTACGTGCACGGCGTTCCCGACAACGCCGACATCTGGATCCCGTTTCTCGAGCGGACGGGCGGCGTCGCGCTGGACCTCCCCGGCTTCGGTCGCAGCGACAAGCCGATGCACTTCGACGGGTCGCTCGGCGGCTACAACGCATTCCTCCAGGCCTTCATCGCGCAACAGGGTTGGGAACGCTTCAACCTCGTGGTGCACGACTGGGGCAGCATGGCGTTGATCACGGCGCAGGAGCTGCACGCGAAGATCGACTCGATCGTGATCATCGATGGAGTGCCGCTGCTCCCGGGATACAAATGGCATCGTCTCGCCCGGCTCTGGCGCACACCGATCCTCGGCGAGATGGCGATGGGGCTGACGACAAAATCGATCGCCCGCCGTCTCACGCGCGAGGCCCGTCCCGACGGCGCAGCGATGCCTGAGGAGTGGATCGATTCCGTCTGGGAACACTTCGATCAGGGCACGCAGCGCGCGATTCTCAAGCTCTACCGTGGCGCCCCCCCGAAGCAGCTCGAAGAGGCCGGCGAGCGCTTCTCGCTGCTGACCGCCGACACCTTGGTGCTGTGGGGTGAAGACGATCCGTACATCCCCGCGAGCTTCGGTGGGCTCTACGCGGAGACGTTGCCCAACGCGCGCTTCGAACTGCTCGAAGCCGCGGGTCATTGGGCTTGGTTTGATCGACCTGAAGTGATCGACCGCACGGCGGAATTCCTCGCCGGCGTCGAAGCAGTCACCAGTTGACAATGTTCATCCGCGCAAAGAATCTCCTGCGGCCGCACGTCGGCCCGTTGCTCGTCGCGCTAGGTCTGAGCGCGCTGTATTTCATCCTCGACCTGCGCGGCGGCGACCTCGCGGCGCATCTCTATCGGGCAGAGCTGTTCAAGAACGACGGCTTCTTCGTCTGGAACTACAACTGGTACGGAGGTCACTACGTCGTCTCGTACGGCGTGATCTTCCCGACCCTTTCCGCGACGATCGGCGTGCGCCTGGCCGGCGCGCTCTCGTACGTGCTCGGCGTGCTGCTCTTTTCGATCCTCGCGCGTGAGGTGTTTCCGAAGCGTGGCGCCGCCGCCGCTTCCTATGTCTTTGCGGTCGTCTTCAGCGCGACGCTCGTGATCGGCCAGCTTCCTTACGCGCTCTCGCTTGCGATCGGTCTGGGCGCGCTGATCGCAGCCGCCCGGGGTCGCAGTTGGATCGCGGCCTTCCTCGCGCTCAACTGCGCGCTGACCAGCCCGCTCGCTGCATTGTTCATCTCGTTCATCGCCTTCACGGTGTGGCTCGGCGGCCACCCATGGGAGACTCTGCGCACGGCCCGGCACGCCTTCCGCACCGTCTGGTCCTCGCCAAACCACGCCTACCTAGTGGTCGCGGTGGCGACGGTGCTTCCGGCGATGATCGTCTCGTTCCTCTTTCCGGAGGGGGGCAGTCAGCCGTTCGTCGTGGGCTCGTACCTGGGCGCGATCGCGTTCACCGCATTCTTCTGGTTCATGGTTCGCGACGACCTGTCCGGCGACGCTCGGCGGATGGTCGGTACCGGCGTCGTGCTCTACCTGCTCTTCCTGACGGCCAACGAGCTTGTGCCCTCGCCGATCGGTGGCAACGCGATCCGCCTCGGGATGGTTCTCTTCCCGGTGCTCGCCGCCGCCGCGCTCTGGCCCCGTGCTGGCCGCTTCGCGCTCGCGGTGGTCGTGCCGCTGCTCTGCTGGCAGGGTGCGACCGCGCTCTGGGCGATCGCGACGACCGACGAGACGGCCGACCCGCACTACTTCGCACCGGTCAACCTCTTCCTCGACGCGAAGAATCCGTCGCGTGACCAGAAGGTCGAGATCGTCTTCACGCGCAATCACTTCGAGGCCGCCTACGTCGCGAACCAGCGGCCGATCGCTCGCGGCTGGGAGCGACAACTCGACACCAAGTACAACGCCGTCTTCTACGACGGCACGCTCGACCCGCGCACCTACGCGCGCTGGCTGATGGCCAACGACGTGCGCTGGGTTGCGCTGCCGAAGACGGCGACACTCGACTACTCGGGCCGTGACGAGGCGCAGTTGATCCGCTCGGACCTCGCCTATCTGGACCGTGCCGCCGACTTCAAGAACTGGGAGATCTACAAGGTCACGCTGCCGGACACCGCCGACTCCGAACCCGACTTCCGCGGCAACGACCCCGCCAACGGTTTTTCGATCCAGCCCGAGACCTGGGGGGTCACGCCGACGAAGATCCGCTGGCAGCGCTTCCTGCGGCCGTCGTACGGTTGCCTGCGTGGCAGTGGGGCGGGTTACCTGCAGGTGGTGCTGCCCTCGCTCGGAAGTCAGGACGCCGGGGGTGTATCGTCGCGTCCGCCTGAGGTCACGATCACTCCCGACTATTCGCTGGGACGCCTGGTCGGGCGTGGACTCGTCTGCGCCGAAGGCTGGACCACCGACGAGAACGGCGATCCGATCCGCGTCCACGACAAAACGGGCGACGAACACTCCCTCTAGACACACCACACATGGCATCTGAAACTTCACGTCCGATCCTCTCCGACGCAGCGCGCAACCGACTGATCGAGTCGCGCTTGACGCCCAACGCAATCTCGCTGGTGGGCCTTCTGGGCTGCGCGCTCGCGGTCGTCTTCATCATGCTCGGTTGGTGGATCCCCGCCGGCTTCGCCTTCGTGTTCGGCTCTGTGATGGATCTGCTGGATGGCAAGTACTCGCGCATGAGCGGCAAGGCGACGCTGTTCGGTGCGTTTCTCGACTCTTCTTTGGACCGCATCGAGGAGGGCTTCGTGCTCGCCGCGATCGCCTGGCAGTTCGCGCGCAGCGGCGACGCCGACGCGGCTGCCGCCGTGGTGCTCGCGGTGACGGGATCGATCATGGTCTCCTACACGCGTGCTCGCGCCGAGGCGCTCGGCATCGAGTGCAAGGTCGGAATCGCCTCGCGCGCCGTGCGCGTCGTGATCATCTCGGTCGGTCTGTTTCTCGCCGACCTCACGATCTCCGGAACGGACATGTGGGTCCTGAAGGCCGCGATGTACGTGCTGGCCGTGATGAGCCTCTTCACGATGCTTCAGCGCATCGCGCACGTGTACAAGCAGTCGAAGATTCTCGACGCGCAGAACGCGGCGGCGGACGCCTCCTAGAGATCTGCGCGTCGGAGCGCCGCGAGCTTCGCGTCTGCGCTCACGCGGCCTATCTCCGCCGGCAGTTCGTCGAGCTTCGCCTTCGCGAGGGGCTTCAGCTGCTCGCCCAGCGGGGCGAAGAAGTTGTCGTAGTGGGTTGGGACGATCGTCTGGGGATCGAGCTTGGGCAGGATCCGCTTCCAGTAGGCCTTCGTGAAGCTGCGGCCGGCGACGCCGGCGAGGAAGAAATCGACGGGCTCCGAGGGCAGCTCTTCGTCGATCAGATCGGCGCTGCCCTGGTGGTAGAAGCTCGCGCCCGCCACCTCGATGCGGATGCCCCAGACCTGGCCGCACTTGTAGGCGCCGGGGGTGAGGCCGTGGAGGTGGTCGCAGGTCAGCTCGCCGTCGAACGGGACTTTCTTGCCGAGCAGCAGCTTTGAATGTCGGGATGGGATGAAGCGGACTTCGAACGGGCCGAGCTGATACGTGTGCTTCGGTTCGGCGACGACGGTCTGATCGGCGAGCCCGTGCAGCGCCATCAGCGCCTGGAGCGATTTGGATCCGTAGGCCTTCGCGTTGAACCTGCGGGCGATCGCCGGCGCGTCGATTGCGTGGTCGAAATGGGTGTGACCGATCAGCACGCCCTCGACCTTCCCCGGCGCCCGGATGTACCTGTCGATCAGCGGATCGTCGTGGATCGCGGTGCGGCGGAGCAGGAGTGACTTCAGCGGCGCGCGGCTGACGTACGGATCGATGAATACCGTCGATCCCTCGTAAGCCATGCGATAGCCGGAGACGCCGAGCCATTCGAGTTCGAGGCCGGCGGGGAGGTCGAGAGGGGCCGCCTCGAACTGCGTGATGGCGGCGAGGTCGTCGTTCACGCGCGCGCTGCGTCGACGGCGTCTGCGAACTCGCGCGCCTCTTGCTCGCGATCGGCCTCGAGCCAGATCGCGGTGACGATCGCGCCGAAGCGCAGACGCACCCGCTCCTCGTTCGCGCCGAAAAGCTTCTTCTTGTCGTCGCGCACCAGTTCGGTCTCGCCGAGCTTGTCGAGCGGTATGCGATCGACCAGATCTGCCCAGCGCGTGACCGTGAGGAACCCGTCTTCGAGAATCAGCGCGCGGTCGTCGAGTCCTTCGAGCTTGGCCATGGCCGCCACGTTACAGACTTCGGCTTCGGTCTGTTCGGCGATGATGCTCGCCCGGCGGAACTTTTTCGGCACGCCGCGGCAATAAGAGTTGATGAGATTCACAACACAGAAACGCGGCCGGCTGCCATCGAGCGACGCCGCCGCGATCGAGCACTCACTGGTCGATGGCGAGGCGTTCATGGCCGTCTACGAACGGCACGCTGCGCGCATCCACGGCTATATGCATCGGCGCTTCGAGCCGGCGCTGGCCCAGGATCTCGCCTCAGAGACCTTCGTCGCGGCCTTCGCGTCGCGGGCCTCATACGACCTCGGTCGCTCCGACGCGGCGCCTTGGTTGTTCGGGATCGCGGCGAACATCGCGGCACGCCACTGGCGCGATGAGTCGTACCGAACCGCTGCGCTCGAGCGGGTCGCCGGCGAGTTCAACGACGCGGGTGCTTCCGGTCTTGAGCCAGCCGATGCGATTGACCAGCGCACTGCGGCGGCGCTGCGCGCGCTGCCCGACGAACAACGCGAGGCGCTCTGCCTGCTCGCCTGGGGTGAGCTCTCGTACGACGAAATCGCCGCCGCACTCGACGTCCCGATCGGGACGGTGCGATCGCGGATTTCGCGCGGTCGCGAGGGCTTTCGCCTCGCGCTCGAATCCGATCAAGAACTTTCGCCCGAAGGAGTCCAGCTTTGAACGCAAATCAGACAGCCCCCCAAGAGTTGATCGATTTCAACCCGACCGATGCGAGCGTGCTTGAAGCCTCGGTCGCTGCCGGACGATCGGAGTTGCGCGCGCTGATCGAGCTGAATCCGCCCTCGGCGGCGCGGCGCGCGCGGCGGCGACCTGGGCGAGTGTTCGGCGTCGCGGCGGCGCTTGCTTGCGCCGCGCTGCTCGCCGGCGTCGTCGTGGGTCTCACACATGAATCCACTCCAGAGAACGTCGGCGCGCTCAACGCCGTCGCGGACCGCGTGGCGACGCAGCCGGATCCCGCAGCGATGAAGCCGGGTGACTCGTACTACACCGGCACGCGCTTTGGCGCGACGATTTGGGTCTCCCCGAAGGATTTGGGCAGTGCGAAGCCTGGCCAGAAGGGCTGGGTCCAGAACGAGCGCGCGTTTGAAGAGACTTGGATCACGCCCGGCGGCAAGCTCGTGACCAAGACGACGCCGGCGATGATCGAGAAGAGCTATCCGACCGCCGAAGACCGGCGCAACGCGATGAGCGCCGACGGCGGCGTGGTCCAGGGGATCTCAATCCCGTTGATCGATGACACGCACCCCGATCGCGTCTTCACGGTCGGCGATGACCATCTCGACTACGCCGCGCTGCAGGCGCTCCCGAGCGGGACCGCCGAGTTGGCTGCTCGACTGAAATCGTCGGTTGAGGTGCCCTCCGGAAACGGCGAGACCGCCGACATGATGCGATCAGCCACTGCGTTGCTCGGGTATCCCGTCTCGAGCGATGTGCGCGCCGCGATCTTTCGTGTGATGGCAGGCCTCGATGGGGTCACCGTCAAGCAGCACGTGACTGACGCGGCCGGACGCAGCGGGACATCGGTCTCGTGGCTCGATGCGCCTTATCGCAAGGAGCTCGTGTTCAACCCGAACACCGGTGTTGATCTTGAGCTGCGGAGCTACAACGTCCAGCCGCGGGCGTTTGGTCGAGACTCGCCGTTGCCGGCCGGGACGCTCGAAGAGCGCTACACGTATCTGAGCCGCGGCGTGGTCGGACGCTCCGGCGAGCGACCGCGGGCGGCTCGAGGAATGATCGACGCTCAGGCGCGAACGCCGGCGCGATCGAGCAGTCGCTGACCGAGTTGCTCGGGGGTCACGTCTGCCGAGAACAGGAGCAGCTCGATCCGCTCACGGAGCACGCGGTCTGTGGGCGGGAGCTCAAGCAACGCGCTGAGCAGCAGGTCGAGCTGATCCTCCGGGCGGGCGCTCGGGCTGCCTGCGCGTTCCAGCGCGCGCAGAAACAAGCCGCGCTTGCTGCCGAACGTCGAGTAGAGGCTGCCGCGATGGACGCCGGTCGCCTGGACGAGTTGGTCGATTGAGGTCGCGGTGTAGCCGTTGCGGCGAAATACCGCTGCGGCCGCATCGATCGCCAGCGACTCATCGAACTCTCGTGGCCTCGCCATGCATTCAAGAATAGCCATTCCAGAATTTGGCTGTAACCGGGGTGGCGCGATGGTGTTTCAACCTCTATCCTCGGCAGACCGGCTGCGCCAGTTGTTGATCGGCGCGCCATCCGCCTCTTCCAAAAGCAACGATCCCCTCCGGAAGGAATCACGCAGTGTCACCTGCACCCAAAGCTTCAACCAACGGCAGCGGCCGCTACCAGGGCCAGAAGGTCCGCGTCGCGATCATCGGCGTCGGAAACTGCGCCAGCGCGTTCGTTCAGGGCGTCGAGTACTACAAGAACGCCAAGCCCACCGAAGACGTCCCGGGCCTGATGCACGTCGACCTCGGCGGCTACCACGTGAACGACATCGAGTTCACCTGCGCCTTCGACATCAACGCCAAGAAGGTTGGCAAGGACCTCGGCCAGGCGATCTGGGCAGACCCGAACAACACGATGAAGTTCGCGAAGGTCCCGAAGAACCTGAATGCTCCGGTCTACCGCGGCATGACCCACGACGGTCTCGGCAAGTACCTCAAGCAGAAGATCAAGAAGGCCCCGGGCGAGACCGCCGACATCGTCCAGATCCTCAAGGACACGAAGACCGACGTCGTCGTCTCCTACCTGCCGGTCGGTTCTGAAGACGCGACCAAGTGGTACGTCGAGCAGGTCATCGAGGCCGGCTGCGGCTTCGTCAACTGCATCCCGGTGTTCATCGCCTCCGAGCCGTATTGGGACCGCAAGTTCAAGAAGGCCGGCCTGCCGATCATCGGCGATGACATCAAGAGCCAGGTCGGCGCGACGATCGTCCACCGTCAGCTCGCCACGCTGTTCGGTCAGCGCGGTGTGAAGATGGTCAAGACTTCGCAGCTCAACGTCGGCGGCAACATGGACTTCTTCAACATGCTCGAGCGCGAGCGCCTCGAGTCGAAGAAGATCTCGAAGACGCAGGCCGTGACCTCGATCATGGACCACACGCTCCCGGCAGACGATGTCTACATCGGCCCGAGCGACTACGTGCCGTGGCTGACCGACCGCAAGTGGGCGCACATCCGCGTCGAGGGCCAGGCCTTCGGTGACGTGCCGCTCAACGTCGAACTCAAGCTCGAGGTCTGGGACTCCCCGAACTCGGCCGGCATCGTGATCGACGCCGTGCGCTTCTGCAAGCTCGCGCTGAACAACGGCGTCGGCGGCCAGCTCGACGGCCCGTCGTCCTACCTGATGAAGTCGCCGCAGAACCAGCGCGTCGACGCGATCGCCCGCGAGGACTCGCAGAAGTTCATCGCCAAGTACGGTGGCAAGCCGAAGCTCGGCGCCACCCGCACTCCGGTCAAGCGCGCCAGCGCCGCCAAGCGCAAGGCCGCGCCGGCTGCTCGTGCGAAGGCAACCGCGACGAAGACAACCGCGACGAAGAAGGCTGCTGCCCCGCGCAAGAAGGTCGCAGCTGCCAAGAAGTAGCTCTGGCGAGCGCTTGCAGTACCCACGGCCGCCGTCGAGAGATGGCGGCCGTGGTGTTTTCAGCGGTGAATCTTCCATCGGGCGACCCCGCGGGGACGCCCGATGGAAGATTTGCCACTTTGTTGCGCCCCAGGCAGCTCGCTGACGTTTGTCGCACAATCGGCGCGGCAACGTCGCGAAGAATTCTCAAAGTGGTCTTGAACCGTCACACGCTTGCCCGTTGACTTGGGCCATGTCACGCCTGTACATACGCGGGCCGAGGTCTCTCCGCCCCTACCACGTCTTCAATCAGGGTTCAAAGCGCGGCAGGAGATCTCCGCGGCCGATCTTCATCGACCGAGAGGACAAGCGCTATTTCCTCGGCTTGCTCGCCAGGCATCTTGGTCTGAACCCGTCGAAGGATTCACGGGGACGAGCGTTTCAGCATTTGCGGGAAAAGATCGTCCTGCTGGCGTTCAATGTCATGGCCACGCATTTCCACCTGATCGTCTGGCAGCGTGATGAGCAGGGGATCGCTGAATTGATGAATCGAGTGAAGGCCGCCTACACGCGCTACTTCAACGACAAATATGGAGACACCGGCCCGCTCTCCAACGGACCGGTTCAGGCCAAACCGATCACCAGCAAGTCGTACTTCAGGTGGTTGGTCGGATACGTGCACAAAAACCATCGGTCCGATGAGTGGTACGAGTTCTCCAGCCACCGAGCGTGGGTCGATGAGAGCGCGCGGCCGGGCTGGTTGTCACCGCAGCCGGCGATCGCCGTCTTCGGCAGCATCGACGACTACATCGACTACCTCGCCAAATACGACGACAAAATCGCCCTGGACAAAGAGTTCGGCCACCGACGGTCTTGAACAAAGGCCAAACGCTCCATCGGGCGACCCCGCGGAGACGCCCGATGGAAGATTTGCCCCTTGCGACCGTTGCGCGGCACCGGCCACCATGCAAAAATCCCCACCCATGTCGCTCGAAGCCCTCGCAAGGTGGATCTTCCGCCACCGCAAGCTCACCGTCGTCATCTGGCTCGCCGTGCTTGCCGCCTCCTTCGGCCTCTCGAAAGCCTTTCCGGGAGAGTTCAAGGCCGACTACACCACGCCGGGTTCGAGCAGCAAAGCCGCCGGCGAGTTGATTGCGCAGGAGTTCCCGGGCAACAACGGCCAGACGATCGATGTCGTCTGGGCTCCGGCGGGCAGCGAGGCCACCGCGCCAGCCAACATCGCAAAGGTCAAGGCGCTCGCCGCGAAGCTCTCCGCGCTGCACGGCGTCGGCGAAACCCCGCCGCGGGCCACCTGGCTGATCTCGCCCGACAAATCCATCGGCACGTTCTCGATCCCGCTCACCCAGGACGGCACGCTTTTCAAGAAGGCCGAGGGCGATCACATGATGGCCCTGGCCGAAGCGGCCAGCGTCAACGGCTTCGAAGTCGATCTCAGCGCCGGCTTCTTCCAGTCGGCCGGCGGACCGAAGGGCCCGGCTTTCCTCGCGGCGATGATCATCCTGCTGATCGCGTTCGGCTCCGTGCTCGCCGCCGGGCTGCCGATCATCACCGCGCTGTTCGGCCTCAGCATCGGCATCCTTCTCACCTATGTGCTCGCCGATGTGGTCGGCGTGCCCGACTGGGCGCCGCAAGTCGCCGAACTCTTGGCGATCGGTGTCGGAATTGACTACGCGCTGCTCGTGCTCACGCGTTTCCGCGACGCGCTCGATCGCACCGGCGACGTCGAAGAGTCGCTTGCAGAATCGCTCTCGACGGCCGGTCGCAGCGTGATCGTCGCCGGCTCCACCGTCGTGCTCGCGGTGATGGGCCTGTTCCTCGTGGGCGTTGAGTACATGCGCGGCGTCGCGCTCGACACGAGCTTGGCCGTGCTGGTCGTGCTGCTCACGTCGATCACGCTCCTACCCGCATTGCTCGCGATGCTCGGCCACCGTGTCAACTGGCTGAAGCTGCCGTTCGTCGCCGACGCACACACCCGCCGCGAGCGCGAAAACGATCCCGACCACATGCCGCCGGCTGCGCGCTGGAGCCGTCAGATCCAAAAGCGTCCGTGGCCGTTCGCAATCGTCGCCGCTGTGATCCTCGTTGCGCTCTCGGTTCCCGCCAAGGACATGAACCTCGGCTTCCCCGACGCCTCGACCAATCCGCCGAGCGACATGACCTACAAGGCGTACAAGCTGATCGAGAAGGGTTTCGGCGCCGGCGCCAACGGACCGTTCTTCGTCGCGGTCCACGGCGACGACTTCACCGAGCAACAGACTCTCAGGGCAGCAAACAAGGTCGCGACCGCGCTCGACGGCGTCAGCCAGGTCACCCACGTGACCAAGCCGCAGATCAGCGAGAGCGGCCGGACCGCGATGATCCTCGTCACCCCGCAGGGCGCTCCGCAGGATCCCGCGACCGAAACCCTCGCCAACAAACTCAGCGACACCACGCTCCCCGATGCCGTCAAGGGCACCGGAGCCACGGTCCTGCTCGGCGGCCAGACGCCGTCCTTCATCGACCAGAGCGAATACCTCGCCGACCGCATGCCCGTCTTCATCCTCGGCGTGGTGCTGCTCAGTCTGATCATCCTGCTGCTCGCGTTCCGCTCGCCGGTCATCGCGATCAAGGCCGGCGTGATGAACCTGCTCAGCGTCGGCGCGTCGTTCGGCGTGATCACGCTGGCGGCGCAGGGCGGCTCGTTCGGTCAGCTGCTCGGCGTCGATCACGAAGTTCCGATAGCCCCATTCGTCCCGGTGATCATGTTCTCGATCCTCTTCGGGCTCTCGATGGACTACGAGGTCTTCCTGATGAGCCGTGTGCGCGAGGAGTATCTGCGCGGCCGAGAGACCCACGAAGCCGTGACGATCGGTCTCGCCCGCACCGCCCGGGTGATCACCGCGGCAGCCGCGATCATGATCGCCGTTTTCCTCTCGTTCGCATTCAGCGACCTGATGTTCCTGCGACTGATGGGCATCGGCATGGCGACCGCTGTTTTCCTCGACGCCACGCTCGTCCGAATGGTCCTCGTGCCGGCGATCCTCCAGCTGATGGGCGAGGCCAACTGGTGGATTCCGAACTGGCTGGATCGCATCCTCCCGCACTGGGAGATCGAGGCCTCGGACATGCAGCCCGAGCCGCAGCCCGAACAGGCGTAGGCTCTTCGCCATGGCCGGCGGCGACGCTCCAGTCAACGATCTGACCAGACTCCGGCGCGAGCCCCAGCTCGCGCAGCCGCGTTGGGAAGTGATCAAGCGCATCCTGCGCGAGACCTACCTCTGCCACATCGGCTTCGCCGATGCCGACGGTCAGGGCTTTTCCATCCCGACGATCCACGCCCTGATCGGCGACGACCTGATCGTCCACGGTTCGGCCGCCAGCCGCACCCTGCGCGCGCTCGACGGCGGAGCGAAGATCTGCGTCACCGTCGCCGAAACCGACGGTCTCGTCCTCGCGCGCAGCGTGCTCAACCACAACATCAACTTTCGCTCGGTGATGGTCTTCGGCACCGCCGAGATCATCCGCGACGAAGTCGAGAAACAGCGTGTGATGCACGACTTCTTCGAGGAGGTCTTCCCCGGGCGCTGGGATGAGTCGCGTCCGCCGACGGAGAACGAGAGCAAGCGCATGGCGCTGCTCCGTCTGCCACTCGCCGAGGCCAGCGCGAAGATCAACGAGGGCCCGCCCGAGGATGAGGACGCCGACTACGAGCTCGAACACTGGGCGGGGGTGATCCCGGTAGTTCACACGCTCGGCGAACCGCAACCCGATCCGGCGCTGCGCGATGACATTTTGGTGCCGCCGTCGGTCGAGCGGATTCGTGCGCGCTGGACACGCACGCCGCAGTAGTCTGCGGCCCCATGAGCCCAGACGCAGCAAAGGCGACCGAAGCCGCCAAGGCGATCGCCGCCGGATACGAGACCGACAAGCCCGCGATCGACCTCGGACGCGTCAGCGTCGACGGGGTTGTCGACAACGAAGCGGTCGTGAAGGTGCCGCTCGGAATGTTCAACCGCCATGGGCTGATCGCCGGAGCGACAGGAACCGGCAAGACCGTCACGCTCCAATTGCTCGCCGAAAACCTCAGCGCCAACGGGGTGCCGGTCGTGGTCGCAGACATGAAGGGCGATCTCTCCGGGCTCTCGGCCGCGGGCGACCCGGCCGGCCCGGCCGGCGAGCGCTTCAAAGAGCTCGGCGTCGCCTACGAACCGGCCGCCTTCCCGGTCGAGTACCTCAGCCTCGGCGGCATCGGCGACGGCGTGCCCGTGCGCGCGACGATCAGCGACTTCGGCCCGCAACTGCTCGCCAAGATCCTCGGCAGCAACGACACTCAGGAGCAATCGCTCGCGCTGCTCTTCCACTACGCCGACGAGCGCCAGCTGCCGCTCGTCGATCTCGAAGACCTGCGCGCGATGCTGATGTTCCTTGACTCCGATGAAGGCAAGGCCGATCTGAAGGGGATCGGCGGCGTCTCGAGTCAGACCGTTGGCGTGCTGCTGCGCCAGATCACCGCGCTCGGCGACGCCGGCGGCGACGAATATTTCGGCGAGACGCAGTTCGACGTCGCCGATCTGATGCGCGTCGCGCCCGACGGCCGTGGCGTGATCAGCTCGATCGAGCTTCCGGCGGTCCAGGACAAGCCGGCGCTCTTCAGCACCGCGCTGATGGGCCTGATCGCCGAGCTCTTCGAGACACTCCCCGAGGCCGGCGACCTCGACAAACCCAAGCTCGTCTTCTTCTTCGACGAGTCGCACCTGCTCTTCAGCGACGCGAGTAAGGCTTTCCTCGAGTCGGTCGCCCAGACCGTGCGGCTGATCCGTTCGAAGGGTGTGGGTATCTTCTTCGTCACGCAGAACCCGACCGACATCCCGGCCGAGGTGCTCAGCCAGCTCGGCGCACGGGTGCAACACGCGCTGCGCGCCTTCACTCCCGACGATGCGAAGGCCCTCAAACAGACGGTGTCGACCTACCCGAAGTCCGAGTACTACGACCTCTCGGAAGTGCTCACCAGTCTCGGTATCGGCGAAGCGGTGGTCACTGTGCTCAGTTCGAAGGGGATCCCGACCCCGGTCGCGTACACCCGTCTGCTCAGCCCGCGCTCGCGGATGGGCGTCGCCGACAACGTCAAGGGCACGACCGCGCAGTCGAAACTCTGGCCGAAGTACGCGCAGCGCGTTGATCCGCAGTCGGCAAAGGAGATTCTCGAGGGCAGGCTCGCTGAAAGCGCCGCTGCGCCGGGGGCGACGCCCGCGCCCGCGCCAGTGTCGGAGGGCGCGCCGCCAGCCGAGGGCAAACCGCTGCCCGCGCCCAAGGCGCCCAAGGCGGAGAAGGCTGCCAAGCCGAAGAAGGATGACGGCAACGCCGTGACCGACTTCCTCAAGAGCAGCCAGGGCAAGCAGATCCAGAATCAGATCATCCGTGGTGCATTCGGGATCCTGAAGAAGAAGATCTGAGATGGAGATCTCCGACGGCTTCCAGGAGCGGCTGCTCGCGCGTTACTCCGCGCGCCCGGGAGTGGCGGCGAAAAAGGCCTTCGGCCGCGACGCGATCTCCGTGAACGACAAGATCTTCGCGATCCACCGGCTCGGCACCGTGGTGCTCAAACTGCCCGTCGAGCGCGGCCTCGGGCTGATAGATGCAGGTGAGGCGAGCCAGTTCGAGCCGGCCCCGGGGCGCCACATGAAAGAGTGGTTCGTCTTCGGACCGGAGGTCGACGAGGACCGCTTGTTCGAACTCGCCGACGAAGGCTACGACTTCGTGTTGGGCCTGCAGGCATAACATCCCTTCGATGCCAGCAGACCCCCCAAAGCTCCGGATCGCCCAGGTCACCCCGTACGCGATCGAAGACGAGCGCGAGACCAATCGCTACGTGATCGGCCTGTCCAAGGCGCTCCAGCAGCGCGGCCACGAGGTCGTGATCATCGCCCCGAGCCACAGTCGAAAGCTCGTCAAAGAGTCGCGCGCGAAGATCAAGTCCGCCGCCAAGGCCGGTTCGCTGGACGGCGTCTTCGATCGTCGCACCACCGACGGCCCGCCGGTGCTCGGCATCGGCGCCGCGCTGCCTTTCCCGCCGGCCAAGCTCGGCGGTACCGCGGCGGTGCCGATCGATGTCGCGCGCACGATGGAGGAGCTCTTCCAGATCGACGGCTTCGACTTCGTGCACGTGCACGAGCCGTTCGCCCCCAGCGCCGCGAGCGCTGCGTTGCGCATGAGCTTCACGCTCAACGTCGGCACCTTCCACCAGTCGACCGAGCGCACCCTCTCGACCCAGGTCGCGCGCAAGTTCGTCGAGCTTTTCTTCGGTCGGCTCGACGCACGCACCGCGATCAACACCGTCACCAGGGATCTCGTCAAGAGCTACTTCGGCGGCGACTACACCGTGATCGGCCCCGGTGCCGAGGCGCCGCACGACCGACCCGAGAAGGTCGCGCACGCGCCGATCGAGATCTTTCTGGACGGTGTGGAGGAGCGCGCCGCGCAGCGAATCCTGATCCGCGCGCTGCGCAAGATCCCGCGCGAGCACGACTGGCACGCGACCTTCCGTGTGCCGGCCGAAACAGCCGTCGCTCCGCCGAGCCTCTCGAATCGCATGCGCGAGCGGACCACCTTCGTCTCGGCCAAACGCTCGAGCGCCGCCGACCTGCTCGCGACGGCGGACATAGCTGTCGCCGCCAGCGCGGGCACCGCACCCAGTCCCGGCTACGTCGCACGCATCGTCGCCAGCGGCGCCGCCCCGCTCACCTCAGACCTCGAGTCCTACAAGGAGGCGACGGGCGATGGCGACCTCGGGCTGATGTTCGAGTCTGGCAACGCGAGCGCGCTCGCGGATCAGCTGACACGTCTGATCTCCGACCGGGAACTTCTGGCGAAGACACGCGAGAACGCGCGCCGCTACGCCGAGGCCAACACCTGGGATTCGGTCGCCGCGCGATTCGAGGAGCTCTACTACGAGACCCGCGCGCGTCGCCACGACCTGATTCCGGCCAAGCTGCCCAAGCCGCACGTCGCCGAACGCCTGCGCCGCCGCAAGCGCATCGATGTCGACCTGCACATGCACACCAATCACTCGCACGACTGCGCCACACCCGTTGAGGTGTTGCTCGAGACCGCCAAGGTGCAGGGGCTCGGCGCGATCGCCGTGACCGACCACAACCTGGTCTCCGGCGCCCACGAGGCGGCGGCGAAGGCCGACGAGTACGGCGTGAAGATCATCATCGGCGAAGAGGTCAAGACGAAGGATCAGGGCGAGGTGATCGGGCTCTTCATCGAGGAGCAGATTCCCAAGGGCGTGACGCTCCAGGAGGCGATCGCCGACATCAAGCGGCAGGGCGGCCTCGTCTACGTCCCGCATCCATTCGACCGGATGCACTCCGTACCCGACTACAAACACCTGCTCGAGGTGCTTGAAGACATCGACCTGATCGAGGTGTTCAATCCGCGCGTCGCGTTCTCGGCATTCAACGATGAAGCCGCGCGCTTCGCCGCCAAATACCGGATCGTCGCCGGCGCGGGTTCCGACAGCCACGTCGCCCAGGGCCTCGGCAGTGTGCGGATCAACATGTATGACTTCGACGGGCCCGAAGAATTCTTGGAGAGCCTGCGCGAGGCCGACATCGCCCGCAGCCCGAGCAGCCTTGTCTACGTACAGGCGATGAAATTCCTCCAGACCAACGTCGGAGTTCAGAGCAAGGTGCCACCAAAGCGTCGCGGCACCAAGGCGAAGAGGACCCAGATCGTCAAGGGCGGTGCCGTCGACGCGAAAAAGAAAGCCGGTCGGCGCTAGGGGGAGATTTCAGCGCTCTGGACCGGCTTTCTGCTCAGTGTCCAACTTTGTTGGCCGGGTGTGCGGCGTAAGAGCGTCCGCTGCCGGTCTCGGCTCCGGCGACGGGTCGCGAGGCACAAAGCCGGCCAACTCTTTGGGTTATACCTCAGCTGTGGCATCCCCAAACGCGGCTCGGAAAGTTTTCTCCTGCACATCATGGGCTTCCGCAACGGCCGTTGCGGGCGGCACCGGCGGTTGCGCTTGCGTTATGTAGCGCAGGAGGCCGGGGCGTCGGGAGCAAATACAACCCCATCGGCGGATCGCGCTGGGACACGAGCCCGCGAACCGCTGATCCAAATTGCCCCCACGGATGGCGAGACCCGTCATCCTCACCTGGATACAGATGACGGACGAGATGCCACGAACTGACGATGAGATCCGCGAGAAATATCTCGACCGGGCGATCCGCGAGCTCAACTCGCTGGCCCACGAGATCCACAACTGCGACGAGTGCCCGCGCGGCCACCTGATGCCGGTGCTCGGCAGCGGCCACCCGCAGGCCGACATCTTCCTGCTGAAGGCGACTGCCAAGCCGGCCGAAGTGGAAGAGGGCGTCGCGTTCTATGGTCGCGCCGGGATCGCACTGCAGAAGTCGTTCAAGCGTCTCGGGATCGATCCGCTCACGGTGTACGGAACGGTCAGCGTGAAGTGCCCGGTCGATCCGCACGAAGCCGCCGAGTCGTGCACCGCGCGCGTACTCGACGAGCTGATGATCGTGCAGCCACGAGTGCTCGTCGTGATGGGCGAGGGCGCGCTCGACGAGGTCAACTCACTCGACATGCCCGGAGCCGCGCTGCTCGAGCCGCGCCTCGGCGAAATCCAGCCCTGGACCGCCACCTGTGAGGCCCTTTTCACTCCGGACCTCGACGACTGCCTGGATGACGAGCCCTACAAGCGCGAGTTCTGGCGCGCGTTCAAGAGGCTCGGCGATTGGCATGGAGACCTGCCTCCGTACTGATTTGGTTGGTCGAACGGGCATTCCCCGTTCGACGTCCCGCCCGGTTTGCGGGGTGCGCGGGGGGGAACCCTCGCGCACCGTGGCCGGGCAGCGGAGTAGTTTCCGCGTGACCTTGAACGCTTGGGTCGGGCAGCGGGTTTGTTTCTGCGGGGGCGTGAGCGCTTAGGATTCAGGGCCGATGGGATTCCGCATCGGCATGGTCGCCACCGGCGGCACGATCAGCATGCGTCGCGATGGCGATGCGGCTGCGCATCGCCCGGCGCTGGGCGGAGCGCATCTCGTGGCAATGCTCGATGAGGGCGCGCACGTCTCCGATGTCGAGGTGACGATGTACGAACCGCACCGCATCCCCTCGGAAGATCTCTCGTTCAGTCTGCTCAGCAACCTCGCCGAGCACGTACGCCAGGCGCTCGATGAGAACGACGCCGTGATCGTCACGCACGGCACTGACACGATGGAGGACGCGGCATTCTTCGTCGCCGAGGCGCTCGGCAATCCCGACGTGATTTTCACCGGTTCGATGCTGCCGGCCGACCACCCCGAGTACGACGGCATCGCCAACCTGACCGCCTCGTTCATTTTCGCGCGCAGCGAGGAGTCGATGGGCACTGTGATCTGCATGTACCGCTACTGCCTTCCGGCCTGGTCTGCAGTCAAGCGCGACTCGGCGGCGATGGACGCTTTCAACATCCGCGAGGGCAAGGCCGTCGCGCGGCTGATCGACAACGAGATCGAGCGGATCAGCGCCCGGCCGCAGGCCAATTGGATCGGCGATTTCACTCCGCTCGACGATCGCGACCCGATCGTCCCGATCCTGACCGTCGGCGTCGGTACCTCACCGGACGCGCTCGAGCTGATGACCTCGGTAGCCAAGGGGATCGTGATCGAGTCGACCGGCACCGGCTCGGTGCCGAGTTCGATGAAACAGGCGATCATCGACACGTCCGCGAAGATCCCGGTGGTGATCACGACGCGCTGCGCCAATGGTCCGACGATCGCGCAGGACGTCTACCCGAACAAATGGGACGAACTGCTCGAGAACGGGATCCACTTCGAGAACCACCTCGACTCCTACAAGGCGCGCACCCGGCTGATCCTCGCGATCTCTACCGGCCGGGAGTACGAGCCTTTCCACGTGACGCCGATTTAGCGCGGCGTTCTTCGAGGCGGGCCTCGATCACTTCCAGCCGCTTGGCGTCATCCACCAGGTCGAGCACCGCGACGGTCTCGATGTGCGGCGTGTGCGGGAACATGTCGACCGGACGCACGCGGCGCAGGCGGTAGCCGCTCGCGGTCATCTGTTTGAGGTTCGGTGCGAGCGTGTCGGGGTTGCAGCTGACGTAGACGATGCGCGCCGGTCCGGCCTCCATCACGCGGCGCACGACCTTTTGGCTGAGGCCCGCGCGTGGCGGATCGACGACTGCGACGTCGGGGCGGCCGACGCGTTCGATCAGCTCCGGCAGCACGAGTCGTGCGTCGCCGGCATAGAAATCGGCGTCGACGACGCCGTTGAGATTGGCGTTGACCTTGGCATCCTCGATCGCCGGCTCGACGATCTCGATGCCGTAGACGTGCTTTGCGTGCTCGGCCATCGCGATGCCGATCGTGCCGGACCCGCAGTAGAGATCAAACAACGTCTCGCGGCCCGTCAGTCCGGCGAATTCGATCGCGGCCCGGTACAGCTTCTCGGTCTGCGCGGAGTTGGTCTGGAAGAACGCGTCGGGCGAGATACGGAAGGTCAGCCCAAGGATCTCTTCCTCGATGTGCGGCTTGCCGAGCAGCGCCTTGTCGGTCGCACCGTACTGCCAGCCGCCGGGATTGTCGGAGCGCGTCCAGACGATCGAGTCGACCTGCGGTACGAGCGTGCCGAGCGATTCGACGAAACCCGCGGTGTCGAAGCCGAACTCGGGCTCCTTGGTGCTCGTGACGAGGCGGACCATCGTTTTGCCGGTGTTGCGGCCTTCGCGCACCACGAGATTGCGCAGGAAACCGAACTCCTCGTCGGGGTCGTAGGGCGAGAGTTCGCGTTCGACGCAGTGTGCCTTGACGAGGCGGCGGATCTCGTTGGCGCGCTCGCTGGCCAGCACTACATCGTCGACGTCCTCGACCACGTCCCAGCGGCCCGGGCGGTGATATCCGAGCGCGAGCTCGGTGTTCTCGGAGAGTCCGAAGCTGAACTCGACCTTGTTGCGGTAGTTCCAGATCGCGGGGTCGTCGTGTCCGCCGCCGGCCGGGATGATCTCCTCGAAGTCGACCTCGGACAGGTCGAACTCGCCGAAGCGCTCGAGCGCTTCGCGCACCTGCGACTGCTTGGCGGCGAGCTGGGCGTCGTAGCGCAGCGCCTGCCACATCGCGCCCGGATGCCGTGCGCGCTCAGGCACCCGGTCGGGCCCGGCCGCGAGCACTTCGATCACGCGACCCTCGGCGAAGCGCTTCTTGTCGCCCGTCACCTCGACCCGAACCCGATCGCCGGGCAGGCCGCCGCGGGCGAAGACGACGAATCCGTCAGTGCGCCCGACTCCGGCGCCGCCGTGGGCGAGGGAGTCGATCGCGATCTCGACCACCTCGCCCTTCTGTAGTCGGCGGGGTTTGGCTTCCGATTCGTCAGGCATCGCCTGACGGTATCGGGGTCAATGCACGCTGCTGATCGGAACGGCGGACAGGTGCGCCTCGCGGGCCTGGCTGTAGAAACTGACATCGCTGGTCGGCGAGTAATTGCCGCAGTAGAGGCCGATCGTCACACTCGCGTTTGTGCTGAAGGGAAATGCGAATGAGAGCGACCCGCTTCCGTAGTAGCTGCCGCCGTATTGCAGGGTTGCTGCGGTGAACAGCTGGTGCGCCGGTCCGCTCTCGATCGACCCGGACGGCGCGCTCGCATCTGCGACGACGCAACTGAGGATGCCGCCATGATTCTGGGTGTTCGATTCCGCCACCGCATTGAGGCCGCCGGAGATCAGATAGGTGCCGGCGGGCAGCGTTTTTGTGAGGTATTCGACGTTGTCGTCGCCGGATGCTGTGGTGACGGCGAGCGCGTTGTAGGCGGTGTATGCCTCCGGAACGATGGCGGGGCCTGTCGGGCCGGTCGGACCGGCTGCGCCGGTGCCTCCGGTTGCTCCATCGTCGCCCTTGACCCCGGCAGCCCCGACCGCTCCGGCTACCCCCGGGTCCCCCTTTGCGCCAGCAGGGCCGTGATTCTTGGCGATCGCCGTTGCGATCAGCTTCTTGATCTGCTTTGTCTGGGATGACGTGAGCGCGTTCTTCTTGCGCGCGGCCCGAGCGGTGCTCGTGCGGGCCGGCTGCGCCAGTGCCCCGCCCGCGAGCACGGCACCGATGAGCAGTGCGGAAGCGACCGAGACTGCGGTCGCCTCACGGGAAATTCGCATCTGCATGGCGATCAACTCCCCGATGTGGCGACCATCGTGAACTCGGCGCCGCCGCCATTCACGCTCGCCGCGTCGTCACTGCCGTACGGCGCAGCGTTCTTCGCGCCGCACTTGAGCTTGAAGGGTGAGTTGTCTGAACTGACGTTCAGTTCGAAGCTGAAAGGGATGTTCAGCGAACCTTCGTATTCGGAGGTGCCGACGGGGTAATTGGTCACAGTCGTCGCGAGTCCACTCTTCACGGTCGATCCATTGAGCAGAACGTCGCACGCGATCGCCGCTTGGTTGGCGGAGGAACCCGAAGTGGCCTGGGCGATCACGGCTCCCGAGACGGCGTAGTCGCCGGTGGGGAGGGTGGTGTCGATCACATCGGTCTTCGTGTTCATGTCGTTGGCGATGCCGATCGCCGGACCGTTCTGCACAACGTGCATCCGCGGCGCCACGGCAGGGCCCGCGTCGCCTTTTGCGCCGGCTCCACCCGGAGCGCCCTGGGGCCCGGCCGGACCGGTCTTGCCCTTCAGGCCACTCGAGATCAACGATTTGATCTTGCTGGTCTGCGCGGCGGTGAAGGGTGACTTGCGCGATGAGCGCGCGGTGCGGGTCGGGCTCGATGTGCGAGCGAGAGCGCCGCCTGTAGACAGCGCCCCGGTGAGCAGGGCAAAGGCGAACGCCATCGCGACGGTTTCGCGGGAAATTTTCCTCATCAAGTGCCTCCTTCGGCAACGAGCAGTATTGCGCGAACAGTCTTACCGATCCGGCCAATGTGATGCGGCGACGAGAAGCCACATAGACTGCCCCGGTGACCAAGCACTTTCTGACAGGCGCCGAATTGACCACCGAGGAACTCGCGTGGATTCTTTCGCGCGCGCAGGAGTTCAAGGAGCAGCGGACGCGTCTGGCTGCGAGCCGCGGCGCGCTGGCGGCGAAGACAGTCGCGCTCATCTTCGAGCACCCATCCACGCGCACCCGTATGAGCAGTGAAGTCGCCGTCTATGAGCTGGGCGGCCACCCGATGGTGCTCGCCGGCAGCTCCACCCAACTTTCGCGCGGTGAATCGATCAAGGACACCGCGCTGGTCGCCAGTCGCTTCGTGCATGCGATCGGCATTCGCACCGCGAGGCACGAGACCGTCGTCGATCTCGCAGCGCACGCGAGTGCGCCGGTCTTCAACATGCTGACCGACCAGCACCACCCGCTCCAGGGCCTTGCCGATCTGCTCACGCTGCGGCAGCGCTTCGGCGAGGTCGAGGGGCGCAAACTTGCGTATGTGGGCGATGGCAACAACGTCACCGCTTCGCTGATGGTGCTCGGCGCGATGGCCGGGGTGAGCGTTGCGGTCGCGACACCACCCGGCTTCGAGCCGGCGCCAGAGGCCGTTGCCCTGGCGGAGTCGGTCGCCACGGCCGGCGGCTCGGTCGAGCTGACAAATGACGCGGCTGAGGCAGCTTCCGAGGCCGACGCCGTCTACACCGACGTCTGGGTGAGCATGGGCGACGAGGATTCCGCGGCCAAGAAGGATGCGCTAGCGAGCTACCAGCTCTCGAGCGCGCTGATGGCGCACGCCAAACCCGACGCGATCGCGCTGCACTGCCTGCCAGCGCACGTCGGCGAGGAGATCACGGAAGAAGTCTTGTACGGGCCGCAGTCGGCGATCTTCGACCAGGCCGAGAACCGCCTGCACGTGCAAAAGGCGTTGCTCGAGTTCATCGTCTCGTGAGCGACAACGGCGAGGTCATCAGCGACGAGTCGAAGGGCGGCGAGGCCTACTCGAACGCGCGCGGCCGCAGCGAGGCCAAGAACCAAGCAGTCCGCGAATCGCTCGAGCCGCTCGCGCCGGGCGAGCGACCTCTCGCCGTCACGATCGCAGCGATCGCTTCGGCGATCTTCGCGATCGCCAACGTCGCCGTCTATGCGCTCAGCGACCACGCCGTCGGCGCCGATCGCGGCAAGGAGGTCACGCAGACCTTCTTGATATCGCTCGTGCTTGCGATCGCCGCTTGGGGCATGTGGAAGGCGAAGTACTGGGCGGTGCTGGGCTTCCAGACGATCCTCGGGCTTCAGGTGATCGTGCTCTCGCTGGCGCTGTTGAAGGCGTCGAGCTGGTGGGTCGTTCTGGTGTTTCTGGCGCTGATCGTCGTTTTCGCCATATTGTTCTGGTTCTTGATCCGAGCGATGGCGCGTCTGCAGATGCCCGAGGCGCCCGACATCAGGTCGCTGCGCGAGCAGCGCGAAGAAGCAGAGGCTTACGCGGCGGCCGAGGCCGCCGAGCAGGAAAGGACCGAAAAGCAAGATGGCTGAGGGAGTTTTCGACGTCGCGATCATCGGTGGCGGACCCGGCGGGTACGTCGCGGCGATTCGCGCGCGCCAGCTCGGTCTGACGACGATCCTGATCGAGAAGGACAAGCTTGGCGGGCGCTGCCTCAACTACGCCTGCATTCCGGCGAAGGCCGTCTTGCGCAGTGCCGATGTGCTGGCCGAGGTGCAGAGCGCGGCGAGCTTCGGAGTGAGCGTTCCCGAGGGGCAGGTCGGTATCGACTTCGGTGGCGTGGCCAAGCGCCGCGACCGCGTCGTACGCACCATGACCGGCGGCGTCGGTGCGCTGATGAAGAAAAACGACGTGCTTGTCGTTGAAGGCGAAGCCGCCTTCGCGCAGCCGTCGGAGGCCGATGTCGTAGACATCCACATCAACACCGGCGAGGGTCTGAAGCTCGTGCGCGCGGCCAACGCCGTGATCGCGACCGGCTCGGTCTCATTACCGATTCCGGCGATCGGCGCCGAGTTTGGCGACCGCGTTGTCGACACGGCCGAAGCGTGGCTTTCGAACGAGTTGCCGCAGTCGCTCGGTGTGATCGGCGCGGGCGCCAGCGGGGTTGAGATCGCGTCGGCGTTCGGCCGTATGGGCGTACCCGTGACCCTGATCGAGGCCGCTCCTCAGATCGTCCCCGGCGAAGAGCCGGAGATCGCAGCCGAACTCGCCAAAGAGCTCGCCAAGCAGAACGTCACCGTGTTCGCCGGCGCGCAGATCACCGAGGTCACCCGTGGTGACGGCGGTGTCCAGGCGCTGATCGGAGCAGAGCGCCTGCACTTCGACCGGCTCGTGCTCGCGGCCGGACGCGCGCCTGACCTCGCGCGCCTGAACATCGACGCCTACGGAGTGGCGCGCGACGAGCGCGGCCTGATCCAGGTCGGCGGCGATCAGCGCACCTCGAACCCCCGGATCTTCGCGATCGGCGACGTCGTGCCGGGGCCGGCGCTCGCACACAAGTCATCCGACGAAGCGGTCATCGCGATCGAGACGATCGGTGGCTGGACCGGACTTCACCCGCTTGACGTCAACACCATCCCGCGCGTCACATTCGCTTCGCCGCAGATCGGATCGATTGGTCTCACCGAGGCGCAGGCGCACGAAGCCGGTGTTCAGGTCACGGTCGGCACGTTTCCGTTGGCGGCCGTCGGCGCCGCGACGGTCTACGGCGACCGCACGGGTCTGGTGAAGATCATCGGCGACACGGCGACCGGCCAGATCGTCGGTGCGCATGCGATCGGCGCGAAGGCCGGCGACCTGATCGCAGAGCTCGCCGTCGCGAAATCGGCCGGCGTCGGCTACGCGCAGCTCGCGCGAATCGTCCATGCGCACCCGACGATCAGCGAAGGCGTCGCCGAGGCTGCCCGCGCCGCCGACGGCTGGGCGGTACATGCATGAGCGCGGGCGCCGGGTACAAGCTCTACTTCGACATCGGGTCACCGTATGCGTGGGTCGTCGCCGAGCGCGCGGCGAAGTCGATCCCGGAGGCCGAATGGATCCCTGTCCTGCAGCCCGACGTCGACGACGGTCCGCTCTGGGACGGCGACCAGGAGCGGATCATCGAGTTCGCGCAGAAGTTCACCCTTATTCCCCCGAAGTTCAACGAGGATCGCCTGAACCTCACGATCGCTGACTCGCGCAAGATGGCGCTCGCGGCCACCTACGCCAAGTCGATCGGCCGTACGGTCGCCTTCTCGCTGGCGGCCTTCCGCCAGTGCTTCGGCGCGGCACGTCCGGTCGACGAAGAGGACACGATTCTGATCGCCGCCGCTGCGTGCGAAATGCACCCGCGCGCCGTGCTGCAGGCGCTCGAGATGAAGTCGACGACGGAGTCGCTGGCACAGGCAGGCGCGGATCTTCGCGAGGCAGTCGGAGGTCGCACCGAGCTTCCGGCGCTGGTCGGGCCGGACGGCTTCACGGCGGTCGAGAACGATCTCTTCGGGCTCGCGATCGGCGAGTTCAAAGAGCTTCCCTGACCCGCCGCGACCGCAGCGGACAATATTCTGAACCCCATGGAAGCCGGGGGACAAGCAGCGGGTGGGGTGCATCGATTCCAGCCCGATCACATGCTGCCGGACGCCGAGCGTGGCAAGGCGATTCTCTACCGGATGCTGTTGATCCGCCGCTTCGAGGAGCGCGCGGGCGAGATGTATTCGCGCGCGAAGATCGGCGGCTTCCTGCACCTCTGCATCGGCGAGGAGGCCACCGTCGTCGGCACATCGGCCGCGATGCGCCAGGCCGATTATCTGATCAGCACCTACCGCGAACACGGTCAGGTGCTGGCCCGCGGCACCCCGCCCAACGCGGTGATGGCCGAGTTGTTCGGCCGCGAGACCGGCGTCTCCAAAGGGCGCGGCGGGTCGATGCACATGTTCGACGCGGAGCGGCGCTTCATGGGCGGCTACGGAATCGTCGGCGGCAACCTGCCGATCGCGGCTGGCCTTGCGCTCTCGGCCAGCTACCGCGGCACAGATGACGCGGTTGTGTGCATGCTCGGCGACGGCGCCACCAATCAGGGCACATTCGGTGAGACCTTGAATCTCGCGGCGCTCTGGAAGCTCCCGGTCGTCTTTCTGATCGTGAACAACCAGTTCGGCATGGGCACCGCGCTCGATCGCCATTCGGCGATGACCAATCTCGCCGCCAAGGGCGAAGGCTTCGGTGTGCCCGGCACACGCTGCGACGGAATGGACGTGCTCGACGTCGAATCGTGCGTGAAGAATGCGCTCGACCTCGTGCGCGCTGAGCGCCACCCGGTCTTGATCGAAGCCGTGACCTATCGCTTCCGCGGACACTCGGTGGCCGATCCCGAGGAGTACCGCACCAAGGAAGAGGTCGAGGAGTGGCGCAGGCGCGATCCGATCGTCCAGTTCGCCAACAAGCTGATCTCAGGCGGCGCGATCACAGGGGCCGACGCCGAGTCGCTCGACAAGCTCGCCCTTCAGGAGGTCGACGCCGCGGTGAGCTTCGCCGACGAGTCGCCCACGCCCTCGGTCGACGCACTCTACGACGACGTCTACGTGCTCGGCGACCAGCTGCGCGGTTGGTACTCGGTCGATACGCGCGCGCCTGCGTCTCAGCGTGGCGAGGACATCGCCGGCAACCAGCAGCTCCACGAGCTCGCCGAAGCTGGAGCCGCTCACGAGGAGGATGCGGGCATCGATGACCCGATCGTGATGCGCGAGGGTTTCGCGCGCGACGATGCCGGACGACCGGCGCCGCTGCCGCTCCCGCCCGAGCTGGGGGGCACGCCCAATGCCTGAGATGCGGTATCGCGAAGCCCTGAATCTCGCTCTCCGCGAGGAGCTCACCGCTGACCCCAACGTGTTCGTGATGGGAGAAGACGTAGGCGTCTTCGGCGGCGCCTTCAAGGTCACGGCCGGCTTGCTCGAGGAGTTCGGCGAGCAGCGCGTCCGCGACACTCCGATCAGCGAGAACACGATCGTCGGAATGGGCGTGGGGGCGGCGATGGCCGGACTTCGCCCGGTCGTCGAACTGATGACGATCAACTTCTCGTTGCTGGCGATGGACCAGATCGTCAACCACATGGCACCGCTGCACTATATGTTCGGCGGGCAGGCGAAGGCGCCGATGGTCGTGCGCATGCCGCAGGGCGCAGGCCACCAGCTCGCGGCGACCCACTCACACAACTTCGAGGCTTTCTTTCTGCACGTTCCGGGGCTGCTCGTCGCGGCGCCGTCAACACCGGCCGACGCAAAGGGTCTGCTCAAGGCGGCGATCCGTGACGACAACCCGGTGATCTTCATCGAGCATGAGACGCTCTATGGCGTCAAGGGCGAGGTGCCGAGCGACCCCGGATTCGTCGTGCCGTTCGGCCACGCCGCGATCCGCCGCGAAGGCACGGACGTGACGCTGATCGGCATCTCCCGCATGGCGACGACGGCCGAGACCGCGGCCGAACAGCTCGCGGCCCAGGGGATCTCCGCCGAGGTGATCGATCCGCGCACGCTCCGTCCGCTCGATCTCGACACGATCTTGCGATCCGTCGAGAAGACCAACCGTGTCGTGATCGTCGAGGAGGGATGGCCGCACGGCGGCGTCGCCGCGAACATGACCGCCCTGATCCAGGAGCAGGCGTTCGACTATCTCGACGCCCCGATTCAGCGTGTGTCCGGCGCTGATGTGCCGATGCCGTACTCGAAGCCGCTCGAACAGGCGGCATATCCACATGCAGAAAACGTTGTCGCAGCGGCGCTGGCGACGTTTCAGACAGGGGATCGCGCCTAGTCCTTGAAGTCACCTGCAATGGGCGCATGCGTCTTGTGACACGCTGCGCTTGGACGGATTCGTAATGCAGGTGACCCCAGATGACTGACATCGTGATGCCGCGCCTCTCCGACTCGATGACCGAGGGGACGCTCGTGCGCTGGCTCAAGAGCCCGGGCGAGTACGTGCGCCGCGGCGAGCCGCTGGCCGAGATCGAGACCGACAAGGCGACGATGACCTATGAGTCCGATGTCGAGGGCGTCCTGATGCAGGTCGTCGTCGGCGAAGGGCAGACGGTTGCGATCGGCACCCCGATCGCGTACGTCGAGCCGCAGGGCGCGCAGCAGCAGGGGTCACCCCAGCAGCAGCCAGTTCCGGCCCAGCCACAGGCGATGCCGCCGCTGGCCGCTCCTCAGCAGCCGGCGCCACTACCGATCCCGCCGCAGCAGGAACAGGCTCCCGGCGAATACGACGTCTTCGCGGATTCCGGCCTGCAGCCCGAGCCGCTTCCTGAGCAGCACACCGTCACCGAGGAGTTTCCCGTCGACGATCAGTTCACGGCCGCGCCGCAGCAATCCGGGATCTACGCGCAGGAGACCGGAGAGTCCGCTTCGGTCGGCGGCGACGAATCGGGCGATCGCGTCAAGGCCTCGCCGATCGCGCGCCGACTTGCGCGCAAGCTCGGCATCGACATCGCGCAGGTGCAGGGCAGTGGACCCGGCGGCCGCGTAGTGAAGGAAGACGTCGAGGCGGCCGCCGAGGCGGCCGCGCAGGCTCAGTCGGTGCCGACGATGCCGACCCAGGCTCCGGCGCCCGAGCCGCTCCCGCAGGATCAGTACGCGTACGAGCCGGGCGGCGTGGAGCAGCACGAGGATGAGGCCTTCGAGCAGGCGCTTCCCGGAGCTGCATCGCTGCCGCTGCCGGTCGAGGGTGAGCAGATTCTCCCGCCGGCACAGCCTGAGCCCCAGTACCAACCGGAGCCGCAATACCAGCCCGAACCGATTCCGGCTCCTGAGCCGCTCACCCAGCCGCCGGCGCCTGAGCCGGCGTTGATCCCGAACTTCCCGCCTCCGCCGCAGCAAGCTCCGCAGCCGGGATTTGCCGCGCCGCAGCAGCCGCCCGCCCCGCAGTACGGCCAGCCGGTCCAGCCCGGTTACCCGCCGCAGCCCCAGGCGCCCCCGCCGCAGCCGTTCCCGGGACCGCCGCCGTTCGTGCAGGGCATGACCGGAAGCTTTCCGGCGATCCAGCCCCAAGCTCCACAACAGCCGCAACAGCAGATCGCCCCGCAGCCGATCCCCCAGCAGTTCCAGCAGCCCCAGGCGCCTCCGCAGCAGTTCCAGTCGCCGCAGCAGCCGCCCACCCAGTCCACGGCAACGCGCGGTCAGTCGACCCCGATCGAGCCGACCACCGCGCAGCAGACCGTCGCGCGTCGGATGGCCGAGTCGAAGGCGACCGCGCCGGAGTTCTTCGTCGAGACCGAGGTCGACATGACGACAGCGGTCGCCTACCGCGAGCAGCTGCGCAGCATGGTCAGTCCGCTGCCGAGCTTCAACGACTTCGTCATCAAGGCAGCTGCGCAGGCCCTGCGCCAGTACCCGAATGTCAACGCTGCCTACAAGGATGGACACTTCGAGCAGTACTCCGACGTGAACATCGGAGTGGTCGTGAGTGCCACCGAACTGCTCGCCGTGCCGACGCTGTTCAACGTGGATCAGAAGGGCCTCGCCCAGATCGCCGGCGAGTCGCAGCAGCTTTCGGAAGCGGTGCGCACGCGATCGATCCAGCCGAGCCAGATGAGCGGCGGAACCTTCTCGATCAGCAACCTCGGGATGTACGGCGTCGATCGTTTCACGGCGATCCTGAATCCGCCACAGGCCGCGATCCTCGCCGTCGGCGCGATCAATCGCCGCGCCGTGATCGCCGAAGACGGCATGTCGCTGGTGATCCGCCAGATCATGAACATGACGCTCACCTGCGATCACCGCATCCTCTACGGCGCTGAGGCCGCCGAGTTCCTTGGCGCGATCAAGGCTTGGCTCGAGAGTCCGCAGTTGCTGCAGGTCTGATCGGTCACAGACTTTTTGCGCTCCCGGCGCAAAGTTCTTGCAAACCCCGCGCCACATTTGACAGCTTGATCGTCAGGCTGAAAACGCGGCCATCTCCCGCCCACTGAAGCGCTCCGATCGCGCAGCCGGTCGAGTGCGCGCGTTCAACTGCGGCGCAGTTGTTCAAACCTGGCCCTTGGGGAGAGGTTTGAACGGTCCTGCCAAAAGAAAAAGGCCGGGGCGAGAGCCCCGGCCTTTTCGTTGGATCTGCACTTGCATGCAAGTCCGCAATCGAATCTGATTCTACTCGAACTGCCGCTTCTGATTCTTCAGCTCCGGGTGCCACTCGAGCGCCTGGGCGGCGTTCGACTTGCCCGGCCCGTACTTCACGACCTTGAGGTTTCCGTCAGGCTGAATCTGCGTCACGACGCACCACCCGGTCTCCAGCGATTCTGGCGTCGGCACGCATGTGCGGTAGGTCTTCTCGCTCATCTTCCAGGTGTCGGCGCCATTCAGCTGCCGCTTGTAGATCGTCGGCGCGTAGGCGTCGACCGTGCGCTGCACGAGCTGCGCGTTCTGGTCGAGCCGCTTGCTCGGGGTGATCACGACATCCTTCGAGGCGAGTCCGACCGCGAACATCCCGGCCGCCGCGAACGCGAGCAGCACTCCCGCGCACCAGCGCTCAGCGGTGGCGACGGACTCCGGATCCGCCTCGGCGGCGCCGGCGCTGCCGCCGGTCGAGACGAGGAACGGCGCGGCCCAGGGAGTTATCACGTACGCGATCAGCAGGTTTCCGACCAGCGCGACGACGATTGCGATCGGCCAGCCGACGTCGCCGTCACCGAACGTGTTGCCATGCAGCAGCCAGGCGGAGATCACGGTGAACACGGCCACCAGAACGGCGACTGGCCGGTTCGAGAAGGTCCTCTTCATCGCCGCTGAGAATACGCGTCGAGGGTACGATCGGTGCCATGCGCTCGGGCCGCAAAGAACTCTGGGTGACTCGTCTCGGCCGGATCGACTACGACGAGGCGCTCGAATTCCAGCACGCGCTCCACGCGGCGCGCGTCCGCGGAGATGTTCCGGATGTGCTGCTCCTGCTCGAGCACCCACCGGTCTACACGCGCGGGCGCCGCAGCACCGAAGACGAGCTCACGATGGCGTCCGAGTGGTACGCCGAGCAGGGCATCGACATCAAGGATGTCGACCGCGGCGGAAAGGTGACCTACCACGGTCCGGGGCAGCTCGTGGGGTATCCGATCGTCTCCACCGAGCTGACGCGCGGCGACGTGCCGCGGCTCGTCGACACGATCGAGCAGTCGATGATCGACGCGCTGAAGGGCGAGGGAATTGCCGCGCACCGCGATGAGGCCGGTCGCGGCGTATGGGCTGGAAGTGGCGATTCCGAGGGCAAGATCGGTTCGATCGGCCTGCACATTGCGCAGAACGTCACGACCCACGGCCTGATGGTCAACGTCGACAACGACCTTGAGCCGTTCGAGTGGATCCGGCCATGTGGGCTCGACGATCCGGCGACTTCGATCGCGCGGGTGCGCGGCATCGGCGGTCAGATGCGTTGCTTCGAGAAGCGCCTCGCATTCGCGTTCGCGGAGAACTTCGATCTGCGCCAGCGGCTCGTCTCTCGCGCGCGCCTCGAGCAGAGCGCCCACGATCTACTCTTGGCGGCTCGATGAATCCGCCGACCGAGACCGCCACGCCGCCTCAGCAGAAGCTCAAGACGCGCTCGCGCGCGAATCCGGGGGGAGTCAGCCGCGAGCAGCTCGCGCAGGACCTCGCCGGCGGAGAGGTGCGGCCGTTCCGTGATCGCAAGCCAGAATGGTTCCGCGTGCACCAGCCCGGCGGTCCGAACTACCGCGCGATCCGCAGCGAGATCAAGTCGGCCGGCCTGCACACGGTCTGCGAAGAGGCCAACTGCCCGAACATCGGCGAGTGCTGGGAGCGCGGCACCGCGACCTTCATGATCCTCGGCGATACCTGCACCCGGCGTTGCGGCTTCTGCAACATCAACACCGGCAAGCCGACGTTCAACGACCCGATCGAGGGCTTCAAGGTTGCCGCGCAGGTCAAGAAGATGGGCCTGCGGTTCGCCGTGATCACGAGCGTCGACCGCGACGATCTGCCCGACTACGGCGCCGGCGCGTTCGTGCAGACGATCCGCGCGATCAACGCGCAGGCGCCCGACTGTCAGGTCGAGGTGCTGACGCCTGACTTCCGCGGCCAGGAGATGCCCCTGGCCAAGGTGATCGCCGCGCGGCCCGAGATCTTCAACCACAACATCGAGGTCGTGCCGAGGCTCTATCCGTATGCGCGGAGGGGAAGCACATTTGCGCGCAGCTCGCGAGTGCTGAAGAACGCCAAGCTGATGGGCGGCGACGAGGTCTCCACCAAATCGGGCCTGATGGTCGGCCTCGGCGAGACCAAGGAAGAAGTGATTGAAACGTTCAAGTTGCTGCGCGAGAACCTCGTTCAGGTGCTGACCGTCGGCCAGTATCTGCGCCCCACGCGCAACCACCTGCCGGTCGTGCGTTATTGGCATCCCGACGAGTTCAAGGAACTCGAGGTCGCGGCCTACGAGTTGGGCTTCGAGTCCGTCGCGGCCGGACCGCTCGTGCGCAGCAGCTACCACGCCGACGAGCATGCACCAAAGGCCTTGAAGGCCAAGCGCGAGGGGATTCTCTCCGAACGCGCCGTCGCGGTGACGGGCGCGCGCTAGAGGTCGCGTGCGGCTTCGAGCGCGGCGATCAACTCGTCGACCTGCGGCCGCTTTTCGGCCTCGGTCACGAATCCGACGAACGGCGGCTGCGAGAAGGTCAGCGTGAGGTTGATCTTCGCTTCGCTCTCGCCTCCGAAGAGCTTCTTCTTCGCCGCGATCTCCTGAAGGTCGTGGGAGACGAAGTCCTTGGCCGGCAGGCGCGTCTTGCTTTCGCCGCCGCGCAGTTTCTCGAACCATTCGCCGCTGAGCACCAGCGACTCGTTTGACTGTCCTTTGATCTCGATCATCGGCTAGTCAAGATACGTCACGAAGCTGTCGGTCTCCGAGCGCACGCCCGGCTTGGGCGGCACCGGTCCGGGCTTGCCGAGGTAGATCAACCCAAGCGCCTCCTCGCCGGGACCAAGGCCGATCGCCGCCGAGCCGTCGACCGACTGCAGCACGCCCGGCGAGCGCCAGAAGCTTGCGTAGCCCTTGTCCGCGGCTGCGAGCAGAAGTATGTACGCGGCGACCGAGCTGCTCGAGAAATCCTCGACATCGAGCTTCGGGTCGGGGTTGCGAATCGAGCTGACGGCGACGATCGTCGGCGCGCGCTCGAGCTTCTTCACCGCGATTGAAACGACAGCGTCGATGTCGGCGCCCTCCGGGGCGGACTCGCGCGCCTGCGATGCGACGACCTCGCGCAGCCGGTCCAACGCGTCCGGTCCGATCACGCGGAAACGCCACGGTTCGGTGAGTTTGTGGTTCGGAGCCCAGCGGGCCAGTTCGAAGAGCTGCTCGAGCTCTTCGCGTGAGAGCGGATCGCCGCCGAACGACTTCCAGGTGCGGCGGCTGCGGATCGCGTCGGTCAGTTCCATCGCGGCAGACTAATCACAAAGGCCCGGCTCGCATCCAGCGATCCGGGCCTGTTGCGCGTGTGACCGCGTGTGACCTGTCCTCAAAGAACCCCCCGGGACAAGCTTGTGCTCGGCGGAGAGTGGAGGGTTCTTCGTCTGCCTTGCTCCTAGGGGTTGACCGTCTCCTGGCTGTCCGAGGCAGCACGCTTCTTGCGGAAGACGTGCTCGCAGGACCCGTTCGGGTTCGTGCTGGTGGCGTCGACGATCTTGTCTTTCCAGTCGAGGATCGCGATGTCGTCGCCGGGGCCGCAGTCGATCGAGTCGCCTTCGCCGTCACGCGTACGGAAGACGTCGTTGCCTTCGCCTCCGACCAGCGTGTCGCCGTTGTAGTCGTGACGGCTGTGTACGTCGCCGCGGGCGAGTGCCCAGAGCGTGTCGTTGCCGGCATCGCCGTAGGAGACGTCGCGGCCGCGATTGGCGAAGATCACATCGTCGCCTGCTCCGCCGTGCTGCACATCGTTGCCCCATCCGCCGTAGAGGACGTCGTTGCCGTCGCCGCCGTTGACGACGTCAGCGCCGTCTCCGGCGCGGACCTTGTCGTCGCCCGTTCCGGCGTCGATCGTGTCCCGGCCGCGCTTGGCGTTGACGGTGTCGTTCCCGCCGTTGGCGTTGATCACGTCGGGGGAGTTCGTCCCCTTGAGGACGTGTCCGACGTCATCGTCGTCGATCGTCGCGGCCGTCGCGACCGCGGCGAAGAGCATGATCGCGGCGAAGGCCGCGATGAGCGAAAAAAGTGTTTTGTCTGAACGGCTTTTCATGAGCGTTGGCCCCCCAACTTTGTGGTTGCTGACTCATAAAACCGATCTCCGAGCGGGAGTTGCGGTGTGACTACGCGCTTGCGAGTTTGGCGATCTGATCGAGGTCGCTGCGGCGCGGGGCGTAGTGGTGAAACTCGCGCAACACGGTTCCCGAGCCGTCGACGACCACGACCCTCGGAGTGCTTGTGATGCGGTAGCGAGCGGCCGCTTCGGGCCTTTCGGCGATGTCGATCGTCGCGGTCGTCTGGCCGTCTTCGGCAAGCGCTTCGAGCCATTGGCGGCAGCCGTGGCAGTAGGGACTCGTGAACACGACGACGCCGCTGCCCGGCGCGAAGTCGCCGGCATCTATGCGGTCGATGTGGTGGCGGCGCCGGATCGCGACGTTGGCGAGCGCGCCGACGAGCGCCGCGCTGGCGACGATGATCGCGAGGATGACGAGGCGTTCGCTCACGTGGGCCTTCAGTGCGCGAGCGCTATGCCGCGGACCCGCGCCCAGAAGGCGTACATCTCGCAGCCGACGCAGATCCCGCTGATCCCGGCGAGCGATGCGAGCGCCGTGACCATCAGGGTGATCGCCCAGCCGGCTGTGGTGAGGCCGAGCACGAACAATATGGTCGCCGTGGTCAAGAAGATCGCGCCGAGAATGTTGGCGAACCGCGGGACGCGCGAATCTTCGATGCGACCTTCGCCGATGCGCGGCTGAAGGACCTTGAACCAGAACACGCACGGGATGCACCAACGACGGCCGAATGCGAGGCCGACGACGAGCTGCAGTGCCATGATTCCGACGAGCCACGGGGCATTCAACACCCAGGCCAGGCCGGTCACGATCGCGACAGTGCTCTGGAGTGTGCGGGGCCCGCGGGCGTCGATCACGTCGGTGTCCTCGAAGGGGTCGACCGACGGCGAGTAGCGCTTCTCGAGATTCAGAACCATTCTGGTGATTTTATCGCTGCCGGATGCGGGCATGGCCGGGCCCGCGCGGGGGTATGCTCGCGCCGTGGACTTCCCGGAGGATCGCGCGCGCGAGCGTGAAGAAGAAGAGCGGATCGCAGAGCGCGAGCCGAGCGTCATCGAGTTGATGAACGGACCGGCACGTCCCGACGCCAGGCGTCGCCGCACCGTGCTGTGGATCGGTCTCGCCTTCGCGATGCTGATGCTTGCGCTCACTGTCGCAGTGATCTCGATGTACGGGCTCGATTTCCTCACGCTGTTCACCGCGGCCACGATGATCGTGATCGTCGCCGCGATGATCGGTGCGCTTCGCTACAAGGGCGAGGACCCGATGGCCCAGTTCGATCCGCCGGATCGGGCGGCTGCGAGGCCGTTCTGGCGTCGGGCCAAATAACTAGTCTCGCCTGATGACTACCTACGACTTGCTCGTCACCGGCCATGTGGTCGGTGCGGTCGCCTGGGTCGGCAGCGGAACCTTCTCTCATGTGCTCGGCGAGAGAATCCTCAAGCGCGGCAACGGCGACGAAATGGCGACCTTCCTCGATGACCTGGGCGCGCTGGCCCTGCGTTGGTTCATCCCCGTCTCACTCCTCACCGTCGTTTGCGGAATCGCGGCCGCGATCGACGGACCTTGGAGCTTCGGCGCCCTGTGGATCGACATCGGCCTTGCGATGTTCGTGATCTCGTTCCTGATCGGAGCGACCTACCTCGGGCCGCAGTCCGAGAAGCTCGCGAAGGTCGCAGAGAGCGAGGGCGCAGACTCGCAGACCTTCCGGTCGGGCCTGAAGAAGTTCATGACGATCGGCCGCTTCGAGACAGCGCTTCTCTGGCTGACCGTGATCGTCATGGTGATCAAGCCCGGCTGAGCCGGCGCGCAGACCCGCCACAATCTCGGGCGATGCAGGGAATCGCCGCACTGCTCGCGCTGATCGTCTCGCTTGCCGCCGCGCAGGCTGGCGTCGGCGCGGCTGAACCGTCGGCCGGCGCCGCAGTGTCCTCGCCGCTCGCGGCGCTCAAAGGCGCGACTATCGCGGTCGATCCGGGCCACAATGGCGGAAACGCGGCGCATCCATCGGTGATCAACAAGCTCGTTCCCGCCGGGGGCTTTCGCAAGGAATGCGACACGACCGGAACGGCGACCAGAGATGAGGCGCTGACCGAGCCGGCCTTCACCTGGGATGTCGCAAAACGGCTCAAAAAACTGCTCGAAGCCTCGGGGGCGAAGGTCGTACTGACCCGCAAGAACAACACCGGGGTCGGGCCTTGCATCAACAAGCGCGCCCAGATCGGCAACCACGCGGGGGCGGATGTCGCGATATCGATCCACGGTGACGGCGGTCCGACGAGCGGACGCGGATTCCATGTCATCCGACCGGGTCTGATCCGTGGCTACACCGACGAGATCGTCAGGCCCTCGTATGCACTGGCGCTCGATGTGCGCGCGGCGCTCGACGGGGCAGGCTTGAAACGTGCCGACTACATCGCAACCCGTGGGCTCGATCGCCGCACCGACCTCGGCGGCCTGAACCTCTCCAAGGTCCCGAAGGTGCTCACCGAACTCGGCAACATGCAGAACTCGGTCGACGCACGTCACATGAAGAGCGCCAAGTGGCGTGAGCATGTGGCTCGCGCACTCCGCGCCGGACTCGCGCAGTACCTCGCCGACGCGAGCCGAGATAGCCAAAAAAAAGAGCGGCGCCCCGAAGGACGCCGCTCTCACTGACAGCACCGAAGTGCCTGTCGTCGAAACCTAGATCTTCTTGATTCCGACAGCCTTGGGGCCCTTGTCCCCGGGCTCAACCTCGAACTCCACGCGCTCACCCTCGGCGAGTGAACGGAAGCCGTCCGCGAGGATCTCGGTGTGGTGGGCGAAGACGTCCTTGGAGCCGTCCTCCGGCGCGATGAAGCCGAAGCCCTTGTCGTCGTTGAACCACTTGACTGTGCCAGTGGGCATTGCTTTCTCCTGTATTGCTTGTGTCGCAAACCAGAAAATCAAAAGAACCCCCGGCGAAAAGCGACTGTCTTGAATCGTCGCATCGGCAATTACCGAGTACGACTTGACGCGAACGGTAGTAGGCGGCCCGGCGAACTCGTGAACTCCGCGTTACCTACACTGGTTTGTATGCCTGAGAGGGGAACGGCAGAACAGTTCGAGCGACTCCCGCGCGGCCGGCACAACCTCAGCCGTCAGGAGGTCGAGGACTCGCAGCGAGAACGGATGATGCGTGCGATGGCCGAGGCTGTGGGCGAGATCGGGTACGTGAAGACCACGGTCGCCGAGGTGCTGAAGCGAGCAGGCGTCTCTCGCGAGACCTTCTACGCGCAGTTCTCCGACAAGCACGACTGCTTCATCGCCGCGTTCGATCGCGCCGCCAGCGAGATGGTCGTTCGCCTCAGAGCTGCCGTTGACGACGTCGCCGAGTCCGGTGGCACCGAGGAGGAGCGAATCTCGATGATGCTCGCCAGCTTCCTCGGACTCGTCGCCGAAGAGCCGGGCATCGCGCGCACCTACTACGTCGAGGTCTACGCCGCCGGCCAGGAGGCGATCGAACACCGCGTCGAGATCCAGATGCAGATGGTCGACCTGATGCTCTCGCTGATCAGTGTCGAGCCGGAAGACCGCTTCACCCTCCAGGCCACGATGGCCGGCATCGGCGCCGTGATCACCCAGGTGATCAGCCTCGGCCAGACCGAGCACGTCGTGAACCTGCAACCGATGCTGCTGAAGTTCGTCCTCAGCACATTGCGCGGCATCGACGCTGAGCTGGCCTGAGTCCCCGACCGGGCCTAATGGAGCTGGACGGGATCGAACCGACTACCTCCTGCTTGCAAAGCAGGCGCTCTACCAAGTGAGCTACAGCCCCTAGACACTCATGAGTCTAGATCG
>JASGFX010000017.1:0-53930 GCA_047605325.1 Solirubrobacterales bacterium | reverse complement strand
GATCAGCGTGTCGGGGTGGCTGCGCTGGTAGTCGAGCGCGGTGCCGATCGCCTTGTCGAAGGCCACGGTCTCACCGATCTGGCCGCAGGCATTGGTGGCGTGGTCCTGCTTGTCGATCGAGGCGCCCTCGACCTGCAGGAAGAAGCCCTTCTTGTTGTCGAGCAGCTGCAGCGCCTTCTTCGTCATGTCCGACAGCGACGGCTCGCCGGCCGGACGCTGACCCTCGGTGCAGGAGACAGGCGTGTTGCCCTTGCCCAGCGAAGCCGCCGGGCCGCTCCACTCGAGCGACATGTTGCTGTTGTTGAAGAGGCCGAGCACCGGCTTGCTCGCGTTGTTGACGCCCGCCAGTCCGGTCGCGTCGGTGACGTACTGGTAGCCCTTGGCCTGCGCCTGCTGCACGACGGTCTTGCCGACCGACGGTCCGCCGGTGACGGTCTGCGTGTAGCGCGCGCGACCGCCGCCGAGGATCACGTTGAAGCCGGCGTCGATCGACTGCTCGGAGACCGATCCGAGGCCACCGTTCTCCTTCTTCTCGGAGCCGCACGGCGTCATGTCGGCCGGTCCCTGGCAGCCACGCTGCGAGATGTGCGACTCGATCGCGCCGGGCGTCGCGTCGGTGATCTCGGCGGTCGAGACGTTGCCGGTCTTCTTGCCCTCGGCGCGGAAGACCTCAGCGATGTTCTTGTAGTTCTGGCCGGGCACGTTGGCAGCAGTCGACGGACCCTGCCCGAGGCGGCCGTCGATCGTCTTCTTGCCCGTCGCCCACTGGGTGCCGGTCGAGGCCGACTCGGAGTCGTAGTCGGGCAGGTAGTTCGGACCGCTGCCGGGCTTGACCGACCAGGTCGTGTCGAAGCCAGTGATCTTCAGCTTGTCGATGTTCAGCGGGTTCTTGACCCCCTGGTAGTAGCGGGCGGCGGTGATCTCCGAGATACCCATGCCGTCGCCGAGCAGGAAGATCACGTTGCGGGGCTTCGTCTCGCCGGCCGCCGCGACGAGCTGAGCACGCTTGCCGTAGTGGCCCGTCGAATGGTTGGTCCACCATGCGACCGCTGAGGTCGCGCCGATCGCGAGAACTGCAATGGTCAGAGCGGCCACGACCGGGCCCCGCCGACGCATACCGAGTGCGTTTTTCACGGATGTCTCCTTGGATGTGTTTCGTTTCGAGAATGCGAGGCGAAACTACGTCCGCGCGAGACCAGCGATGTGTCCGCTCGGTGACGCTCCGGAAACGATCCGGAGACGGATTGGTGAAGAGCTAGTTCTCGGCTTCGATCGCCTCGATCTTGGCGCGCCTGCGCACGTGGCGCTCCTCATCGGAGACTGCTGCGGCGAGGAAACGCCCGACGATCTCGCGCGCGAGCTCCTCGCCGATCACGCGCGCGCCGAGGCACAGCACGTTGACGTCGTCGTGCTCGACAGCTTGGTGCGCGGTGTATTCGTCGTGGATCGTCGCCGCGCGGACGCCGTGGATCTTCGTCGCCGCGACCGACACGCCGGCGCCCGAACCGCAGCAGAGCACTCCGCGCTCGGCGACTCCGGTCTGGATTGCCCGGCCGACCTTCCGCGCGACGTCGGGATAGTCGACGGGTTCGGTCGAATGCACCCCCATGTCGAGCGGCTCGTGTCCGGCTGCGCGCACGGCACCGAGCACGACGTCGCGCAGCGGGAAGCCGGCGTGATCGAATGCACAAGCGACTTTCATGCCGCAACGCTAACGGTTTGCCGATCCCCCGGTGCGGGTATCGGCCAACCACGGCGCGCACGGCCCGACCGGCCGCCGTCCAATTTCAACCAATAAGGGGGTTGGGGCAATGGAAACTCGCAGAGGTGGATCGATGACCGGCATCATCTGGCTCATCGCCGTCGTGATCATCGGAGTGTTGCTGGCGCAATTCGTCAACGCAGCCGTCGGCGGACTCGTAGGACTGATCCTCGCCGTGCTCGTGTTCCTGCTGGTGATCCGCGAGGCCTGACGGCCTTCAGCGGCGCGGCAGTGACTGCTCGGTGCTGAGCACCGCAGCGAAGAGATCGCCGCTCGCAGCCACACGCTCGAGCACATCGTCAGTCGTGTGGAGCAGGGCATCGGTCCCCGCTCCACCGGCTGCGGCTTCGACTTCGCTCCACGCGAGCGGAGCCGAAACCGTCGGACGCTCACGGGCGCGCAGCGAATAGGGGCAAACGGTCGTCTTGTGGGTCGAGTTCTGACTCCAATCGATGAAGACCTTGCCGCCCCGCGACGCCTTTCGCATCTGCGCGGTGACGTCGGCGCGTTCTTCGGCGAGCCGGTCGGCGACGGCGTGCGCGTATTCCTTCGTGCGCTCGAAGGTCATGCGCGGGCGATTCAGTGGGACATACACGTGAATCCCCTTCGAACCCGATGACTTGGGCCAGGCGCGCAGGTCGTCCACCGCCAGCAACTCGCGCAGGGCAAGCGCCACCTCGGCGCACTTCGCGGCGTCGACGCCAGGGCCCGGATCGAGATCGAAGACGAGCGCGCGCGGGCGTTCCATCGAGCGGCGCAGCGCCATCGGCACGTGGAATTCGATCGTCGACTGGTTCGCGAGCCAGATCAACGACGCGCGGTCGTCGACGACGCAGTAGTCGATGTCGCGATCGCTGCTCTCGGCGTGGCGCATGACCGTCTTCATCCACGGTGGCCGGTAGTCCGGACAAGCCTTCTCGAAGAAGAACTCTCCGCCGGCGCCGTGCGGATATCGCTTGAGCGTCACCGCGTGTTCGCGCAGATGGGGCAGCATGAACTCGGAGATGCGCGAGTAGTAGTCGAGCATCTGAGCCTTGGTGAAACCATCGGCCTCGTAGAGCACCTTGTCGAGATGCGTCAGCTTGATCCGCCGGCCGTCGACCTCGGCCTCGACCGGAGCGGCCGCGGCCGGCATCAGTGCGCCTTCGTGCGGTGCGAGCCGCCGCTGCCGCGCTTCCTTGCCGCAGGTCGTCTGGCCAGCCGCTCATCGGCCCCGGTGACACCGGCGAGACTCTCCTCGAGTGCCGCCATCAGATCGGGCACTGGCTTCTTCGGCGTCGCCGCCTTCGGCCGCGCGATCTTCGTCCCGCGCGCCTTCTTCTCGATCAGATCGAGCACTGCCTCGCGGTACTCGTCGCGGTAGTCGCGGATGTCGAAGCTGTCGTCCGACAGCGCGGCCACGAGCTGCCGCGCGGCCTTGACCTCGGCAGCCTTGGCGGAGACCTTCGGACCCGGACCTCCCGGCAGTTCGGCCGGATCGCTGACCTCGTCGAAGAAGTGCAGCGTCGAGACGATCAGCATGTCCTCGCGCGGCCAGAGCGCGACGATGTGCTCCTTCTGGTGCATCACCAGGCGTGCGACCGCGGCGCGCTTCTCGGCGGCCATCGCGTCGCGCAGCAGCGCGTACGGGGTCGCCGCGTTCTTGCCCGGGAGCGCGTAGTAGCTGGCGTCGTAGTAGAGCGGGTCGATCTGCGCAGCGTCGATGAACGACTCGAGTTCGATCGCGGAGGATCGTTCGGGGTCGAGCGCCGCGAGTTCGTCGCGCTCGATCACCACATGGTCGCCCGTCGGGAGTTCGTAGCCCTTCACGATGTGTGCGAACTCGACCTCTTCGCCAGTGACCGACGAGACACGTTTCTGCTGGATTCGAGCGTGGTCGCGGTCATCGAGCTGATGGAATGCGATGCGGTGGCTGACGGTGACGCCGTAGAGCATCACGGGGACGTTGATCAGTCCGAAGCTGATCGTTCCCTGCCACGCCGGCCTGCGCACCCGCGTCGGTTCGACCGAGGCTCCCTCCTTCGCACCCGTTCCGGCTTTCGGTTTCGCCTTGGGCTTCGGCTTCGATTTGGCTTTCGCCTTCGCGGGCATCATCGGCTCCTTTCGAGCGTGACCTCGTCGGCCGGTTTGTCGCTGCGCAGGCCCTTGAACACGGGATGGCGCAGGCGTCCGTCGGAGGTGAATTCACCGTATTCGACCTCCGCGACCAGCTGCGGCACCACGAAGTGACCGCCCGGCGGAATTTCCGTATCTGGATCGAACGGACTGCGGTCGCTCGCCAACCCATCGAGTTCGCGTGCAACCTCCGCGAGAGCGCGGTCGTCGAATCCGCTGCCGACGTTGCCGACGTAGCGCAGCGCGGCGGTGCCGGCCTCGTGGTAGCCGAGCATCAGCGCGCCGATCATTCCGGTGCGGCGGCCGCTGCCCTCGGTCCAGCCGCCGACGACAAACTCCTGGCGCGGCTTCGGCTTTACCTTGACCCAGTCGCTGCCACGCCTGCCCGGAAAGTACGAGCTGGATCTGCGCTTGGCGACGACCCCCTCCATGCCACGGGCGACCATCTGCCCGAGCAGTTCCTCGCCGTCCTCGTATTCAGGCGGCACATGGACGTTCGGGGTGTCGATCGCCAGTTCATCGAGCAGCACGCGACGACGCTCCAGTGGCTCGCCGGTCACGTCACGACCGGCCACCTCGAGCACGTCGAAGACCGCGAACGAGACCGGTGCCTCCGCGGCCAGTGCGGCGCTGCGACGTGGATCGCGCAGATGCATGCGCGACTGCAGCGCAGCGAAGCTCGGTCGCCCCTCCCTGTCGAATGCGACGATCTCGCCGTCGAGTTCGATCGGAAGAGCCGCCCGCGGAACCGCCTCGGCCAGCCCCGCAAGTTCTGGATAGCGCGCGGTGATTTCGTTGCCGCCGCGCGAACGCAGGACCATGCTTCGTGCGCGCCCACTTCGCTGGACCCGCGCGAGCGCGCGCACGCCGTCCCACTTGACCTCGAAGACCCACTCGTCGCCGCGCGGCAGTTCACCGAGCGTCGCGAGCATCGGACGCAGTGCTGCAGCCATCGCCGTCTACTCGGCGCCGACCTCGCGCACATCGACCGGTGCATCGCTGTGCTCGGCGATCTCCTCGAGCAATTCCTCTTCGCGGTATGCCTCGTCGGAGGCGGTGTGCTTGATCACGAGAATGCGATCCGGATCGAAGGTCCGCAGCGCGTCGTCGATCGTCACCGCCGGTTGGTCGTCGGTCGGTGCATCCGCGCTCGCTGGGACGCCGGCACCGGCGAGTTCCTCGACCGATTCCGCGACGACCTCCTGGGCGTGCGCGACTGCGGCATCTGTGTCGTTGAGCCAATAGCGCAGAGCCGAACCGGTGAGCGTCGGCGCGATAACGCGGACCTCGTCCGGCGACTCATTCTCGGTGAGCTGATCCACCGCGTCGGCGTCGACCGGCTCGGAAGCGACGACTAGGACTTTCATTTCGATGACCCCCTGTCAATGATTGTCGACGGCACGCTGGAGCTGCGCTTTGTTCATCCGCGAGCGGCCCTCGATGCCTTTGTGCTTGGCCTCTTCGTAGAGCTGGTCGCGCGTGCGACCTCGCGGTCCGGATCTACCGGAGCGCTTCCCGCCGCGGCGACCGGACGAGATGTCGCTGGTCGACGTCCTCGATCTGGTGCGTGATTCCCCGGAGCGGGCCTTCGCCTTGTTCACGGTGCGGGCAGCGATCTCTTCGGCGACGTCCTCGGACTTCCCCTGCTTGCGCTCGCTCACCTTGACCTTCTCGTACTGGCGAGCGCGCTTGGAGCCCTTCTTGATGCCATGCGGAGGCATGATCTCACCTGCTTTCAGCGCTCGTCGCGGTCGCGATGCATCGCGTCCTTCACCTTGTCGACCGCGTCATCGATCTTTTCTTTCACTTTTCCCGCCGCCTGATCGGCCTTGCCCTCGTGTTGGAGTTCCTTGTCGTCGGTCAGATCGCCGGCCGCCTCTTTGGCGCGGCCCTTGAGTTCCGTTGCGTCGGTCATGGGGTTCCCCCGTTGGTTCGCGTGTGCGCACGCACATGGTGTTCGTTCCCGTCTGCCCGATCGCGAAACAAGACGATCCCACATATCTGTCACCTTGCAAGCCGTCGGCTTGCAAGGTCGATGCGCCCGAAAGCATCCGATTCCCAAGCCTTTTTCGTTGCAAGCCGTCGGCTTGCAAACAAAACCGCTTGAACAAGCGACATATCCAGGCGTCACGCGCTTGCAAGCCGTCGGCTTGCAAGGGGGCGGTTGGAGGGTCAGGCTGGAGGGGCTGGAGGGTCGAGGTCGACCGCCGCAGCGGCGTCGAGCAACACCGTGACGTGGCCGCGCGCCTTGCGCGCGACGATGCCGGCCGGTGTCATCGAGTGCTCGGTCGCGAACGACTCGCGCGCCGGGACCGCCTTGTCAGCGCCGGCGACCAGGAAGAGGATCTCGCGCGCGCGGACCAGAGCCGGCACGGTCAGCGAGACGCGCGACACGAAGGGATCGAGGCCCGCCTCGGGCACTGCGGTCACGAGCAGATTGCGCCGCGATATCTCGGGTTTGCCGGGGAAGAGCGAGGCCGTGTGCCCATCGGAGCCGAGGCCGAGCAGCAACAGGTCGAACGGCTCGGCGTCGTGCTCAAAGATGTCGGCGGCGTACTGGTGAGCGGCCTCTTCGGGGTCAAGTTCGCCCGGCATGCGGAAGATCGCGGCCGGCGGCGCGTCGAGACGATCGAGCAGCGCCTCCTTGGCCATGCGGAAGTTGCTGCGCTCGTCATCCGGCGGTACGCAGCGCTCGTCTCCGAACCAGACCTTCGCGGTCGACCAGTCGGCGGCAGAAGCGATCTCGTAGGCGCGGCGGGGGGTCGAGCCGCCCGAGAGCACAACCGAACCACCGGCTTCGGCGACTGCGGCGATGCGCTCGGCTGCGGCGGACGCGACGTCTTCGACGATCTTCAACTCTGGCACGGCCACCGTTTCACGCCCCTGCCTGCGCGATACTCGCGCGACCGCCGAATGCGCAGGCTGCATCGAGTGCCGGCCTGAAGAGTTCGTCGGGGAACATCGCGTGCGTCACGCCGCTGGCGAGGATGCCGTCCTCACCGCGCGAGGCACCGATCACCGTCCAGCCGTGCAGGTGGCCGTCGGCGAGCTGGCGCTCGGCGCGCAGGCCGCCCGAGGCACGATTCAGAGAGAGCGAAAGGCCCGTCGCGGTCTCGATCGTGAGGCCCGCGAGCCCGGGCACGGGCATCGTGTCGTCGTTCTCGAGCACGACTTCGATCTGCCCGGCCGGACCCGTCGCGTAGCCCATCTTGTTGTCGGCGGCGTCGAGTTCCATCACATGCGGCTGCCATTCGAGGCGCGATGCGAGCCACCCGAGGTACAGCAGCCCGGCCATCGTCGAGCCGGGGTGCATCCGCACCGTCACACGGTTGATCGAATCGAGTTCGGGGCGCCAGACCGCTGGATCGAAAGCCGCGGCGACGCGCTCGCGCCACGGAGTCGAGCGCAGCCACGCAAGATCACTGACTTCGGCGTACTCGGAAATCTCGAGAATCCTCGCCATCGCGCTGCGCCAGTCGGGAAAGTCGAGCGAATCGATCAGCACGCTGCTCGCAAGGCCACGCAGCGAGTCAACCGCCTCGGGGTGACCATGCGGCGACCACACGACCGTGCCGACCTCGCTGGCCAGCACGGGATAGATGATCGTGTCAAGGTGCCCCAGCTGGCCCGATCCGCACTCGATCTCGATGCGCTCACGAAAAATCGTGTTGCCACCGAGCACGCCCGGGGTGTCGTGCACCAGCGTCGCCATCGCGTCAAGTTGCTGCTTGCCGTCTTCGACCACGACCAGGATCGTGCGCGCCGGGTTGTCGCGACTGATCCGGTCGAGCCGGTTGCTGATCTCACCCTTCCACTCGCGATCGATCACCACCACGAGATTGAGCACACGCGCCGGGGCATGGAATGTCCCCTCGGTCGCCCGCTCGTGCATCAGTCGCAGCAGCGCAGTCTCGATCTCGCCGGGGGTCGTGTCCTGGGCGCTCCAGACGCCCGGGGTGGTCAGAGGGATCGCCACTTCGCACGTCCCTCGAGCAGCGCGTCGGCCGCCTCGGGCCCGCTCGATCCGGCGGCGTAGCCCTCCGGCTTCGCCGGATCGGCGGCCCAGTATGAGAGCACCGGGTCGACGATCTCCCACAGCGCCTCGACTTCATCGACGCGAGTGAACAGCGTCGCGTCGCCGCGCATCACATCGAGGATCAGGCGCTCGTAGGCCTCGGGCGATTCGCTCGTGAACGAGGTGCCGTACTGGAACTGCATGTTGACCGGACGGATCCGGGTCTTGGCTCCCGGAATCTTCGCGCCCAGCGAGATCGAGACGCCCTCGTTGGGCTGGATCGTGAAGACCAGCTCGTTCGGCGGCGGCGGCGCGCCGTGGATCTGGAAGGCCAGGTGCGGCACCGGTTTGAGCGTCACCGCGATCTCCGTCACCTTTCGGGCGAGCCGCTTCCCGGTGCGCAGATAGAACGGCACGCCTGCCCAGCGCCAATTGCTGATGCCGAGGCGCAGCGCGGCATAGGTCTCGGTCTGCGAGTCGGCCGCCACGCCCTCCTCTTCGAGGTAGCCGGGGACGTTGTCCGATCCGATCGTTCCGGCCGTGTACTGACCGCGCACGGCCATCCGGCTGACCTCGGAGAACAGCGGCGCCTGCACGGCGCGCAGCACCTTGGCCTTCTCGTCACGGACCTTGTTGGCGGTCAGCGCGTTCGGGGGCTCCATGCAGAGCAGAGCCATCAGCTGGAGCATGTGGTTCTGGATCAGGTCGCGCAGCGCGCCGGCGGTGTCGTAGTAGCTGGCGCGCGACCCGATTCCGAGATCTTCGCTCGCAGTGATCTGCACGTAGTCGATGTAGTTCGAGTTCCAGATCGGCTCGAACATCGAGTTCGCGAAACGGAAGGCCAGGATGTTCTGCACCGTCTCCTTGCCTAGGTAGTGATCGATGCGGTAGACCTGCTCTTCGTCGAGCACCGACAGCACGTCGCGGTTCAGCGCCTTGGCGCTCTCGAGGTCGCGACCGAACGGCTTCTCGATCACGACGCGGACCTTTGCGTTGTCGAGCTTGTCGAGCTTCGATGCGCCGAGCTGCTCGACGACTTTGGCGAAGAACGCCGGCGAGGTCGCCAGGTAGAAGAGGTGGTTCAGCGGCTCGTCGGCCTTGTCGTCGAGGCCCTTGAGCACTTCGCCCAGCCGCTCGAAATCCGGCGTGTTGTCGAAGCTGCCCTGCACGTACTGGGTGCGGTGCAGCAGCGCCTCGAGCACCTCGGGCTTCGGAGCGCGCCGCGAGTACTGCTCGATCGACTTGCCCATCATCTCGCGGAAAGACTCGTCGTCGTAGTCCTCGAATGCGAAGGCGACGAGATTGAACCGCTCGGGCAGCGCGCCTTCGTGGGCGAGGTTGTAGATCGCCGGCAGCAGCTTGCGGTGGGCGAGATCGCCGGTCCCACCGAAGATCACCATCGATGTCGGGTCGACCGGCGTGTGCTCGAGTCCCGCCGCCAACGGATTGCCAAGCGCTGTGCCGGCGACGGCCGCGGGATCGGTCAATTGGTCTGCGTGCATCGGCAGCGCCTTCAGCCCTTGCGCTCGACGGCGTGACCGCCGAACTGCGCACGCAGCGCCGCGTTGACCTTGTTGGCGAAGTCGGCATGACCCTGGCTGCCGTAACGCTCGAACAGGCTCATCGCGATCACCGGCACCGGTACGCGTTTGTCGGTGGCATCCTCGACCGTCCAGCGACCTTCGCCGGAATCGACGACCACAGGCTCGAGCTGATCGAGGTCGTTGCCTTCCTGCTCGAAGGCGAGCGCGGCCAGCTCGACGAGCCACGAACGCACGACCGACCCCTGCATCCAGAGGTGGGCGATCTTCGCGTTGTCGAGTTCGTACTCGGAGGCGTCAAACAGATTGAAGCCCTCGGCGTAGGCCTGCATCAGGCCATACTCGACACCGTTGTGGACCATCTTCACGTAGTGACCGCTGCCGACCGGTCCCATATGGCCCCAGCCAGGGCCATGTTCCTCGGTGGAGGGCGGCGCGAGCACGTCGAGGATCGGTGAGAGCTGCTGCACGGAGGAATCAGGCCCGCCGACCATCATGCAGTAGCCGACCTCGAGGCCCCAGACCCCGCCCGACGTGCCGACATCGACATAGTTGATGCCCTTCGGTTCGAGCTGGGCCGCGCGCGCCTTGTCATCGGTCCAGCGCGAGTTGCCGCCGTCGATGATCGTGTCGCCGGAGTCAAGCAACTCGGCGAGCTTGTTCACGGTCTCGGTCGTCGGGTCACCTGCCGGGACCATGATCCAGACCATGCGCGGCGCGTCGAGCTTGGCAACGAGTTCTTCGAGGCTCGACGCCCCCTGGGCGCCGACGCCCTCTGCGGCGGCCACGGCTTCGGCCGAGAAGTCAAACGCGACGACTTCATGCGCAGAGTCGCGCTTGATGCGGTGGACCATGTTTCCGCCCATCTTGCCCAGTCCGACGAAACCAATCTGCACACTGTCTGCCATCCGGGAACCGCTCTCTTTCGTTTTGTGGGGGATCAGTCGAGGCTTTGGATCAACTCGCGCACAGCTGCCGCCGGGTCGCCGGTCAGCTCGAGGCGGACGACCGGTCGCCCGTGGGCCTTCAGCGCTTCGATGTCGCCGATCGCCTGAGCTGCCTTCAGCGTCTTGAAACTGAAGTTCTCCTCCGGGATCGCAACATCCTCCGCGCCGTCGTGCACGAACTGGATGAAACTTCCCTCGGGCGGCCCACCCTTGTGCAGCTGGCCGGTCGAATGCAGGAAGCGCGGGCCATAGCCGAAGGTCGTGGCCGAGCCGGTCTTGGCGCGAACCACGCTGCGCAGCTCGTCGATCGCCGCGTCGAACGCGGGGTCAGGCTTGAGGTAGCCCATGATCGCGAAATAGGCAGGTGGCCTGCCACCGCGCACCAGTTCGTTCAGAGCGGCCGGATCGTCGAATGGCAATTCGACATCACCCGATTCGAGCACGCGTTTCGTGGCGTCCTTTGCCTCCTGCACATTCGGCTGATCGAACGGATTGATGCTCAGGACGTGACCGATCACCGCGACGGCGAACTCGAACAGAAACATGAAGCGCCCGAGATCGTCGGGACCTCCGGAGGCAAGCCGGAACACCGGCTGCCCGCGCTGCTCGAGCGCATCCACCACCGCGGACTTCTCCGTGTCGGGACTTGCGGAGTTTGCGATGTGCACGAACACGCGGTCGACGCCGTATTCGCCGGTCAGCTCCGGGACGGTGAGCGGCTCGCCGGCGACCGGGAGCACGCCGCGGCCGTGCTTGCCGGTGCTCTCGGCGATCAGCTGCTCGACCCACAGGCCGTAGCTGTCGATCGGGGCGTCGACGATGAAGGTGAGCTTGTCGCGTCCGGCCAGCGCCAGTTCGCCGATCTTCTCGCCGAGCAGCAGGCCGGGGTTGCCATCGATCAGCCGGCAGGACTCTGCCGCGGCGATCGCCTGCTCCAGAACGCCGGCGAGCGGCACCCCGGCCAGCGCGGCCGGCACGAGCCCGAAATAGCTGAGCACGCTGTAGCGGCCGCCGATGTTCGGGTCGGCGAGCCAGACCCTGCGCAGGCCCTTCTCGGCCGCAAGCGCCTCGAGCGGCGAGCCGGGATCGGTGACTACGGCGAACTGCGCGCCGTTGCCGCCGGTGAGTTCGTAGAAGTGCTTGAAGTGACTGAGCGTCTCGACCGTGCCGCCGGACTTGCTCGACACGACGAAGATCGTCTTCGGCAGATCGGCCTCACTGACGGCCGCCAGCACCGCAGCCGGGTCGGTCGAGTCGAGCATCGTCAGACTGCCGCCGAACGAAAGGTTGAGCACCTCCGGTCCGAGCGACGACCCGCCCATGCCGAGCAGGACCGTGTTGGTCAGACCGTCGGCGTGGACCTCGGAGACCCAGGCCTCGAGCTCGGGCAACGCCTCAGCCATGCGATCGGCGATGTCGAGCCAGCCAAGGCGATTGCCGATCTCCGGAACACCCGGTCCACCCCACAGCGACTCGTCGCGCGCCCAGACGCGCTCGGAAACTGTCAGCGCGCCTTCAGGACTCACTCCGCAGAACCGCCCGGGTTCTGCTTCTCAATTCCTTCGAGCAGTCCGTCCAGCGAATGCACGAACGCGTCGATTCCCGCGTCGAGCAGATCTTCGGTCACCCGGTGGAGATCGATGCCGACCTCGGCGAGTTCGGCGAGCACGGGCGCGGGGTCTTCGTCGAGCGTGACCGAGTCGACCTCGCTGATCGTCGCCGTCGCCTCGAGCGTCTTCATCGGCATCGTGTTGACGGTCTCGGGGCCTGCGAGCGTGTCGACGTAGAGCACCTCGGAATACTCGGGATTCTTCGTGCCGGTCGACGCCCAGAGCGGACGCTGCACCGGTGCTCCGGCGGCCTTCAGCGCGGCAAAGCGCTCGCCGTAGAAGATCTCCTTGAACTTGATGTAGGCCGCGCGTGCATTTGCGATCGCGGCCTTGCCCTGCAGGTCGGCGCGGCCCTTTTCTTCGAGCTGCTTGTCGACCACGGTGTCGACGCGCGAGACAAAGAAGCTCGCGACCGAGTGCACGTCGAGCGACTTGCCCTCGGCGTGGCGGCGTTCGAGGCCCTTGATGAACGCCTCGGCCACATCGGCGTAGCGATCGACCGAAAAGAGCAGCGTGACGTTGATGTTGATGCCTTCGTAGATCCCCTGCTCGATGTACTCGAGCCCCTCGGGCGTGCCCGGGATCTTGATCATCAGGTTCGGGGCGCCGACGCGAGCCCAGAAGTCGCGCGCCTCAGCGATCGTCTTGCCGTCGACATCGCGCGCGAGATCGGGTGAGACCTCGAGCGAGACGAATCCGTCGTAGCCGGCGGTCTGCTCCCAGACCGGGCGGAGCACATCGGTCGCGGCCTTCACGTCGGCGACGGCGATGTCCTGGAAGATCGCTGAAGGATCTTTGCCGGCCGCAAAGCCGTCGGCGATGATCTGGTCGTAGTCGTCGGACTCGAGGATCGCCTTTTCGAAGATCGCCGGGTTGCTCGTGACGCCGCGCAGCGAGTACTCCTCCACGAAGCGCGCGAGCGTGCCGTCTTCGATCAGGCCCTTGCCGATCTGGTCGAGCCAGACGCTGGTGCCGAGGCCCGTCAGTCGGGCGAGACGTTCGTTGACAGTGTTGACGCTCATCGTCGATATCTCCTACGCGTTCGTCGCGGCCGGCGCTGCGTCAGCGACGCGCTTGCCGTGCTCGGCGACCTTCTCGGGGGTGAATCCGAAGTGTTCATACAGGGCGGGCTGCGGGCCGGATGCGCCGAAGCTCTCCATGCCGATTGAGTATCCCGCATCGCCAACCCAGCGGTGCCAGCCGACCGTGCTGCCGGCCTCGATCGAAACGCGCGCCTTGACGCCCGGCGGAAGGATCTCGTCGATGTAGTCCTGTGGCTGCTCGGAGAAGCGCTCGAGACACGGCGCGCTGACCACACGAGTGGCGACACCCTGCTCTTCAAGCAGCTTCGCACCGTCGAGCGCGATCGACACCTCGCTGCCGGTGGCGATCACGATCAGATCGGGAGCGCCATCTGCGTCCTTGACGACCCAGGCGCCCTTGTCGACCGCGTCGGCCGGCACGTTGCCGAGGATCGGCAGGTTCTGACGGGACAGCGCAAAAGCGCTCGGACGGTCTTTGGACCTCAAGGCGTGAGCCCATGCGAGCGCCGTCTCGTTGGCGTCGGCCGGACGGATCACGTCGAGATTCGGCGTCGCGCGCAGCGCCCAGAGCTGCTCGATCGGCTGGTGGGTCGGACCGTCCTCGCCGAGGCCGATCGAGTCGTGGGTGAAGACGAAGATCGACGGGATCTGCATCAGCGCGGCGAGGCGCATCGCCGGCTTCATGTAGTCGGAGAAGATCAGGAAGGTCGCGCCGTATGCACGCAGGCCGCTCAAGGTCAGGCCGTTGACGGCCGCGCCCATCGCGTGCTCGCGGATTCCGAAGTGCAGGTTGCGGCCGTCGTACGCGTCCTTCTGCACCGAGCCGGCGGCGCCGATCAGCGTGAGGTTGCTCGGCGCGAGATCGGCCGATCCGCCGACGAGCTCGGGCACGTGCGCGGCCGCCCACTGGATCACCAGCTCACTGGCCTTGCGCGTCGCGACGGGTTTGTCGTCGGGGCTGAAAGTCGGGATCTCGGCGTCCCAGCCGTCGGGCAGCTCGCCGACCTGCAGGCGGTCGAAGAACGCCGCGAGCTCGGGGTTGTCGGCGCGATAGGCGTCGAAGTTGCCTTCCCACTCGCGGAACTCGGCGTCGCCACGCTCGGCGACATGCGAGTAGTGCTCACGCACCTCGTCAGGCACGAAGAACGGATCGAGGCTCGGGAAACCGTATGCCTCCTTTGTGAGCTTCACCTCGTCTTCGCCGAGCGGCGAGCCGTGTGCGCCCTCGGTGTCGACCTTGTTCGGCGAGCCGAAGGCGATGTGCGTGCGCACGATGATCAGAGTCGGCCTGCCGGTCTCGGCCTGGCCCTCGGCGATCGCCTGCTCGAGCGATGCGACGTCGATGTCTTCGCCGAGGCGGATCACCTGCCAGCCATAGGCCTCGTAGCGCTTGGCTGTGTCCTCGGAGAGCGCGAGGTTGGTGTCGCCCTCGATCGAGATGTGGTTGGCGTCGTAGAAAGCGATCAGGCGACCGAGGCCGAGGTGTCCGGCGAGGCTGCCGGCCTCGGAGCTGATGCCTTCCTCGATGTCGCCGTCGCTGGCGATCACGTAGGTGAAGTGGCCGACGGGATCGAAGTCGGACGTCGAGAACTTGTCGTGCAGGATGCGCTCGCCGAGCGCGAAGCCGACCGCGTGGCTGATGCCCTGGCCGAGCGGCCCGGTGGTCATTTCGATGCCGGGCGCGTGGCCGTACTCGGGGTGGCCGGCCGTCGGGCTGCCGAGCTGGCGGAAGTTTTCGAGGTCTTCGAGCGAGATGCCGTAGCCGGTCAGGTGCAGCGTGCTGTAGAGCAGCATTGATGCGTGGCCGGCGCTGAGGATGAAGCGGTCACGCGCCGCCCACGTCGGGTGGTTGGGCGAGTGGCGCATGACCTTCGTGAACAGCGTGTAGGTGATCGGCGCCAGCGCCATCGGCGTCCCGGGGTGACCGGAATTCGCCTTCTGGACCCCGTCCATCGAGAGGGTGCGGATCGTGTCGATGGACAGTTTTTCGATTGCTTCAGGGGTCAGATCACTCATACAGCCGAATCTACCAAGGAATTCAGCCGGGCAAGTTGGCCCGATGTCCACATCGTTTCGGCCCCACCGGCGAGGTCGCAAATTGCAGGATTTCAGCCCCGCCGCATCAGCCGCGCGACCGCGCCCATCAGCTCCTCTGTGCGCTCGGTCTTCAGCTCTTCGGGCCCGCCGACGACGCAGTGCGCGGCGTGGTCCTCCATCAACTGCAGCGCGACTTTGTCTAGCGCAGCCTGGGCGGCGGAGATCTGGGTGAGGATGTCGATGCAGTAGCGATCGTCCTCGACCATCTTCTCGATCCCACGGATCTGTCCCTCGGCGCGACGCAGGCGCTTGATCAGTTGGTCTTTGTCGTCCGCGTAGGCGTGGTCTTTTTTGGTCATGGATGCAGTATACCCCCCGGGGGTATATACTCGATCGCATGAGCACGACAAAGACACGAATTGACATCCCCGTCGAGGGCATGACCTGCGCCTCCTGCGCGGGCCGGGTCGAGAAGGCCCTGAACGAAGTCGAGAGCGCCGAAGCGACTGTCAACTTCGCGCTGCACCGCGCGACGGTCACCTACGACGAGCAGGTCGCCTCAACCGACGACCTCGCAGCAGCAGTCTCCCGCGTCGGCTACACGCCGCACATCCACGATGAGCACTCTGCTCATGGTCACGCGGCTCACGACCACTCGGCCCATCTGAGCGCCGACGCCAACACCTTGAAGACGCGTGTCGTCGTATCGACCGCGCTCTCGATCCCCGTGCTGGCGATGTCGATGATCAGCGCGCTGCAGTTCGACTACTGGCAGTGGATCAGCCTTGCGCTGACGCTCGTGGTGATGCTCTACGGCGGATGGCCGATCCACAAGGCGACCTGGGTCAATGCGCGCCACGGCGCCCTGACGATGGACACGCTCGTGACCGTCGGAACATTCGCCGCGCTGCTCTGGTCGCTCTACAACCTGATCTTCGGCGGCGCCGGCGAGATCGGCATGAAGATGAGCTTCGAGCTTCTGCCGTCGCGCGCGGGCAGCGACATGCACATCTACCTCGAAGAGGCCGCCGTGATCACCACGCTGATCATGCTCGGCCGCTACTTCGAGGCGCGCGCGACATCACGTGCCGGTGCGGCGATCGCCGCTCTGATGAAGCTCGGCGCGAAGGACGCAGCCGTACTCGGCGACGATGGCGAGGAGCGCCGCGTTCCGGTCGAGCAGCTGACGGTCGCCGATCGCTTCGTCGTGCGCCCCGGCGAGAAGATCGCGACCGACGGAATCGTCGTCGACGGCGCGAGCGCGGTTGACGCCAGCATGATCACTGGCGAGTCCGTCCCGGTCGACGTCGTGGCCGGAGACAACGTCGCCGGGGCCACGATCAACCGTTCGGGCAGATTGATCGTCGAGGCGACGCGCGTCGGTCAGGACACCACGCTCGCCCGAATCGCACAGCTCGTCAGCGACGCCCAGTCGGGCAAATCAGAGAGCCAGCGGCTCGCCGATCGCATCAGCGCCGTGTTCATCCCCGCGGTCTTCCTGATCGCCACCGCGACGCTGGTCTTCTGGCTCCTGCTCGGCGACTCGAGCACGTTCGCGCTGAGCGCGGCCGTGAGTGTCCTGATCATTGCCTGCCCCTGTGCGCTCGGCCTCGCGACACCGACGGCGATCATGGCCGGCAGCGGACGCGGCGCCGAACTCGGCCTGCTGATCAAAGGCCCGGAAGTGCTCGAGCAGGTCGGTCGGATCGACGTGATCGCGCTCGACAAGACCGGCACGCTCACCACCGGCGAGATGGCGCTGGCCGGCTTCGACGTCGCAAAGGGCGTCGATGAAGCCGAAGCGCTCGCGCTGATCGGCGCGGTCGAACGCAGCTCGGAGCACCCGATCGCGCGAGCGATCTCAGCCGCCGCCGACGAGCGCGGACTCACCCACCCCGAGCCGCAGTTCTTCATGAACCATGAGGGCCTCGGCGTCGAAGCGATGGCCGACGGTCGGCGAGTGCTCGTCGGGCGCCCAAGCTTTCTCGCAGAGAACGGCTCCGGAGCGATCCCGCCAGAATTGCAGAGCACAATCGATGCCGCCGGCGACGCTGGCCAGACGGTCGTCGCGGCCAGCTGGGACAAGCAGGTGCGCGCAGTCGCCCGCGTCTCCGACACGGTCAAGCCGCACGCGGCCCGCGCGATCGAAGAACTCAAGGCGCTGGGTCTCACGCCCGTTCTGATCACGGGCGACAACGCGAAGGCGGCCGCCGCGGTGGCCGGCCAACTCGGGATCGAGCAGCAGGTCGCCGAGGTGCTCCCCGACGGCAAAGCGACCGAAATCGAGCGGCTGAAGTCTGGCGGAGCGGTCGCGATGGTCGGTGACGGCGTCAACGACGCGCCGGCCCTGGCAACTGCCGACCTCGGCATCAGCATGGGCGCGGGCACCGACGCGGCGATCGAGGCCAGCGACCTCACCATCGTCTCCGGGGAGCCACTGGCGATCGTCGACGGAATCCGACTTTCCGAGGCGACGATGCGCACGATCCGCCAGAACCTCGCCTGGGCCTTCGGCTACAACATCCTCGCGATCCCGATCGCAGCGGCCGGGCTGCTCAACCCGATGATCGCCGGCGCGGCGATGGCGCTCTCCGACATCTGCGTCGTCGGCAACGCGCTGCGACTGCGGCGTTTCAGGTCTTTGGATCGTTGAAGCCCGCCGGCAGCGAGCGTGCGATCGGCGCGATCGCGAGCATCGCTGCGGCCAGCACGAAGAACGACGCGGCCGTGTGCGAATTGATCGACTGGACCACCACGGCGAGCAGGATCCCACCGAGATTTCCGGCGAGGAAGATCGCGCCGGCCGCGCTCGCTGCCGTGCGGCCCGCGCGGCGTTCAGAGATCTCGAGGATCACCGGCTGCGCGGCGAGCAGCACGAAGCCGGCGCCGGCCGCCACGAGCACGAGCCAGAAGACTTCGCCCGAGAGCTGGGTTGCGACCAGACACCCCGCCCCGACAAAGGCGGCGAGTTGCAGGTACCAGCGCTCGCGTCTGCCGCGCGCGACGAGCGGCGGCAGCGTGATCGCGCCTGCGATCCCCGCGAGCGTCATCGCGACGAGGATCCAGCTCGACTCGCTGCTGCTGACCCCGTCAGGGCGCAGCAGCACCTCCAGCCAGGTGGCGAGCGCGTTGAAGACGCCCATGCCGATGAACATCATCGCCCCAAGCCGACTCTGGATCGCATCGGTGTAGATCGCGCGCAGGTCAGAAAATCCGATCGCAACGCTCTCGGCGTCCTCGGTTTCTGAAGGCCTTCGCAACGCGACCAGGACGAGAACGGCCGCGAGCAGCGCGGCGGCGAAGTTGATCCAGAGCAGCGGGCGCAACTCGTCGCGCGCACCGATTGTCGCGCCGAGCACGAGCGCGAGCACGATGCCGGCGAAGAGACCCGCCGAGCCGAGCGAGATCGCGAGCGGACGCGCGCCCGGGGCGACGCGCTCGGCCGCGAGCTTGGTGACCGCCGCCAGCACCGCCGGCTGGGCCAACGCCACGAGGAACTGCCCCGACAGCGCCGCGCCATAGGAATCGATCGCCACCCGCAGCGTCGCGCCGCCGAGCATCAACGCTCCGGCCGCGATCAGCGTCTGACGCATCCAGCGGTCGAGCAGCATCGCCGCCGGTATCGCGAAGACCACGTAGAGCAGCGGGAAGATCTCGGCAAGCCAGCCGACCGCATCCTCGGAGACGCCGAAATGCGCGGCGCTCTGCGTGGTGATCGGCGCGTAAGTCAGCCAGAGGAGTTGGCTGACTCCGGCCAGCAGCGCGTACGCGCCGACGGCGAACCAGTCGTTCTTCTGATGCTCCCCGGTCATCGAGCGTGGAACGCTACAAGCCCGCTCCTACGCTCAGGTGCGATGAGCATGCTGCGAAGGATCGCCGTCGACACGAGCGCGCTGAAGGAGTCGCGCGACTTCCGCCTGCTGACGCTCGGAAACGTGATCACGGGCGTCGGAGCCCAGGCTGCGCTGGTCGCACTGCCGTATCAGACGTATGTCGAGACGCGCTCAGCGCTGACCACCGGAATGCTCGGTCTGGCCGAGCTGATTCCGCTGATCGTCTTCTCGCTCTACGCCGGTGTGCTCAACGATCGCCACGACCGACGCAAGCTGCTGATCCTCGTCCAGCTCGTGCTGGTAAGCGTCGCCGCGACGCTTGCGATCGTCGCGACGCTCGAGCACCCGCCGATCTGGCTGCTGTTCGTGCTGGCCGGCGCGACTGCCGGCGCGGCCTCGCTCGAGCGCGTCACGCGCACGGCGATCGTCCCGAACACCGTTCGACCGGGCCTGCTGCGCAGTGCGCTGTCGATCACGTTCGGGCTCTACCAGTTGGTGATGGTCGTCGGACCCGCGATCGGCGGACTTCTGATCGCCGGCTTCGGGATCGTCACGCCCTACGTGGTCGACGCCGTGAGCTGCCTGGGGATGGTCGGCGCCGCGCTGCTGATGTCACCGCAGCCGCCGCACGCGCGCGGCGAGGCAGCGCCCGAGCACGAGCCGGCGCTGAAGTCGATCCGCGAAGGTCTGCGGTTCGTGCGCAAATCGCAGGCGCTGATGGCGAGCTTCATCATCGATCTCGCGGCGATGACCTTCGGGATGCCGCGTGCGCTCTTCCCCGTGCTCAGCCTCTCGGTCTTCCATGCCGGCGCTTCGGGCACGGGCTTCCTCTATGCCGCCGTCTCGCTCGGCGCGACGATCGCGGCGCTGACGACCGGCTGGCTCGAGCACGCGCGCTGGCTCGGGCGCATCGTGATCGTCGCCGTCGCAGTCTGGGGCGCGGCGATCGCTGCCGCCGGCTTCATGAACACGATCTATCCCGCGCTGCTGTTCTTCGCGATCGCAGGCGCCGCAGACTCGGTCAGCGCCGTCTGCCGCAGCACGATCAGCCAGTCCGTCACCCCGGAGCACATGCGCGGTCGGATGTCATCTGTCTTCATGCTCGTCGTGGCCGGAGGCCCCAGGCTCGGCGACGCCGAATCGGGCAGTGTCGCGGCGGCATTCTCGCCGCGCGTGTCTGTGGTCAGCGGCGGGCTGCTCTGCATCGCCTCGGCGGCGCTCGTCGCGGTCGCGCTGCCCGGTCTTGCCGCCTACGACGGCGACAAAGCGGCGCCGGTCGGAGACGACGCACTGCCCGAGCCGCTCGAATCGCCGGTCTGATCGCAACACAGGCTTCATTCAAGGGTTCTTGCATCGATCCGATGAATATTGAACGGACGCGCGCCAAGGGCCGGCCCCTAACCTCCCGTTGAGGCGCACGGCACCTCCGCAGCCGACTCCCAGATGTACCGAGACGTGAACTCCGAAAGCAAGCGCCCGAGCAAGCGGCGCGCGATGGTCGCCGCAGGCGGGCTGACGATCCTGCTGATCGTCGGCCTCTTCGTGCTCGCGAATCCGTTCGGCGGCGGCGCCTCGAGCGGACAGACGAGCAGCGATCCCTACGCCCTCAACTTCGATGGCGAGAACTTCACCGGCGACGACGCCGCGAAGGCAGTCAAGACCGAGCCAGTCGCGCAGCGCGACTCCGAAGAGAAGTACGCCTCGGCCTGCGCCTCCTGCGCGAAGAAGCACCAGGTGGCGGAGATGCCTGCGGCATCGACCACCACCCAGGTCGCCAAGGGCGCACCGACCTCCAAGCAGCTCGAGAAGGCGCTGAAGAAACAGCACATGAGCGCGCAGATCGCCAAGGGCAGCAAGGTGGAACTGGCTTCCGACGGCAGCGCGGTCGCGCCGCTGAACGCGCCCGACGCCGTCCAGGCCGTCGTCGCGGCGGGCAACGCGATCAAGAACTACCCCTACATCTGGGGCGGCGGGCACGCCAGCTTCCAGGCCAACGGCTACGACTGCTCCGGTTCTGTGAGCTACGCGCTCAAGGGAGCGAACCTCGTGAGCGAGCCGATGGTCTCCGGCGACTTCTCCAGCTACGGCGAACCCGGACCGGGCAAGTGGATCACGATCTACTCAAGCCCCGGACACGTCTTCATGTTCGTCGGCGGCCTGCGCTTCGATACGTCGTTCCGCGACGGCCCGTACGGCACGCGCTGGCAGAACGGCAAGCGCTCGCTGACCGGCTTCACAGTGACGCACCCGGTCGGGCTCTAGGCGAGTTCGCGCAGCCGCCGCTGGATCGTGCGGCGGCGCGTGGTGAGGTCGTCCTCGATCTCGTCGATCTCGGCGCGGCGGCGGCGGGTGAGTTCGAGTTGGCGCTCGACGATCGCCTGCAGCTGCTCGAGGATCTCGCGGCGCTCGGAGTCGGAGACGTCGCTCTGAAAGCGGGTGCGCAGGTGCTTTCTGGCCTCTTCGTCGTCGATCACCGCACGTAGTTCGTCGAGCGACAGGCCGAGCACGTTCTTCAGCCGCAGGATCTCCTTGACGCGATCGATGTCGTCGTCGCTGTAGAGGCGGTGCGCGCCGCCGGCGCGCGACTCACTGGCGGGCAGCAGACCGATCTCTTCGTAGTAACGGATCGTGCGCGCGGTTGTGCCCGCGGCCTTCGCCGCCCGCCCGATGCGTACGCCTTCTTTCACGGAGGCAGTCTGCACGACGCTCAGGCGGTCTCGGTGCCGAGTTCGCCGAGTTCGAACGCGTGCTCTTCGGCTGTCGCGGTTCTCGGCCGGAGCGCGACGACGACGGCGCCGACCAACGAGATGGCCGCGAGCACCCAGAGCGCCTCGTGCATGCTCGAGATGAACGGCGCAAGCTTGGCCTCTGACATGCCGGTCGTGACTCCGGAGAAGATGCTGAAGAGAACATCCTTCGGAACCGCGCCGGTGATGATCTCGAGCACCAGGGCGATCGAGATGACCGCACCGGTGTTCTGCAGCATCATCCGCGTGCCGGCCGCGATGCCGCGGCGGTCGGGGTGCACGGCGCCCATCATCGCTGCCGTGTTCGGTGAGTTGAACATGCCCGATCCGACGCCGACGATGAACAGCGTCACCGCCGCCAGCGCAAACGAAGAGTGTGTGTCGAGCAGCGTCATGCTCGCGAGGCCGATCGCCGAGACGATCATCCCGAGCGATGAGAGCACACGCGAGCCGTGGCGGTCGGCCCACATGCCCGCCAGCGGCGACGCGATCAGCATGCCGATCGCCATCGGCGCGAGCTTGACGCCAGCGGTGATCGCGTCGTCGCCCAAGGCGCCCTGGAAGTAGAGGACGAACACAAACATCAGGGCGAAGCGGCTGAGACCGTTGATGAAGGCGGCAGCCGTGGCCGCGCTGAACATTCGGTTCTTGAAGATCGAGAGGTCGAGCATCGGCGCCGGGTGATTGAGTTCGATCAGCACGAACAGCGGCAGCAGGATCAGCGCGGCGGTGACGCTGACGACAACCTGCAGATCGTCCCAGCCGTCGAGTCCGGCGCGCGAGACGCCATAGACGAGGCCTGTCAAGCCAGCGATGAACGTGACCGTGCCGAGGACGTCGAGCCGGCGGTCGGCGTCGGGGCGCGAGAGCTCGCGCAGCACGATCCAGCCCCAGGCCGCGCCGACCAGGGCAAACGGGACGTTGAACCAGAAGACCCACTGCCAGCCGATCTCGACGAGCGCACCGCCGAGCACCGGTCCGATCACGAGCCCGACGGCGGCGATCATCACGTTTGTGCCCATCGCGATCCCGAGCTGATTGCGCGGGAAGGCGTCGGTCACGAGCGCCGACGCGTTGGCGAAGAGGAAAGCCGCGCCGACTCCCTGCACCACGCGCCAAGCGATCAGCGCCGTCCCGCCGCCGGCGAATCCGGCGCCGAGCGAACCGATCGCAAACGCGACGAAGCCGCCGACGTAGAGCGTCTTGCGGCCATAGAGGTCGGAGAGTCGCCCGGCGGTGAGCACGAGCACGGTCGACGCGATCATGTAGGCGAGGATCACCCAGACGAGCGTGAGGATGCTGGTGTGCAGCTCGCGCGCGAGATCGGGCAACGCGATGATCAGCGTGCCGGAGTTGATCGTCGCCAGCAGCATCCCGAGGCTGGTGCAGGAGAGCGCCCACCACTTGTAATGCGCGTGTTCGTGATGGACGCCGAGGTTCGACAAAAGTTTCATGCACGCATAGTATCAAATCTTTACGTAAACGTCAATTTCTTCCAAAACCTACGCGCCACCATTGCAAGCTTCGAGCTTGCAATGGGACTGCGGCAGAAAATCTGGCTTGATCACGCGGAATTCATTGCAAGCTTCGAGCTTGCAATGAGAACCGCTTTGGAATCAGGCGTTTTTGGCCCGCGACGCCTTGCAAGCTCGAAGCATGCAAGAGCGGGGGTCAGTCTTCGTCGGCCGGCTTGAACTCGAGCGAACAGCTGTTGATGCAGTAGCGCTGTCCGCCCTTGTCGGCCGGACCGTCGTCGAACACGTGGCCGAGGTGTCCGCCGCAGCGCTTGCACACGACTTCGGTTCGGCGCATGAACAGCGAATTGTCGGGGCGCAGCTCGACGGCCTCCGCGACGGCCGGCTCGGTGAAACTCGGCCAGCCGCTGCCGGAGTCGAACTTGGTGTCGGAGCCGAACAGCTCAGCGCCGCAGCCGCGACAGACGAATGCGCCGTCATCCTTCATGTCGACGTATTCGCCGGTGAACGGCGCCTCGGTGCCGGCCTTGCGCAGTACGGCGAACTCCTCAGGTGAAAGCTGCTCGCGCCACTCTTCCTCGGTCTTGTGAAACTCGCGGGGCGTGGTCTCTGTCTGGCTCATGCGATGCCTCCTCGAACGGCAGTGAAAATCTGCCTCGATTATCGCTGAAACCGGGGTGAATGTGGCCGTCAGATCTCGGACATCAAAAGCACGAGCGTGCCGAGCGCGAGCACGCCGCCGGCGATCGAGAGCGCAGCAATCGAGTTGATCCCGGTCGGCAGGTCGACGTTGTCATCGAGCGCGCTGTAGATCTCGCGTTGGCGTCGCCACCCCTCGATGAAGACCCCGACCGACAGCAGCGCGAATCCGGCGCCGAGCACGACGTAGCCCCAACTCGTTCCGTCTGTCAGCTTCGGCAGAACGCCGCCGACGGCGATCGCGGCCGCGGCGACCGTGATACCGCTGCGAAACCACGCCAGCCACGTGCGCTCGGCCGCCAGAACCGTGCGCCGGGTCGGCCCGAGCGGCGAGTCGTCGCGATTGCGCCGGTCGTTCTGCAGCTGATCGTCCACGGCCTGCGATCTTGGCAGACAAACGGCTGATTTCGCCCCCACCCGGCGCGATAGCCTGAAGTCAAGCAGTGCACGCCCGTCACCTCATCTCAGGGCAGGGAACGCCCACCCTCCGAGTTCTCACCGCCGCCATCGCGCTCGTCGTCGGCGTCGCTCTGGCCTTCACGCTTTCGGGTGCCTCGGCATCGTCGAGCGTCAGCCTGACCTACAAGCAGTCGGTCACTTCAGCCCACTTCAAGGCCGAGAACCTCAGCGAGCTCACGGCCGGATCGGGCTACTCGAAGCTCTGCTGGGAGATCACCGCAAAGTCAGGCGGAAATCACACTTGGTGCGCCAAGCGCGCAGCTCAGAACTCCGCCTGGAAGCTCACCGGCAAGCGCACCGGGGTGAAACTGCAGGTGTCGGGCTCTAGTGCCCTGCTCGCCGTGGTGCCGCAGACGGCCGGTCTCGATCCCGGCCTCTACAAGTGGAACATCGCGCTGACGCCCTGCGCCGACGGACCGACCAGCGCGACCGGCGCGACTGCTGCCGCCAGCGACTCAACGTCGTGCGTCGACCGCCACCCGGCCAGCGGAGGCGAGACGGTCCGCATCCACAGCCTCGTCGCCGTCGGATGCACGGTCAAGGGGGCCGCTCAGGTCAGCCAGGGGCCGCGCCGCGGCAAGAAGATCGCGCTGACGTTCGACGACGGCCCCGCCGGCGACACGCCGCAGTTCCTGAACAAACTGAAGGCGCTCAAAGTGCACGCGACGTTCTTCATGATCGGCCAGCAGGTCTCGGGCAACGGAGCCGTTCTCAAGCGGATGCTGCGCGAGGGCCACGAACTCGCCAACCACTCCTGGAACCACGCGAATCTCGGCAGCGGAGGCGGCGCGGCCAGCTCGCAGATTTCGAACACCAATCACGCGATCGAGCGCGCCTCGGGCTTCAAGCCCTGCCTGATGCGCCCGCCCTACGGCTCGACCGGCGGCGACCTCGTGCGCCGCGTGCGCGCCCAGCACATGACCTCGATCCTCTGGGACGTAGACCCGCAGGACTGGCGAACCCCCGGCGTCGGCACGATCGTCGGAACGATTCGCGGCCAGACTCACGCCGGCTCGATCATCCTCGAGCATGACGGTGGCGGCAACCGCTCGCAGACGCTTGCCGCCCTCCCACAGTATGTGCGCACGCTCAAGGCGCGCGGCTACAAGTTCGTGACCGTCAGCGAGCTGCTCGGCTACAAGACCAAGTACAAGCTGAACAAGTAGCTCGCTGGACGGGCTGACCGATTGACTGCCGTCGTGGACGGTGGCCGAACGCCCTGGATCGGCGGAGAAGCCACCCGCGCTAGTAGAGCGACGAAGGCGGCAACGGCAGACCGTCGGAGTCCGACTTCTTCTCGCGTCGGATGTACGAAGCGATCTTCGACTTCGGCACCACATACAGACGCTGGTTCGAATACGAACCCGCGTCGCCGATCATTCGCGGCGGCTTGACGTAAACATCGATGTGGCGACCGTTGATGGCTCCGCCCGTGTCGTCGGCGCGGAACCAGCCGTCGCCGTTCTTGCTCTTGTAACGGCCGACCCACACAAGACTGCCGCGCGGGATGAAGCTGGTGTCGGTGGCGACGCTGCGGTAGTAGCGCAGCGGCAGCGAAGGTCCGCGCGCGAACGTGATGCCCTTCGGCGCGACCCACTTCTTGCCGACTCCGGCGTACCACGAGTCGTCGTCGAGCTGGAAGGTGACGCCCTTCTTCGAATTGCGCCAGAAGCCCGAGCTGCGCCAGAACGGTGTGCGGTTCTTGTTGCTCGACGACCAGTTGGCCTTCTTGCCGTCGCGACCGACCCAGCCGCCGCTGCCGAGATTGTCGATGTGGTACCGGTTGCCGTCGGTCCCGAGGCCGTCCCCCTCCATCGACATGCCGACCGCGGAGTAGAGCCAGTCGATCTTGCTCTTGCGACCGCTGACACCAGGTGTCTTGATGCGCTTGCCCGCGAACCAGCTCTCGCGCGCCGGGTAGTACTCGGTCACCTGCATCTTCGGCAGCCACGCGGGTTTCGTGACGGCGCGGGTGCCGGCGGCCTCGGGCGCGGGCGCGAACAGAACCGCGAGGCTCACACCGGTGAGCAGCGCGGCTGCTAGCGCGGCCGCGAAGGCGCGACCGGAGAACGGCTGTCTAGCACGGACGAGAAACATCTTCAAAAAGCCTAAACCCAATGATGGATCGGACGATTCGGCTGCATGCTGTATCGCGGCTTGTGGGTAGCGTCAGCGGCATGGAGCAGATCGCAGAAGGTGTCCACGTCGTGCGCGGGGGCTTGCCCCGCGTGATGAACGTCTATCTGATCGAGGATCAAGGCCGGATGACGATGTTCGACGCCGGGGTCGTCGGCATGGACAAGGCGCTGCTCAGGGCCGCCGCGCCGCACGGCGGAATCGGACGGATCGTGCTGGGGCACAGCCACGCCGACCACCGCGGCGCCGCCCCGGCGATCGCTGAAACCGGCGTGCCGGTCTTCTGCCACGAGGCAGAACTCGCCGACGCCGAGGCCGACGGCGGCTACCACTACTTCAAGCTGCACGACCTCAATCTCTTCAGTCGCAAGATGTTCGAGCACTCGCTGACCAAGACCTGGGACGGTGGACCGGTCCCGATCGAAGGGGTCGTGACCGAGGGTGACGAAGTCGCCGGCTTTCAGGTGATCCATCTCCCCGGCCATGCGCCGGGGCTGATCGGCCTCTACCGCGAGCGCGACGGACTAGTGCTCAGCAGCGACGCCGTCTACACGCTCAATCCGCTGAACGCAAGAAAGGGCGCGCCGCGCATCCCGATCGACGCCTTCAACATGGACACCGAGATGGCCAAGGCAAGCGCCCTGAAACTCTCGGCAGTCGACCCGAAGATCGTTTGGCCCGGTCACGCCGAGCCGATCGAGCACGACGCCCAAGCCGTGCTCGACGAACTCGGGCGCAAGGGCGGCGTGCTCGGAAAGAGCTGAAGCGCTAGTCGCGCAGTTCGATCTTCTCGATCAGCTTCGGCTCGAGTGGGGCGTCACGACCGTCGGTGTCGCTGGCCTCGATCGCGTCGACCGTCTCCATGCCCGAGACGACCTCGCCGAACACGGTGTGCTTGCCGTCGAGCCATGGGGCCGCGGCCGTCGTGACGATGAAGAACTGCGATCCGTTGGTGTTCGGCCCTGCGTTGGCCATCGCCAGCGCGCCGCGCACGACCTTGTTCTCGTTGAACTCGTCGGCGAAGGTGTAGCCCGGTCCGCCGGTGCCGGTTCCCTCCGGGCAGCCGCCCTGGATCATGAAGTCCTTGATCACGCGGTGGAACGAGATGCCGTCGTAGAAGCCTTCGCCGGCGAGCTTTTGGAAGTTGGCGACGGTGTTGGGTGCGGCGTCATCGAAGAAGTTGATCTCGATGTCGCCCTCTGAGGTCTGGATGAGTGCTGATGACATGCGCGCGATCCTAGCCCTGCTGCTCGGCGGACGAGTCGACGTTGAACATCCAGCACACGCCGTAGCGGTCCTTGAATTTGCCGAACTTGTCGCCCCAAGGCATCTCCGCCAGCGGCTGCTCGACGCTGCCGCCGTCGCTGAGTGCGTCGAACCACCGCGCCATCTCTGCATCATCGGCTCCGTTCACGCAGATCTCGGCGTTGCCGAACGGCGTGGTCGGAAAGTCCGGCGGCGAGTCGCTGGCGAAGAGGCGGAAGTCGCCGACCCAGAGGTCGGCGTGCATCAGTCCAGGGTTGTCGGACCCCATCGCACTGGCCGGGATCGTGTGCAGCTCGGCGCCGAACACGCCCTTGTAGAAATTCATCGCCTCTTCGGCGTTGCCCTTGAAAAACAGATACGGGGTGGCTGTCGCCATCATTGCGCTCCTCGTTGCCTGCGTTCTTCGGAGACGGGTTTACCACCTTCTCCGATCATCTGCTGCGGCGGCCAAGGTCCGAGCCAGTCGTCGCGCGCGCCGTCCATCGTCAAGACCGAGCCGCTGTAGAAGTCGCCGGCCGGCGAGGCCAGGTAGGCGACCTGCCAGGCCACCTCCTCGGGGGTGCCGAGCCTCCCGGCCGGCACCGAATGTTCGAGGTTGTCGACTACGACCTGCGGATACTTGGTCAGCAGGGTCTGTGTGGCGATCTGGCCGATCGCCAGGGCGTTGAGCTTGATCCCGAAGCGTGCCCACTCGATCGCGAGCGTGCGCATCATGTTCTCGACGCCCGCACGCGCGGCGCCGCTGTGGACCATCCCCGGCATGCCGTTGTGCGGCGAGAGCGTCACACTGATCACCTTGCCGCCGCCGTTCTCGATCATCCACCTGGTCGCGACGGTGTGTGTCATCAGCCACGTGCCGTGCACGTTCAGGCGGATCACCGTGTCGAAGCCCTTCTCGGTGATCGTCTCAGCCGGGGCGAGGAACTGACCGCCGGCGTTGTTGACCAGCGTGTCGATCTTTCCGTGGGTCTCGAGCGTCGCGCCGACCAGGGCTTCGACTTGGCTCGCCTCGCGAATGTCGCACTGCATCGCGCTGCAGCTGCCCTCGGCCCCCTCGCGCATGCAGAGATCGGCGGTCTCGCGCAGTGGCTCGATGTCACGCCCGCAGATCACGACGTCGGCCCCGAGGCCGGTCAGTTCGATCGCGGTCTGGCGGCCGATGCCGCTGCCCCCGCCGGAGACCAGAATGACCTGGCCTTCCAGCAGCCCTTCCCTGTAGATGCTCGACATGGCGCGAGCGTACCGGGTGGTACGGGCGCGGCGCCGCGAGGCCCCGCGCCCGTCCACTCGACGATCAGCTGTTGGCGTAGATCGCCTTCCAGATGATCGAGGCCAGGGCGACGTGCCCGGCCGTGTTCGGATGCAGCGGCGCGCCCGGCAGCGTCGGGATCACAGCCTCGATCCAGCGGCTCGCCGGCCCCTTGCAGGCGTCGTGCCCGATCGACGGCGTGTAGGTGTCGACGTAGATCGCTCCGTTGGCTTCGGCCTGCGCCTTGATCATCGCGTTGAGCCCTTTCTCGACGCTGATCAGATACTTCAGGTCGGTGTTGCTGACCGGCAGGATCGGCCAGCAACCCACGCCATTGTCGGGCATGATGTCCGGGTAGCCGGCGATGAAGACCTTGGCCTTCGGCGAGCGCTCGCGGATTCCGCGTAGCACGGCTCCCACGCTGGGGCCGGTCGCCGCGATCCGCTGGGCCAACGTGTCGACGCCGTTCTTGACGAACTTGTCGAAGCACGGGTGGCCGAACGGCGAGGCGTTCAGGCAATCGCTCGCGATCGAGGAGAAGCCGATGTCGTTGCCGCCGATCGTCAGCGTCACGAGACGGGTGTCGGCCGTCAGCGCGTTGAACTGGGGCTTCGCCGGACCCGGCGTGACCCCCTGAGAGCCGAGCATGTCCTCGGTCTCGGCACCACTGCAACTGACGTCGGTGAAGTCACGCAGGCCGGTCAGCGGACGGATCAGGTGCGGGTAGTTGTTGATCGCCTGGATGCAGCCGAGCGGCGCGTCCTCAGCGGTCGGCGCGCCGATCAGCGGGCCGGCCGAGTAGGAGTCGCCGAGCGCGACGTAGCGACCCTGCGTGAGTGCCGAGGCCGCGCTTGCGACCGCGAGCAGCATCAGCAGCGTCGTCAGCAGCGCGATCAGTGCGGGCGCGATGCGGCGCCGCGAAGTGTGCGTATTCAATTGATCCCTCCCCAGGGCTCAGTGTTTGTGGTGCGGCGCGGTTCCGAGTGCGCCACTGATGTACCAAGCGGTACATCGACACTCTAACGCCTACTGACGCCGTGTGCAAAAACATTCGAGCCGGCTGCGGCGCGTCTGCCCCGCTCCATACGATGGCCGCAATGGAGGCTTCGACCTGGTACACGCCGTCGGACGACGAGAGTTTCGACCGCAAGGTGATCCGCACGGTCGCGACCGTGGTCATCGCCGTCCTCGCGATCTACCTGATCTACCTGCTGCGCACTCCGCTGATGTGGCTCGTGATCGCGGCTTTCCTAGCGATCGCCGTCGCCGGCCCCGTCCGTCTGCTCGCCAACCACATGCGCCGGGGCGCCGCGATCGGCATCGTCTACGTCGCTCTCATTCTCGTTCCCGTAGCGCTCGGCGCCGCACTGCTTCCGCCGCTCGTGCGCTCGGCGGTCAGCCTGGTAAACGAGCTCCCGACCTACATCAACGACTTCCAGGACACGCTGCAGAAGGACAAACGCTTCGAAAAGCTCGACCAGAACTTCGACATCCAGGGCCAGCTCTCGGAGTTCCAAGCGAATCTGAAGGACCACATCGGCGACGCCGCCGGCGCGATCAGCGCGGTCGGCGAGTGGGTGATCAATGGAATCTTCGGAGCGTTCACGATCTTCATCCTCAGCATCTTCATGGTGGCGCGTGGCCGAGGCTGGGCCGAGGCGGTGGTGCGGCGACGACCGGGTGCAGAGGGCAAAGCCCTCGAGCGCACGTTCGAACGGATCGGCTCGTCGGTCAGCGGCTACATCGGCGGCGCGATCCTGCAGGCGTTCATCGCCGGAGTCAGCGCGTTCATCATCCTCGCGATCCTCGGGGTGCCGTCACCGCTCGTGCTCGCGGTGATCGTCGCCGTGTTCGACGTGATCCCGATGGTCGGCTCGACGATCGCCGGAGTACTCGTCGGCGTGGTCACCCTGTTTGCCAGCTTCCCGCTCGACACGATCATCTGGGCGACCTTCGTGATCGCCTACCAGCAGTTCGAGAACTACGTGATCCAGCCGCGCATCCAGAGCCAGGCGGTCAACCTCGAACCATTCGTGGTGCTGGTCGCGGTGCTCTTCGGCGGCACGCTGATGGGGGTGGTCGGCGCGATCCTTGCGATTCCGATCGCTGCGACGATCATGATCGCGTTTCAGGAATGGGGCAACTTCAAGCGCGAGGTGCGCGAGATCGAGGCCGAACTGGATCAGCCTTCGTCAGATGGCGGCGGTTCCGGCAGCATCGGCTCTTGATAATGCGCAAGCTTTGACGAGTCGGGTGTGCGCCCTTTGCGCCGCTCGACCGATTCGACTTGGTTTCGCACAGCAGCCCGACCGACACCGTTGATCACTGCGAGGAACATCCCGACTCCACTGAGCACGAAGAAGACGGTGAAGAGCTTTCCGATGTCCGTGGTCGGGGCCGGGTTACCGAAGCCGACAGTGGTCAGAGTGGTGACGCAGAAGTAGAGCGAGTCGACCACCGTCCAGTGCTCGACGAGCGTATAGAAGAGCACCCCAGTGACCAGCAACAGCGCAGCCGAGCGCAGAGCGCCGCGCGCTTCGGGTTCTTTCAGCGCCTGCCGAAGAGTGACGATCCAGAAATACACGCGTCCAGCCTACGCCCGGCGCGTACGGAACAATCTGCGCATGCTCAAGGCGTGGGCCAAGGCCGTCTACGAACAACTCGACATCGTCTTCTCACGATTCGGCGACCACCGGCTGACCGACTGGGCGGCGGCGCTCACCTATTACTCGGTGCTCTCGATCTTCCCCGGTCTGCTCGCGCTGGTATCGATCCTCGGATTCGTCGGCCACGGCACCCAGGAGGCGATCATCGACACGATCGGCGACCTGCCCGATGGACCGGCGCGCGACCTCCTGATGGGCGCGTTCAAAAACCTCCAGGGCGAGACCAGCGCCGCGACGACCGCGCTGATCATCGGTGCGAGCGTCGCCCTGTACTCGGCGTCGAAATACATCGGAGCGTTCATCCGCGCTGCGGGCGTGATCCTCCACGTCGAAGAGACACGCCGCTTCTTCGTGACGATCCCGCTGCGCGTCGCGCTGACCGCGCTGCTGATGGTGCTGGCGGTGATGACCGCCGCAGCGATCGTCCTGACCGGACCGATCATGGCGCAGTTCACCCACCTGACGGGCTTTGACGGCAGCTCGATCGGTGGATGGGGAGTGATCAAATGGCCGATCATTCTGCTGTTGTTCCTCTCGGCGCTCGGAGTGCTCTACAGCCTCGGACCGAACTTCGAACAACGGCGCTTTCGCTTTGCGACGCCCGGCAGCCTGCTGGCGTTCGTGCTCTGGCTGCTCGCCTCGATCCTGTTCTCGCTCTACGTCGCAAACTTCAGCCACTACAACAAGGTCTTCGGAAGCCTCGCCGGTGTGGCGATCTTCTTGATCTGGCTGTACTGGTCGAACATCGCCGTGCTGCTCGGGCTCGAGTTCGACAATGAGCTACGCCGCTACCGCAAGGCGCACGGCCACGGCGCGTTCAGTCGGCAGCGATTCCGGCAGGCATCTCAGAACGATTGAGGCATTCGTCGTCGATCGCCAGCCACGCGATCGCGGCGGCGAGTACGCAGAGCGCGGCCGCCGCGAGCACGGCGATGTGGAATGCCGACGTGATCGCGTGCGGGTCGGCGTACTCGTCGCCGACCAGTCCTCCGAGTGCGGGCAACAGGGCGATCGCGAAGAGTTGACCGGTTCGCGAGACCGCGTTGCTGACGGCAGACGCCACGCCGGCCCGCTCGACCGGGGCCGACGCAAGTGTCGTCGCCGTCACCGGAGCGACGACGGCGACCAGCCCGACAGAGAACAGCAGGATCGCCGGGAGCACGCCCGTCAGGTAGCTCGAATCCGGCGTGACCCGACGCATCGACACGAGCGCCGCGGCGATCACCAGCGAACCGACCGTCAGAGGCAGACGCGGGCCGATGCGCTGCGCGAGTGCGCCGGCGCGAGCTGAGAACAGCAGCATCACGATCGTCACCGGCAGCGTGGCCGCCCCCGCCACGAGCGGCGAGTACCCGAGCGCGGTCTGGAGCAGCACGGCGAGCAGCACCAGCGCGCCGCCGAACGCGCCGTAGATCAAGAACGTCAACGCATTGGCCGCGGAGAACGTGCGCGAACGAAACAGTTCGAGCGGCAACATCGGCTCCGTCGCCCGGCGCTCTCGAACCACGAACAGTGCGCTCGCCAGCACCCCCAGGAGCATCGCAGCGAGCACTTCCGGCGCGCCGAATCCGCGTCCCGGCCCCTCGATCAGGGCCCAGGAGATGCCGGCCAGCGCGAGCGCGGCAAGCCCGGCCCCAAGGAAGTCGAGCGGACCTTCGAGCGACTCGTCGCGCGACTCGGGAACGTGCCTCAGCGTCAACAGCAGCACGACCACGCCGAGTGGAAGATTGAGGAAGAACACCGCGCGCCAGCTGACGGCGTCGATCAACCAGCCGCCCAGCGGCGGCCCGATCGCCGTCGAGACGCCGGCGAACCCCGACCAGATCCCGATCGCGCGAGCACGATCCTCGACCGCGAATCCGGCTTCGAGGATCGCCAGGCTGCCCGGCGCGAGCAGCGCGCCGCCGATGCCGAGCAGCACACGACCCGCGATCAGCGCGTCGGCCGACGGAGCGATTCCGCAGAGCACCGAGGCGACCATGAACCAGACCGCGCCGACGCAGAAGACCCGCTTGCGGCCGAAGCGGTCCCCCAGCGAGCCGCCGAGCAGGATCAGCGAGGCGAGCGCGAGCAGGTAGCCGTTGAGCACCCACTGAAGCTCTGAGACGCCGGCGTCGAGGTCGCGACCGAGCGCCGGGAGCGCGATGTTCACGACCGTGCCGTCGAGAAACACCATCGCCGAACCGAGCACCGTCGCTGCGATCGTCCACCTGCCGGTCGGTGTGTTCAGTCGCAGCGGCATCCGCCACAACCTATTGCGCCGCGCCCCGGCGCGGTGATATTCAGGTCTGCGGCAAGGCGCCGAGCGCCGACTGGCTCAGTTCGGTCGCGCCAGCGGGAGCGTCGAATCCTGTCTGACTGCCGTTCTGGTTGAACTCGTGGTAGATCACGTTCAACTCCATGCTGCCGGCGAACGGAACGTTCAATCGAGCCGAGAGCGAGACGTCGGTCAGCTTGCCGTCGTCGATTCCGAACCAGACGCGAGGGTCCTTCTCGAGCAGAGACTTGCAGATCGACTTGAAGCTGCCATCGCCGCCGAAGATCTTGCCGAGGCCGCCGGTCTCGCCCAGCGCGCCGCCGAACGATTCGACGACTTCACCGCAGAGCTTGGTCTTCGAGACGGTCGCAGTCACGGTGTCGACGGCGTCGCCGTTGTGGTTGGTCATCGACCGCGCCTCTTTGAAGCCGCCGACGGCCGACGCGAGTGCCGCGTAGATCTTGTTCGGGTTGACGGCCTTGCTCGAAGCCTGACCCTGCGGAATCGGGACGAAGTAGCTCTTGCCGCCCATCGTCATGTAGATCTTGCCGTCGCCGGGCATCACGATCTTGGTGGCGCTGCCCGAGGAGTCCATGTTCATGACCATCTTCGGATTGTTCTTGTCGGTCGAATCAATCGCGCCGTCGAAGGTCATCGAGAAGCCCGACTTCGACTTCAGCTCGACCGAACCGCTGAATGCGCGCGTCTGCACCTGCGAACTCGCGAGCAGCGCGGCAGCGACGTCCTCGCCCTTGCCGTTCCAGCCGCAGCCGGAGACGCCGAGCAGAACGATCAGCGCGACGAGGGCAAGACAAATGGTGCGGATCAGCTTGGCCATCAAGAAGGAATCGACATGGCGACGTCAGTGCTTGAGCATCAGCTGGTCGTCGGGCTCGATCGCCCATCGCTCCGCGACTGCTCGCAGCGAGTCGTCGAGCGGCCACGAGTCGGCCGCTGCCTCGCCGGGGTTGTCGGGCGAGCCGCCCTTGAGCACCATGCAGTTGCGGTTGTCGCCGATCGCGCGCAGCCGCTCGACGTCGGCTTCGGTCAGCGGGTTCGGGCCGGTCACGGCCGCGAGTTCGGCGCGTTTGTCCTCGGCCGACTTCTCGGAATCGAGTTCCTCGATCAGGGTCGGCACGACACATTCGACGGCCGGATGGGAAAGGTTCCACCACGAAGCGAGCTGCAGCGGCGTGAGATCGTGCGCCTGGGCGATCGGACGCGCGGCGTCAAGTTTCTCGTTGCCCTGTTCGACCCAGCCGGCCGGCCGGAAGGTGCGGTGGTCGCGCTCACCGAAGCGGTGTCCCGGGCGCACGTCGTCGTGGAAGATCCCGCCGAAGTCGGTGACGCGCGTGATCAGCTTGACGCCGTACTTCTCGGCGGCCGGCAGCACCAGCTCGCCGGGCCACGGCTCGAACGGGTTGAGGATGATCATGCTCCAGTCGATCAGCTCACCGAAGCGCTCGAAGCAGTCGATCAAGTCAAGCGTGAAGCCGTTGGCCGGACCGGGTGCGACGCCGATCGCCCGCGTCAGTCCAGCCTCGCGAAGCGCGGCCATCCCCTCCCAGACCGCCTTGCTCGTGTAGCCCGTGCGGTCGGGGTTGTGCAGCAGGAGAAGATCGAATGAATCGACGCCGATCCGCTCGAGGCTGCGCTCGGCCGCCATGCGCAAGTAGGAGGCGTAGCCGGCCTCGCCGCGCAGCGCCGGATCGGTGAAGCGCTGGAAACCTTTGGCGCCCTGGCGCTCGCCGTCGTAGAAGTCATGGCCGACCGCCCCGACGAGGCAGTAGCTCTCGCGCTCCAGGCCGGCCACCGCCTCACCCGCCAATTCATCGGCCGCGCCGGCGCCGTAGGCGTCGGCGGTGATCAGCGTGTCGATGCCGCGCCCCGGACGGAGCAGCTCGACGAGCCGCTCGTGCGGAAGTTCGGCGCCGAAGTTCATGAACTTGCCGCCGCTCCAGGTGCCGAGCGCGGTCTGAGTCGGTTCGATCATCGCGCGACTCATAGTAATTGCGTCCGAGTGACTTCGCGACCGGCCCCGGACCGTGGCCGCTAACAAACGGTTAATGCGCAGAACCTGCGGAATGAACGCGTCTGGCCGATACTTGTTCCCATACCGAGCGAGCACATTCATCACTCCCCCTCCGATGGATGTGCGATGGGAACGAGAAGCAGAGAAGAGCGGCCTGAGCAGCCGCTCTTCTCATTTAAGCCGCGCTTTTCGATCAGGCGCCGCGCGCGTACTGCCAGAGATTGATCGCCGACCTGAGGTCGCGGTAGCCGAGCGCGAGATACAGCGGCACGCCGGCCTTCGAGGCCTGCAGCGTCGTGGTCACGAAACCATCCTCACGAGCACCCACAAGCGCGGCCGTCATCGCCGCCCTGGCGTGACCCTTGCCCTGGAAGGTCGGGTCGGCCGCGACCCAGCCGATCGAACAATCTTTTCCGCTCGGGAACGAGATCGTCATCGCGACCGGCCGTTCGCCCTCGTGCGAGATGAAGCAGCGTGCGCCGTCGGGCCGTTCTGCGGCGGCGACCGCACCGAACAGCCCGGGCGGCAGACCGTACGCCCGCTCGTTGAGCGCCGCGGCGACACGCATGTCCCAGCGCTCCACGACTCCGTTCGTCGGACCCGTCAGATCGATCTCGGAAAGTTCAGCGCCCATCGCCCGCGCGGCGATCCCGACGCTCATCCCACGGCCGGCCGCGATCGCCTCGGCCTGCTCGTCGCCTTCTACGACCCAGGCGCTCCAGATCGCGACGCCCGACTCATCCCACACCGGCCACATCCGATCGAGCGCAGCTGCCAACGTCTGCGGCCGGGAGCGGTCGAAGATCGCGGCGCTGAACATCGCGGCGAGCGGGATCGCCGGCGCGACACTCGCGAGCGCACCGTCGAATTCGTGCAGAGATCCGCTGTCGAACTCGCCGTTGAAGCGGATCAGCGGATCGAGTCCGCGATAGCTCGCGGAGAGCAGGTCGCTCACCGGACGGTGAGCGTGCCCTTCATGCCCGCCTGCTCGTGACCGGGGACGGTGCAGAAGAAGGTGTAGGAGCCGGCCTTGAGGTCCTTGATCTCGAGGGTCGTGCTGCCCTTGGTGATCTCTTCGGAGGTGCCGAGGTTCTTGCCGGCCGAGCTCTCGATCGCGACGTCGTGCGGGACGCTCGACTCGTTGGTGAAGGCGATCGTCACTGCGCCCGCGTTGGCGTTGAGCTTGGCGGTGTTGTACTTCAGCGCGCCCGTCGGGTCGGCGCTGAGCGTCAGCTTGGTCCCCTTGGCGGACCCACTGGACTCGCCGTCGCGGGTCGGATTGGTGCTCTCGGATCCCGTCTTCTCGGTCGACTCGCCGTTCTGCTCCTTCATCACCGACTCCTGCATCGCAGGGTTGTCGTCCGACGTGTTGGTGCTGTCCTGGGCGCAACCGGCGAAGATCGCGGCGGCCAGGATCGCGGCGGCGAAAAGCGAGACGTACTTGGAGTTCATTGCGAGAAGACCTCAGTTGGGAACGGACGGTCTTCCCATGTTATCTTGCGGCCGATCGTGAGCGACGTCACAGAGACCCCCGCAGGCAGCACCGGCGCGCCCGTCGTGGGCGTGATCATGGGCTCGCAGTCCGACTGGTCGACGATGGCCAAGGCCGTCTCAGTGCTCGAACAGCTGGGCGTTTCACACGAGGTCAAGATCGTCTCCGCGCACCGGACGCCCGACCGGCTGTTCAGCTATGCCGAGTCCGCCCGCGAACGCGGCATCGAAGTGATCATCGCCGGCGCCGGCGGCGCGGCGCACCTACCGGGAATGGTCGCCGCCAAGACCTCGCTGCCCGTGCTCGGCGTGCCAATTCAGTCGCGTGCCCTGAGCGGCATCGACTCACTGCTCTCGATCGCACAGATGCCCGCAGGTATCCCCGTCGGCACACTCGCGATCGGCGAGGCCGGCGCGGCGAACGCCGCGCTGCTCGCGGCTTCGATCGTCGGCGGCTCACGCCCCGAAGTGCTCGCCGCACTCGAGCAGCACCGCGCCGACCAGACCGCCGCAGTCACCGAAGAGCCCGACCGGGGCTGAGCGCTTCCGTGGCCAGCAGGCTCGGGATCGTCGGCGGCGGACAGCTCGGGCGGATGCTCGCGCTGGCGGCCGCCCCGCTCGGTGTCGAGTGCCGCTTCGTCGACCCCTCACCAGAGGCCGGCGCGCAAGTCGCCGCCGAGCAGATCCTCGCGCCGTACGACAACATCGACGCGCTGATCCAGCTGGCCGAGTGGGCCGACGCCGTGACGTTCGAGTTTGAGAACGTCCCCGCACCGGCGCTCGAGGCGATCGCCGCGCACGCCCCGCTCGCGCCGTCGCCACGGTCACTCGAGGTGAGCCAGGACCGGCTGCTCGAGAAGCGGCTGTTCGAGTCGCTTGGTTTTCCCGTCGCGCCGTACCGCGCCGTCGATTCACTCGAGGAGCTGGAAGCCGCGCTGGCCGAGATCGGCGCACCCGCGATCCTCAAGACCCGCCGCCTCGGATACGACGGCAAGGGGCAGGCACGCATCGCCTCGGCCGATCAAGCCGAGCACGCGTGGCGGCAGATGGAGGGCGCGCCGGCAATCCTCGAGGGGATGGTCGCGTTCGAGCGCGAGATCTCCGCGATCGTCGTGCGCGCGGCCGACGGCACCGTGGTCGCGTACCCACCAGCCGAAAACGCGCACCGTGACGGAATTCTGCACACCTCGACCGCGCCTGCCCCAGGTGCCTCGCGCGAGCTCTCAGATCTCGCAGTCGAGCACGCTCTGGCGATCGCCGACGACCTGAACCACGTCGGCGCGTTGTGCGTGGAGCTGTTCGTGACCGGCGAGCAGCTGGTGATCAACGAGATCGCCCCGCGCGTGCACAACAGCGGCCACTGGACCCTCAACGGCGCGGGCAGCTCCCAATTCGAGAACCACGTTCGCGCAGTTGTCGGTTTGCCACTCGGCGCGGCGGCGCCGGTGGTGCCGACCGTGATGGTCAACCTTGTCGGCGGCTTGCCCGAGTCCGCGGAGCTGCTCACGGTGCGCGGGGCGCACCTGCATCTCTATGACAAGGAGCCGCGCCCCGGGCGCAAGGTCGGCCACGTCAATGTGGTCGAACTCAGCGGACCGGCCGAGCCGCTGGCCGATCGGGCGGCGCAGATTGCCGCGCTGGCTGACGCGGCCTGGCGCTGAGCCTCCCGCATTCCCAAGCGGAGATTTTGTTCAAACCTGGCCCTCGGGGACAGGTTTGAACAAAACTGCACGCGCCCATGACACCCCTGTCACGCGCTCGGAGCAATCGCAACCCGTGAGCCGCATACTCCTCACCTTCGCTGGCCGCGAAGCGGCCCAATCTCACTGCGCACCATTGGTGCGCAGTACGGGGCAGCGCAGTCCCCGGTCAGCTTCCGCCGCAGCGGCGCAGCGAACCGATCACGCTGGCGGCGCGGCCGTCGGCAAACTCGCCGATCAGCTCGAAGCTGTTGACGCCGTGCGCCAGGCGGCGGACCGAGATCTTGATCGAACCCGATGAGGTGCGCTTGACCGCGCGTTCCCCGTTGATGTAGAGGTAGCTCGACTTCACGCCGCCACCACCGAGGTAGTTGGGGCTGAGCGTGACGGCGCTGCTCACGCAGTGGCGGTGCTTCGCGACGGTGATCGAGGGGTCGGCGCCGAGCGCGCTGACGGTGTCGTCAGCGTGCGCGAACGTCGCGGGGATGAGCGCGAGGGCCGTGATCACGGCAAGTCCGAGCAGCGCAATGCGTGCCAAAGCAGTTCCAGTCCTTTTGATCGAAGCGCGGGGGCCATCCGCGATTGACGATCACGGACCGAGTGGCCTCTGCAAGTTCGACTCAGGATAGGTCCGAGTCGTCGTTCTTGTCAAGGCTTCCGCTGGAAGAGATCCGTTCGCGCAGGAAATCGCCCGTTCCCGCCGCGGCCGCACGGTCGCTGCGCTGGCGCGACATCTCGACCCCGTGCTCGCTGGCCAGCTCTTGGAGACGCTGACTCTCTTCGCTCTCGCTCGCGGCCTTGAAGAACAGATATCCGAGCAGTACGAACGCGATGAAGCTGCCCTCACCCATCATCACCGCACCGGCCACGCTCTGATCGGCGAGCGGCGTCATGCCGAGCGGATTGTGCACATGCTCGTAGGTCGGATAGAAGACCTTGCCGCTGAAGACGAAGAAGTTGCCGAGCGCCACGCCGGCCATGCGCAGCAGCACGAGGTAGGCAAGCTTGGCGACGTTGCCGAACCAGTCGGGCTTGGGCAACGGTCCGAACAGCGCCATCCAGACGTTGAAGCCGACCGAGAAGAAGCAGATGTGCTGGATCACGTGGACCCAGTCGCTGTTCAAGGCGCCCTCCATCGCGAACGGGAGGTGCCAGAAGAAGAGGTTCACGACCCAGAAGATGAAGGCGGGGATCGGCTCGGTCAGCGGACGGATCAGCTGGATCACGGGGTTGCGCAGCAGCGGCTGGATCAGCGGGCCGGTGAGACCGAGCACCATCAGCAGCGAAGCGAGGTCGCCGATCGAGAGGTGCTCGATCATGTGCACCGTGAACGACCGATCATCCCACGCGCCGAGCGGCGAGATCGGCTCGGCGACCAGCAGGAAGATCGCGCAGCCGAACGAGAACTGCCTCCATCCCGAGACACGGCGGCGCGGATCGCCGGAGAGCGCGCGCACTCGCTGGAAGTACGCGAACGTGACGATCGCCAGGACGACCAACATCGGCGGGGAGATCGTTCCCATCTCAACGGCCAGCGGCAAAGAACCCACGGCCCGAACCTAGCCAAGTGGCTTCGGATATCGGGGCGACTGGATTTGAACCAGCGACCCCCTGCTCCCAAAGCAGGTGCGCTACCAAGCTGCGCCACGCCCCGATCATTGAAGCTTACGAGACCCATACGGCGCCACCAGCAAAATCGGAGCCACGTGGTTATGCGGGATTTCTTCCAACGGGCCGTCCCTCGGGGTGGCCCGTTGGAAGTTTTGCCCCTTGAACAAAGGGCGGGTGTCGAGCGCCCCGTGCCTAGCGGCCAGTTTTCGCCGCCCCATAAGACGCGAAACACGCAAATTGCGTCAATTTGAGCCTTGCCGCACCGTGTACCCCGTGGTACGTTGAAACAACGACGCACCGACTCGGTACCGGGGCGTCCAGCGACAACGAATTTGGATCCCTGATGCCCCCGTCTGACGGCTCGGACACGAACCCCCCTTCCGACAATCTCGCCGGCCTGCCCGGTGAGGCTGCGCTCGCGCTCGAAGACCCGCGCGGACCGGGCGGCCGTCGATCGCGGGCGTACGCCGAGCCCGCCGATGCGATCGAGCCGCACCTGCCCCGCCGCCGTCTCACGGTCGTCAACGGTGACGCCGGTGAAGAGGAGGGCGAATCCGGCGTCTCGATCGACCCGACCACGGCCTCGACACTCGGCGACTTCGCCGCAGCGATGGTCGGTCCGGTCGCCGCTGCGCTCTTCGCCCAAAGCCTCGCCGTCTTCATCGGCACAGCGCTGCTCGTACTGCTGATCCGCGCGCAGGGTCGCCGCAGCGCGCTCACCGACGCCGAGATCAGCGCCGTCTCGCCGTTGGTCGCCGCAGTCGGCGGAGCGCTCCTCACCTACGCCGTTGGTCCCGGGACCGGCGCAGTCCACTCGCTCTCGGCCGGCCTCGTCGCACTGGTCGCCGGAGCTGCGGCAGCCTTGCTGTTGCGCGCGATCGTCGACCGCTTCGTGCACACACGCGTGGCGGTGCTCGGAGACGCGCGCGCGGCCCACGACCTCGCCTGGCAGCTCTCGGCGGCACGCCAACAACGCTTCACGATCGTCGGCTACGTCACGCGCACCTCGGAACGCGACAACCTCCGCGACCTCGAGCACGTCTCGTTCAAGGTCCGTCGCCTCGGGCTGCTCTCGGATCTCTCACATGTCGTCGCGCGCAACGACATCGACCTGCTGGTGATGGCCGCCCAGGACGACCGCATGAAGTACTTCGAGCGCGCCGCCGTCTGCACCGAGCGTTTCCAGACGCGGCTGCTCTCGCTCAGCGCGTTCGAGGAGACCGTCTTCCGCCGCGTTCCGCTCGATCACCTAAACGTCGCGTGGTTCCAACACATCATGCACCCGCGCTTCAAGGCCGCTCCGCGTCCGATCACCCGCGCGATCGACATCGTCTTCGCGCTCGTCGCCGGGCTGGTCACGCTGCCGCTGTGGGCCCCGACCGCGCTGTTCATGCGCGTCGCGTTCGGACGGCCCGTACTGGTCGCGCGACGCCGCACCGGCGAGCGTGGTCGAGCGATCACGCTCTTCCGCTTTCGCGTCGCGCGCCGCGACGTGACCGGCGGCGCTCCCGCAGAAGACGCGCGTCCGGTCGGGTTCGGCCGCTTCCTGCGCCGCACGCGGATCGAGCAGCTCCCGATGCTGCTCTCGCTGCTGCGCGGAGAGATCAGTCTTGTCGGCCCACGCGCCATCACACCGCAGGAGCTCGCAGACCTCGAGCGCGAGATTCCCTTCTACGGACGTCGCAACATGCTTCGCCCGGGCCTGACCGGGTGGGCGCAGCTGCACGGTCCTGCCGACCCCGAGACCGAATTCTCGAGCGACCTCTTCTACCTCAAGCATCAGTCGCTGATGCTCTACGTCTACGTGCTGCTCGCCACGCTCGCGCGGCCACTGCGCCCGACTACCTCAAACTGAGTGTTCTGCATCAGCGGGTGGCGCGGGCGAGCCACCGGGGGTAGAATCCTCACGCTGGGTTCGACCCCACGTTTCCGCGACAAAGCAGGCTCAGCTCTCCTCTATGAAATACGACCACGACTGGATCATCGTCGGCTCCGGCTTCGGCGGCAGCGTCTCGGCGCTGCGCATGGCCGAAAAGGGCTACGACGTCAAGATTCTCGAATGCGGTCGTCGTTTTGAAGACGAAGACTTCGCCGAGAGCGTCGCCCGTCAGCCGCACCGCTACTTCTGGCGGCCGACGATGAAGATGTACGGCATCTTCCGCATGACCTTCTTCAAGGACGTAACGGTGCTCTCGGGCAGCGGCGTCGGCGGCGGCAGCCTCGGCTACGCCAACACGCTCTACCGCGCGCGCCCACGCTTCTTCGCCGACAAGCAGTGGGCCGGGATCGAGGACTGGGAGAAGGTCCTGGCACCTCACTACGACACGGCCGAGTACATGCTCGGCGTGAACGAAGTGCCGTTCGAGCAGCCGGCCGACGACATCATCAAGGGCCTTTCCGAGGACTTCGGCGTTCCCGATACCTACAAGAAGACCCGCGTCGGCGTCTACTTCGGCGATCGCGACAAGGCCGGCCAGACCGTCCCCGACCCGTACTTCGGCGGCGAGGGTCCAGACCGCGCGGCCTGCAAGGCCTGCGGCGCCTGCATGATCGGCTGCCGCCACAACGCCAAGAACACGCTGGTCAAGAACTACCTCTGGTTCGCGGAGAAGCTCGGCGTGAAGATCGACGCGATGCGTACGGTCACCGACATCAAGCCGATTCGCTCAGATCAAGGCCGCCGCGACGGCTCGGCCGGCTACGAGATCACCTCCGTCAGGACCGGCGCGTGGTTCTTCAAGCGCAAGCGCGTGGAGCGCGCCCGAGGTGTCGTCGTGTCGTCAGGCACCTACGGCACCAACAACCTGCTCGCCAACTGCCAGCTCGGCGGATCGCTGCCGCGTCTCTCGCACCGCCTCGGCGATCTCGTCCGCACCAACAGCGAGGCGATCCTCGCCGTCACGGCCAAGGACGACAACGTCAACTACGGCTCCTCCGTGGCGATCAGCTCCAGCTTCTTCCCCGACGACAGCACGCACATCGAGAACGTCACCTACGGCGACGGTGGCGACTGGATGGGTCGGAACTTCACGCTGCTGACCGGCGAGGGCAACAAGGTCACGCGACCGATTCGCTTCTTCGGCGTGCTCATCCGCCACCCGCTCCAGGCGCTCCGGCTCGTCGCCGCCTACCATTGGTCGCGCAGGACCGTGATCCTGCTCGTCATGCAGACACTCGACAACTCTCTCTCCCTCAAGCCGAAGAAGAACCCCTTCGGCGGTTGGCGCCTCACCACCGAGGAGGATCCGGAGAACCCGAACCCGCGATTCATCCCGGCCGCCAACAGGGCAGCCGAACTCGCGGCCAAGCGGATGGGCGGAGTCGCCCAGAGCGGAATCACCGAAGTGCTCGCGAACGTCCCGACGACCGCGCACTTCCTCGGCGGCGCAGTTATCGGCCGCGACGCCAACAGCGGCGTCGTCGACCACTTCAACCGCGCCTTCGGCTACGACAATCTTCTGATCTGCGACGGCTCGGCGATGCCCGCCAACCCCGGCGTCAACCCGAGCCTCACAATCACGGCGATCACCGAACACGCAATGACCGCCGTACCCCCGAAAGCTGAAGCGACCACCGCAGGTGGTGGCTTCGCGATCCGGGCTGAGAGCGCCGAAACTGCCGCAGCAGCGGCCACGGTGACAGAGTCTTGAGCGGCCGCGTCTCGGCGTTCGGCAAGCGCTACGGCGAGCTTGCCCGTACGGTCAAGGGCACCAAGATGGTGCGCCTGCTGCCGCCGTCTGCGCTGCTCGAGATCAAGCGCGCGTTCGACAAGTACGGGCCCACCCAGCCGACCGGCTACAAGATCAACGCCAAGGTGATCCCGGACGAAATCGCGATCATCGACGAGAAGGGCGAGGTCACCCAGCGCGAGGTTCACGAGTTCACCAACCAGATCGCCCACGGCCTCGCCGCCGCCGGCGTGAAGGAAGGCAGCCGCGTCGCGATCCTCTGCCGCAACAGCCGCTACTTCATCGAGGCCTTCGTGGCGACGCTCAAGCTCGGCGCCGACGGCCTGCTGCTGAACACCGCCTTCGCCGGCCCCCAGCTCGAGCAGGTGATCCTCGACCAGAACGCCGACGCGGTGATCATGGACGAGGAGTACTACGACACGCTGAAGGGCGCGATCGGCGACCGGCCGGCCTTCATCGGTTGGTACGACGACGAGTCTTCGGCTCCGCTGACCACGCTTGACCAGCTGCGCGAAGGGCAGAGCACCGAAGAGCCCGCCGCGCCCGGTCGCACCGGCCGCACGATCATCCTGACCTCGGGCACCACCGGCAAGCCCAAGGGCGCCGCCCGCGCAGAACCGAAGGGCCTCAAGGACCTGCTCGCCGTCGCGGCCACGATCCCGTATCGCCGCAGCGACCGCATGCTCGTCTCGGCCCCGCTGTTTCACGCCTGGGGCTTCTCGAACTTCTCAGCCAACGTGATGTTCAACGGCACCACGGTCCTGAATCGCCGTTTCGATCCTGAAGAGGCGCTTGAGATCATCGACCGCGAGCAGATCGACATGCAGATCGTCGTGCCGGTGATGCTCCAGCGCATGCTCGATGTGCCCGAGGAGCGACGCCGCAAGTACAACGTCTCGTCGCTGCGCGCAGTCTGCGCGAGCGGTTCGGCGCTGCAGGGCGACCTTTCGATCAAGTTCATGGACGAATTCGGCGACGTGCTCTACAACCTCTACGGATCGACCGAGGTGGCCTGGGCGACGGTCGCCGGTCCAGAGGACATGCGCGCCGCACCCGGCACCGCGGGCAAGGCCCCGACCGGCACGGTCCTGCGCATCATCGACGCCGAGGGCAACGACGTGCCACTCGGCGAGACCGGCCAGATCTACGTCCAGCACGAGATGATCTTCGAGGGCTACACCGGCGGCGAACAGGTCAACAAGCTCGGCAGCATGCGCGGCACCGGCGACGTCGGCCACCTCGACGAGAACGCGCGCCTGTTCATCGACGGTCGCATCGACGAGATGATCGTCTCGGGCGGCGAGAACGTCTACCCGATCGAGGTCGAGGACATCATCGCGGTGCACGATGGTGTCTACGAGACGGCCGTCATCGGCGTCGACGACGCAGATTTCGGCGCGCGCCTGGTCGCGTTCGTGGTGCCCAACGATGGCGCCGACCTCGACGAAGCAGAGATCAAGAACCACGTCAAGACCCACCTCGCCAACTTCAAGGTCCCGCGCAACGTCTTCTTCCTCTCCGAGCTGCCGCGCAACGCCACCGGAAAAATCCTCAAGCGGCACCTTCAGGAGCACGACGAGCTCGTCGGCTCCGAGTAGTCGGACCGCTCGATAACGTGGACGGATCGTGAGCGAACTCCTCCACACCTGTTACCGAATCACCGACGTCGACACCTCGATCGCCTTCTACGAGAAACTCGGCTTCGAAGAGTTGCGGCGGATGCCGATCGGCGACGAGGCGATCAACATCTTCATGGGCCTACCCGGCGACGGCGCGCGGCTCGAGTTGACCTACAACTTCGGCGTCGACTCATACGAGATCGGCACCGGCTACGGCCACATCGCGATCTCGGTCTCCGACATGGACGCCACGCTCGAGCAACTCGCGACGGTCGGGATCGAACCCGAGAAGCCGCCGTACTCAGTAAGCGAGGGTGGCTCGCGCATCTGCTTCGTCCGTGACCCCGATGAGTACCGCATCGAGCTGATCGAGCGCCGCTGATTCCGCAGCCGTGACGACGCTGCTCGCATTCGCCGCGGTCGTCTTCGGAGTCAATCTGCTCCCCGCGTTCGGTCCGCCGACATGGATCATCGTCGTCTACTTCAAGCTGCACCACGACATCCCACTGCCGGCGCTCGTGTTTGTGGGCGCGGCGGCCGCGACCTGTGGTCGGGTGGTCCTGGCGCTCGCCGCGCGCGGGATGCGCACGAAACTCCCCCAGCACCGGATCGACGATCTCGAGGCGCTGCGCGGCACGCTCGAGCGCGGGGCGGGCAGCACGATCGCCGCGGTCGCGTTCTTCGTCGTCTCGCCGGTGCCATCCGCGCAGCTGTTTCTCGCCGCCGGCGTCACCGGGCTCGCGCTGCGTCCACTCGCGATCGCGTTCTTCGCGGGCCGCTTGGCGTCTTACGCGATCTATGGCTCGGCGGCGAGCCTGGCCGAGGACCAGCTGTCGGCGATCTTCGACCGCGGTTTCAGCTCTCCGTGGGCGGTCGGGTTACAGGTGCTGATGCTGGCCGGCGTCGTCGCGATCACCCTCGTTCCGTGGCGCAAGGTGTTCGCCAAGACCAGCACCGCCACATGATTCCTTACTTCTCGTTATTGTAAGGATATGGATGCAGTTGCGAAAGTCACGTCCAAAGGGCAAATCACGATCCCAATTCAGGTTCGTGAAGCCCTCGGGTTGAAGCCCGGCGACAGTGTGGTCTTTCGGGTCGATCACTTCCACGCCGTCTTGGCTCGCACCGACGACTTCATCGATCTCGCGGGTTCGGTGAAGGTGCCGGCGTCAAAGAAGGGTGCCGAGTGGGAGGCCATCCGCGACGAAACACGCCAGATTCGAGCGCGTGAGCGACACTGATCGCCCTGCTCGACACCAATGTGGTGATTCGCCATTTCACCGGTGAGCCAACTGCCATGGCGCGGAAGGCGACCGCGATTCTGAACGGGCCGCACCGGCTGGTCCTGACCGACGTCGTGTTCTCTGAGTGCATATTCGTCCTTGAGTCGTTCTACGAGGTCGAACGCGACGACATCGCCGCGCTGATGCGGTCGCTGCTCGGGCTGGGGTCGATCTCGACCGACAATGAGCGGCTGCTCGTCCGTGCCCTCGAGCACTACGAAATCGAACGACTCGATTTCGCGGAAGCACACCTTGTCGCCCGCGCCGAACTTGCCGGAATCGCCAAGGTTGCGTCGTTCGACCGCTCGATCGATCAGGTCGACGGGATCCGACGGATCACCGCGGCAGCCGCCGGTTGATCCGTGCCGCGCCGATCACCTCGCCGTCGGCGTCGAGGATCGGCCAGGCGATGAAGCTGATGCGCACTCTGCTGCCGTCCTTGCAGCGTTCGGTGACCTCCATCGGGCCGGGGCGCTCGCCGGCGAGCACGCGGTCGAGGTAGGCGTTGCGTTCGGCCAGCTCAGCGTCTTCGATCAGAAACTTGAAGTGTTTGCCGACGACCTCCTCGCGCGAATACCCATACAGCTCCTCTGCCGCCGGGCTCCAGCTGACGATCCGCTTGTCACAGTCGACGCTGAGGATCGCATCGCTCGCCTGCTCGACGATCGAGGCGAGCCAGTCGCGATCGAGCTCGGCGCGGCGCTTGTCGGTGATGTCGCGCCAGGTTGTCTCGATCATCCCCGAGCCATCCTCGAGCCGCGCGACGCGAATGTCGAAGGTGCGCACGAGCGTGACCTCGCCGAGCACGTTGAGATAGTCGGAGGTCTCACGGAAGTACGGCTCGCCGGTCTCGACGACGTGGATGTACTGCGCGAGCAGGCCGCTCTCGAGTCGGCCCGGGAAGAGTTCCGAGAGGAGCTTTCCGGTCAGTTCTTCAGCGGGCAGACCGACCGATTCGGCGCCCGCCGCATTGATGAACTCCGCTCGGAAGTCGACGATCTCGCCCGTCTCGTCGCGCACCGGCGCGTAGAGCACGAACGGCTCGAGCTGGTTCTCCGCGGCCGAACGGAAGCGCCGTTCGCTGCGCATCAGCGACTGGGAGAGGTAGCCGACGAGCAGCCCGACCATCAGCACTGTGAAGGCCGGACTGAGCCAGGTCTCGTAGTCGGGGTGCGCGTCGTGCAACTGCGACCAGACCGCGAAGAGGATGAGCGCGATCACCGCGCCGATCAGCCCGCCGCGCACGCCGAAGCGCAACGCAAGGAGGATCACCGGGATGATGTAGAAGAGGTGGACGCCGATCGCCGGATCGTCGTCCAAGAGTCGTGCAGCGAAGACGATCGCGAAGAGGGCCGCAGCCACCGCGATGACCTGTGCCGCTGGCCGCTCGCGCATGAATCCACACTACCGCTGGGTACCGGGAAACGCAAGCTCCCGTCAACGCTTGTGCCAGGCGTCCTCCAGAGGCACCCCGAAGGTGTTCAGCGAACCCGCGAGCGCCGCATACGTGCCGACGAGCATGATGTATTCGAGGATCAGTTTCGGTGGAAGCTCGGCGCGCAGGGCCTCGTAGGTCGCGTCGCTCAAGCGGTGTTGCTCGATCAGTTCGTCAACGCCGCCGAGCAGCAGTCGTGTGCGTCCATCGAACAGATCGCTGGCCGGCTCCGGCCCGGCCGCGTCGGCCTGTTCGCGCGAGAGTCCGACGCCACGCCCGATCGCGTGATGCTGGGTCCACTCGTACTCGGAACCACACAGCCACGCGGTTCGGATGATGACCGCTTCGGTCTGGGAGCGAGGGAGCTTGCCCCGCGGCATCAAGCGCGAGTTCCAGAGCAGGTAGGGCAGGTGCAGTCGAGGATTTATCGCCAGCACGCGCATGAACTCGAAACTGCGACCCTTCGTCGCCCGCTTCGCCCCCGCGACGACGACCTTGCCGATGAGGCTGCGGCGAATCTCGGGATCGTTCGTGCGATCAGGTCCGACCTGCCAATCGCGTTCAACAGACATCTTCTAGGCCCCCTTCGCCCGCTTGCGCGCGAGCTTCGTCTTGACAAGTTGCATCTGAGTGATTGCGCGCGAGCGCCCAGCGCCGCCGAGCTGGCCCTTTCCGCCCTCCAGGACAAAGCGCTCGGTCGCGAGCACCGGCACCAGCCGCGCGGGATCGTCCCACCCGCCCCACGGCGCGCTTTCGAACTCGTCCGAGAGCAACATTCGTGCCGCGGCCTTCATCGGCGGGATGCCGTTCTTGATCTGCGAGACGCCCTCGGCCTCGACCCAGGCGAAATAGTCGCGCAGCACGTCGACCTCGGCCTGCGTGCAGATCGGGCCGTGGCCGGGTACGAACGTCTCGGCGCCCAGCGCAGAGATGCGATCGAGCGCCTTGCGCCAGCTCGCGACCGGACCCGCCCAGGCGATCGGGGTGCCGCCGATGAAGAGAATGTCCGCGGCGAAGCAGACTTCGGCGTCCGGGACCCAGGCGACGGCGTCGCCTACGGTGTGCGCCGGTCCGACTTCGATCAGCTCGACTTTTCTGGACCCAACCTCGACGGTCATGCGGTCGTCGAAGGTCTCGGTCGGGAGCGTGAGGGTGATGCCGCGCCAGTCGAACGGCGCCATCTCGTGCCCCATCTCCTTGAGCGGGATGCGCGGAAGGTTTCCGTAGTCACGCGTGCCGATGAAGGGCAACGGCGCGCTTCCGAGCACGCCGAGGAAATTGCCACCGGCGCGCATCGCGCGCAGCGACTTCGGCGGGTCGAGCGTCATAAGCTCCTTGGCCTTGGACGTCGAGATGATCCGCGCCCCGGCGAAGAGCTCGTTACCCCAGACGTGGTCGCCGTCGGAGTGAGTATTGAAGAGGATCTCTGGATCCGCGCCCACGATCTTGCGCGCCCCGCTCAGCATGTTGCCAGTAAGCCTCAGGTCCCAGAGCGAGTCGACGAACATCACGTGCTCGTCCTCGAAGATCAGTCCGGCGTTGGATTCGCCCAGCCCGCCGTTGGGCTGCAGATACGCCCACGTGCCGGCAGCGACCTCGTGCCATCCACCGGCAAAGCGCGCTGCTTCCCCATGGATCGTCAGCTCAGTCATCGTTCCTCCAGCCCCCCCGGATTGCAAGAAGCGACAACGATACACGTTTGACGCGGTGTCAGTAAGCGGCGCCGGCCGCGACTGGCTTCCTCAGTGAGAACATGAGGAAGCCACTGGCTTCCTCAATGCCAGCGTGAGGAACTCATTGGCTTCCTCAGAGAAATTCTGAGGAAGCCAGTCAGGTGCCGGCGGCTCGGCGGGTGAAGTCGCGGAGCTGTTTGACCAGGGCCCCTGTGTCCGCCCGACCCGCGGCCAGCGGCCCGACGAGTGCCTCGCCCACACCCCCGACTATCGCCGCCGCGAGCACCTCTGCGTTGCACTCGGGGATCTCGCCGGATGCCACGGCCTCGGTGAGCAGCTCAGCGACGAGATCGCGATAGCGGCGACGGTACTCGAGACGCTCAGCGTCGACCAGCGCGTCGACCGGCTCGGCGAGCAGCGCCCACGAGACGCGCGGTTGCACGAGCGCGCGGCGGGCGAAGGTCTCGATCGCCGCCTCGAGCCGGCCGATTGGTGAGTCGCCGCTCTTGGCCGCTTCGTGCATCGCATCGACCTCGCGGCCGCACATCTCGCGAAACAGCTCGACGAACAGCTCCTCCTTCGAACCGAAGTGTCGGTAGAGCGTGCCGGCAGCGACCCCGGCTCCGGAGGTGATCGCCGCGACGCTCGCCGCCGAATATCCGCCGCGCGCGAGCAGCTCGAGAGTGGACGCGAGCAGCCGCTCGCGCGTCGGCAGCTTGACTGCGGTCGTCATCCCCGGAACGCCTCGAGGCCGTGATCGCCGAACGGTTCATCGCGCTCGCGTACGGCCTCGCGGAAACCCTTGGTCAGCGCGGTCGTCTGGAAGTCGTAGCCCTCTTTCGTGTGACGCGTGATCCCGTCGAAGACCGTGCCGAGCACTTGGGTCGCCCGCAGCCCCTGAGCCTCGATCGTCTGGTTGGTCAGGAGTTTCATCATCATCAGCTGGTTGATCGGCATACGCGCAACACGCTCGGCCAGCCACTCGGTGCGCTCGTCGAGCTCGCCCGGCTCCGGCGCCTCGCAGGCGAGGCCCCACTCTGCTGCCTCGGCTCCGGTGATCGAGTCGCCGGTCAGCAGCAGGCGTTTGGCACGGGCCGCGCCGATCCGGTGCGCCCAGAGAGACGTCGTCGGCGAACCCCAAACCCTTGCCGGCGGGTAGCCGATCTTCGCGTCGCTCGCCGCGACAACCAGATCCGAGCAGAGCGCCATGTCGGTGCCGCCGGCGACGCAGAAACCGTGGACCTTGCAGATCACCGGCTTGTCGGCCTCGAACAACGACATGAATGTGCGCACGTTGCGGCGCATCATCGCGTAGTCGGTCATCGCGTCCCAGGTCTGGGAGGGATCGTGATTGGCGCCGACGACCATCGGGTCGAGCGGCGATCCCTTCTCATGCTCGGGAGCGAGGGTCTGCCCGCCCTCGCCCTCAGCACTGTCGACGAGGTCATAGCCGCCACAAAAACCGCTGCCATTCCCCGAGATAAGCATCACATGAACGGCCGGGTCGAGATCGGCCCGCTCGACGCATTCGCCGAGTTCACGCAGAAGTTCACGCGTCAACCCGTTGCCGCGTTCAGGCCGGTTGAGCGTGATCCGCGCGATCCGGCCATCGACCGCATACTCCACGACGGCCATCAGTCTGCGATCACGCGGTCGACGATGCGCTTGGCGTCGACGCCCGCCGGCAGCGTGCCGTATGCGCGACCGCCCTCGCCGAGCCGGCCCGCGCAGAACGCGTCGGCCACTGCTGGATCGCCATCGCGAAGCAGCAGCGCAGCCTGAAAAGCGACGCCGAGATCTTCAACCACACGGCGCGCCTCGAACTGCGGCTCACGCTCGAGCAGGCTGCCGATACGCGCGCCGATCGAGTCGAGGTGCGCATCGAAGCGCTTGTCAGCGCCGCGCGCCAGCTCGCACTCGGCGAGAAAGGCCGGCAGGCCCTCGGGCTCCTTGGCCATCGCACGCAGCACGTCGAGCGCTGCGACGTTCCCGGACCCTTCCCAGATCGACATCAGCGGAGCGTCGCGATAGAGCAACGGCATCCCCGAATCCTCGGCGTAGCCGTTGCCGCCGAAGCATTCGAGCGCTTCATTGGCATGACCGGCCGCGCGCTTGCAGATCCAGTACTTCATCACCGCCGTGCCGAAGCGGCGCAGCGAGTCATCGCCCTCATCGAAGGCACGGGCAATGCGGAAGAGCGCGGCCGTCGCGGCCTCAGACTCGACCGCAAGATCGGCGAGCACGTTCTGCATCGCCGGCTGGTCGATCAGTAGCGCGCCGAACGCCTTGCGGCGGCGAGCGTGGTGCGTAGCCTCGAGCACGCCGCGGCGCATCGAGGTGGTCGAGCCGATCATGCAATCGAGCCGCGTGTGGTTGACCATCTGGATGATCGTCGCCACCCCGCGGCCCTCTTCGCCGACCAGGCGCGCACGCGCCGCGCGAAACTCGACCTCGCTGCTCGGCAGGGAGCGCGAACCAAGCTTGTCCTTGAGGCGCTGGAACTCCATGCCCTCGCCGCGCTCGACGAAGAAGCACGAGAGTCCGCCCGGCGCCTGCGCGAGGACGAGGAAGACGTCGCACGGCGGGTACGAGCAGAACCATTTGTGTCCGGTGATCTCGTATTCGTCGCCGCCCACGGGAACGGCCTGTGTGGTGTTGGCGCGGACGTCCGATCCACCCTGCTTCTCGGTCATCGCCATCCCGGCGATCGCGCCGCGCTCGTAGTCGGGCATCGTCAGGCGCTCTTCCCACTCGGCGGCGATCTCCGGTGCGTGATTGCGCAGCGGCGGGATCACCGCATGGGTCATCGAGACGGGGCACATCACGCCGCCGTTGGTCTGGGACCAGAGCATGAACAGGCCGACGCGCACGACGTGCGCGCCCGGCTGCGGGTCGGTCCAGGCCAGCGAGTGACACTGGTGCTCGATCGCGCTTCCGAGCAGGTGATGCCACGACGGGTCGAGCTCGACTTGGTCGATGCGATTGCCGAACCGGTCGTGGGTCAGGAGGCGCGGCAGGTTGTGCTCGGCGCGCCAGCAGTGCTCGCGTTGTTCTGGCAGGCCGGCGAGTTCGCCGAGGGTGGCCAGTCGCTCCTCGCCCCACGATCCGCCTTCGCGGGCGATCGCTTCCTGGAGTGCGACGTCGGCCGCATAGTGGTTGATCGGCTCGAGCGGCGTTGCCTGGTTGAAGACTTCGTGCGTGGGCGCAGCCGAGGCGGCGCGTTCCTGTTCGATGTGAATCCCCATTCACATATCGTACAGGTTTGCGCTTATGGCAGCAGAATTAGTGTGGTTACAAAAGGTGAAAAAGATTCTCTTTTTCGTTATGCTGCTTGATGGTTGTAGTACCCAGCGCGGTTCCCGGCTGACCTGCAAGAGGGGGGACTCTCTTCAGGTTCAGCCGGGTGACTGCGCGCTTCTCCGCTCTCAACTCCGTGAACCCGTCAAAGGCGCGGCGTTCGAGCAGAAACTCTTGCTTTTTCGCACACGCGAAGCAACAGCGCAGCCCTCGGTCGGTCGCGCCCGCGTTCAAGCGCGGGCG
>JASGFX010000016.1:0-54748 GCA_047605325.1 Solirubrobacterales bacterium | reverse complement strand
GGCGACATGTTTGCGATTCAGTTGTCCGAGACCCAGTTCCACGCCGGAGTCTCCAGCTCGACGCTGGTCTCGGCCACCTTCACCGGCCTCGACCCGGAGTCCACGTATTGCTGGCGCCTCGCGGCAACGACCGACATCAGCGGCGAGCAGGCCACGGCTTTCTGGCCGCAGGAGACGAACGGCAACCTTCCGACACTGACTCAGGCCACCTACACGCACGGTTCGACTTCGATCGGCTACTCGGCGACGATCAACGCGCAGTCGGAGAACTGGCCGGCCGCCGTGAAGCTCGAGTACTTCAGCAAGGGAAGCGAGTCGTGCGATGCGTACACCGGATCGGTTGTGACGACCTACGACTACAACCCGGACGGCGGCTGGAACGGCTGGGGCGGCACGAGCGACCAGCCGATCAGCGGCGAGCTCGACGGCCTTGCGCCCGGCACCACCTACTGCATCCGATCCTCCGCCGAGAGCAGATGGGGCCTCTCCGAGACGCAGCCGTGGAGCGAGGTGACGACGGTCTCCCCGACGGCGATCACCGTCGACGCCGCCAGCCTCCACGCCAGCAGCATCGCCGGACCCAACCGCGCGCGGCTGGACTGGACGATCGACGATCACGGCGCGAGCGAGGACACCGGCGATCAGAGCCAGTACGAAGTCCTTGTCTTCGATGTCGGCGCCAACCGCTGCACGAACAGCGACTATTTCGGCGGCGACCTGGTTTCGAGCCTCGAGAACGTGCCGCTCTCCGGTGTCGACGAGAATGGCATCGAGCTGACCAACCTCACGGTGGGCAAGCCCTACTGCGTGACGATCTTCGGCGACTCGGCCTGGGGCAACGACTACGACGTCACCTATCACCACGAGTTCTATTACGGCGACGCGCCGACGGTCAGCGCGCAGAGCGTCAACTCCACCACCGCCAGCTCGATCACCTTCGACACGACCGTCAACCCGGGCGGCCTCACCACCTCGTACGGCCTGCAGTACTTCAAGAAAGGCGCGTCGGCCTGCGGCGATGACACCGAGGCGACGCCGCTCGACGGCCCGACCGGCACGATCGCCTCCTACCTGACGCTTGATCACGGCACGACTCCTTCGATCGGCGGCCTCGACGCGCAGACGACATACTGCGTGCGCGGCGTCGCCAGCAACAGCTGGGGTGTCTCCACCTATGGCACCTGGGATGAGGCGACGACGCGCAAGCAGCCGGTCGCCTCGACGATCACTGACACCGGGTCCTATGAGAGCGTGGCCGCGACCAACTACAACGTGCAGTACCGGCTCGACGATCAGGGTGCGGCCGACGACACCGATGGGTCGAGCGCATTCAGCGCACGGAACTACCCGCTTCCGGCGGATCAGTGCGATGCCGCGCATACATCCGCCGCGACCGCCGTGAACAGCACTTCCGAAGCTTTCGGCGGACGTCATCTCTACACCTGGCTCCTCAGCGGCCTGAACGCCGGCACCAGCTACTGCGTGCACGTGGCGATCGAATCCGCCTGGGGCGCGAGCTACGACAGCGAGGCGTGGATCAGCTTCACCACTCCGCGCGCCCCCAGCTTCGGCGCCGTGACCACCAGCGGCACCTCGAACTCCCTGACCTTCAACTCGTCGCTCGACGCCAACTGGACGAACACGTATTACACCTTCCAGTGGAAGGTCAAGTCGAGCTCGGCGACCTGCACCAACGCCGACGACAGCGAAGACCTCGGGTCCACGAACTCCGCCACTTCGTCCAGCCCGAAGTCGCTCACCTACACCGTGACCGGACTCTCGGTGGGCAAGACCGTCTGCGGACGCTTCGGCGCGGCCAACGGCTACGGCACCAACTACACCGACTGGACCGAGGCGACGGTCGCCGACACCCAGCCGCCGAGCAAGCCGACCGGCCTGACCGGCCGGCTGCTGGGCGATCAGGGAGCGACTTACGTGAACCTGAATTGGGACGCGGCGGCCGATGATGTCGGGGTCGCTCACTACGTCGTCACGTCGGGCGACGTTCAGATCTACTCCGGCGGCGAAACCTCGGCGAACGCGAATCTTGCCTGCGGCCAGACCGCGAGCTATGCGGTGAGCGCGGTCGACGCTGCTGGCAATGTGTCGCCGGCGTCGGATCCGGTCAGCGTCTACGGCGGGCCCTGCGCGCCCAGCACCTACAGCTGCTTTGCGGCCTTCAAGACGCTGAAGATCACCGGCAAGGTCGGCGACAAGAAGTACACGCTCGTGGTCTCCGGCAAGTTGTCAAACGACGCAAGGACGATCGGCTTCACCTACAAGCTCTCGGGCGCCGGCAAGAAGAAGGCGAAGGCCGGATTCGCGCGCAAGAAGAACGGCGCACTGAAGAAGACCGCCTCGCTCACTGATGCTTCGCCGCTCTTTGTCGGCTATCTGAACAAGAAGAAGCTCACATACAAGAAGTTGACGCTGCGGACTTCGACCTGCACCGCGTAGCGTCGGCGCGAAGTCAGTCTGCCGGCACGCAATCCCAGAACAGCTCGCCGGGGCGATCCGCTTCGATCAGCTCCGCGCGCGTGAACTCGCGCGTGGAATCGTCCCACTCGAGTTCGAGCCAGCGCCAACGCAGGTCGTAGAACTCGTCGAGGAAGCTCACGTTGAACACGTCGGTCTCGCCGATTCGCGCGCGGCCGAAGCCCTCGTGGATGTGCCCGCAGATCAGCAGCGGCGGTTTCTGATCCAGCAGCGTCGGAACGATCTGTTCGTTTCCAACGTGTCTGGGGGAGACGTAGTCGAGGCGGTAGCTGCTGACATCGCGCGGGAGCGGCGGGCCGTGCTGGAGCCAGATGTCCTGGCCGGCCGGGATCCCCGCGGCCTTTGCGGCGAGCGTCTCTGAACTGGCGTAAAAGGCCCACTTCTCCAGCGCCGGCACCCACGGCTGAGCGAAGACTTGTGGCCCGCCCGGGAGCTCGACGCCCGCGTCGATCAGGAGCGTGACCTTTGCCGGAAGTCCGTAGTCGTGGCCCCCTCCGAACTCTTCAAACACGAAGTCGTGGTTTCCCGGGACGAGCACGATCGACTGGGCCGGCAGCTGATCGCACCAGCGCGCGAAGACCTCCTTGAGCCAGGTCGCCTGCCAATCGGGCGAGTGTTCTCCGATGATCGGGCAGATGTCGCCGGCGATCAGCAGGGTTTCGCAGGGCGTGACGTGTGGAAGCCGTCCGTGGAGATCCGAATATGCGAGCAACTGCATTGCTTCCAAGCTAGCCGCAGTTGCACGCGGCGCTCAGATGGTGTAGAGTCCCCGCCGTTCCACGAACATCAGTGTTCGTAAAAATGTTCCGATCGGTCCGAAAGCAGAGGCGGGCCGGCAAGACGGGACCATCAGGGGGGAAACGCATGTATTACGGCAGGCACGCCGTCGCGAGTGATCGCGTCGGCTCGAGCACGCTTTGGATCCAGATCTTCTTCGCGATTGCCGCCGCACTGAGCGCGGTGCTGGCGATCGGCGCACCGCCTGCGGGCGCTGCGTTCACGGCGACCGGCTGGTCGCAGACCCCGAGCACGACCCAGGCGGGAGGGCACCCGTCGGTGACCTTCGCCGGTGCGATCAACGCGGCAGCGGGCGACGCCAACGGCGACGACCTCTCGCAGCTCCAGATCGACCTCCCAGCCGGTCTGATGCTCAATCCGCAGGCCGTCACGACACCTTGTGCGACCGTGAGCTTCAACAGCGACGCCTGCCCGACGAGCACGCAGGTCGGCACGATCACGATCTCGTACAGGATCGGATCGATCACCTCCACATCGACCGGCGCCGTCTATTCGATCACCCCGGATGCGAACTCCGTGATCAACTTCGGCTTCGTCGTGCGCCCGACGAACTACCAGAAGTTCCTCTTCACGAGTGGCCGTGCGACCGGCCTCACCACGGTGCGTTCCGGGCTCGACGCCGACTACGGCCTTTCGATTCTCGTCCCGAACATTCCGAGGACGATCAAGTCGACGATCGGACTGAGCACCGCGATGACGATCTCGAACATCGCGATCACGTTGAACTCGCGCACCGGCTCGGGGCAGACCGGCGGCTACTTCGTCTACGCGCCGACGCGCTGCGACGCCGCCAACTCGCGCGCCACCTTCACCTCATATGCCGGCGCCCAGCAGAGCTTCGCGGCGGGATACGCGCCGACCGGCTGCGACAAGCTCCCGATGGATCCGGATTTCACGATCAAGTCCGACAACGCGAGCGCAGGTCAGGCGACCGGTATTTCAGCCACCGTCAAGGTGCCGACTGCCGAAGCTGCGATCCAGCAGACCAACTTGAAGAACATCCAGGTCACGCTGCCGAGCGGAACCACGGTGAACCTTGGCGTGCTCAACGCGACCGGACTGTGCACCGAGGTGCAGCTCGCCGCGGACGGCTGCCCCGCAACCGCGAAGATTGGCACCGCCAACGTGAACGTGCCTTTCCTGCCGGCCGCCATGACCGGCGAGATCTACCTGACTTCGCGCAGTCCGATCGAGTTCGCGTACATCGTCCGCGGCGCGCGCGGAACAATCGCGATCCTTCGCGGCTCCGCCGGGATCGAGAACAACGGCGTGACAGCGAGCTTCCAGACCCTGCCGCAGGTCCCGTGGTCGAGTGCGACGCTCAGCTTCAGCGCGACCTTCGTCAACAACCCGGCCAACTCCTGTCCCTACGCCACCGCGTGGGGCTACTTCACCGGCTACAGCGGCGCACAGTCGATCATCGGCGCGCTGTATCCGCAGACCAACTGCCCGCCGGACACCACGTTCACCGCCACGCCGGGCGACTATGTCGGCACAAAGACGCCGCAGTTCTACTTCAACTCAAATCCGGCAGGCGCAAACTTCCAGTGCCGTGTCGACTCGGGCGCTTGGACTGCCTGCGCGTCGCCCTACACCGTGCCGACTCTGAGCGAGGGACAGCACAGCTTCGGCGTCCGCGCGGTGGGCGCGACCGGTGCGGCCGACCCGACCCCGGCCACCCGCAGCTTCACCGTCGACGTCACGCCACCTGCGATCGACATCAGCTCGCCGTCCGATGGAGCGACGCTCACGGGAACGACTGTGACGCTGAACTTCACAACCGAGGCAGGCGCGGTCAGCTATTGCAGGCTCGACCTCGGCGCGATCACCGAGTGCAACGGCACGCAGACCTACAGCAACCTCACCGACGGCGCGCACAAGATCCGCGTGATCTCGCGTGACCTCGCCGACAACCTCGCCTACAAGGACCGTTTCTTCACGGTCGCGACGGTGCGCCCGCCGGTCGTCACGATCAGTTCGCCGATCCAGGGTTCGACCCAGCTGACGAACCGCCTGACACCGATTTTCACCGCGGTCAGCCCCAACGGCAAGACGATCACCAGCGTTCGCTGCGCGGTCGACACGTGGTACCCCGAGTACGACTATTCCGATCTCCAGTACGAGCGCGCCTGTGCCAGCGGCATCGCCCTCCCGGACGTCGACACGCAGAGCCCGACCCGCCTCACGATCACTGCCACTGATTCCGACGGCAATGTCGGAACCGCCGTGGTGACGTTCGCGTCCGGTCCGCGCGCGCCAGCTGCGCCGCAGGTCGATGAGGCCGATCGCATCGACAACCTCGGGGTCACCGAGCGCCAGCCGGTCTTCCATCTCGATGTCGGCGGTGACGCCAACTGGCCGAATTCCGAGTACGACTGTTCGCTCGTCTCACAGGGCGCCGCGCCGGTGTGGACGCCGTGCGGCAATTCCGCTGGCGCGCCGGCATACCAGCCGGCATCGCCGCTGGCCGTCGGCAGCTACGTGTTCTCGACACGGGCACGCTCCAACGGAATCATCGGCGACGCCCGCACGATGGCTTTCTCGGTCGGTGACTGGAGTTCGGCCTACTCCGCCTCCACGACAACCACTCAAGCCGGGGCGCACCCCGATCTCGACATCGACATCGACCCGACCGGTGCCGGTCAGATGCGCAGCATTGACGTCAACCTTCCGAAGGGTCTGATCGGTTCGCTCAATTCGTTCCCGCGCTGTCCCGACGCGAACCTCGCGAAGGCGACCTGCCCGGCCGAGACCAAGATCGGCAGCGTCGACGTCGACTACACGATCTACGGCGGGATCGACCTCAAGCGCGCGCCCGGAGACGTCTACTTCACCGGCCCGCAGGCGCCCGGCGATGTCGCCGGCATGGTGATCCGCGTATTCGGACCGGTCAAGCCGTACGCCGACGTGATCATTCCGCTGCGGATCCAGCTGACCAACAACTCGCAGGTCATGCGCGTCTTCTCGGACGCGATCCCGACCGTCGTCGGTGACATCTACGACCCGGCGCGCTTCATCAAATATTGGCTGCTCGACTTCAAGATGCACATCAACGGTTCTGCCGGTTCACCGTTCCCGCTGCTGACGAACCCGAGCCGTTGCTCAGCAGATCAGTTCGCGGTGCAGACCGGCGACATTCCTGGAAACAAGACGGCTGTGCAGGCCCAGCCTTATGCGGCGACCGGGTGCGCGAGTCTGCCGTTCGCCCCAACGATGACTCAGCAGTTCAGCAGCACTGCGGCGGGCACAGAGACCGGCGTGGTGACCGACGTCGACCTGCCGAGCGGCAACTCGTCGATCGGCGCGGTCTCGGTCGCGGAGCCGTCTCCGATGGGGCCCAACTATCCGGCGTTCGGAAGAGCGGCTGATCGCTGCCCGGGTTCGGCGGCGCCTTCAGCGAACGCGATCGGCGGGTTTGACGTCACCGGTTGCAACGCGGCTTCGGTCGTAGGCACGGCAAGCGTCGTGAGCCCGGTGCTCCAGGATCCGCTCCTCGGGTCCGTCTATCTGATCAACAAGACGCCGCTTCCGTATCTCGGCATACGTCTTGTCGGTACCGGGATCGATGTTCGCTTCTACGCGACGACGGCGCTTGAGCAGCTCGACCCGACATGCACAGTCAACTGCGAGCAGCGTTACGTCGTGAAATTCGCGAGCCTGCCCGACCTCCCGATCACGCATTTCAACTTGAACCTCAATCAGCCCGACCGCGGCCAGCTCAACGGCGTGCTCGTTTCGAGCAAGTTGCTCGCTTTGGTCGACGTGGGTGATCCGTCGTGCATCGCCGACTCTTCGGTCGACGGTGTGTTCACGCCCGGCAGCGGGAACTCGCCAGTCACGACGAAGCAGGCAGTGCCGATCAGCGGTTGCTGATCACTCGAGCGAGACGGGCTGGGGCGCGCCCCGGAAGCCCTGGCCCGTCACGCCGACTTCACAATTACTGCTAAATCAGATCGGCAATAGGGGTATTATCTGGGGACATCCTTCGAACACCCCCAGGAGTGCACCACATGTCCAATCTCACCATCGGTTCCGACGCACCGGACTTCACCGCCCAGACCACCCAGGGCGAGCTCAACTTCCACGACTGGATCGGCGACGGCTGGGCCGTCCTGTTCAGCCACCCGCGTGACTTCACGCCCGTCTGCACGACCGAACTCGGCTACCTCGCGCAGATCGAGCCCGAGTTCACCAAGCGCGGCGTCAAGGTGATCGGCATCTCGACCGACCCGGTCGACAACCACGAGAAGTGGGCCGACGACATCGAGGAGACCCAGGGCACCCGCCCGCAGTACCCGATCATCGGCGACACCGATCACTCGATCGCCAACGCCTACGGCATGCTCGAACTGATCGACACCGACCCGACTCTGCGCACTCCGGCTCAGAACGCCGCGTTGCGCAACGTCTACGTGATCGGCCCGGACAAGAAGATCAAGCTGATCCTGATCTACCCGATGACCACCGGTCGCAACTTCGACGAGATCCTCCGCGTGATCGATTCGCTGCAGCTGACCGCCAACGAGGCCGTGGCCACGCCGGCTCAGTGGAACAAGGGTGACGACGTGATCATCGCCGGCAGCGTCTCTGACGAGCAGGCTCACGAGAAGTACCCCGAGGGCTTCGATCAGCCCAAGCCGTACATCCGCATCGTCCCGGACCCGTCGACGAAGACGCCGGCCTAGCGCAACCGAACTGAACCGGACTCCTCCGCCTCTCCGGGTGGTTCAATGAATCCACCAGAGAGAGGAGGTGGTCCGTATCAGTCATATGTCTTGCGGGATCCTGGAGGTGCTGGAACGCTGACGCGTTTCGTGCTTCGCATCAGCGAAATCCAAACCACGCACCGGTGAGGTGGGCGGCGGCAGGGGATGATCCCACCGGCCGCAGTAGCCGCCCCTCATTTCAGATGCACATTCGAGAGAGCCGTCCTTCGGGGCGGCTCTCTTGTGTTGTGATGTCAGTCGGTCGAACCGCTCGGCGGGATGTAAGGCCCGAAGTGCTCGCGAAAAACTTCTCGAGAGACGCCCTCGGTGCCGAGCTCAGTTGAGTAGTCGACGAGCATCAGGCGGATCATCGTCATCGTGATCTCCATGATCTCGCGCTCGGTCTCGGGCGTGCGGTTCTCGCGGAACATGAACTCGAATCCGCGGTCGCAGACCCAGACGATCGCCTCGCCGCCCCACGGCGGAGACTCGGGGGTGGCCATCCCCGACGCGATCGCGCCGTCCATCAGCCACTTGCCGAGGTAGCGATAGCGGCGCTCGACTCGGCCGAGCACCTCCTTGCTGTTGCGGGCGCCGAACCACAGGACGATCGAGCGCCGGCTCGCCTGGAAGTGGTCGAGGTGCGCGTACATGATCGTCTGAAGCAGCGTGTCGAAGGTGATCGTCTCGAGTTGCTCGAGCCGCTTGGCGACGACGTCGTCGATCTCGGTCGTCTCGCGATCGATCAATGCTGAGATGATCGCCGAGCGATCCGCGAAGTAGCGGTAGATCGTCGCCACGGGAACGCCAGAGCGCTTCGAGACTGAAGTGGTGGTCAGAGCGTTCGCGTCGGCGGTTTTCGCGAGCTCATCGGCGGCGGCGAGCATGATCTTCTCGACCCGTTCTCGGCTGCGCTTCTGGCGTGGTTGGTTGGTTGCCAATTCCCCGTTCCCCCTGGCGGTGAGAGTACCGGCCATTCAGAAACCGAAACAAAAACCGAATTGGTTTCGAGTTTTCTTGTACACTGAAGTGACTGGTCGGTCACCTGGGGGGTGGCCGCCGGTATGTCTCTAGAACGATCAACACTTTCCCTGGGGGGAAACATGCTGAATCACCGCCTGAAGGTGCGGATGGCTGCCGTCACGCTGCCGATCCTCATCGCACTCGCCATGGCCACCGGGGCCTCCGCCGCGACCTCGACTTCGGTCGCCGACATCTACAACGCTCCGTCGAGCCTGCCTTCCGGAAACGGCACGCTCGTCAAGTACGCGAGCTCATCCGCCAACCTCGGCTCGGGCTCGCCCGGCGTGAAGGTTTGGCGCACGCAGTACACGTCGACCAAGATCGACGGCACTCGCAACGTCGTCAGCGGCACGGTCTTCGTCCCGACCGCCAGCTGGGACGCCGGCTTCCTCGGCCTGAACCCGCGCCCGGTCATCGCCTACGCCGTGGGCACCCATGGTCTCGGTCCGCAATGCGCGCCGAGCAAGCAGCTCGCCGACGGAACCGACTACGAGATCGCCAACATCGTCGCCGCTCTGAAGAAGGGCTACGCCGTCGTCGTGACCGACAACGACGGCTACGTGAGCGGTGCGACCCCGAGCTACATCGTCGGTGGCAACGCCGCCCGCGCCCTGCTCGACGGCGTCCGCAGCGCGTTCCAGATCCCGAGCGTCGGGCTCAAGAGCAGCACGAAGGTCGGCATCTGGGGCTACTCGCAGGGTGGTCAGACCGCTGCCGCCGCCGGTGAGATCGAGGCCTCCTACGCCTCCGAGCTCAACGTGGTCGGCGTCGCAGCGGGTGGCGTCCCGGCCGACCTGCGCGCAACCGCCGCGTACCTCGACGGTCGCAACGGTGAGGCGTTCATGCTCTCCGCGATCTACGGCCTCGCGCAGCAGTACCCCTCTGCGATCAACCTGAACACGCTGGCCAACGCCAACGGTCAGGCGACGATCGCCCAGGCCAAGACGTACTGCGTGTTCCAGGCGCTGTTCACATTCATGAACCACTCGCTCTCCGAGTACACGGTCGGCAATCAATCGCTCGCGCAGCTGCTGGCGCAACCGGCGATCGGCGCGGCCGTCGATGCCCAGAAGCTCGGCGCCAAGAAGATCCCGGTGCCGGTCTACCTGTACCACGGGAAGGCCGACGAGTTCATCCCGCTCGCGCAGTCGCTGCAGCTCAAGAGCGACTACTGCGGCAAGGGCACCAACGTCACCTACGACACGTATCCGAGCGAACACATCGCGACGCAGTTCCAGGCTGCGCCCGAGGCGCTCGACTTCCTCGGCGACCGCTTCAACGGTGGGATCACGCTGGGCACCTGCATCACGCTGCGCAGCAAGCCGACCTCGACGGCCAACTCCAACACCGGTAACTACGTCATCTCGATGAACAAGTGGCCGCTCTCGGGCAAGGTCGGGCTGAAGTTGCTCGGTCAGGACGTCACTCTGCCGAGCGGCGGCACCTTTTCGGCCGACGCCGATGTCACCGCGCAACAGCTCAAGAACGCGACGCTCAGCGTCCCGACGTTCGACCAGAACCTCTGGATCACGCTGCTGCCCGTCACCGTGCGCCTGCAGCTCGACACGAAGAGCGTGACCGGTTCTGTTTCGGTTGACAACAACGGCCAGCTGCACATCCACGGCAACGCGGATGTGGTCGTCAAGGTCAACTCGCTCGGCGAGGGCTCGCTGGTTCAGATCCCGGTCGGTTGCGAGACCTCCTCGGCTGTCAAGTTCCCGCTCAACTACGACGGTCCGGTCTCCGATCTCGGCAACGGCAAGGTGTCGTTCTCGGGTTCGACGACGTTCCCGTCGATGACCAACTGCGGTCTGATGAACCTGGTCCTGACCGGCCTGATGTCCGGCCCCGGTCAGACCTACGCCTTCACTGTGTCGCCCCCTGACTCAGTGCTGTACTAAGTCGCCTCCTCGGATGACTCAGTAGTGCGAGCGGCCACCTTCGGGTGGCCGCTCCGCGTTTAACCGCATTCGGGCGATGCGGACAGTCGTGGCGATCTGTAGTGTCGCGCGCATGCACGCGATCAACGATTTTTATGATGGCTCTGGCGACAAGCTCGCCATGGAGAAACTGCCGACCGAGCGTCTCTACGACGTGGGCATGGGTGCGGAGGAGGCGCGGATGCTGATCGAGGCCGAGCTTTTTCTGGACAGCGACCCGATGCGCAACCTCGCGACTTTCGTGACCACCTGGATGGAGCCCTCCGCCCAGCGCCTGATCGCCGACAACCTGCACCGCAATTTCATCGACCACGCCGAGTATCCGCAGACGGCCGAGATTGAGCAGCGCTGCATCCGTATTCTCGCCGATCTCTTCAATGCACCTGGCGAGACGACCGGTGCGCGTACGCAGGGATCGTCCGAGGCGATCATGCTCGGGGCACTGAACCTCAAGTGGAACTGGCGCAAACGGCGGGAGGCCGAGGGCAAGGACACCACCAAGCCCAACCTCGTCTTCGGCGGCGACGTACATGTCGTCTGGGACAAGTTCTGCCGCTACTTCGATGTAGAGCCGCGCATCGTTCCGCTCTCCGACGGCAAATACACGATCGACGCCGACGACGTGAAACCGTTTGTCGACGAGAACACGATCGGTGTCGCCGCGGTCGTCGGCACGACCTTCACGGGGCACTCCGACGACGTCGAGGGGATCAACGACATGCTCGTCGCGCTGCGCGAGGAGACCGGTCTGGACGTGCCCATGCACGTCGACGGCGCTTCGGGCGCTTTTGTGTGGCCGTTCCTCTACCCGGACGTCAAATGGGATTTCCGCCTCGAGCAGGTGCGGTCGATCAACGCGTCGGGCCACAAGTTCGGTCTGGTCTATCCCGGCGTCGGATGGGTGATCTTCCGCGAGAAGGCCGATCTCTGCCCCGATCTCGTGTTCATGGAGAACTACCTCGGCAAGGAGGACGCCACCTTCACGCTGAACTTCTCCACCGGTTCGTCGATGCTGCTCGCGCAGTACTACCAGTTCGTCCGGCTCGGCCGGGCGGGCTATGCCGGCGTGATCAAGCTGATGGCCGAGAACGCCATCGAACTCGGTCGTCGGATCAAAGAGACCGGCTACTTCGATCTCGTGCTCGAGGGCGATCCGCAGCTGCCGCTCGTGGCGTTCAAGCTGAACAAGGACTACGGCTTCGACGAATACGACGTCGCCGCGGCGCTCTCGGCGACGCGCGGGTGGATGGTGCCCGCTTACTCCCTGCCGGCGAACGCCGAAGATGTCGTGCTACTGCGCGCGCTGGTCAAGGAGAGCTTCACCTACACGATGGTCGAGACGCTCGCCCAGGACATCGAGAATGCCTGCAAGGATCTCGAACAGACCGGCGGCCTCCACGAGATCCAGCGCAAGCGCCTGGTCAAGTCGAATCCGCACATCTAGCCCGGTACCAAGCCATTTTTTGCGTATACATACGTCCTGCCGACCACTGGCAGGACGTATGTGTATGCGCGGCGAGGCTTGAAATTCAGATCGGCCGGTAGGGGTGGAGGTTCGGATCGATCCCCCAAGCCCTCAGCTTCGACTCGACCCGCCTGGGGCCTGTGCGATTCATGTAGTCGCGATAGCCGTCGACTCCGCCGAACACTCCGAGGGCGATATCCGTTCGCAGCCAGGAGCTGTTTCGCTCCCCCAGCATCACTGCGTTGCTGCAGAACTCGTAGTCGAGCTGAGCGATCGGGTTGTTCAGGATCGCGTAGCCGAGCATCTCCCGAGCGTGGTCGGCGTCGCCCATGGGTTGGGCGGCATACCGGCCTTGGAAGATCGGTCCGCGCCAGTTGTTGGGACCCTGGTTGTAGTACCGGCCGTAGCCGGTCAACACTCGCCGCATCAGCCGCTCCATCCCATTTGCGCTGAACTGCTGGACGATCAGATGGAAATGGTTGTCAAGCACGCAGTACCCGAGCACCCCGATCTCGTCGTAGAGCTTCTCGTAGGGACGTCGTGCCGAAGTCGTGTACGTGTCGGCGCTTAGGTACCAGGCGAACCTGCCCAGAAACTCTCGTTTGTCGACGTCCCGAAGAAATGGTTTGAGCGGACCGATCCCGCGAGATGTGAGATGGAACATCCGGTTGACGGCGTTTTTCGGTTTGAGTTGGATGCCACTTGCCACGCAAGTTCCCCCCTGAGCAGAATTGACCCTTCATTCCTTTAAGGGTTTGAGCGGCCTCCGTTTACCCCCTGAAAAGCAGATATTTCTTCGTCGCGATTCATCACCACGCGGTCTCAGGCGGTTCTCCGCATACACATACGTCCTGCCAAGGGTCGGCAGGACGTATGTGTGTGCGGGACTTGGCTTTGCGCGGGCGGCGCGCGGTAGATTCAGAGCATGAGCGAGGCCCCGAAGATTCTTGTGGCCGGCAGCGGGCCGGGGGCGCTTGAGGCGACCCTCGCCCTCAGCGGCAGCGCGTCGATCGCCGCGGAGATCTCGCTGATCTCGCCGCAGACCGAGTTCGTCTACCGGCCAAACAGTGTGATGGAGCCGTTCGGGGTCGTCGAGACTGCCAGTTATTCGGTCGGCGAGATCATCCGGCACCCGCGGGTCCAGCAGTGGCTGGGCACGATCGAGCGGGTGGATGCGGCTGCTGGCAAGGCCTACTCGCCCGAGGGCGATGAGTTCAGCTTCGACGCGCTCGTGCTCGCGACCGGCGCCACTCCGACCGCCTACCTACCGGCGCCCGCGATCACGGTCGCGACGCCCGGCTCGATGGATGAGCTCAAGTCGGTCGTCGCCGAGATCGACTCGGGCGTGCTGCGCAATGTCCTCTTCACCATGCCGGCGGGTCCGTCCTACCCGCTTCCGCTCTACGAACTCGCCGTGATGACGGCCGATCGCGCCGACCAGAAGTCCGTCCAACAGGTCGCGGTCGGGGTCACGACGCCAGAGCTGGCCCCGCTCGAGTACTTCGGCGCCGAGCACAGCGCTGAGGTATCCGCGCTCTGCCGCGAGCTCGAGTTGCTCGTGCGGTTGGGCCAGACGGTGATCGCCTACGACGGTGAGCGCGCGACGCTCTCGGACGGCATGCAGATCGATGCCGACCGTGTGATCACGATGCCCGCGCTTGAGCCGTCGGTGCCCGAGGGCGTGCCGGTCGACGGCGCAGGCTTCGTGCCGGTCGACGATCACCAACTCGTTCCCGGAACCACCAACGTCTATGCCGTCGGCGACGTCACGAACCGCGGCGTCAAGCAGGGAGGCCTCGCCAGCCTCGAGGCCGACGCCGCCGCGCGCGCGATCGAACGGCAGCTCGGCGCCGCCGCCGACGCCGCGCCGCTCGACCCGATCCTCGAGGGCATTCTGCTCACCACGCGCCGCCGCATCCCACTGCGCGCCCGAGTCACGGCCGACGGCAGCGAGTCGCTCCCCGCCGAGCTGCCCTCGGGACCGAGCCAGAAGATCCACAGTCGCCTGCTCGCCGAGCGCCTGCGCGAGCTCCCATCCTGAGCCCGAAAGCTTCACAGAAACGCCCGCCGCGTATGGTGAGATAGACGCATGGCAGGAAGCGGCAAGGAGAGCAACGGAAAGCACCCGGCGGCGGTGATCGACATCGGGTCGAACACGACGCGCCTGCTCGTCGCGGAAAAGAACGGCGACGGCTTCCGTCAACTGCTCAGCCAGCGCGCCTTCACGCGTCTCGGGCGCGGCCTCAAGGACGACGGCTCGATCCCGCAGAAGAAGATCGACGATCTCGCGAGCACGATCAACACGCAGATCAAGCTTGCGGGCGTGCTCGGCGCCGACGACGTCTACGCCATGGCTACGGCCGCGACGCGCGACGCCACGAACGGCGAAGAAGTCGTCGATCACATCAAGAAGGAGAGCGGTCTGAAAATCGACGTACTCGATGAGCACGAAGAGGCACGGCTCGCTTTTCTCGGCGCGACCCACCACCTTCCGCAGGAAGAAGAGGAGACGATCGCCGTGATCGACGCGGGCGGAGGATCGACCGAGGTAGCGGTCGGCACACTGAGCGACGGCGTCAAGTGGTCCACGTCATTCCGGATCGGCTCGGGGATGATCTCCGATCAGCACATCCACAACGATCCACCGAGCGCCGCCGACCTCGACGCCGCGCGCGCCGCGGTCACCGCGATGTTCGACGAGTTTCCCTTTCCGCAGGTCGACCAGGTGATCGCGATCGGCGGCTGCGCATCCTCGCTGCGACGGATGGTCGGCAACACGCTCGAGCACGAGACGATGGAACGCGCAATCCGCCTGATCACGCGCAATGCCGCCGACGAGGTGGCCGAGGAGTTCGGTCTCGACATCGAGCGCGTCCAGGTGCTGCCGGCCGGCGTGATGATCCTCGAGGACATCGGCGATCGGCTCGGCAAGCCGATGCGCATCGGCAAGGGTGGACTTCGCGAGGGAAAGCTGCTGGAATTGCTCTCATGACCGACCCGGACCTCACCCGCACGCAGGAGCACGGCGTGATCCCACGCGACGCCTTCGAATCGACGCCGGTCCCGGCCACGCGCACCACCGCCGAGTCGGCCGCACGCGAGCTGCAGGCCGACGAGGTTGATCTGCGCGACCGCCAATACTTCTTCAACCGCGAACTCTCGTGGATGGACTTCAACGATCGTGTGCTGCAACTCGCCGAGGACCGCAGCAATCCGCTGCTCGAGCGCGTCAAGTTCACGGCGATCTTCTCGAGCAACCTCGACGAGTTCGTGATGATCCGCCTCGCCGGCATGCACGACCTGATCGACGCCGGCATCGAGAAGCGCGGACCCGACGGCCGCACACCCGACGAGACGGTCGAGGGGATCAACGAGCGCCTGCATGCCCAGGTCGAGCGCCAGTCGCGGCTGCTCGCCGACGAGCTGATTCCGCAACTGGCCGAGCACGGGATCGAGATCCGCCGGGTCGACGAGTTGACAGAGGCGCAGCGCGCCGAGCTGACACGCGTGTTCGAGTCACAGATTTTTCCGGTGCTGACCCCGCTGGCTGTCGGCCCGGGGCGCCCGTTCCCGTACATCTCCAATCTCTCGCTCAGCCTCGCGGTGCTGCTGCGCGATCCGCAACTCGAGCAGACGACCTTCGCGCGCGTGAAGGTGCCGAAGGAGATCCTGCCTCGCTTCGTCACGATCGAGAACGTCCATGTGCCGCTGGAAGACGTGATCGCCGACAACCTCGAGATGCTCTTCCCGGGCACCGAGATCGTCAGCCACGCCCCCTTCCGGGTGACCCGCGACGCCGATTTCACGGTTTCCGACGAAGCCGACGATCTGCTCCGCGCCGTCGAAGACGAGCTGCGCCGTCGCCGTTTCGGCGAAGTCGTGCGCGTCGAGGTCGGCCGCGGCATCGCCAAGCAGATGCGCGAAGAACTCGTCGAGTCGCTCGAGATCGACCAGCGCGATCTCTACGAGATCGACGGCATGCTCGATCTCGTGGATCTCTGGGAGATCGTCAAGCTCTCCGGCCACGACGACCTGCGCGACTCGAAGTGGTCGCCGATGGTCCCGGCCAAGCTGCGCGACGCAGACGGCGAGCCGATCCCGGTGCTGGCGGCGATGCGCGAGGGCGATTTCCTGGTGCATCATCCATACGAGTCCTTCTCGTCGTCGGTCGAGCGGTTCGTGGCCGAGGCAGTCAATGACCCTGACGTACTGGCGATCAAGCTCACCGTGTACCGCACGAGTGACGACTCGCCGCTGGTGCCGGCCCTGATCCGCGCCTCTGAGCGCGGCAAGCAGGCCGTGGCGCTGGTCGAGCTGAAGGCGCGCTTCGACGAACGCGCGAACATCCAGTGGGCGCGCGAGCTCGAGCAGTCGGGTGTGCACGTCGTCTACGGTCCGCCGGCTCTGAAGGTGCACACGAAGTGCGTGCTCGTCGTACGCCGCGAGGGCGACCGGGTGCGCAACTACGTGCACATCGGCACCGGCAACTACCACTCGGCCACCGCCCGTCTGTACACCGACTTCGGCCTGTTCACGACGGACCCGCAGATCGGCGCGGACGTGACCGACATGTTCAACTTTCTCACCGGCTTCGCGCGCCCGAGCCAGATGCGCAAGGTTCTGATCGCGCCGAGCCAGATGCGCAGTGGCATCCTCGAGGAGATCGACAAGACGATCGCGGCGCACCGCGCCGGTACGCCTTCGCAGATCAAGATGAAGATGAACTCGCTGGTCGACGTGGCCTGCATCGAGGCGCTCTTCCGCGCCTCGCGCGCGGGGGTTCCGGTCGAGCTGAACGTACGCGGCATCTGCTGTCTGCGTCCGGGAGTTCCCGGCGTTTCCGAGAACATCCGCGTCAACTCGGTCGTCGGCCGCTTCCTCGAGCACTCGCGCATCTACGGCTTCGTCCGCGGCGAGGAACGCACGGTCCTGATCGGTTCCGCCGACATGATGCGCCGCAACCTCGACAACCGCGTCGAGCTGGTCACGCCGGTCGACGACGAGGCTCTGAAAGACGAGCTCTTCGACACCCTCGAGCGCTGCTTCGCAGACAACTCCAACGCCTGGGAGCTCGGCACCGATGGCGACTGGACACGCCTCACGCCTCCGTCACCCGATCAGCGGCGCAATGTGCAGGACGAGCTGATGGAGCATTTCCGCGCGGCCGATCAGGCCTTCGCATCCTGAAACGAAAAAACCGCCATGTGGCGGTTTTTACGGGAATGACGAGACTCGAACTCGCGACCTCCGCCTTGACAGGGCGGCGCTCTAACCAACTGAGCTACATCCCCAGGATGCCGGGGAATTGTGGCAGATGAAAAGCTGGACTACTTGCCGATGGGACCCGTCACCGACATGAAGATCTGCTGAATCGTGTCGGAGTCGTCGAGTGTCTTGAACGCGGTGATACGCCAAGTCTTGTCGGCGGCGGTCAGGAAGTAGTAAGTCGGCTTCGGGCGCGTCGTCGTCGCGGTCACGCAGCTCGGCAGGCCGGCGCACGTCGGGTTGGCGGCATCCCAGGCCTGGCCCTGCGAATCGTCGGTGATGACGTCGGGGTAGGCGGCTTTGAGCTCGTCGATGGTCGAGCCGATGCCGATGCCGCGGCTCGTCTTGAGCTTGTTCAGCGGGCCGCCGGTCATGCCCTTGGGCGAGATCAGGCGAATCGTGAAGACGCGTGAGTTCTTCCAGCCCGCCGGGTTGGCCTTGTTGTTGGAGACGCCGAAGCGTGCGTCCTGCGCGTAGAGGCTGGTGATGCTGGGCAGCAGGTAGTAGGCACGCCACTTCGGGTTTTCGGTGCTCTGGATCTTCGTCTTGACGAAGCCTTTGCTGCCCTCGCGCAGGCCACCCCACGCCTTGGCCGCCGACTTGTAGTCAGCGCCGATCTTCACGCCTCCGATCGAGCGACCGATCACGATCTTGTTGCTCGAAGGCTTCCATGTCTTCGTTTTGGCTTGGGCGGTGCTGCTCCAGGCGCACACCGCGATGAGCGCGATGAGTGCGATTGCCGAGGCACTCAGAACGCCGAACCGAGATTTAGTTGTCACAAATCGAAGATACATCAGGATTTTGAATCGTCAAGCGCTCCATGCTTGATCGCGGGGTGGGGTATGGGCACGGCAAGACTCGAACTTGCGACTTCCTGCTTGTAAGGCAGGCACTCTGACCAACTGAGTTACGCGCCCGTGAGATTCAGGAAGAGTATCCAGAGAACCCAGCGCGGGGCCGCTAGTTGCGGCCTCAGTTGCGGCTGGCGAGAAAGAAGTAGAGGAGCTGGCCGAGCGCGGCGACGAAGCCTGCGACGTACGTGAGCGCGGCTGCGCGCAGAACCGCGCGGGCGCCGTCGATCTCGCCCGAGGCCAGGAGGTTGTTCTCCTCGAGCGCGACAAGTGCGCGGCGCGAGGCGTCGAACTCGACCGGCAGCGTGACGAGCTGAAAGAGCACGACCGCGGAGAAGAGGATCAGGCCGATCGTCACCAGGCCGGTCGACTGCAGGAAAAAACCGATGATCACCGGCAGGAACCACAGCGTTGAGCCGAGGTTTGCGGCGGGCACGAGCGTCTGGCGGAAAGTCATCGGCCAGTAGCCGTTGGCGTCCTGGATCGCGTGGCCGGCCTCGTGTGCGGCGACGCCGATCGCGGCGACGGAGTTTGACTGGCCGACGGCCGCCGAAAGATTCAGAGTCTTGTTGCGCGGGTCGTAGTGATCGGTGAGGTGTCCGTCGATCGGGTTGATCGTGAGGCCCGGAAGACCCGATGCCCGCAGAACTGCGGCGGCGGCGTCGGCACCGGTCATGCCGTTGGCGGCAGCGACCTCGCTGTACTTGGCGAACGTGCGCTTCACGCTCATCTGCGCGAAGAGACCGAAGATCAGCGGAATGCCCGCAAGCACGAGCCAGAGCGTCAGATCACTGTTCATGCGCCAAAGGTACCCCGAGTGGCTTGAAATCAGGGGAAATGGGTGTTCAGGGCGGGTTAAGCGTGGTCTCAGGCCGCAGCGCTGCGGAGGATCTGATCGAGCGCGTCGAGACGCCGGCGGACGCCGCCGCAGACGAGTTCGCAGAGCTCGAATACGCCTGGGTCGGCGATCGAGTACCGGCTCTGATTGCCGTCCTTGGTGCGGTCGACCATTCCGGCCTGAAGCAGGATGCCAAGGTGCTTGGAGACGTTCTGTTGCGACGCGCCGGTCGCCTCGCGCAGTTCGTTCACGGTCAGGTCGCGCTCGCGCAGCTCGTTGAGCAACTTGATCCGCATCGGCTCGCCGAGCACGCGAAAGCGTTCGGCGACCAAGTCGATGACGGGATCGGTCAACTCTGAGTGCGGGGTGTTCTTGGCGGCCATGACGAAATCGTAAAGCTCCTGCTCATGAAGCGACGTACCATGATAACGCATATACAACTATAAAGTTGTATAGTGTTCCAAGACCAAGCAAGTCCCATCTAGCAGGAGCTCTGAAAAGCAGTCCCATGCCAAGCACTCGCACAGTGATCGTCGGATCGAGTTTCGCCGGCTACACCGCCGCACTCGAACTGCGCAAACGAACCGACGAGGATCATGAGGTGGTCGTCCTCGACCCACGTGATCACTTCACGTTCATTCCATCTCTGATCTGGCTCCCGTTCGGATTGCGCAGGCCCGAGGACATCACCTTCAAGTTGGCGCCGATCTACGCGAAGCGGGGCATTCGCTTCATCAATGAAGCGGCGGGCGAGATCGATCTTGAGAACCGCGTGGTCGTGACGGACGGCGGCCAGCGGCTCGAGTATGACCAACTCCTGGTGGGCACCGGTCCGCGACTGGCGTTCGAGAAGATCGACGGCCTCGGGCCGGACGGTGGACACACCCAGTCGGTCTGCAACCTTGAGCATGCGCAGCGGGCGGGAGTCGCATGGCAGGAATTTCTGAGGGATCCCGGCCCCGTGGTCGTAGGGACTGCTCAAGGTGGCTCGTGCTTTGGCGCCTCTTACGAGTTCGTGTTCAACGCCAAACATCAGATCAAGAAGGCAGGGCTCGAAGAAGTTGCCCCGGTCACGTTCGTCAGCTCTGAACCCGAAATCGGGCATTTTGGGCTCGGTGGGGTCGGCAACTCGCATGAGTTGGCGACGAGGTTCCTGAATCGCTTGGACATCGAGGGGATCCCGAACACTGAGATCTCCCGGGTCACGCAAGATACGTTCGAGCTCGCTTCAGGTCGCGAGCTGCCGTTCAAGTACGCGATGATCGTCCCGCCGTTCACCGGCGTGGATGTCGTGGCCGCTACTCCGGGTCTGACCAATCCGATGGGGTTCGTCCCGGTCGACGAGCACTTCCGCCACCCCGAGCACCCGGAGGTCTACGCGGCCGGCGTGGCGATCGCGATCGCGCCGCCCGAGCCGACTCCCGTTCCGGCCGGCGTGCCGAAGACCGGACAGATGACCGAAACGATGGCCAAGGTCGCCGCGCGCAACATCGCGGCGGAGCTCAACGCGGGCAAGGGCGAAGCTCTGCCGCTCGACGAACTCTCGGCGATCTGCGTGCTCGACGGCGGCAACAACGGAGTGATCTTCAAAGCCGAAAACGTGCTTGCCCGCGGTGAGAACGGCGTCCGACCAAAGGCGCACACAATGGCCGGACCGCAGGCGCACTGGGCCAAGCTGGCCTTCGAACGCGTCTTTCTCGAGTCGCGCAAGCGCGGAAAGTTGGTGCTTTGAACATGAACGAGAAGACTTGGAACGATCGCTGGCCGGCGCAGCGCGTGCTGTTTCTGATCGCCGGGGCGATCGTGTTGACGGCGTCGATTCTCGCGGCGGCGGTCTCGCCGTGGTTTCTGCTGCTCACTGGTTTCGTGGCGCTCAATCAGTTGCTCTACGCGAGTGCGGGATTCTGCGGGGCGTCGCTGATCCTCGCGCGTTTCACCCGCTTGAAACCTGCTTGCGCGCTGACCGAGGAGCGCTCATGAGCGCGGCTTCGCACACCCTCGAACTCGGGCCGATCGGCCGCATGGGCCGCTGGGTGGCGGGGCACTTCCGCGCCGTCGCGATCACCTGGGTGCTACTAGTGCTGGTGCTTGGCTTCTTCGCCCCGCGCGTCGAGACTGCGCTGTCAGGTGCAGGCTGGGAGGCTTCTGGCTCGCAGTCGGTCGCAGCGCGCGAGATCGTCGACGCGAAGTTCGACGGATTCGGCGGCTACGGGCTGATGGTCGCGGTGCATTCGGACTCGCAGACGGTCTCCGACCCGGGCTTTGGCGCGGTGGTGGCGAAGGTCTCGAAGATTCTCGAGTCCGATCCGGCTGTGACGACGGTCGCCCAGCCACAAGTCGGCATGACGATCTCGAAGGACGGCCACGTCGCAGTGGTCCAAGCCGGCGCGGGTGAGGATTCCAACGAGATGGTTCGTGCCGCGGACCGGATGAAAGGGGACATCGCTGGCGCGTCTGGCAACGGCGTCACTGCGAGCCTTACTGGCGCTCCGGGCATGTGGTCGGATTTCAATACGGCCAACCGCGACGCGATGATGAAATCGGAGGTGATCTCATGGCCGATCACGCTTCTGATCCTCCTGTTCGCGTTCGGGTCGCTCGTCGCCGCGGGGCTCCCCTTGATGCTGACGATCGTCTCGTTGGTGTCCGCTGCGGGTTCGCTCTACATCGCGACCAAGTTCACGCCGGTCTCGATCTGGGCGATGAACTTCGCGCTGATGTTCGCGCTTGCACTCGGCATCGACTACGCCCTGTTCATAGTGCACCGCTTCCGAGGAGCGCTGTTCGGCGAAGGTCTGACCTCCGAGGACGCCACCGCCCAGACGATGGACACGGCCGGCAAGGCAGTGCTCTTTTCCGGCGCGACGGTCCTGATCTCGCTCAGCGCAGTGATGTTGGTGCCGAGTCCGGCGTTTCGCTCGATGAGCCTCGGGATCATGTTGGCTGTGTTGTTCATTCTGGCGGCGACCATGACGCTACTCCCGGCCGTGCTCGGCCGACTGGGCACGAAGGTTGACAAGATTGCGCTGCCTTGGGCGCACAGCGGCGAGCACCGCTCGCGAGCGTTCGCCGCGTGGGCCGAGCGGCTATGGCGCCACCCATGGGGGTTCGGCGGCGTCGCACTGGCAGCACTACTGGCGCTCGCGATCCCGGTACTCAATCTGCAGACTGCGATGCCGTCGATCAAAGTCGTGCCGACGGGCGATCAATCGCGCGTGGGGTACGAGAAAGTCGCCGAGGGACTGGGAAGGGGCGCCGCGGGCGCGATGCAGGTCGTTGCCCCGACGTCTGCCTCGGCGAAAACCAGGACGGCGCTTTCGTCGGATCCCGGAATCGCCGCGGTCACGCCGGCCAGGAAGAACGCCGGATGGGTCCTCTACAACGCGATTCCGGCGACCGATCCGTCGTCTCCGGAGGTCGGCCGGACGATTGATCGCCTGCGGGCGGAGCTTCCGGGCGAGGTGCTTGTGGGCGGCGTGGTTGCCGAGAACCACGATCTGAAGGCGGCTCTCGACCGGAAGAGCTGGCTCGTGATCGGCGTCGTGCTCGCACTCGGCTTCATCCTGCTGCTGCTCGCCCTGCAGGCGCCGCTGGTCGCCGCGGCCGGTGTACTCACGAATTTGCTGGCGGCCGGTGCCGCGTTCGGAGTCGCCAAATTGGTCTTCCAGGACGGAGCGTTGCACTCGTTGCTCGGCTTCTCGCCGCAGGGCTTCCTCGACGCTTGGGGGCCGGTGTTCTTCTTCGCGATGATGTTCGCGATCTCGATGGACTACACGGTCTTCCTGCTCTCGAGCGCCAAGGAGCACTGGGATCGCAGCCACGACGCGCACGAAGCGATGGTCGGCGGCGTCGCGCACTCGGGCCGCGTGATCTTCGCCGCCGGCGCCGTGATGGTCGCGGTGTTCTTCACTTTCGCGCTCTCCGGACCGCTGCCACCGAAGGAGATGGGCATCATTCTCGGCGTCGCGGTGCTGCTTGACACGATGTTGATTCGGCTGCTGCTGATGCCTGTCCTTCTACGTCTGATGGGCGAGTGGGCTTGGTATCTGCCCAGCTGGGCGGATCGCATTCTCCCGGATGTGCGCTTCGGGCACAACTGACATGGGGCGGTCAGCGATACGGCGCGAGGATGGCCGGGACCGCCGTCGGCTTCGCAGTTCCCTTCGGTGGACGGCCGACGAGCTTGATCTGGAAGGTCTGCTCCTCGCCGGTGCCGAACTTCGCATTCGATGCCGAGCCGGCAGCGACCACGGCCCGGCCTTTGAGAGCAACTGCGTAGAGCAGGATCTGGTACTGCGGGAAGCCGGTGGAGTTCTTGACCGTGCCCTTCACCGAGTGGGCGCCGCTGACAACCCTGCTCAGCTCGACCTTCGGGATCGTGCGACCAGGCCTCTGATCGAATGACGGAGCGCCGACGATCGCGTAGGGCTTCCCATGTGGGACGCGGCGAGCAGGTGCGTAGACCCACCAGGTCGACCCGCCGGCGGCGAGCGCCGGCACATGGCTGTCGAAGTAGGGCTGCCTCGCCCGCCCGTTGACCTGTTTGCGCTTTCCGTTCGAGTTCACTCCGACGACGATCGGCAGATCCGAGAGGGTCTGATCTGAATGCGAGGTGACCAGCACCGCGATCGCCGCCCGGCGTCCACTCCGCAACAGCGCAACCTGCTCCACCCGCACGTCACTGAATGCTTTGCGCACTTTCGTGCCCTTGTCGCCGACAACAACCCGATCGGTCGCGATCTTCGCGCGGTCGTTCTTCGCGCGGGTCGTGTCGCAGCCGGTCAGCACGACCGCGCAGAGCGCAAAGGCGCAGATGAGCAGAAAACGTCGGCTCATCCGAAGGCGCCGGAGAGGTACTCGGCCGTGCGCTCCTGCTGCGGCGAACTGAACACCTGACGAGCCGGTCCGTATTCGACGAGTTCGCCGAGGTACATGAACGCCACGTAGTCGGCGATGCGCTGGGCCTGCTGGAGGTTGTGGGTGACGATCACGACCGCCACCTCCTCGCGCAGCTTGAGGATCAGCTGCTCGATCGTGTAGGTCGAGCGCGGGTCCAGCGCGGAGCAGGGCTCGTCCAACAGCAGCACCTCCGGCCGCGCGGCGATCGCTCGCGCGATGCAGAGGCGCTGCTGCTGTCCGCCCGAGAGGCGCAGGGCGGGGTGGTCGAGCTGCGTGCCGACTTCATCCCAGAGGCCCGCACGAGACAGGGCGTCGCTGACCTTGCCCATCAGGTCGGCCTTGCGCGGGCGGCGCTTGGCCTGCTCGCGAAGCACGTAGGCGATGTTGTCGAAGATGCTCATCGGAAATGGGTTCGGCTGCTGAAAGACCATCGTCACCACGCGGCGCAGCGCGGTCGGGTCGATTTCCGAGATCGGGATGCCGTCGATCGTGATCTCGCCGCGGGTCGAGGCCGACGGCGTGATGTCGATCAGGCGGTTGAGCGAGCGCAGCAGCGTCGTCTTGCCGCAACCAGACGGGCCGATCAGCGCGAGCACCTCGCCCTGGCGCACTGGCAGCGATACTCCCTTGACTGCTTCTTTGTCGCCGTAGTAGACGTGGAAGTCGCTGACCTGCATGCGGTCATAGGAGATCGGCGCAGGACCGGGACCGGCGATGTTTGCGGCGGGGAGTGAGCGGACAGGGGCGGAGCTCACCTCGCCTGGAGATGAGGGGGTCAGCCGCCTCAGGGGCGGCGGATTCAGTTCGTCCATTCTGGGGCTTTCTTCTTGCGCGAGAGGTACTCGACCAGGCCGTTGAGCAGCAACACGATCACCAGCAGCACGAATGCTGCGGCGAACGCAATACCCGGTTGATTCCCCTCGCCAGTGGGTGCGTAGTTGTAGACAAAAGTCGTGAGTGATCCGCCCGAGCCGCGCAGGATGCCGAACGGTCCTCCGCCTTCGGCCGGCGTGAACTGCAGCGTGATTCCGAGCAGCAGCACGAGCACGGAGGTGTCGCCGATGATCCGTCCCATCCCGACGACTGTGCCCGAGGCGATCTGACCGGTGACGCTGGGCCAGAGGATCCGTCGGATCGTCGCAATCTTGGTCTTGCCGACGGCATAGGAGGCCTCACGCACGTGTGACGGGATCGACTGAAGTCCCTCGCGCGTCGAGCCGACGATCAGCGGCAGCGCGACGAACGAGAGGGTGATGCTCGCGACGAGGAACGATCGTCCGAGCACCACGCCTTCATTCGACTTCGTCGAGAGAAAGCCGAGCAGAGCGTCGCTGAAGATCACCGTGCCGAACAGCGCCAGCACAACTGACGGAACGCCGGCGATCATCTCGATGCCCGACTCGGTCGCTCGCGCGAGCCAGAACGGCTTTCCGTATTCGACCAGCCAAGTCGCGATGCAAACGCCGAGCGGCAGAGCGATCGCGGTGCCGATGACTGCGAGGATGAGTGTGCCGAGCAGCGGGTCGAGGATGCCGTCGATCTTCGATGTGTTGCCCGCGCCGGGCCGCGTGATGATCGTGTGCAGCGAGAGGTTGCCGAGGCCTTTTACGAAGAGGTAACCGATGATCAACACCGCGGTCGCGCAGACGACGATCGCGCTGGCCCAGCAGAGGGCGATCCCGATGCGCTCGAACAGCCGCACCGGAGCGACGAGGTCGTCGGGGGTGAGCCGCTTGGGCTCGGGGAGCTGAGTGGTCTGATCGCTCATCAGCGGATCCCGTACTTCTTGAGTGGCTGCTTGATCATCCAGCCGATGAACGACAGCAGCATCGTGGCCACGAGCAGTACCGCGGCGACTGCGAAGAGTGTCGCGGCGACGGTCGGCGCGGCGACCTGGTCGTGGCTGGTGAGGATCACTGAGGCGAGCGGACGCGTCGGCTCGAGCCAGAAGATCCAGCCGTCGAGCGGGTTTGGACTCCAGCCGGCGACGGCGACGACCATCGCGAGCATCACCGCCTCGCCGATCGCGCGTGCGATGCCGAGCACGGTTCCGGCGACGAGCGCGGGGCGCGCGGCGCGCAGCGAGACACGCCAGACGGTCCGGAACTTCGACACGCCCAATGCCATCGAGCCTTCCTTCCAGAGGTTCGGCACACTGCGCAGACCATCGGAGAAGATCGACGTCATCACCGGCATGATCATCATCATCAGCACGAGCGCGCCGACGGCGATGTTGTAGCCCGAGAGCGGTACGACATAGTTCGTCTCAGCGAGGATCTGCTGCGAGACGAGGTGCTGCGTGACCCAGGGGACGAGCACGACGACGCCGATCAGTCCGTAGACGACCGACGGCACGCCGGCGAGCAGGCGGATCGCCGGGATCACCACCGCGCGGACGCGCTGCGGGGCGAACTCGACGACGAAGATCGAGGTGAAGAGCGAGAAGAAGAAGCTGAGGATCGCGGCGGTGCCGCAGACGACGATCGTGCCCCAGATCAGCGGCCAGGCGTGGAAGGTGTAGTCGTATTTGTCGGGGTCCTGTGTGGACATCCCCGAGTGGTAGAGGTTGCCGAGTTCCTGATCGAGGCTCGCCGAGCCACCAAACCAGTGCAGACCGTTGTATGAAAACGACGGCCAGCCGTGCACGACGATGAAGATCAACATCGCGTAGACGAAGACGGCGACCCCAGCAGCAAGCGCGCCGAGGAAATACTCGGCGCGCTTGTCCTGCGTGAGGTTCTTGAGCGGGTTGCTCAAGCGGTCCTACTTCTTCTTTTTCTTGTGCGGCGGGTGCGTGGCCTGCTTGTACGGCACGGCGCCGTACTTGCGGAACAGACGGCCGGCGTCGTAGTCGTAACGCAGCCAGTCGATCAGCTTCGCGGTCGAGTTCGAGATGTCGAAGCCGACCTTGCCGCTCGTGAGCGTCTTGGTGCGGACGACGAGGTACAGGAAGCGCCACAGCGGATAGACCTGCTTGGAGACGTTGGCCTCGTTGAGGTCGAAGTACTTCTTCGGCTTCGAGAATGACGAGAGCGCGATCGACTTGTACTTCTTGCTGGCCTTGATGAAGCCCTGACCGGCGAAGCCGATCGCACCCGGGTCGGCGGCAACGTTGTTCAGTACGAGCGTGTCGAGCGTGAACGCCTTGTAGCCGGCGGCCGGGTTGACCTTCTTTGCCGAGGTGCTGCCGAGCACAACCTGAGTGAAGAAGCCGTACTGGCCGGCAGCGGTGTCGCGACCGGAGGTAGTGATCGCGAGGTCGGCGCCGCCGACTTCGCTCCAGTTCTTGATCTTGCCCAGGTAGATGTCCTGCACCTGCTGCAGCGAGAGCTTCTTGACCTTGTTGGCCGAGTTGACGACGATGCCGAGGCCGTCGCGAACGGTCGGGATGTATGCCGTGCCGGTGTCGAGCGCGCTGCCCGGGATCGGGGCACGAGCGTTGGCTGCGAAGTCTGCCTTGCCGTCCTTCAGGTCCTGCACACCCAGGTCACCGCTCTTGACGTTGAAGGTCACGTTGACCTTGCCCTTGGTGATCTGCTTGTACTTCTTGAAGATCGGCACGAGGTAAGCCGAGAAGGCGACGCTGCCGGAGCCGGTCAGGTTGGCGGTCGCCGCGTTCGCGGAGGCCGGACCCACCAGCAGAACCGCGGCCAGGGAGGCCACGATCACGGTGATGATCTTGCGCTTGATTGTGTTCATTTACGGGGTTTTCTCCTGAATTGAAATAAACCGGATCGGGTTTATGCAGTTTCGATGGTCGGGGAGTATACTCCTAAACAACACAAATTTGATTTAGTTTGTAATCTAGGTTGGAAATGACTCAGACACGCCCCACATTCACCGTCACACCCGAGAGCGACGCGTCGCAGAATCACTCGGCGCTCGCACCGTCGCCTGTGGTTAACAACGTCACCCCGCTTCCCGCCGGTCCCCAGCGCTATGCCTGCGCTGCCTGCGACGCCACACTCGACAACCAGCAGCGCTACTGCCTCAATTGTGGGTCGCGCAGTCGCTACGTCACGAACCCGGCGGTCGATTACATCGCCGAGCGCCAGAGGAAGCGCGGCGTCGTCGACACGACCGGCGGCGATGACGGCATCGCCGGCACCGGTGTCACCAAGCGCGCGCTGCCGTGGCTGATCGGCTCGACGCTGGTCGCCTTGATCCTCGGGGTCTTCCTCGGGGGCTTGCGCAAGACCGACAACAACGACGCGTTGCTCGCCGCCCTTGCGGCGCGTCCAGCGGCCGTCGCCGCACCGACCGGCGCGACCGCCGCGGTCGCCAACGTCTCGATCACGAGCGACTGGACGCTCGACTCGGGCTACACCGTGCAGGTCGCGACCGTCCCGACCGGCTCCGACCAGGCGGCGGTCGACGCGGCGAAGCAGGCCGCGACGACGAAGGGCGCTTCGGACGTCGGCGTGATCAATCCCGAGGACTACACCGTCGCGCCCGACTCTGGCGGCGCATACGTGATCTATTCCGGCGAGTTCAAGGACGAGAAGTCCGCGAACGCGGCGCTGAAGAAGATCAAGGGCAAGATCGCCGACGCCAAGGTCGTGAAGGTCACGAGCACGAGCGCCGGAGCCGACACCGAGATCCCGAAGGGCGAGACCTCTTCGCAGGAGATGGTCAAGACCGGCGTCTCGAAGGAAGAGGCCAAGAAGTCGACCGACAAGGCAAAGAAGCACGCCACCGAGACCGGCGACGACTACGTCGACAACCAGAGCGGTGACGTGGTCATCAACGCCCCCGAAGGCACGGACACCGGCAACTGATGTCGGACCTGCCCGAGAAGAAGAGCGGCGATGACCTCGCCGGTGTGATCTTCGGCGACCGCCGCAACCTGCTTGCGGAGAAGCTCGCCCTGATGCTGATCGATCTCGGCGGACTGACCTACGAGATGGCCGCCCGCGATCACTTTCGTCTGGACGTGCTCGTCGCGAAGGCGGCCGAGATTCAGGCCGTCGACGGCGAGCTCGGGCAGCTCGACCGCGTGCTCTCACTCGGCGCCGCCGGCGCCGCCGGAGAGTGTCCTCGCTGCAACGCGCTGTTCGCGCGCGGCGCTGCGTTCTGTGCGCAGTGCGGCTTCGAACTGATGGGCCCGGGAGGGCAGCAGTTCGAACCGCACGTGGCTCAGCCTCAAACGTGAGACAGCACAGGACACCCTTCTTGGAGGAAGTACGCAGCGATGAAGATCGACATCCATCAACACCATTGGACAGTGCCGCTGCTGGCGGCGCTCGGGACTCGCACGTCTCCGCCGTTTGCGCGAGCTGACGACGGCGACTGGATTCTGACGCTGGCCGGCGAGGCCGACACGCGTCTGACCCTCGACGACCTCGACATCCAGGCGCGTGCCGAACGCCTGGCGGCGGCGGGTTTTGACGCCGCCGTCCTGGCGATCTCAAGCCCGGCCGGAATCGAAGACCTGCCAGTCAGCGAATCGCGACCGCTGATCGAGGCGCACCTCGAGGGCGTGCGCCGTCTGGCGGCGGTGCCCGGACCGCGCCTGCTGCACTGGGGGGTCGGATCTGCTTGGCGCGTCGACACCGGTGAGGTCGACGCCCAGCTTTCGGCCGGGGCGGTCGGCTGGTCGATCCCGGCCGGCGCGATTGCGGCGCCCGAGGGCTTCGAGCGTCAGCGCGAGTTGCTGGCGTATCTCGAGGAGTGCGACGCGCCGCTCTTCGTGCATCCGGGACCGGGCCCGTTCAGTGAGCTTGCGATCGGCTCGCCGAAGCTCGCCTGGTGGCCCGCGCTCACTCGCTATGTCGCCGAGATGAGCGCAGCCTGGCACGCCTTCGTCGCGGTCGGCCGCGAGCGTCATCCGAAGCTGCGGGTCGTCTTCGCGATGCTCGCCGGGCTTGCGCCGCTGCACATCGCACGACTCGACTCGCGCGGCGGTCCGGCTGGAGCCGCCTTCGACCCACTGCTCTGGTACGACACGTCTTCCTACGACGCACGCACGATCGAGGCTGTCTCCGGGATCGTCGGACCGGGCCAGATCGTCTTCGGCTCCGACGCCCCGGTGATCGAGTCCGAAGACCTGCCGCGCGAACTCGTCGAGCGCGCCGCCGGCGACAACGCCGCGCGCTTGTTCGGTCCGCGCCTGGCCGCTCTGGGGGTGGCGCGATGATCGAGCAGCTGAACGCGAAACCGGCCGAACTCGGCGAGGCCGAGTTGCGCCAGATGGCGGGCTCGATCGCTGACCGCCCGGAGCTGTGGCGACACCTCGTGCGCCATGATCCGGAGGAGCGGGCCTGGGAGCGGATCTTCAGGAACGACGCCGTTGAGGCGTACGTGATCTGCTGGATGGACGGACACGACACCGGCTTCCACGACCACGACGTATCGCGCGGTGCGCTGGCTGTCGCCGAGGGCGCGGTGCGCGAAGAGCGCCTGGCGCTCGGCGGCTCACCGATCGGACGGGTGCTCGGCGGCGGCCAGTCCCTGAGCTTCGGCGCGTCGGACATCCACCGAGTTCTGCACGCGGGTGGCCGGCCGTCGACAACGATTCATGTGTACTCGCCGCCGATTCGCCAGATGGGCCAGTACGAGATCGGCGAGAATGGCGTGCTGCTTCGTCACGCGCGCGGTGAGGACGAAGAACTCAGGAGCGAAGCCGCGGCGGAGTCTGCCCTGCCGGCGGCATCAGGGTGGAGTTGATCGGCGCCGCCGCGATCGCATTTGCGGTCGCGGCGGTCACCACCCCGGCGGGGCTTTCGGGCGCGTTCCTGATGGTGCCGGTGCAACTCTCGGTGTTGGGGATGGCCGCCGCCGCGGTCCCGCCGACCAACCTCGTCTACAACATCATCTCGATCCCCGGCGCGCTCGCGAAGTTCAAGAGCGACGCCGCGATCGACCGGGCGCTCAGTCTGCGCATCCTTGCCGGCACCGTGCCGGGCATCGTCGTCGGCGTGATCCTCAGTCGCGAACTGCTGCACTCGCCGACGGCCTTTCTGCTCGTGGTCGCAGCGGTGCTCGCGCCACTCGGTCTGTGGCTTGCCCTCGCCACTCCGCCGACCCCACGCGCCGAGGGCGAAGAAGACGGCCACGACGCGGCGATCGTCTCGGTCAGCGGTGGCAGTGGGGTGATCGGCGGTCTGTACGGGATCGGCGGCGGAGCGATCATTGCGCCGGTACTGGTCGGGCTCGGCATCGCGGTGCGCAAGGTCGCGCCGGCGACGCTCCTGGCGACGTTCGTGACCTCGATCGTCGGCGTCGTGGTCTTCGAACTGTTCGCCTCGAGCGGCCGCGGGGAGGGCGTCGACTGGGGTGTCGCCGGCGCGCTCGGGATCGGCGGCCTGGCGGGGTCGTATCTCGGCGCGCGGATTCAGCCACGCGTGCCCGAAGCCGCGCTGCGCCGGCTGCTGGGGGTGCTCGCCCTGCTGCTTTCGGCTCGCTACGTGCTTCAGGCCGCGTTCTAGGGCTACTCGATCCGTGAAATGGATGCGGGGGAAAACCCCCGCGCAAGTCACCGGTCGCCACCATTGGCAAGCGCGAGACGATCGGCGATGATGCACACGTGGCAAGTGAAGAAAAACGCGATCTTCTGCGCGGTCCCCTCGATGCGATCGCCGAAGTCGACTTCGACAACGAGTTGATGGAGCGCATCGCGGCGCGGCCGTTCGAACCGGCGACGCGACGTGAACTGCTCTACCTGCTCTCCACTCTCCCGGCCGCGGTAGCTGCCGCGATCGTCTGGAGCGTCGGACTCTCGCTGGCGTTCGCGCTGACGATCATCGTGATCGGGCTGCCGCTGGTGATGCTGATCTTCTGGGGCTTCCGTGTCTGTGCCGGGATCGAGCGCAGGCGCTTGGCGATCGTCGATCCCGAGCCGGTGCTCGTCGAGTACGCGCCCGAAGTGCAGGGCAATGCGATCCGCCGTGCGCTCGCCATGCTCGTCGACGGACAGAGCTGGAAGGACGTCGGCTGGTTCGTTTTCCTCTCGACCTTCGGGGCCGTGGCCGCTGGCTTCGCGCTTTGGGTCTGGGGCGTCGCGATCGGATGGATTCTCTATCCGTTGTTCGGCTGGGCGCTGCCCGGAAGCTGGACGCCGGTCGGCTGGATCTTCGGCGACGACATGAACTTCGTCACGAGCTTCCTGATGGTTCCGATCGGGATCGCGATGGTCGTCGTCGCGACCTGGGTCGGCGCGGCCACGACCTACGTCCTGGCCCAGATCAGCAGGGCTTGCCTGAGCAGCAGCGAGGAGGGCTTGCTTCGCGGACGCGTCAGCGAGCTCGAGCGCCGTCGTCAGCAGACGATCGAGCAGCAGACGACGGCGATGTCACGAATCGAGCGCGACCTCCACGATGGAGCGCAGGCGCGGCTCGTCGCCCTGGCGCTCGACCTCGGGATGGCAGAGCAGAAGATCGATGACGATCCCGCAGCGGCCCGCGAACTGATTGAAGAGGCGCGTGCCGAGGCTCAGCGCGCGCTGCAGGAGCTGCGCGATCTGGTGCGCGGGATCGGCCCGCAGATTCTGCGCGACCGCGGGTTGCATGCGGCGCTCAGCCCGCTGGCGGCCAAGAGTCCGATCCCGGTCGAGATGACGATCGACCTGACCGAGCGGCCGTCCGAGCGAATCGAGCAGGTGGCCTATTTCGTGACCAGCGAAGCCCTCGCCAACGCGATCAAACACAGCGGCGCCAAGAAGATCAACATCAATGTCTGGCGCAACGAGGACTGGTGCTATCTGCGTGTCTCCGACAACGGCTCGGGCCGCGCCGACGAAGACGGCGAAGGCCTGCGCGGACTGCGCGCGCGAGTCGAGGCCGTCGACGGCCGGCTCGTCGTGGACAGCCCCGCCGGGGGACCGACAATCATCGACGCATGGCTTCCGTTCCGGTAGACATGCCGCTGAAGGTTGCGATCGTCGAGGACCTCGCGCTGCTGCGCGACGGTCTCGCGCGGATGCTGACCGACAACGACTTCAGTGTCACCGCGGCCGTGGAGTCGCCCGAAGAATTCTTGGAGGCGCTCGCCGCAGAACGGCCCGATGTTGCGATCGTCGATGTGCGCCTGCCACCGACCTTCACCGACGAGGGCGTTCGCGCGGCGATAGAGGCGCGCAAACGCTTTGACGGCCTGCCGGTGCTGATCCTCTCGCAGTACGTCGAACAGACTTACGCGGCCGAGCTGCTGGCCGACGGCGAGGGCGGGGTCGGTTACCTGCTGAAGGACCGGGTGGCCAATGTCAGTGAATTCGTCGACGCAGTGCGGCGTGTCGCAGGCGGCGGGATGGCGCTCGATCCCGAGGCCGTGAGCCAGCTGATGTCGCCGGCGAGGGGGGTTGATGGGCCCTTCTCCGAACTCACCGAGCGCGAGCGCGAAGTGCTCGACCTGATGGCGCAGGGGCGCAGCAACAAGGCGATCGCCGCCGAATTGTTCGTGACCGATGGCGCCGTCGAGAAGCACATCAGCAAGATCTTCGACAAGCTCGATCTCGCCCCCTCGAGCGACGATCACCGCCGCGTGCTGGCGGTCGTCGACTACCTGCGCCAGAGCTGACCGGGGGGATATCCCCACCGCGAGCTTTCCCGCAGGCCTCGCCGCGATCTGCCTGCCTGCCGTATTGGAATCTCCGCCTGTTTTGAGGAGTGTGGACACATCAGGAATCCACCCTCGCTCAAGGAGCAACCCCGATGCGAAAGTCAGCCAAAAGAGAAGCTCGAAAGAACTACATACCCGACCCCGCCAACGACCGCAACATCGCGGCGCGGGCTGGACGCTGGAGTGCCACACACCCGAAGACCGCGATCGCCGGATGGTTCGTCTTCGTTGCGATCGCGTTGATCGCGGGCGGGAAGATCGGCACGCAGAACATCCCCGACTACAAGAACTTCTCCGGTGAGAGCTCGCGCGCCGAGCTCGCGATCCACGATCACTTCAAGGCCGACCAAGCCTCCGAGAGCCTTGTCGTTCAGAAGAAGGACGGCAAGTACGGCGAGCCGGCCTTCGACTCGAGCGTCAAGCAGCTCGCGACCGACCTCGCGCAGATCAAGAACGTCGAGGACGTCCAGTCGCCCTACACCCGAGCCGGACCGGCCGGCTTCGTGAGCGCCGACGGCAAGATCGCGCGGCTGCAGTTCAGTGTCGCCGGCGAGCTCGACAAGGCGGGCGACAAGATCGCCGCGATCAGCACGCAGATCCAGAAGTCGGCTGCGACGCAGAACCTCATTGTCGGCGAAGTCGGCGACGCTTCCGCGGATCACGAGATCGGTGAGATGATCAACGACGACCTCGCGCACGCACGCGATCTCTCCGTCCCGATCACGCTGATCATCCTCGCCTTTGCCTTCGGCGCGCTGATCGCGGCCGGCATCCCGGTGCTGCTGGCGCTGACGGCCGTGATGGCCACGATCGGACTGGTCGCGATCCCCAGCCACATCGCTCCGATGGACGAGTCGGTCGGGGAGGTGATCGTGCTGATCGGCATGGCCGTCGGCGTTGACTATTCGCTCTTCTACCTGAAGCGCGAGCGCGAAGAGCGCGCCGCCGGGCGCGGCGAGCTTGCGGCGATCGAAGCGGCCGCGGCAACTTCCGGCCGTGCGGTGCTGATCAGCGGCTTCACGGTTATTGCGGCGATGGCCGGCATGCTGATGGCCGGCGACCCGGTGTACATCTCGTTCGGAGTCGCGACGATGATGGTCGTCGCCGTCGCGATGATCGGTTCGCTCACGGTGCTTCCCGCACTGCTCTCGGCTTGGGGGAAGGCAGTCGACCGTCCGCGCATTCCGTTCCTCGGCAAACGCCGTGAACGTCGCGCCGAGTCGGGCGAGGCGAGCGGCATGTGGGTGCGCATCGTCGATCTGGTGCTGCGGCGTCCTGCGATCTCGGCCGTGCTGGCGACCGCGGTGTTGCTGGCGATGGCATACCCGGCGCTGCAGATGAAGACGCAAGACATGAGCATCTCCGACATGCCGAAGAATCTCTCGGTTCTCAAGGCATATGAGAAGCTCGAGAAGAACTTCCCGAGCGAGGGCGCAAGTGCTTTGGTGGTGTTCCAGAGCGACAACGTGCGATCGGCCGACTCACGCGCGGCGCTGGCCGACTTCTCGCACCGGCTCGCAAACACCGACGGCTTCCTCGCTCCTTCAGACAGTCAGACGAGCAAGGACGGCAAAGTTGTCCGCATCACCGTGCCGCTGACCGGAGGTGACGACAAGGACGTCTCGATCGCGAGCATCGAGCAGCTGCGTTCCACGATCATTCCCGAGACGCTCGGGCAGCAAAAGGGCGCGCACGCCTGGGTGACCGGCGACGCCGCCTCGTCGCTCGACTTCAGCCAGAACCTCAAGGACCGTGCGCCGTACGTATTCGCGTTCGTGCTCGGACTCGCGTTCCTGCTGTTGCTCGTCACATTCCGCTCGGTCGTGATCCCGCTGACGGCGATCTTCCTCAACCTGCTGTCTGTCGGCGCGGCCTACGGCGTGCTGGTGCTGGTCTTCCAGCACGGCTGGGGCAGCGATCTGCTCGGATTCACCCCCAATGGTGCGATCTGGCCGTTCCTGCCGCTGTTCCTGTTCGTGGTGCTGTTCGGGCTCTCGATGGACTATCACGTGTTCATCCTTTCGAGGATGCGTGAGGCACGCGATTCGGGGATGGAGAGCGCCGACGCCGTGCGTTTCGGCATCCGCTCGACGGCCGGCGTGGTGACGAGCGCGGCGATCGTGATGGTTGCCGTGTTCGGAATCTTCGCTTCGCTGGGCTTCCTCCCGATGAAGCAGATGGGCGTCGGCCTCGCCGCGGCGATCCTCGTCGACGCGACGATCATCCGCGCCGTGTTGCTGCCTGCCGTGATGCGTCTGCTCGGCGAAGCCAACTGGTACTTGCCCGGCTGGCTCGAGTGGCTGCCACGCGTGCAAGTTGAATCGCACGTCGCTCCGACCGGCAGGCCCGCGGCGGTCGGACTGGAATCTGCTTCTTGACAACGGACCCGCGCGGATACCCGAGCAGCCCGCGCGAACTCCCCCCGGAGTCGAGATCGAACAAGAAAAAGGGCGCCTCCTGGGAGGGCGCCCTTTTTCGTGTCCGGGAAGATTTTCGCGCGGCACGCGTCTCTTGAAGTGGAAGCACCCATCCACTCGAAAGGCACAGATGACACGCCAAGCGAAACTCTCCGCTGTCCTTGCGCTCTGCGCGCTGGCAGCCGTGCTGTCCGGCTGCGGCGGCAACGACTCCGGCTATTCGAAGAAGTCCGCCGGCGCCGCGGCGACGCAGAGCACGAGCACGGCCGCCGGAGTGGCGACGATTTCAACCGCCGACACAAAGCTCGGCACGATCCTGACCGGCGCGGGCGGCAAGACCGTCTACCTGTTCGAAGCGGACAAGAACGGCAAGTCGACCTGCGACGACGCCTGCGCCTCGGCCTGGCCGCCCGTGATCACGGACGGCGCACCGAGGACCGACGGCAAGGCCGAGGATTCAAAACTCGGCACGACGAAGCGTTCCGACGGAAATCTGCAGGTGACCTACGGAGGCTGGCCGCTGTACTACTACGTCAGTGACACGAAAGCCGGCGACGTGACCGGCAACGATGTCGACGGTTTCGGCGCGGAGTGGTATGCGCTGACGCCGTCCGGCAAGGCCGTCGAGGATTCCGACCACGGCGACGACGACTGACCAGCAGACATCTCCATGCACGTACTCGATCCGCAAACACTGCCCGCCCACACCGACCGCCTCTACCGGGCGGCGTGGGCGCTGTGCGGTTCGCGTGAGGAGGCCGAGGATCTCGTGCAGGAAACGTTTGCGAAGGTTCTGGAGAAGCGCCGCGTCGTTCGCGGCACCAGCGACCTCGCCTATCTGCTGCGTGGTCTGAACAACACGTTCATCAGCTCGCGCCGCGCCGCCGGGAGCCGCCCTCAGCTCTCGGCGGTCGAACTCGAAGATGCCCCGGCGGCGGTTGCGGCGCGTGCGCACCCCGAGACATCCGCGAGGGTGCGCGAGATCTTCGCGGCGATCGCGGGCCTCCCCGAGGAGTTCCGCACCGCGCTGGTCGCCGTCGACGTGACCGGTCTCTCCTACGCGGAGGCGGCAGCGGCCCTCGGACTGAAGCAGTCGACTCTCGCGACGAGGGTGTTCCGAGCGCGCACCGAGTTGATCGACCGCTTCGAGGAGCGAGGGAGCGAGAACATGACCGGACCTCGCGGCCTGGTGGAGAATGGAGGAGAGGCATGACGCCAGATCTCGAACGTATGACCGCGCGCGAGCGCGCTGCGGTGCGGCTCACCGCTGAACTCGACGTTCCGGCGCCCGACGCGCTGAAGAATCGCGTCGCCGAGATGGCCGAAGCCCGTTCGGCGCGGCGCACCCGAGGTCGGTGGATCGCGAGCGGTATCGCCGTCACCTGTGCGGCGCTCGTGGCGCTTGCGCTCGTGCTCACCGGCGGAGGCGTGGCCGGTGCCCCCACCGTGAACGATGTGGTCGCCGCGGCGACCGGGCCCGCGACGATGCCGGCTCCGCCGGAAGATCCAGCCAGCCCGGGCAAATTGGCCCTGGGCGTCGGCGGCGTGCAGTTTCCCTATTGGGGGGACGACCACGGCTGGACAGCCACGGGCGCTCGCAGCGAGTCGGTCGGCGGTCGCCCGATCAATACGGTGTTCTACGAGAACGGCGACGGCGCGACGATCAGGTATTCGATCGTCAGCGGACCGCCGATCGATCAGCTCGCCAGCGCCGACGACTACGAGATCACCGGGAGCGGAGATCAAAAGCGCATCGTCTGGCGCAATGGTGGACACACCTGCATCATCGAGGCACGGGGCGTTTCGCCCGATCAGCTCGAGAAGATGGCGGCCTGATCCGGAGCTGCCGGCAGAGCGCCGATCGGCATTTGCAAGTGTTCTCATCCACATGAGGAACTTGAAGGCAGTTTCAGCGATCGCAGCAGCAGTGATCGCGGCCGGTGCGATCAGCGGCTGCGGCGAGAAGAAGGGAGAGGACGCGTCGACCGGTGCTCCGGGAGCGACGACCTCGATAAGCGTGACCGACGCCGTCGGAGCGCTCCCGCTGATGACCAAGAAGAGCAAGGACGGCGTGATCCTCGCCAGCATCGGCGGACGCACCGTCTACAGCTACGACACCGAAGGCGACAAAGCCCCGAGCTGCACCGGTGAGTGCGCCTGGACTTGGCTTCCGGTGATCTCGGCCGGGGGCGTGAGCATCACGAAGCAGCTCGATGCCTCAAAGGTTGGTGCGGTCACGCGCGGCGAAGGCAAGAAGCAGGTCACCTACGGCGGTCACCCGCTCTACTACTACGCACGCGACGGTGGGGCGACGCCGGTCACCGGCAACGGCAAGGTCGACTTCGACATCACCTGGCGCACGATCACCCCCGAGGGCGAGTTCACGCAGAGCAAGTAGCTGTCGGATTCTGGCTTCGACCGGACGGGTCGATAGCCCCACGGGGAGTCGAACCCCGGTTTTCGGCTTGAAAAGCCGACGTCCTAACCATTAGACGATGGGGCCGTGGCTGGTTCGGAGGGTACTAGGCGGGCTCTGCCACGGACTTTTCAGCCGGAAACAGCCGCGCCGGAAAGAACGGCAGGAACATCTTCGACCGCGAAGCCATCAGCGGTCCGATGATCGCGAGCACGAACACGTACCCCGCGGTGAACGACGCGATCCGTGGATCGAGCTGAGCGCCGGCCGCGAGCGAGACAAGGATCAGCGCGAACTCGCCGCGGGCGAAAACCGTCAGTGAGATGCGCGCGGCCTCGAGCCTGCCCATCTCGTTGAGCCGCGCCGCGAACACGCCGGCCAGCCAGTTCAGCACCATCGTGAGCGCCACCGCCGCGGCGACGAGCGGGGCCATGTCGAGCACGTCGGCCGGCACCAGCTGCAGCCCGAAATAGAAGAAGAACAGCGCGCCGAAGAGATCGCGCAGCGGCAGAATCGCGCGCTCGACGCGCTTCCTCAAGATCGTCTCGCCGATGATCAGACCGACCATGAACGCGCCGATCGCATCGGACACGCCGAGTTCTTCAGCGAGCCCGGAGACGAGCACCGTGATGCCGACGACGCCGACGATCAGCAGCTCGTCCTCCTTGCTGTAGAGCAGGCGCGCGACCGCGCGGGTTCCCCACCGAGCGACGCAGGCCAGCACCGCCAGGAAGACGAACCCGACGATCACGTCCTTGACGATCTCGGCCGTGCCGGCGTCGCCGGAGATGATCGGGGTGACGACGGCCAGATACAGGGCCAGGAAGAGATCCTCGATCACGATGATGCCGAGGATCATCTTCGTCTCGGGATTACCCATCCGGCCACGCTCGACGAGCAGCTTGGTGGCGATCGCGCTCGAGGAGATGCCGAGTACGCCAGCAAGCACAAGCGCTTCTTTGAAGCCCCAGTCGACGATCAGTCCGAACACAAAACCGCCGGTGACGTTGATCGCGATGTAGGCCGCGCCGGTCGCGACGAGCTTCTTGCCGCCCTCTGTGATCTGGTCGACCGAGAACTCGAGACCCAGGTAGAAGAGCAGGAAGATCAGGCCGAGCGTGGCCAGCAGCTTCAACTCGGAGGGTTGCTCGAAGAGCACGACGCCCGGGGTGTTCGGCCCCAGCAGGATTCCCGCGAGGATGAACAGCGGGATCGTCGGCAGGTCGATGCGCCGGCCGGCGCGGGCCAGCAGAGCGGCCACGAGGAAGGCCCCGCCCAGAGCGACAAGTTGGTCGGCCAGATGCACTTGCCTCCGGACGCTAACAGCGCGAGTGGTGGCGGAGGGCCAGATGACTAGGCTCACCCGTCATGGAATCCAAGCGTCTGAGCCCCCTTCAGATCGCCACGGCGATCACCTTCATCACCACCGGAACCCTGCACTTCGTGGCCGAGAAGTTCTTCACCGCGATCGTGCCCAAGAGCCTGCCGAACCCGAAGGCGCTGGTCTACATCTCGGGCGTCGCCGAGCTGGCTGGCGCCGTCGGCGTGCTGATTCCGAAGACGCGAAATCTTGCCGGCAAAGGCCTGATCGCGCTGCTGATCGCGGTCTTCCCGGCCAACATCAACATGGCGCTCAACCCCGAGCGCTTCAAGCAGTTCCCGGCCTGGGCGCTGTGGGCACGCCTGCCGCTGCAGTTCGGGATCATCGCCCAGGTCTGGGCCGCCACACAGCGCGGCAAGTAGCCACAGGACTCAAGAATCTCGGCCGATCGCCGATCCAATTCGTATGGATTGGCGCAGGCCCATCGAACAGCAGAAGCCGGTGTCGCCGGCGGTCAGCGGCGACACCGAGTCCCCGCGTATCAATGCGAGCTTCGTCGACTCCGAGGAGTACCGCGCCGCCGGAAGCAATCCCGACCACATCGAGTTTGCGATCCGCGCCCGTGCCTATCGTGAGCAGCTCGCCCACGAGGGCAAGCGCGCGTAGCGGTCACTTGAGGTAGGCCCCGGGCACGGGCAGCCGCCCGACCACATGCATCACGCCGTTTGAGGCCTTGATGTCGGATTCGACGATGTCGATCTCCCGGCCGTGGACGTCCTCGATGTAGAGGCGCCCCGATTCGAGTCGCGGCGTGATTTTTTCGCCCTCAAGTGTGCGGATGCGCTCGTGCTTCTGTGCCACGCGTTTGAGCCGAGCCGCGTCGTAGCGTCCGCGCAGGACCTGGTAGCCGGCGAGGTAGTGCACTCGCGGGCGGTTGACGCTGACCCACAACCGCGCGTAGGCCGGTTTCGGAATCCGGCTGATCGCCGACTCATTGGCCGCGAACAGCGTGTACGGACCCGGCGCGCGGAGGGTTGCGTCGAGCTCCCCGCGATTGATCAGCCGCAGGATGGTCGTGAGCTGCGGCGAGCTTGAGAGGTTCTGCTCGAGTGTTCTGCTCGCGGAGGTTTCCGGCCCGACCAGCGGCTGGGCGGTGACCGCCGGCGAAGGGCTGCCCGAATACGTGCCGCATCCAGCCAGCGCGAAGATGGCGGCAGCCCCCGCGAAGAGGGCGAGTGTCCTGAGCAGGGTCATCGATCGAATCTACGCAAACGATGGCGCGCGCCGACCACTTAACTGAAAGCGGCCCCGGCGCTGGAGGGGGAAACCTCGAAAGCCGGAGCCGCCATACACCACAGAGAATGCGAAAGGCCCTCGCTCAAAAGCCTGCCGCCAAATCGATCCGCCTCGCTCGCTCGTGCTGGCGAACCGAATCTGTGGTGCTCAGACACACATCTAATCGGAAACCGATTAACTGCGTGTTTGAGTTACCTGAGAATTCACTGAGAGTTTCGATTGCTCACGGTGAGTTCTCCGTCGCGCATCTCGTACGTGCGCGTCGCCTGCTGGGCGATTGAAGGGTCATGGGTTATCAGGATAACGGTCAGGCCTTTGCCCCAGAGGTTGTGGATCAAGTCGAGGATCTCGCCGCTGGTCTTGGAATCGAGGTTTCCCGTCGGTTCGTCGGCCAGCAGGATTTCCGGCTCGTTGGCGAGCGCGCGGGCGATCGCAACACGTTGCTGTTCGCCGCCCGAGAGTTGCCCCGGGTAGTGGTCGGCTCGCTCGGCGAGACCGACCTGCCCGAGCAGTTCGAGTGCGCGCGACTTGGTGCTCGCCTTGTCCGCCCCAGTCGGGAACATCGCGATCTCGACGTTCTGCCGCGCGGTCAAGGTGGGGATCAGGTTGAACTGCTGGAAGATGAAGCCGATCTTGTTCAGGCGCATCTCGGCGAGCGCTTTCTCGTCCAGCTGCGATACCTCGCTGCCGGCGCACTTCAGCGTGCCCCGCGTCGGCGAGTCGAGCATGCCGAGCAACTGGAGCAGCGTGCTCTTGCCGGAGCCCGAGGGCCCCTCGATCACGACGTACTCGCCGCTCGGGATGACGGCGTCGACGCTCTTGACGGCGTCGAGGCCACCGGCCTCGGTGACGTAGGTGCGCCCGACGCCGACCATCTCGTAGGCGTTGGCCGCCGGGGTGGCTGCGGGTGCAGCCACCGTCGGAACTTCGGTCTGGTTGAGGGTGTCAGTCGACATGCTTGAGGGCCTCCACGGGGCTGAGTTTGGATGTCTTGAGTGAGCCGAGTCCGCCGGCGATCAATGCGGTCGCCATGCCGATTGCTGCGGCGAGCAGGATCGTGCTGACGGAGATGTGCGGGACGACGGAGATCGTCTGGCTTGCGGCATTTGCCGCGGAGCTGCCCATACCGGGAGGTCCGCCGGCGGACCCGCCGGGCATTCCACCGCCGGGGCCACCGCCCATGCCGCCGCCGGTCGAACCCGAGACCTTCATCGTCAGCGGCATCGCCTGCGCCACGAGCATTCCTACGCCCGCAATTGCGGCGCCGGCCAACGCTCCGATCGCACCGATCGAGAGCGACTCGGCCATCACCTGACGGATCAGACGCGGGTTGCTCCAGCCGATCGACTTGAGCGTGCCGAACTCGCGCGTGCGCTTGTTCACGGCGTTGAGCGTGAGGATCGTCGTGATGATGATCGCCGCGAGCAGCAGCACGAGCACCAGGAAGGCGCCCATCTTGTTGACGAGCTTGTTGGCGTCGACGAGCGAGCCGGAGACCTGCGAGGCGAGGCTCGAGTTGGTCGTGACGCTGGCGTTGGTGATCGTGCTCTTGATCTCTTTGCTGACAGCTGTCACTGCCGACTGGCTGTCAGCGCGGACGTAGATCTTGTTGATCTTGCCCTTGAGGTCTGCCAGCGCCTGGAGCTGGTCGAGCTTGACGTAGATGTCTGAGCCCGAACCGGCCAGCGGCGCGGAGACGATCCCGATCACGGTGAACTTGGTGTCCTTGAGCGTGATCGTGTCACCCACGGCGAGCGACTTGTTCTTCGCGTAGGTCGAGCTGATCACAGCCTGCTTGCTGTCGTCGTCGGTGAAGAGCTTGCCCTTCTGCAGCTGGTTCGACGAGACGGGGCCGAGGTCGCTCGAAGGATCGACGCCGGTGATCGTGCGCTGGTTGATCGAGAAGCCGCCGCCCTGGCCGCCGCTCTGGGTGCCGCCGCCCATGCCCGGCCCGCCGCCGCCGGAGTTCGACGAGGAGCTGCCGGCCGAAGGCACGGTGCCGGAGGCCTGGATGTTGTTGACGGTCAGCGCGCCGGACGCCTCCTTGACGCCGCTCAGCCGCGAGACCTTCGTGAGGTTCGAGCTCGAGAAGGAGCCGTTGAAGCCGGTCGTGTAGGAGTCGCGTGAGAACGACTGTCCGGCGCTGCCGGAGCCAAGGTTGAAGCGCGGCCGCTGACCGCCCCCGCCCTGGCCGGGCGCGAAGGTTTTGGAGACGGTCATGTCGGTGCCGAGCCCGACGAGCGGTTCGAGCACCTCGTCCTGAGCCTTCGAGAGGCCGGTCGAATACGCGCCGATGAGAATCACCAGCGCGATCGGAACAGCCAGCCCGATCGAGATCAGGACGGTCTTTGAACGGCGTCGCGAAAGCTCCGCCTTGAGATAGGGGAAGTTGATCATGCTCGGATGATCGGCGCCGCGCGTTGGCGGAGGCTTGGTGAAAGCTGAGAGTGTTCTGAGAGGAGGTGAGCCAGCTCAGTCCGTGTCGTCGTGCTGCGCGAGGGCTGGCGGTAGGGAGTCGAGAATTTCTGATTCTTCGAGGCGGTAAGTATCGATCAGATCGCCAGCCCGGACGGTGTCGTACGAGGCTGCTCCGTCGACGGTGGCGCGGGTTTGTGTTTCAAGCAGTCGAGCGGTGCGGAGAGAGAAAAAAGCCGAATGCGCGAGGCCCTCTCGTTCCAATCGGTAGCGGTGGCCGGCTTCGCCGCCCGACGATCGCGCCGACCTGTCGATGCTCACGCCATCGATTCGCCCGAGTTCGGCAATAAGCGCGGCATTGATCGGACCGGGGAGAGGATGGCTGGTCGCTCTCAAGGCCGTGACGATCGCATTCCATCGGTGTCTTGAGCGCTGGCCGGTCGGAAGGGCGGCGGCATCGCCCCGAAGCCTGTCTGTGAGTTCATTTGGTTTTGCGGTGTAAGCCTTCACCTGCGCCGCCGTGTACGTTCGCTCTCCCAGGTTGTAGCTCGATGGTGAAATCGGTATTAGCGATGCGTGGCTGACGCGACGGGGCGCATGGTCGGTTATCCGCTGGCGACTCTTTACCCAGCCAGGCATGCTTTGACTGAGCCAAGCTTCGGTTCGAGCGCGAACGAGTTCGAGCCGATGACCGGCCGGTGTGACGGTCAGGGTTGTGCTCGAAGTGTGCGAATACTGGTCCTCGCGTGGGGCGTCTTGGACTGCTGCGAGTTCCAAGACGCCTGGCTTCGGCTTGGCGGCGAAATCGGATCGCTCGGCTGGCCGATCGTTCATGCCCGTTGCGAGCAGTGCAATACCAGACACTGCCACGGCACTAATGAACACCGGGGCTGTTCGCATGGTTCGGCGACGACGGCGCGCACAAGCCTCCTCCGCCTCGATCGCGTTGTCGAAGCTGCTGCCGAAGCGTTCGAGAGCTTGCAATTCGTTCGCTGTCGGCTTGAGTTCGTCCATTATCCGAGTGTTCCCCTCGGGCTCGGGGTGGAGGCAACGGTCTCTCGAATCCGGCGCAGGCCGCGACTCACCCGAGCACGTGCGACGCTTTCGGAAACGCCTAGCTGCAACGCAGACGCCGGAGGCCAAGCCCTCACCGCCGCCTACTACGTCAACGACCTCGCCTACCAGGTCACCCAGAACGGCAACACCAGCACGATGCTGCGCGACCCGGGCCTACGCGTCAACGAGCGCATCAGCACAGGCTCCCCAGCCCACGACATCATCTACCACTTTTCAGGCGATTCAGACAGCCCCTCCTACTACATCCAGGACAACAACTTCCAGGAGCGCTTCATCAGCGGCCCGGACGGCGAGAGCGACGTGCTCGACGCCCAGAACACCTCGGGCAACCACTGGGTGCTGACCACGTTCGACACGATCGGCGGAGACGAAATCAACACCTCTGATGGGTCCATCACTTATGGCGATCAGACCGGAGATGCCTTTGGCGCTCCAAACGCGCCAGTCAATGACCTCTTCCACTACGGCTTCAAGGGCGGCAAGGAGAGGGAGGCGATAACGAGCATGGGGGTTGTAAGCATGGGGGCTCGGCTTTATGTGCCTCAGCTTGGGAGGTTCTTGCAGACGGATCCGGTGTTTGGGGGGTCTGACAATGCTTATGACTATGCGGATCAAGATCCGGTGAACAACGTTGATTTGGATGGTCGCGCGCATCACAAACTAACTGTGAAGTACTACGTGTACAGCGACAATTACCAGATCGTTGCGACAGCGAAACTGGTCTTCAATTGGTACACGCGCGGAAGCGGACGAAATTCGCAAATGGTTGGGCACGTGCACGTCAGGTCGTCGGCACAGGTGACCAACATCGGACAGCTTGCAGGCGTCAGCATCAGAGCGCGCAAATCTTCGGGTGCTCATTGCGGAGCGGTTCGATTCCCGGCACGGTGTATTCGGTCAGACTATTCACAGGTATTCGCGCTTTCTACACGAGAGGGGTTTGACACGCTGAAGGAAAGCTTTACAGCCCAGGTGAATCTGTTTAGTGACGGACGCTCTTTGGCGCAAGTCGACGATCACGACCTGCGAGACGATTTTGGGGGATACAACGTGGTCTCTACTTGCAACGGACACGCATGCTGAAGGAGGACAAATGAGGGAATCGAGTTCGAAACTGACTAAGCCATCCGCGCGGGATCAGGTGGTGATCTCCGTTATGGCTTTGGCGGCGATTGCGCTCTGCGCGTCATCAGCCTTGGCCGGAGCGAGTCTTGTCTTTCTAGCGATCCAACTCGTCGTTCTGTTTCTTTGCGGTCGTTTTGTCTACGCGGCGGGATTTAGGGCTGCGACTAAGGCGCCTAAGTCATCCGGCGTCGAGGGCCAACACGATTGACGAAGCGTGGCGCCACGAGAGGCGGTGGCAGTACCTGCGCTGACGCGGTGGAAACGGAGGCGCGGTCGCATCTTCCGTCCGGCGAATAAGGAGGGCTTCATCAGCGGCCCGGACGGCGAGAGCGGCGTGCACGACGCGCAGAACACCTCAGCTGGATCTGTCCTGTTTCGCCGTTCCTGGGCACGACGACGGCCAAGATCGTATAACGTTCAACTAAATGGTTGAATCAAATGCAGCAACGCTCGACGCGGTTTTCGGCTCGCTGGCAGATCCCGTGCGCCGCGACATGCTCGCGCGGGTCGGAAAGTCACCGCTTTCGGTGAGCCAGCTTGCCGAGCCCTACGCGATCAGCCTCGCCGCAGTCTCGAAGCACCTCAAGGTGCTCGAGCGCGCCGGCCTGATCTTCAAGCAGCGCGTCGGCAAGCAGCAGATGGTCAGCCCGGTGGGCGACGCGCTCGACGTGGCGATCGACCAACTCGAGAACTACAAGCAGCACTTCGTCCGGCGTGTCGACTCGCTCGCCGACTATCTGGAAGAGGAGAAGTCCAATGGCTGAGACAGTCACCAAACAGAACACCAAGATCACCTACCACGACCAGCACATCGAGATCGAGCGCGAGTTCGACGCTCCGGCCAGCCGCGTCTTCGCCGCGTACACCACGCCCGCCGAAATCGAGAAGTGGTGGGGCCCGGCCCAGTACGAGACGCGCGTCGACGCCCTCGAACCGCGCATCGGCGGCGAGTGGCGCTTCACCCACCCAGATACCGGCCAGGGCGAACATGCCTTCCGCGGCGTCTTTCATGAGGTTGTCGAAAACGAGCGCATCGTCCAGACCTTTGAATACCTCGGCGCCCCTGGCCACGTGTCGCTGGAGACGATGCGGTTCGAGGACATCGGGGGACGCACGAAGCTCACGGCAATCGCAGTATTCGGCGCCCCCGAGGCGCTTGAGGCGATGAAGGCGAGTGGGATGGAGGCTGGGATGTTGGAGACGTATGATCGGTTGGCGGTGCTGGTCTCGGATTGAGCAGTCGATTTGACGTCGATTGTTCGAGCGAGTAGTTTGGTCTGACCCGCTCGGATGAATCAAGTCGCAAAATCAGCGCTCTGGACTGTTGCCGCGCTCGTCGGACTGATAGTGGTCGTCGGAACGATCGTGCTCGCGTTCGGTCTGGTGCGATCCGTCAAGGACACCACCATCACTGGTGATGAGATCGTGCCGGCGTTGGAGTCCACTGGATATCGAGTCCACTACCGACACTTGCCGCCTCGCGACGGTGCGCGGAAGGTGGTGGCAGGCACGGCTATGAACGAGGACGGAGTGAAGCTCGAGTTCGCGATCGTACTGCCCGACCCTTCGCCAAGCGCACGGCCTGACGTCCCGATGGTCTGGATGGTGGATGCGCCGGAGCACTCAAGTATCGGGAACGTCGTAGTGAGCATGAACGGCTTCTCGAAAATTCCGGGAGACACCCGAGCGATGCGGAGAGCGAGGGAGCAGATGGAGTTCAGAGTTGAAGATGCGCTGCTCGATCAAATGCCGGACGTTCCGCCGGGACCAGGCGTGTGATGGGCCCCGTTTTTGCTCGGGCCACCGCTGTGGCTATTGCGTTGACACTTGTTGTGGGCGCCGCAGTTGGGTTTGGACGCGGCAGCACTGAGACCGCAAGTCCGACGATGCTTCACCAGAGTGATCTCCTCAAGTCACTCGGCAGGTCTGGACTTGACATCGACTACGCCAAGGCCCCGAACGCTGGCGGCGCATACAAAGCAGTCGCTGGCACTGCGAAAGACCGGACGGGGCGAACCGTCGTTTTTGAAGTCGCGCTCTTTCCGCGTAACACCGCGCCAACCTCGCGCTCACTCACGTATTTGAACACGATTCAGGGCCGCGACCCCGACGATCTTGCGCCGGATGTGGGTACCAACGGCAACATCGCATACGGGCGGCTCACATTGAGAGCGGGCCGTGCTGTCCATGAGTGGACCACAGAGATGAAGCTCGACAACGCGGTGTTTGCGGCGTTCGGCCCCGGCAATCCAGAGGTCACGGCAAAATTTTCATCGCCTTAGACACGGCGACGACCTAGCGCAAGTTCCAGTGGGTCCTCAGGGACTCGAACCCTGTCCGTCGGGTTAAAAGCCCGATGCTCTACCAGTTGAGCTAAGGACCCGGGGGAATCCTAGATGGCCCCGGGTCCTTGCTCTCCCCAGCTGTTCCCCTAAGTGGTGCTCGGCGTGGCGGTCGGCTTCGGCGAGCCGCTGGTGCGCGGCTTCGCCTCGGTCGCCTCTTCACCCTCGCCGCTCTGCTGTCCGTCGGTCAGCGGGGTGCTGACGCGCTGGATTCCCCAGGCCAGAAGACCGAGCAGCAGCATCGCGATCGCGAACATGATCAGGTAGCCGGCCATCGCAAGCCAGCTGCCGTCGAACTTCGCCTCACGCTGGAGGATCACGCGGTCGGGCTGCAGCTGGCGGGTGACTATCGGCGCTGCAGGCACTTCGGGCTTCGGAATCGCGAGATCGAGCGGCTCGAACACCGGAACGCCCATCAGCGATGTGCCGCGATGGAAGCGCAGCGACGACTTCCACTTGCCGAACGCCGGCAGCGGCGTGGTCGTCACGTAGGTGCCGGGCCCGACGCGCTTGAGGTCGGCGACGACGAAACCGGGACCCTGCCACGAGATCGACTTGGCCCATTTCTGGTCGGTGTCGAAGTAGGTGGTGTTGAGCTTGACGGTCGTGTTCACCCACGTGCCGGGCTTGTCGGTCTTCACGACGGTGTTGGTCAGCGTCGCGGTGAGGCCCTTCGGCGAGTACTGGTGGAGGCCGTAGCCGACCATCGCCATGATCACGAAGAAGCTGACGATCGGAGCCCACCGCAGCGCACCGGTCGGGCGCGGACGCAGGCTCAGCGCGTTGGCCATCCAGGCGCCGATGAACGCTCCGCCGACCGCGCCGAGGAATCCGACGATCACGCCTTCGGGCAGCAGCGCGCTGGGCCACGGAGTGATCATCCAGGCGTGGCTCCACGCCCATTCGGTCGCGAGGCCGAGCGTGCCGATCGCGACGCCGGAGACGGCGCCGAAGACCATCGGCCTGGTCTTGATGCTGCCGGCCATCGCGAGGCCGACGAGCTCGACCGCGATCGCGCAGCCGAGATAGATCGGGAAATGCGCGACCGGCTTGTCGAAGCCCTGGTGCACGATCAGCGTGAGCGCGCCGCGCACGAGGATGAAGAACAGCGCGGCGAGGATCGCCCCGCCCTTGCCTGCCGTCATCCGCGCGTAAGTCAGTGCCACTCCTGCCGCGACCATGATCATCAGCGGGTGGAAGACGAGCTGGAACTGGTTGATGCCGTAGTCGAACTCGCCCTGGTAGATCGAGAGGGCGATCAGCAGTCCGCCGGCAGCCATCGCGCGGCGCAGCTTGACCTGCGCGGCCTCGCGGCCGGTCATCGGCTTGTCGCCGCGGACGCGGTCTGACGCGAGCCCGCCTTCGGCGAGCAGGACGGCCGCGCCGATCAGGCAGAGGCCGGCGCCGGTCAGCATCAGAAGGTGGGTCGGGCCCCAGAGCGTGACGTCCTGGCCGAACATGCGGTGCCAGAAGTCGTCGAGCGGGAATCCGGCGAGGCCGAACGCAGACGAGACGACGAGCAGGATGCCGCCGACCGGTGCGTACCAGCCGTCAGAGATGCGAACCGCCCACGGGCTCGGCTTCGTGCCGGGCTTCGGGAAGGTCAGCGCGAAGACGCCCGCAGAGAAGCAGCCGAGCAGGCCGATCAGGATGAAGTAGTGCGAGGGGTTTGCCAGCGGGCCGGGATCACGTCCGTTGTTGAGGTGGAGCGAGATGTCCCAGTAGAGGCCGAAGACCGCGGCGAGCAGCGCGCCGGTCAGCACCGAGAGGGGGAAGGCGGCCCAGGCCGGGAGGCCCGTCTGACGGCCGGCGAAATCGCCGACCTTCTGGAGCCAGGTGATGCGGCCGGTGCGGTGGAGGATTGCGAGGAGCACAACGCCGCCGGTGGCGATTCCGCCGAGCAGGGTGGCGATGAAGACTTCCTTGAGCGCGGCGCCTCCCGCTGGGGGATCGCTGCCTACAACTGCCAGGAGTGAAGTGAAAGCTTGGTGTGTCATTCGTCTATGTTACATGAAATCATGTCTCATGCAAGGGCGTAATTGTTTGTAGGATTTTTGGTCGATGGCACCTGAGACAAAAGCTCCGAGCGGCAACGACCGCCTGACGATCGACGAACTGGCGCAGCAGACCGGCATGACCGTGCGCAACATTCGTGCGCACCAGTCGCGCGGTTTGCTCCCCGCGCCAGACGTCGAAGGACGTATCGGCTATTACGGCGATCGGCATAAAGCCCGGCTTGAATTGATTCAGCAACTGCAGTCGGGTGGTTTCAACCTGACGGCGATCCAACGCCTCGTCGAGCGCGCCGAAGAGACCGGCGACAGCATCGGCGATCTGCGCAACCTCGTGCTCACGCCGTTCGCGGAGGAGCAGTCGGAAGTGATGTCGCTGGGCGATCTCGCCAAGGAGGTCGGCGAGATCGACACGCGGATGATCAAGCAATCGGTCGATCTCGGTTTTGCGATCCCGCTCGGCGGCGACCGCTACGAGGTGCTGAGTCCCACGTTGCTTCGCGCCGGAATCAAAGCGATGGAGCTCGGCGTCGACATCGACGTGCTCTTCGATGTCTTCAAGAAGGTCAATGAGCACACGCGGGCGATCGCGGAGGTCTTCACGAAGATGGTCGATGTCGGAGTGGTCCGCCCGCAGGAGAAGGCCGGACTGCCGCCCGAGAGTTTCCCGACGGTCGTCTCGGCGATCGAGGCGCTGCGCCCCCTGGCGGGCGAGACCGTCACCGCGAGCTTTCGCGTGAACATGGACCTCGCCGCCGAGGAGGCCTTCGGCAAGATTCTCCAGCGCATCGCCAAGGAAGACCTGCGCCTGCGCAAGGCGGAGGCGCGCGCGAGCGAATCCGAGAGCAAGAAATCCTCGGGTCGCCGTCACCGCAAGAAGTCCTGAGCGAGGCCTTCTACGCCAGAGGGGGGGAGTTTCCGGCCCCCACCCGACGTATGGGCGTGGAACATGAAGTTCACACACAGGAGCTGGGAGCAAATCCCGGCATTGCAACTTCGCACGTGGAGGCCGACGCTCTTCACAACCCCCCGGTGTCGGTTGGAAGTCCCGTGCGAGACGTGGAGAATGTGGATCCGTCATCCCAGCGCCGGGGGGCTCCGGCGCTGATTCACGCGATGACGACCGGCGAGTCGGGATCAGGCAGACCCCGTACGCGCCATTCAAATCCGCTGCGCGAGCGCTTGATCAGGGACGATCGGGACCAGTTGGGTCGGCTCTCAGTCGCAAATTCACCATGGGGACGCCTCTGCCGGCCGCACTCCGAAAACACCTCCTCTCACGGTATTGTCGCGATTCGTGGGAGTGAGCTTCGGGACGCGGCCGGCAGTTAGTTTTCTTGTAGGCCCACAACGAATCGATTCTCATGGGGTCTTTACTCAAGACAGATGCAAACTCCCAAGCTGATACCGACGGCATTCGCGGCGATCGTGCTCGCGCTCTGCTTCAGCTCATCGGCGAGTGCCGCGAGCTACAGCGTGTACGCGTGCCAGGGGCCCGCGGCCCAGGCGCTGCCCAATTCGGCGTGGCTGACTTCTGTGAACAACCCGGCCCAGACGCTGAGTTTCGCGTTCGGGGCCGTGTGTGGAGACCTCAGCGTGAATCTCTCGTCCGCTGAAACATTCGCCCAGGGCGACGGCGCCGCCTACGTCTTCGACCCGCCGTCCGGGACGACGATCTCCGGCTACGACATCGACGGCTATTCCTTCATCGACTTCGCCACCGGAGGAAGCCATCCGAGCTTCTCGGCCGGGGTGCGCGAGATCGACGGCTCGTCCCGCGCCGACTTCGGCTGCGACCAGTCGACGATCGACTGCACCGTCGACCCCAACCATGTGATCCGCTCGGGCCTTGCGCTGACGCGCCTGTCGGTCGGTGTCTTCTGCACCGCCGAGGATGGCTGCGGGTCGATCCCCTTCAACGATCTCAGCGCGGCGCTCACGAACGCGCGTGTCGACATCGAGGATCCCTCGGCTCCGGAGATCGTCGCCGTCAGTGGATCCCTCCCCGGCTCATCCGGTGCCGCGGGCCAGCAGACGCTGGACGTGACGGCCACCGATGTCGGTGGTGGCGTCGCTTCGGTTGCAGTCTCGATCGACGGCCATCCCGCCCAGACGATCTCTTCCGGCGGCAGCTGCGGCGAGCCGTACACGCTGCGCCAGCCCTGTCCGTCCGGTGTCACCCCGCGTTTCACCATCGACACGAGCGCTCTGGTTGACGGAGCGCACACGGCGACGATCGTCGCGACTGACGCCGCGGGCAACGAGAGCAATCCCACCACGTTCGCGTTCAACGTCTCATCCGGCGGAGCCGGTCCGAAGGCGGCCAACGGCAACCCGGCCGTCTCCGTCCCCACGATTCGCATGGTGCAGAGCACGGTTTTGTCCAAGGGTGGGCGCGCGGCGATTCTCGCCGGCCGGCTCACCACATCTTCGGGCGCGCCGATCGCCGGCGCGACCCTTGAAGTTTCGGCCCTCGATCTGGGCGTCTACGACGCGCAGGAGAGGTCGCTGAGCAGCGTCACCACAGATGCGGCCGGCGGCTTCTCCATGCGAGTCGGTCCGAGCGGCGCGCGCCGCTTCACCTTCAGCTTCCGGCCCGCACCCGGTGCCGGCATCACCGCAAGTGCCTCTGCCGTGTTGCGCGAGAACCTCGCCCTCACGATCCGGCGCTCGAAGGCCCGCGTCAAGCCGCGCGGTCTGCTCACGCTCAGCGGCAGGCTGAGCGGGGCGGGCAGCGCGGCCGGCGGTGCCCCGGTGGAGATCGACGTGAAGATCGGCAAGAGGTGGCGTGCTGTCGGGGTCGTCGACACGAGTTCGCGCGGCTCCTGGAAGTGGCGCTACCGCTTCACTCGCGTCGAGCAGCCGACCAGGTTCTACTTCCGCGCGCAGGTCCGCAGGACGACGAGCTGGCCGTGGCCGACCACGCTCAGCTCGCAGACCAAGGTGCTGGTCGCGCGGTGAGTCCGTTCGAACGGGCAATGGTCGCCTTCGGCGACGCTGGGCACCGAGCTGTCACAAGCGCGCATGTCAGCGCGGTCGCGGTCGGCGGAAACTTCACGGGGACGACGCACGAGTCGGAGCGCGCCTGCACCGCCCAGGATCTCCTGTGCCTGGCCGGCAACGCCGCGGTCGACGCAGCGATGATCGCTCAGGTCTTCGAGGTCACCGAGGGTGGCCGCGAGCAGGCTGAGCTGCTGCGCGAGACCGCGGCGGGCATGTCGCGCCTGACGGCGCGGGCCCTCGAGGTCCATGCGCGCGACACCGGCTACGACCCGGAGATCTGGATCGCCAACGCGGTCGATGAAACCGAAGTCGTGATGAGTCTCGACAGCGACGCGCTGTTCGAAGGCGCGGGCGCAATCGACACGATCACTCTTGTACGCACGGCTGCCGCCGGCATCCACGCCGCGCTCGCCTGCGCCCCTTCCGACCGCATGGGCGTGCCCGGACATGTCGCGAGCGCGCTCGGTGCGTGCGTGGCGATGTTCATGGTCGCCGAGGCTGCGCTGACCGATGTCTGAGCAGGTTGTCGGCATCGCAGGGCGGGTCGACGCCGATGCGGTGATCGGCGCTGAGTACGAAGCCTTCAAGACGGATGTCGTGCGCAGCGTCGCCGGCAAGCTTTCCGCATCGAAGATCCGCTTCGCCGACCTCGACATGGACGGCTTCTACAACCAGGCCTGGTATGGCCTCTACACGAAGCTTCAAGACGGCCAGGTGGTCGAGAATCGCAAGGGCCTGCTCGTGCAGATGACCTACCGCCGAGCGATCGACGAGTACCGCACTCTGCATCCCGATCGTCAGGCCGACCCCGTCGTGCTCGAGACGCTGGGCAGCGAGAACCCGATCGAGGAAACGCTCGATCAACAGCGCGAGTTCAAGCAGTTCGTCGAGGGAATGCGCAGCTCGCTCAGTCAGCGCGAACTCCAGGCCGCGACGCTTTGTTACGTGTACGGCATGACGCGGCCCGAAGCGGCCGAACAGGTTGGCGTGCGCCCCAAGCGCATGGAGAAGATCATGGACGAGGTCTCGCGCAAGATGCGCCCGGTGCTCGCTTCGATCAAGGAGGGAAACTGGTGCGAGGATCGCGCGGTGCTGATCAACCAGTACGCGCTCGGTGCGCTCGAGCCGGGTTCAGCTGACTATCACGAAGCCGTCGAACACCTCGAGGGGTGCTCTGGCTGTCGCCGCCATGTGCTCGGAACCCGCGGTCTTGCGGCCGTGACGATCCCCAGCGGACTCCTGCTGATCGCGCTGACCGGCGCCGCCGTCGGCGTGGGCGCAGTGGGCGCCTCCGCAGCGGGTGCCGGCGCCGGTGCCTCAGGTGCGAGCGCAGGCGGATCGGCGGGCGGCGCTGCTGCTGCAGGCGGCGCCGGAATGGGCGCCGCGGCTCAAGCCGCCGCGATCGCCGCGGCGGTCGCGGTCGTCTCCGTCGGCGGATATGCCGTCGCGAAGAATGTTTCCGGAGGGGATGACAAACCGGCAACCGCG
>JASGFX010000015.1:0-55955 GCA_047605325.1 Solirubrobacterales bacterium | reverse complement strand
GTCGAGGACAACCCGTACGTCGCCTTCTCCACCCTCGCTGTCGGCGAGTGATCTGACGCGAGTCTCTGACTCCCCCGCTTGAGGTATTTCCGATTCGTCGACTCGATGTAAACCGGTTCCAAGCGGGATTCCGCCCCAACCTACGTCTTTGGGTCCCTTCCAAAGACGTAGGTTGGGGCAATACTTGGCTTAGATCCGAGCAGGTGCCGCGGCGCCGCTAGTCCGCCGGGACCGCAGCGATCTCGCTCGTTTCGCCGTGGCCTGCCTCGGCGATCCTCACGGCTTCGATGCGGTTCTCGCGGACGCTCTCGACGCGGATGATGTAGCCGTTGGCGCGGATCGCATCGCCGCGCTTGGGCAGGCGACCGAGTTCGGCGAAGACGAACCCGCCGACCGAGTTGTAGGCGTCGGAGTCGACCGGCAGCTCGACGCCGTGATCCTCGAGATCGACCAGCGGCACGTGGCCGCGCACGAAGAGGTCGCCGTTGGCCAGGCGCCGCACCGCGCTCAGGGCGGAGTCGGTCTCGTCATCGATCTCCCCCACGACCTCTTCGACGATGTCCTCGACGGTCACGATGCCGACGGTCCGGCCGTACTCATCGACGACGATCGCCATCGACATGCGCTCACGCTGAAGGTCGGCCAGCAGGTCGTCGAGCGGCTTCGTCTCGGGCACGACATACGCGTCGCGCACAGCCTTGGCGATCGTGGCATCCTCGCCCTTCGAAAGCATCAGCCGCACCAGCGACGAAAGGTGAAGCACACCCTTGATCTTGTCCGTCGAGCGGCCCTCTGTGACCGGCAGGCGTGTGTGACCCGAAGAGGTGCAGCGTCGCAGCGCGACCTCGACGGTGTCGTCGAGGTCGATCGTGACGACCGCCGGGATCGGGGTCATCACGTTGCGCGCCTCATTCTCATGCAGTTCGAAGACGCCGGAGAGCATGTGCGCCTCGCCGGGATCCAGAGTCGCGTGCGAGCGGCCGTGCTCGACCATCGCGCGCAGATCCTCGCCGGTTGCGCCGAGTTCCATCTCGGAGGCCGGCCGCACGCCGAACAAACCGACGAGCCAGTTCGCAGTGCCATTGAGCACCGCGATGAACGGCGAGAAGATCCGCCTGAACACGCCGAGCGGGCCGGCCAACTGGCGCGCGACGCCTTCGGGCTTGGCGATCGCCACCGACTTCGGCGCGAGTTCGCCGATCACGATGTGCAGCACCGTGATGATGACGAAGGCGAGCGTCACGGCGATCGCGGTCTGGGTCTTCTCACCGAATGCGTCGCCGAACAGCGGCTCGATCAGGTGGCCGAGCGCCGGCTCGCCGGCGAAACCGAGGCCGATCGAGGCCATCGTGATTCCAAGCTGACAGGCCGAGAGGTAGGAGTCGATCTGCGTCATCGCCGTGAGCGCTGCTCGCGTGCGGCGGGAGTCGTCGCCGTCCTCCTCGATGCGGCCCTCGAGCAACGAGGCCTTGGCGCGCACGAGCGAGAATTCGGCAGCGACGAACAGGCCGTTGATCACGACCAGCAGAAGGGTGATCAGCAGCAGGAGCCAGCTCATGCGTGAGCCTCCCGCGCCGGGGTCACCTGCGAACGGCTACTTCGAGGAGGCGCGTCTTCGGGGACGTCCATTCCTGACCACGGTACCAACAGATCAGGCGAGATCGTTGATCGCTCGGGCGAGTTCGAAGTCCTTCTCGGTGACGCGCCCTTCTGAGTGGGTGAACAGCGAGACCGTGACGTCCTTCCAGGAGATCTGCAGATCGGGATGATGACCCATTCCCTCGGCCACCGGCACCATCGAATCGACAAAGCTGACCGCCCCGACGAAGTCGCCACGGTCGAACACCCTGACGAGAAGATCGCCCTGCGGGGACTGCGCGAGATTCCAGCCTTCCGGCACTTCAAATGACATGGACGGGATCCTAAGGCTCTGCCCGTAACCTTGCGCCATGCGAATCGCGAGCCTCGTCCCCTCTGCCACCGAGATGATCTTCGCCATGGGCCTCGGCGAGAGCGTCGTCGCGGTCACCCACGAGTGCGACTTCCCGCCCGAAGCCTCAGACCTCCCCCAGCTCACCACCAGCGTGATCCCTGCCGATCTTCCGCCGGCCGACATCGACGCGCTCGTGCGCGGACAGCTCGACCAGGGCAAATCGCTCTACACGCTCGACGCCGAACTGCTCAAAGAGGAAGAACCCGACCTGATCGTCGCCCAGCAGCTCTGCGACGTCTGCGCCGTCAGCATCGATGACGTGCGCGCGGTCGCCGAGACGATCGAATCAAAACCAAAGGTGATCAGCCTCGACCCGACAACGCTCGGCGAAGTGCTCGGCGACATCCGCCTGATCGCCCAGGCGGTCGACGAGATCACGGGCGGTGAGGAAGCAAAGGACGCCGGGGTCGACCTTCTGCGCTCCCTGGCCGACCGCATCGACGACGTGAAGATCGCGCTCAAGGACGTCGGCCGCGAGAGCGGACCGGAGCGCGTGCCGGCGGTGGCGCTGGAGTGGCTCGACCCGATCTTCCTCGGCGGACATTGGGTCCCGCAGATGATCGAGCTAGCCGGCGGCATGGACTTTCTCGGCCTACCCGGCGAACCGTCGCGCGAATCCGACTGGGACGAGGTGCGGGCAGCTCAGCCGCGCGCGACGATCTTGATGCAGTGCGGCTACGACGTCGCACGCAGCGCCGCCGAGGCGGAGGACTTCGCCGCAGAGCTGCGCTCGCTGGGGGCGCAGAAGATCTTCGCCTGCGACGCCAACGCCTACTTCAGCCGGCCTGGACCGCGCTTGGTCGACGGCCTCGAGCTGCTGGCGAGCGCACTGCATCCGGAGCTCGTGCCCGAACCGGCCGCAGGCGCGATGCTCGAACTTGACCTCTAGGCGAGCCCGGGATATTTCGCCCGGGCGGCGATCACACAGGCGAAAAAGAGTGCAAAACCCATCACCGTCACGATCGCGGTTCCGACATAGCGCGCCCGAGCGCCGCGCCCGAGCCAGCCGCGACGCTCGCCGAGTTCGAACAGGATCAGGCCGCAGATCATTCCCCCGATCAGACCGCCGAGATGCGCGCCCTTCGAGATTCCGGAGTAGCCGAACGTGATCACGAGGTTCAGCACGACCAGCACGCCGATCTGCTTGACCGCGTCACTGATGCCGCGCGACCTTGCGATCACCAGCGCCATCCCCATCAGTCCGAAGATCGCGCCCGACGCGCCCGCCGACGGCGTGCCCGGCTCCAGAATTATCGCGCCGAGCGACCCGGCAAGCAGCGAGGTCACGTAGACGGCGAGCATCTGAATTGATCCGAGCTCGGGCTCGAGCATCCGTCCGAGCACGTACAGCAGGTACATGTTCATTGCGATGTGCAGCAAGCCCAGATGCAGGAAGCCGGGCGTGATCACGCGCCACCATTCGCCCTGCGCCACGAGCGGCGCATAGAGCAGGCCGTGCTGGGTGACCCAGCCGCCGCCGTTCGAGGAGAACAGTCCCAGCGGGTACCCGGTGGCGATCTGCGCCAGAAAAACCAGCACGTTGATCAGGATCAACGTGGAGGTGACCGGAGATTCACGGAAGTAGCCGGCGATTCCGCCGACCGGACCACCGCTGATGTCGGCCCGCGTGTAGACCCTCTGGCGCTCGCTCGCGCACTCCGGACAGCGCATGCCGACCGGCGAGGGGGTCATGCAGTCCGTACAGATCGACCGCCCGCAGTTGCTGCACGAGACGTTCGTCTCGCGGCCGGGGTGGCGGTAACAGGTCTGGGAGCTGGCTTCCATCGGGCGCAGAGCGTAAACGCGCCGGCCCCCGAAGCGGCTACTTGGTGATCTTGACGCTCTTCTTGACGATCGCGCCGACGCCCGCCGCGCCCGTCGCGCGGGCCGAGAAGACGTACTTGCCGGGAGCCAGCTTCTTCTTCAGCTTCAGCGCCCACGTCGTCGTTCCGGTCGCTTGGATCCACACGCTCGGCAGGCACTTGTTCTTGAAGGCCTTGGTCTTCTTGACGGTTCCCTTGATCGACTTCAGGTAGGCGCACTTCTTCGACCTCTTCAGCAGCTTCAAGTCGACGCGCTGGACCGCGATTTCAACCTTCGTCAGCGCAGTGCCGGCGGCCGACCCCTTGATCGACTTCGCCTTGGCGGCCTTGAGCTTCGACTTGAGCGATTTCGCGAACGCGACCGTTGCGGGTTCGGGTATCGCGCCTCCACCGCCGCCGCCCGAAGGCGGCGTGCCGACGAGGCGGCCGAAGACGCTCGCGTCGCGGGTGCGGGTCTCGCCGTTGTAGCCAAAGAGTTTCACCCCGAGCGCGCGGTACACGATGCGACCGAGCGCGTCGACGGCGACGAAATCGGCGCTCTCGTCACTGCCCATCAGCGCTTCGCCGGTGCCGAGACTCATGCCAAAGTCACCTGCGTCGCCGAACGTGCCGTCGCGCTGCCCGGAAGCGGTGAACCGCGAGATCCGCGTATGCGGCGCCGCCGACTTGTAGCCACCGGTGACGATCGTGCCATCGGTGCCCACGGCCAGAGAGTCGTAGTAGCACGGCGCCGGCTCGCAGTCGAGATAGCCGAAAGCGTTGTCGAGCGCGCCGGATGGCGAAATCTTCGCCAGCGTCGTGTGGCTCATCAGCACCGCAAAACCGCCCGCAGGAGTCGCGACGATCCGATGGACGTCGCCCTCAGCGCCGTCGAGCAGCGCCACGCCGCCGTTGCCGAAGCTGGCATCGAGGCCACTCGAAGTGATCGCGACCACGACGGGAAGCGCATTCGCGCCGTCTGAGGGGTCGTCCGCGCTTCCCGAGATCAGAATCCGAGCGCCGTCGGCGACAATGTCCTCGGGGTAGAACTTCGTGTAGCCGAGCGAACTCAAGTCGATCGTCCCGACCGATCCACTGATCGCGCCGTCAGGCGCGAGCTTCCCGACCGCCGCCGTGCCGGAGCCGTTGGACGTGACAAAACAAACGCCCTGACCGCTCAGGTCGCAGCGCTGCGCCGCAACCAGGTTGGTCTGACCGCTGGGCACCGGGAGTTCGTAGTATCCGCTCGTGCCGTAGCCGGCGACGATCGTTCCGGCAGCAGAATCGAGCTTCACCACGGTCGGCTTGTGCGTGGCTGTCGCATTCTTGGTTCCGAACACCAACAATTGCCCCTCGCCGCTCTCTGCGACGTCGTTGGCCACGAACGATCGGCCGGAGCTGATGTTGTCAACGACCGCCGTCCCGCCAGAGCCAAACGTGGCGACGGGGTTCCCGGCGGCATCCAGGCGCCGCACGTACGAGTTCTCGAGAACGTCGGAGTAGTCGCGGTCCAGCGAGACGAAACCCCCGTCCGAGAGCGGCCGCGCACGCTTGACCTCGTAGCCGGCGAGCTGGTAGGACTGAATCTCGCTCGACGAGGTGAACCAGGTGTATCCCGAAGTACCGAAAGTCGTGTCGGCATCCGTCGGCGCCGCCTGGGCAGCGGCCGGAAAGACCGACACGACCAGCGCAACGACGACCGGCACGAGCGAACGACGGATGCTTTGCATCCTCAAAGTATGGCGGCAGAGAGCCTGCTCATGAGGTCAGATCGCGCGCCGCGCGCTTGAGGTCCTCGCGCGCGCCTTCGGCCGCTTCGCCGAGCGCATCGGTCAGCGCCTTGACGGCCACCGCGCCGGCATCGTCGTCGTGCTTGCGGTGACGCAGGCCCATCACCACGAGCGCTCCAGCCGCCGCCCCGCCGGCCGCCAGTGCGACTGCCGGACGAACCCAGTTGCGCGGGTCGCGCATCGCTGCGAGTTCCCAGTCGGAAAGCTCCTCGGCGGCGCTCAGCGAGATGTCCGAGAGGCGACTCTCGACCTCTTCGTACATCCGCGCGGGAGGCTCGACCGGCGCAAAGGCCCGCGAGAGAATGCTCTCGATCGACTCATATTCAAAGTTTCCGCGGTCGGTCATGCGCCTGCCCCGGCCTTCTCGTCTTCGGCGATCGCCTGCTCGAGCTGCTTGATCGCACGATGCAGCAGCACTTTCGTGGCGCCCTCGGTCTTGCCCATCGCGCGTGCGATCTCGCCGTTGTCCATGCCCAGTGCGAAGCGCATGATCAGCGCCTCCCGGCGATCGTCGGACAGCTCGGCGACCTTCTCGAAGACCTGCTCGAGCTCTTCGCGAGCCTCGACGAGATCCTCGGTGTCGTGATTCGTGGCGAACTCTCCAGCCGCGTCGAGCGGTGAGACCGGCTTGCGCGAGCGGTCGCGGTAGAGATTGATCGCGAGATTCTGGGCAATGCGGATGAGCCACGGCCTGAGCGATCGTCCCTGCGATTCGGCCAGCGCTTTGGGCAGATGCCGGTATGCCTGCAAGAAGACCTGCTCGGAGATGTCCTCGGCGTCGTGGTGATTCCCGAGCCGGTAATAGAGGAACGAGTAGACGTCGCGCAGGTGCGCTTCGTAGAGCTCGGTGAAGGCGCGATCGAGTTCGGCCTTCTCCATCGTGTGGTTGTCCGCTGCTGCCACATCGCCAGACTATCCGGGGCTACGCGGCCCTTCTCACGATCGAAACCCATTCTTCAGGGTCGATCTCGCCGACGATCAGGTCGCGCAGTCCGAACACCGTGGGTGCCTCGGCTCCGGCGTTTTCGAGCACCGTTGCAAGCAGAGGCACGGTGTCCACGGCCTCGGCGACGTGTCCGAGCTCGGTCTTGATCTGATCGGCCGGCACACCCGCGCCGAGCATCTCGCCCGCGCGACGGTTGCGACTGCCCTGCGCGAGCACGGTCGCTACGAGATCGCCGGTGCCGGCGAGACCCAGGAAGGTGTCCTGGCTTGCGCCATAGCCCCTGGCGAGGTGCTCGACTTCTCCGAAGGCGTGAGCCGCGGCCGCGCCGGCCGCGTTCATCCCGGCCGCTCCGGCGGCACTCGCGGCGAGCGCCGCGACGTTCTTGGCGCAGCCGGCAAGTTCCGTGCCGAGCAGATCGGAAGAGCGCTCGACGTCCACCCCGGCCTGCTCAAAGGTGTCGCCGAGTTGGCGGCGCAGGGCGTCGTCGGGGGTGGCGAGCACGACCGAGGCGCCGTGGAGCACGGCTTCAGCCGCGTGCGCGGGACCGCCGAGACAGGCGATCGCGCGCGTGCGCACACGCGCGCCGACGTACTCCGACGGCAATGTGCCCAGCGGCGGCACGAGACCCTTGCTCAGCACCAGCACAGCGCTGCGGGCCCCGATCCGGTCCGCGGCCTGCGCGACGGCGTTCGGAAGCTCCTTCGACGGCACCGCGAAGACGATCAGGTCCTTGCCCGAGAGTTCGATCGTCGCGGCCGCCTTGACACTCAGCTCCGGCGGCAGATCAACCTCCGGGAGGTAGCGCTCGTTGCGGCGCTCGCGCTCGATCTGATCGGCGAGTTCCTGCTCGCGCGTGCCCAGCTCGACCTCCATTCCCGCCTTGGCGAGCAGCGTCGCGACTGCGGTGCCCCACGCACCCGAGCCGATCACCGCGGCGCGGCGCATCGGCGGCAGTCCGCCGAGCCACTCCCACTGCAACTCGACGCGCGGCCAGATGCGGTTTGTCACCTCGACGGCCAACTCGCGCGAGGGGTTCTCCGTCTGCGGGAATACGAGCGGATCTCCCGCGCGGATCGAGACCTTGTGTGGCCGGATGCGCCAGCCGCGGCGGATCGTCTCGGTGCCGATCAGCGCCACGGGGACGATCGGAACGCCGGTCTCGAGTGCGAAACGACCGACGCCGCGGCGCGGACGGCCGAGACTGCCGGGGCGCACGCGCGTGCCTTCGGGAAAGATCACGAGGCTGTCGCCGCGCTCCAGGATCGCGCTGACCGTCTTCAGCAGTTCCTGGTCGGACTGGTCGCGCATCACCGGGATCGCACCCAGCGAGTTGAGGAACCAGCCCTGGAGCGGCTTCTGGAAGAGCTCCATCTTGGCCACATAGAAGAGCGGCCGCTTGGTCATCGATCCGATGATGAATGGGTCGAGGAAACTGCGGTGGTTGCTGGCGAAGATGATCGGGCCGTCGCTCGGAACATGCTCGCGCCCGATGCGACTGAGGCGGAAGTAGGTGCGGAAGAACGGGAAGAGGATGCACCAGGCGGTCCAGTACATCAGCTTGTTCACGCCCTTCGTGCGCGCGCGCTCATGAAACTTGTAGAAGTAGTCCGGCGGCTTGACCTCGCCGGTCGGAGGCGGCTCCGGAGGATCCTGCTCCTGCGCGCGCGGCGCGACGATCGGCGTCTGTGGGCCTGAATCGGGGGCCGGCGGATGCTCGGCGCGCGAGGCGGCGTCCTGGATCGCTTGGCGGCCCTCTTCGGGCGGCGTGGTGGTGGTCTCGTCGGCGCTCACAGCTGTTTTGTACACCCTCCTGTGGGGCCGGTTACGGACGGGTCCAAGCCGGGAAGGGGACTCGAACCCCTGACCTACTGCTTACAAGGCAGTTGCTCTACCAGCTGAGCTATCCCGGCGCGTCTGATCAGAGTACGACAAAGGGCCGCCGCGCCCGAGTCGCGCGACGGCCCTTTTGAGGCTGACTTTCGCTTGTTCAAGCGGTTCTAGAGGATGACGTTGCGCTCCTGCAGATGGCCGCCGACCTTGCGCTTGACGCGCTGAAGGGCGTTGTCGACAGTCTTCGCATCGCAACCGAGCTTCTCCCCGATCACTTCGTACGAGTAGCCGTCGAGGTAGAAGCGGAGGACGTCGCCCTCGAGCTCGCTGAGGCTGGCCTGCAGACAGTCGACGAGACTCGCGAGTTCCTCCGAGCTGATCACCTGCACGACAGGGTCGTGCACGTGGCTTCCCGGAAGCATCTCGTCGAGGGTCTGATCGCCGTCGTCGTCGCTCACGCCGGGGGGTGCGTTGAACGAGACGTACTGGTTGAGCGGCGCGTGCTTGTTGCGCGTGCTGGTCTTGACCGCGGTGATGATCTGACGTGTGATGCAGAGTTCTGCGAAGTTGCGGATACTGCTCTCGCGGTCGGTGCGGTAGTCACGGATCGCCTTGTAGAGACCGACGAGACCTTCTTGGATCAGATCGTCGGAGTCTCCGCCGATCAGGAAGTAGCTGGAAGCCTTCAGACGGACGAATCCGTAGTAGCGCTTGACCACCATCTCATAGGCCTCGCTGTTTCCAGACTTGGCAAGGGCGATCAGGTAGTGATCATCAACCTCAGGTAGAGCTTTAGACTTTTGCCTGATGCGCCCCGCGTTGGTGCGAGGTGCCAGCTCTTCGGCTGATTCGAGGGTTTCTGCTGGGATTGCGGCTGCCTGGGATGCAGTAGTCACGTTGCCTCCTACGGAGAAATGCCTGCAAATCACGCCTTTTACGCGCAATTCAAGACGAATCCCCATTGGTCGTGACGCATGCCTCCCAACCTGCGTCAAATGGATCTTCTATGTGTCCTTCGGTCCATCTGAGCTGAGGCCGGCGAACCGGTACCTCAAACCTGAAGCTGGACTTTAGGTTTAACGTCGGACGGCAATTATTGCGCTTTTATGGCAACCGCGCGTTTTCAGCCCTTTTTCTGCATGCGGCCTTGCAGAACCGCGTACAGAAGGACTGCGGTGGCCGTGCTCACGTTGAGCGAATCGACCTTGCCGCGCTGCGGAATCGAGACCAGCGCATCGCAGTTCTTTGCGACCTTCGGGCGCATCCCCTTGCCCTCCGAGCCGACGACCATCACGACCTTGCCACCGTAGTCGGGCTGGTCATACGACATGTCGCCGTCGGCGGCCGCGCCATAGACCCAGGCGCCGGCGTCCTTTGCGGCGACCAGAAAGTCGGAGATGTTTCCGACCCTGGCGATCTTCAGGTGCTCGATCGCGCCCGCGCTCGATTTGGCGGCGGTCGGTGTGACCTCCGCGCTGCGACGTTCCGCGATCACCATCCCACTTGCCCCCGCGGACTCCGCCACGCGGGCCAGTGCGCCGAGGTTGTGCGGGTCCTGGATCTCGTCGAGCACGAGCACGAGCGCATCGTCGGCATCGAGCAGCTCCGCTGCGTTCGCGTAGCGATACTCCGCGACCTCCGCGGCCACGCCCTGGTGATCCTGGGTGCCGGCGAGGCTCGCCAGCTCGTCGGTCGTCGCGCGCGTCATTTCGACGCCCGTCGAGAGCTCGCGCAGCCAGGGCTCCTTTTCGGAGGCCTGCGTCGCCCAGATGCGGCTCACCGGCCGCGGGCCGCGCAGGGCCTCGCGAACGGGGTTTCTGCCATAGAGGATCATGCACTGAGGGTACGGCCTGAGGACGCCGGGGCTGAGCGGGTGCTCAGGCTCGGCGCAGGACCGGCCCCTCGGCCGTGTCCCGGATTTCCCAGCCGAGTTCGAGCAACTCGTCGCGCAGGGCATCGGCCTTGGCGAAATCTTTCTCGGCACGGGCACGCTGGCGCGCTTCGAGCAGGGTCAGCGCAGCCTCGTCGGCCTCCTCGGCGTCGTCCTCGAACACGCTCTCGAGACCCAGCACCGTCAGGGCCTCGCGCAACGTCTCGAGCCCGCCGACCGCTTCACCGGCGTCGATGCGGCGATTCGCCTCGCGCACCCAGGTGAAGATCTCAGCCATCGCCGCGGGAGTGTTGAAATCGTCGGCCAGAGCGGCGAAAAACCGCTCTGACACTGCGAAGAGCGTCTCATCGGAGGCTTCGGGATCGAGTTTGGAGGCCAGTTCGCGGAGACGATCGACGTTCGCGCCGGCCTGGGCCAGGGTGTCGGCCGTGCATTCGATCGGCGCGCGATAGTGACCGGAGACGAAGAACATGATCAGTGTCGATGCCGGATACACGTCGAGCGCCTCGTGCAGCTGCCAGATGTTGCCGACCGACTTGCTCATCTTCTCGCCTGAGAAGCGGACCATTCCGTTGTGCATCCACAGGCGGGCGAGTGGTGCTCCGCGACCGGCATGGGTCTGGGCGCATTCGTTCTCGTGGTGCGGGAAGACGAGGTCGATCCCGCCGCCGTGGATGTCGAAATCGACGCCGAGGATCGTCTCGCTCATCGCCGAGCACTCGATGTGCCAGCCTGGGCGGCCGTCTCCCCATGGCGAGGGCCAGGCGGTGTCCTCGTCGTCCTTGCGCGTCTTCCAGAGCGCAAAGTCGCGCGGATCGCGCTTGAGCGAGTTGTCCTCCTCGCCCTGATCCATCATCTCGGGATCGCGATTCGAGAGCTCGCCGTAGCGCTCATACGAGGGCACCGAGAAGTAGACGTCTCCCCCGCTCTCATACGCGTGGTCGCGCTCGATCAGGGCCTCGATCAAGTTGACGATCTCGGGAACGGTCTCGGTGGCCAGCGGCTCGGCGTCGGGACGACCGAGGCCGAGACGCGAGGTGTCATCGAAGTATGCCTGAGTCATGTCGGCCGCGAGCTGAGCGCTGTGCACTCCGGCCTCACGCGCCGCGACGTAAATCTTGTCGTTGATGTCGGTGACGTTCACGGCGAACGTGACGTCGTACCCCTCGTGCTCAAGAAAGCGCTTCAAGAGCATGAAAACCGCGTACGGACGCGCGTTTCCGATGTGGATCCGCGAGTAGACCGTCGGGCCGCAGGCGTAGATCGAGACCTTCCCCGGGTCGCGCGGCGTCAGCGGCTTGACCTCGCCGCTCAAGGTGTCGTGGATCTGGATCTCTCGCATCGCAGGCCCAAGCCTATTCGCCGCCGGCGCGCAAGCGCCTGCGGGCGAGCTCCCAACGCTCCGGCGTGACGCACGCCAGCACATACGGGAACTCCGGACCCTGAACACGCCCGGTCAGCGCGGCGCGCAGACCGTGCAGCGCGGAGGCGAGCGAGAGCCCGTCGGCGCGCAAGCCGGCCTTCAGGGCGTCGAATTCGCGTCGCGCGTCATCGATCGAGAGTGGCCAACTCGGCGCAAGCGCGTCGAGCGCCATGAACGCGGCTCTGCCCTCCGGCGCGTCGATCGCCAGCTGAGCGTCGATATCGGGTTCGGGCGGATCGACCAACGCGCGGCCGACGGCCGCGCACTCACGGAAGGTTTCGCCGTCGGTGCGGGCGGCCTCGACGGCGGCCTCGGGGAGCGATCCACCGCCGAACTCGGCCAGCCGACCCGCCAGCTCTTCGGTGCCCGTCGAGCGGATGTGCTCGCCGGAGACCCAGCGGAGCTTCTGCTCATCGAACTGCGAGTCTGCGCTGTGCAGGCGCGAAAGGTCGAAGCGCGCCGCGACATCTGCGGGGCCGGACATCAGCTCGTCTTCGCCGAAGTCAGCCAGCGACAGGGCCAGCGCGTTGACGACCGCGCCGGCGGGATACCCCGCCGCGCGCAATGCCCCGAGCGTCAGACCCTCTCCTTCGCGCTTCGAAACCTTCGCCCCCTCGGCGAAGATCAGCAGCGGGGCGTGAACGTACTCGGGCGGTTCAGCGCCCATCGCGCGGATGATCGCGACCTGGAGTTCGGTGTTGGAAAGGTGATCGCGCCCGCGCAGCACGTGCGTGATCGCATCATCGACATCGTCGACCGCGGTGGCCAGGTGGTAGAGCGGCGAACCGTCGGCGCGCGCGATCACGCGGCCCTCGAACTCATACGCGCCATCCCGTCGATGCACCGGAAGTTCGGTGAGCACCTCCTCGTAGCGGGCGATTCGATCGCTCTGGTGCACCGGGCCGTCGTCCCAGTCGAGCCCCAACCAGCGCAACTCACTCTCGATCGCGGGTTCGAGCTCGCGCTCGGAGCGCGAGGAGTCGGTGTCGTCAAAGCGCAACAGCAACCTGCCGCCCCGCGAACGAACGAAGACCCAGTTGAGCAGGGCGGTTCGCGCCGAGCCCAGATGCAGCGCGCCCGTCGGCGAGGGGGCAAAGCGCGCGCGAACCATGCTCACGCGTCCGGCGGAGTCGGCGCGAGCGTCGCCACGGCCATCGCGGCCACCCCCTCGGCACGGCCGAGGTATCCCATCCCCTCGCCGCGCGTGAACTTCACGTTGACGGCGTCGTTGCCGACGCCGATCGCGGCGGCGAGATTGAAGACCATCTGCGCGCGGTGCGCGCCCATCAGCGGCTCCTCGGCGATCACAGTCGCATCGACGTTGACGACGAACAGACCGCGCTCGCGCGCCATCTCGCACGAGCGGGCGAGCAGCTCGAGCGAGTCGGCGTCCTTCCACTCCTCGGCGGTGTCGGGGAAGTGCTCGCCGATGTCGCCGAGCGCGGCCGCGCCGAGCACGGCGTCGGCGATCGCGTGGGTCAGGACGTCGGCGTCGGAGTGACCGAGCAGTCCGCGCTCGTGCTCGATCGTCACCCCGCCGACGACCAGCGCCCGCCCCTCGGCGAAGCGGTGGGTGTCCCAGCCGAGGCCGGTGCGCGGATAGGCGTTCACCCGATCGGCTCCATGCGGCGCTGGCGATTCTCGTAGACGGCGAGCTCGGTGATGCCGTGGGCGCCGAGCAGTTCGAGCGCGTGTTCGTAGCCGTAGCCGACGTGCAGCGGCTCGTGGGCGTCGGATGAGAGCGCGAACTTCAGGCCGGCGTCGAGACACATGTCGATGAACGCAGGCGCCGGGTAGATCTCGCCGACCGGCTTGCGCAGGCCGGCAGTGGACATCTCGACGGTCACGTCGGCCTCGGCGAAAGCCTCGACTGCCGGCTCGTAGAAGAAGCGCAGATCGCCTTCGGGAAGCGGCCGGTCCTTACCCCAGATCTTCACGAGATCGGGGTGGGACATGATGTCGTAGAGACCGCTGCGCGCAGCATCAGCGAGCGTGTTGAAGTAGTTGCGCCAGATCTCATCGGGGCTGAGGCGCTCTTTCCAGATGTCGTAGGTGTCCATGTCGAGTGCCGCTTCCTTGAGGAAGTGCACCGAGCCGAGCACGTAGTCCCACTCGTTGCCGGCGATCAGTTCGGCCATCTGTTCGTCGCGTCCGGCGACCCAGTCGGCCTCGATGCCGAGCTTGAGATCGGCCGAACGGACGAAGCGGGCGTACTCGTCGATGTCGTCGACGGCGTATTTCTTCCAGAGCGGGTGATCCCACACCGTCAGCGCCTGCTTGAAGCGGTAGATGTGTTCGCTCGCGCCGAGCTCGGTGATGCCGGCCTCTTCGGCCGCCGCGCGGTAGCGATCGGCGTTTTCGGCGGTCATGTACTTGGCGAAGTCCGAACCCTCTCCGTCGGGGCGCAGGTGGACGTGGTAATCGCTGAGCATTGGATCCTTCGGCGTAGCTGTGACTTCAGTCGGCGGTAGTAGTAGCGGACTCGCTCGGCGGTGTGACCTCCCGGCCGCCACCCTCGACGTCGAGCGGCAGGTAGACCGTGAAGGTCGAACCGCTCCCGAGCTCGCTCTCGACAGCGAGCCGACCGCCGTGCATCTCGATCATCTGCTTGGCGATCGCGAGGCCGAGGCCGGTTCCGGGCACGCCCTCGCTCGCCTCCGAGCGGAAGAACGGCTCGGCGATCTGTGGAAGATCCTCGCGCGGGATACCGAGACCCCAGTCGACGAACGACACCACGGCCTGGCGGTCGACCGCGAGCGCACGTACGACCACGGCCTGCCCGTCCCGGCTGTACTTGATCGAGTTCGAGAGCAGATTTCCGAACGCCTGGCGCAGGCGCAACGCGTCGCCCTCAACGAGCAGGTCGCCGGTGTCGACGAGCACGATGTCCACGCCGCGCTCGCTGCCGATCGGAAGCAGTTCGGCCTTCAACTCGTGCAGCAGCGTGCGCAGGTTGACCGAGCCCGAGCGCAGACTCATACGTCCGCTCTGCACGCGCGAGAGCGTCAGCAGGTCGTCGATCAGATCGGAGAGCTGGCGCGCATTGCGGTCGGCGATCTCAACGAAGCGGATCTGATCCGGCTCGAGCGGTCCGGCTTCGCCCTGCGAGAGCAACTCCAGATAACCGCGCAATGAGGTGATCGGGGTACGCAGTTCGTGCGAGACCGACGAGACGAAGCGGCTGCGCGCGACCGACAGCTCATGCAGTTGGCCGACGTGCTGCTCGATCTCGTCGGCCATCTGATTGAAGGCGCGGCCGGTCAGCGCGATCTCCTCGACGCCGCCGGGCTCGACGCGAGCTGAGAGGTCACCGTGCCCGAGCTTGCGTGAGGCGACGGCGAGGTTCTCGAGTGGAACCATCGTCTCGCCGCGGATCCAGAAGAGGATCCCGATGCCGCTGCCGAGGATCAGCAGTCCAGAGAGCACGATCAGCAGGGCATTGATCCGCTGCCGCCGATCGACCGCGGCGTCGGCGGCTCGCTGACGCGCCTGGAGTTCGTTGCCAAGCCGTTGGTTGGCGCCGGTGATCTCGGCCAGTTCGTCGACGGCGGCCTTCGAGGCGAGGACATCCTGCGCGGTGTCCATGTGACCGCTTCGAACGTCGTGCACGACCTCACCGCCGGTCTCGTCGAGATAGGCGATCTGGGCGTCGGTCACCTCCTTGACCTGCTTGGCCACATCGGGCGGCAGCGAGGTCTGAAGCACGAACGCGATCGTCCCGATCTGCCTGCGCGACTGATTGAAAGCTCCGTAGGAGAACTGCTTGCCGCTCGTCGCGTACTGACGAAGCGCGATACGCGCGCGCTCGAACTCCTGGTTCAGGCCGGTGTGGAAAAGCACATTGCGCGATTCGCGCGCGAGTCCGTCGGACTTCGAGCGCGTCTGCAGCGCACCCCACAGCGTCACGCCGAGCAGAATCGCGATCACGGCGACCTGGAGAGCGATGCTGTAGCGGATCAGACGCCTGAAGCTGAAGCGTTCAGCGGTCTGCGCGTTGAGTGGTTCCGTTGCCATCTCGTGGTAATTATTGTTACATCAGGGGGTGCCAGTGAACTCTTCGAATGGCCACGACCGCCCGCTAGTGCTGGTGGCCGATGACAACGACGACATCCGCAGTCTGCTCGAGACGCGGCTTCGCACACGCGGCTTCGACGTGACGGTCGCCGCCGACGGCCAGGCCGCGCTGGAGGCGGCGCTTGCCGAGCACCCGGACATCGCCCTGCTCGACTGGGTGATGCCGATCATCCAGGGGCACGAACTCTGCATGAAGTTCAAGACCGACGAACGCACGCGCGCCATGCCGGTGGTCATGCTGACGGCCCGTGGAGAGCGCGAGGATCGCCTGCTCGGGATGGATCTCGGCGCCGACGCGTACCTCGTCAAGCCATTCGACATCGACGAGCTGGTCGACACCCTGAACAAGCTGCTCAGCCCAGACGGCGCTCAGCCGAGCTGAGATCCTCGGCCGTCGTGATCTTGCCGTTGGGCGCGGTCCACTCGTGGACCTTGACGCGACCCCCGCGAGCTTCGATCAGTGACGCGTCGTCAGTCGCGGCGGCGAGCTGAGCGTCGGTGACAGGCTCGGTGACCCCGAGCGCAGCGGCCAACGGCGCGTAGCGGAAGGCCTGCGGTGTCTGGACCGCCCAGAGCCGCTCGCGCGGCGGGGTCTCGCGGACTTCGTCGTGCTCGTCGACGAGCTTGATCGTGTCGGTCACGGGCCTGGCCGCGATCAAGCCGTCGAGCCCGGAGGGGCCGGAGGCGAGCGTGTCGTGCAGCTGATCGATCAGCTCCGGCGTGGTGAAGATTCGCGCCGCGTCGTGGACGAGGACGATCTCGGGGTTCATCTCGGCGCCGGCCCTCAGCGCCGCTGCGACCGAATGTGAGCGGCTTGCTCCGCCCGCGACGACGAGCACCTCGAGCCCGGCCGCGCGAGCCGGTTCGCATGCGGCCTCGAAGGCCGGCAGTCGAGGCATGAGCGGCGACGACCACGCGCCGGCGCCGCCCCGTAGGTCCGCTACGGCGAAGGCTTCGAGACACCACGCAGCAGCGGGCGTCCGGCACAAAGAACAAGCGCCTTGGGTCCGATGGACCCAAGGCGCCTTCCTTCACCTCCGGCTGCGATCAGCGCCAAGGCCTTGCGGCCGGCGGCGCCTTCGCGCGTGGTGGTGTCCTCCATTCCCTCTCCCCGGGAGAATGAAGCGATCAGGCCTCTGCCGGCTCCGGCTCGGGCTCGACACCGAGGATCGTGTCGACGTGAGCCTCGGCCTCCTCTTCAGACATGTTCAACGCGTACATGAACTCGCTGGCGAGGATGCGCTTGGCGCGGACGAACATCTGCTTCTCGCCGCTGCTGAGGCCCTTTTCGGACTCGAGCGCGGAGAGGTTGCGGATGACCTCGGCCAGTTCGAAGATGTCGCCGGTGCGGATCTTCTCGCGGTTGTGCTTGAAGCGGCGGTTCCAGTTGCCGGGCATCTCTGAGACGTCATCCTGCAGCACGCCGACGACCTTCTTGACGGTCGCGTTGTCGATCACGCGACGAAGGCCCGCGACGCCGGTGTTCTCACACGGGACCATCACGGTCATGTCGTTGTGCAGGATCTGAATCGTGAGGTACTCGCGCTTCTCACCGAGCAGTGTCTTCTTTTCCTTCTTCAGGACCTTGCCGGCGCCGTGGTGCGGGTAGACGACCTTGTCCCCGACCTTGAAGTTGATGTTCGGCGCCTTCGGCGCGAGTTCAAGATCGTCCAACTCCATATCGATTACGTCTGTGTCGGAAATACCGATCGCCTCCTGATTGTTGGTCGACTCGCGGGCGAACTACGCCTGCATGTACCGGTCGACCAGGTTGATCTCCTGAAGGCGCTTGAGGCCCTCGCGGATGTCTTTTGCACGGACGTCGCCCACGCCTTCGACGGATTCCAGTTCGGAATCCTCGGCACTGAGCAACTCGTCCAGACCGCCAAACTCGTTGACGATGTCGTGGACCACCATCTTCGGCAGACGCGGGATCCGTGAGAGGATCCGGTAGCCGCGCGGAGCCACCGCGTGGTCGATGGTGTTCATCTTGCGGTCGTAGCCCAGCAGCTCAGCCAGGCGACCGAAGTCAAGAAGATCTTGGTGGGGCATGCGTGCCAGGAGGTCGACGACCTGACCGTAGGTCTCGTCGGTGTCCTGCACCATGTAGTCGCGCACGAGGCCGTGCTTTTCGGCGGCCACGCCGACCATCGTCTCTTCGAGCTGCATCTCGATCAGCCGGCCCTCGGTGCCGAGTTCGACGATGTAGCGCTCGACCTCGACGCTCATGCGCGTGATCAGCTCTGCGCGCTGGAGCACTGTGAGCACGTCGTGCATGTAGGTGCGGCCTTCGAACTCGAGCAGAGTGAGGCGCGCGCTGACCTGGTCGAGCCGGCGGCGATACTTGTCGAGGGTCGCAAGTGCCTGGTTGGCTTTCGCAAGAACTTCCGGGATGTCGACCATCACGTATTTCGCGTTGTCGACGTAGAGCGAGACGACCTCGCGGCGAGCGGAGATCGCGAGGACGATGGCGTCGGACTGCTTGGCGACACGTTCCGCGGTGCGGTGGCGCGTGCCGGTCTCGACGGAGTGGATCGTCGGGTCGGGCATCAGCTGCACATTGGCCCAGGCGATCTTCGAGGCGTTCGGCGTCAACACGATCGCGCCGTCCATCTTTGCGACTTGGTAGAGCATCGCCGGCTGGTAATCGAGATCGATCTTGATGCCGCCGGAGAACATGAAGGCAAGCTCTTCCGGCTCGCCGATGATGATCAGCGCGCCGGTGCCGCCCTGGAGTACCTCGTCGATGCCTTCACGGATGAAGGACCCCGGCGCAACCATCTCCAGAGCCCGCAGTAGTTTCGGCTCCAACCTGTTGTGCAGTTCTACCGATTCCTCTACACCACGTTGGGCCATAGGGATAAGTGTAGATGGTCACATGAGCCATGCCGTCCGGACGCATTGTTATGCGGGTTTGCGGGGGTTTTGCGCGGTCATGGGCGCGCGCTGGTTTACCCATAATTCGGGCTGGATCGTGGTGGAGATTTGGCGATGAAGTGGTGTTGCCCAGACTCGAAACCACACCTGCGGTGGGAGGTCCTGCCTTGTGTGGGGATCCCATGCTCAGTTGCGCGGTCGGCCGCCACACATACCGCCGCACAAGGCGGCAGACCGCTCAACTCGAGCGCAGAACCGCACGTTGCAGCTGGCGCGCCCGAAGCCAATCGAGGTAGCCGCCGATCCCACCGAACAGCCCCAGCGCTCCGGCCACGTCCAGCCACGCCGGCACCAACGCGGGGTGGCCGACGTAGAGCGAGTGCGTGCAGAACTCGCAGTAGCAATGGTCGCCGTGGTTTTCATGCACGTATGCGATCAGATTCAGAGCGTCGCGGCGACCTTCAGCGGGACGCATGCGCACTTCGGCGTCGAACAGCGCGCCTTCGCGCCCGTACTTGGCGTTGAAGTACTTGACGTACGAAATCATCACGACGCGCATGAGCTCGCTCGCCGCGCCCGCTTCTTGCTGAAGCAGGATCACGTGGAAGTGGTTCGTCTTCAGCACAAGCGAGAAGAGCCGCACCTTTTCACTGAAATTCGGATACGCGCGGCCTTTTGAGTTCTTCACGACCTGAACTCCGAGGTACCGCGCGAACAACCCCTTGAAGTGCCGCCGATCCTCCGCGTCGCGGAACATCGGCGCGCGGTCCTTCTCGCGGTTGTAGCCGTGGAGTATCCCTACGTGGCCCGTCGCCTTACGTGTATTCCGACGAGGCATCCGTCGATCACACCCGAAACCGCGTGACGATTCAAGACCGCTTCGTGACGGCCGTGCAAATTCTCTGCGACGAGACTGTCAGGAGACGCCGCGGGGGCGCACAGCAGCGGGGAGGTCGAACTTCCAGCGGGACTGGGTCGTCGGGTAGGCGCCTTCGAGCCAGGCGTTGATCGCGACCGGGTGTACCCGATACAGACCCGCGTCCGAGAGATCGCCCTGCGGTGAGAGCTCGGACTCGGTCATCACGTATTTCGCCATGTAACGGCGCATCACTGCGCGGGATCGGTCGCCGGCGAAGACGTCTTCCCAAGGCGCGACGAGCTCGGCCACGCCATCGACGATCACCACATCGTCAGCGCTCTCCACGTGGATCACGCAGCGCGGGTCGACTGCGAGGTTCTGCCCCTTGATCGAGGAGCGACCGGTCGAGAACCAGACAGTTCCGTCGTAGTACACGCCCCAGACCGGGCGCGTGTGTGGTCCTCCCCCGTTCGGGCGTGTGGTCGCGAGCCAGTAATTACTGCTCGTGATCAACTTGCGCTCCACCCATGACCACTCAAGCGGTTGCGTGTCCAGGGCCGCGAGCGACTCTGACTTGTCGCGATCCATAGCTACCGAAGGGTAGGAGAGAATCGGGGTTTTGACAACCCCGAGCTACTCGATCTCTTTGGCCTTCCTGCGGATCGCCTTGAGCACGGCCAGCGCGATCCCCGACTCTCCGACGGGATTCGGGTGCATCGCGAAGGCCGGCGACGTCGGCACGACCGATTCGATCCACCGTTTGTTGCGCGGCGCGCACACGTTCAGCCCCTTCGACGGCGTCCACGTGTCGACATAGGTCATCCCATGCTGCTTGGCCGCCGACTTCAGCTCGGCGTTGAGCGCTTGGATCCCCTCATCGAGATACGTAAGGTCGGCCGCGGTGAACGGCATCTCGTTCGGGCAGTCGGTCCCGTCGCTCGGCGTGATCTGCGGGTAGCCGACCACGAACACCTCTGCGTTCGGCGCCCGGTTCTCGACGACGCTCAACATCGTCTCGATCTTCGGAGCTGTCTGCCTGACGGATTTCAAGAACTCGTCCTGACCGTTCGAGCGGTACTTCTCGACGCAGTCGCTCGGATGCGCGGCATCGTGCGGCTTGCCCGCGCAGCTGAAGAACAACGGCAGGAGATTCGAGTCGTTGCCGGACAGGCCGATCGTCACCAGCGCAGTGTCCTCGTCGAGCGCGTCGGCCTGTGGCGCGTTGCTGCCGGTCTTCGTGAACTGAGCCGTGGTCAGGTGGCGCGTGAACGCGCCTGCACACGAGACGTCGGTGAACGACTTCGGCTTGACGACCGCTGCGACGCGGTGCGGATAGTTCTGGTTCGACTGGAAACAGTCTCCCGGCGTGAACTCATGGATCTGCTTGTAGAGCGCCGGTGCCGCCGTGTACGAGTCGCCGAGCGCGACGTACCACGCGGGCGCAGGGTGCTTCAGGGGCGGCACCAGAGTCGTCTTGACCTTCTCCGGCGCGAGCGCGAATGCGATCAGCGCAAGACAACCGACCACGACCACGGCGAAGGCCGCGAGCAGAATCCGCATCTTCTTTGACTTGGGCAGGTGCATCAGGGGGATCGCCGAGCCGCGACGAAGATCAGCCTAGTTCGAGCGCGGGCGAACGGCCACAGTCAAGACTCAGCCGATCGGCTCGCGCAGCGCGCGCAGCATCCGCGACGCCGCCCAGCCCAGCCAGAGCGTGCTCACCACTGCCGCTGCGGCCATCGCCCACGCCGCTCCCAGCGTCCCGTGAGCGTGCACCAACGGCACGACCAACGCGCCGTAGACGATCCACGAGATGATCTCGGCAGAGGTGCTCGGCAGCGGGGCCCCGCCTCCGCGCATCACGTCTCCGATGATCCGGCGGAAGCTGAGGAACAGGGCCGCGATCAGCAGCACGCGCGCGATCGGCACCGACGGTTCGAATGCATGTCCGAAAAGAAATGGAATCAGCCAGCCGACCACAAGCTCCAGCCCGGCGACGACGATCACCGCGAAGCCGCCGGCCAGCCCGACCGCGTTCAGCGCCGTGCGGACCGCGTGGTCGGTGCCGACCGCCGAGGCCACGCGCGGAAACGCCACCGTGCCGACAGCCTGTGCGACGAATCGCGGAAGGTTCGTGAAGGCCATCGCGCCGGCATAGAGGCCCAGCCAGTACGGCCCCGACAGCGCGCCTACGATCAAGAAGTCGATCTGGAACGACTCGATCGGCGAGACCCCGCCGAGCTGACCCTTCACCCCGTAACTCAGGTAGCTGCGGCGCGGCACCTCATCCTCGCCCGCGGGCGGCAGCCAGCGCGAGACGATCACCACGGCGACCACCGCCGTGACACACGAGATCACGGTGAAAGCGGCGGCAAATTCGCCGAGCCCGCCGATCCCGAAGATCGTCAGCACGACGAGCACGAAGCCATAGACCGGGATCGGCAGCGTCTTCGTGAGGTTGAACGCGAGGAAGCGCTGCATCCCCTGCATGTAGCTCGTCGCGTACATCGCGACGAGCAACGCCGCCGTGAGCGGAAGCGTGATCCACGCGGCAAGCCGCGCGTGGTCCGGCTCGTCGCTGAGCACGAAGACGAAGATCGCGGCCGGCACGATCAGCGCCACCCCGATCTGGGTGAAGATGATCGAGCGCAGCGTGCGCACGCTGCGGCGTGCCGCACCGGGATCGTGAGCCACGTAGTAGGCGACGGCGATCGGGACGCCGAGCGCGATGATGAATGACCCGGCGACAGCGATCGACTGGAAGCCCGCGAGATAGCCGCGATCGTCGGGACCGAGAACGCGCGCCGCGATGATCCCGCTGACGACGAGCCCGAGCTGGGCGAAGATGCCGGCCGCGACGGTGCCGAGCATCGCGTTGTCGGCGCTGGCGATGATCTGGCGCGGAGCGCCGAAGAGCTTGCGCAGCGTGGGCATCAGCTGCCGCTCGCCCGCAGGGTCGTTTCGTACATCTCGCGGAACTGCGGCCCGACGACCGACCAGTCATAGCGCTTGACGAACTCGCGGCCGGCAGCGGCAATCTGCCCGCGACGATCGCGATCGCGTGCGAGTTCGGAGATCGCCGCGCCGAACTTGTGCGGATCGAGCGGCGCCACGAGCCCAGCCCCGGCGACCTGGACGTCGGGCGCAAGGTTGACCTCCGGCGAAATGATCGTCGCTGAACCCGCGGCCATCGCCTCGATCACCGCGATGCCGAAGTTCTCAGTGTGTGAGGAGAGCGTCCAGATGTCTGCCGCGGCGAGCGCGTCGGTGCGCTGCGTGCCGTACAGCGCGCCGGTGAAGACGACCTCGGTGTCGAGCCCGAGCCGCGCCACCTGCAGCTCCAGCGACGCGCGCAGTCCTTCGTCGTCGGGACCGACGATCGCGAGCTTCGCCTCCGCTCCTGCGGCGCGGGCAGAAGCGAACGAGTCGATCAGGACGTCGACGCCCTTCTTGAAGTTCAGTCGCCCGAGGAACATCACGAGCACACCGTCGTAGCCGTCCATGAACTCGTCGCGGAAGCGACTGCCGTCGGCGTCCGTCGGCGCCAGGCGATCGACCCAGAGGCCGTTCGGCACGATCACGCGAGGCACCGCGGGCGCGATGTCGGAGATCAGCCGCTGCTCATCGGCGGTGGTGACGTGGAGCGCGTCGGCATGGCCCAGCATCCCGTTCTGCCAGAGCAGGGAAGTGGCTGCCTTGCGTACGCGCCCGCGCTGTCTCAGATAGGGATCCAGTGCGCCGTGCGGCGAGACGATGTATGGCACATCCGCGCGGCGCGCTGCGCGCTGCCCCGCATACTGCGGGTGCAACCAGAGCGAATGCACATGGACGATGTCGAAATCGCTCACGACGGCCGTGAGCCGATCGGCGAGCTCCGGCGAATAGAACAGCCGCTGCGGCCACCTGACCGGGAACAACTCATAGTCGAGCTGGTCGGCGTTGAGCGGAAGCTCGTCGGATTCGACGCTGCGCCAGTCGCCCGCCCAGGGCGCTTTGCCGAGATCGGTGGCGAAGATCGTGACCTCGACCCCTTCGCGCGCCAGCGCCTCCGACGCGTCGGCGACCAGCGTGACCGGCCCGCCGAAGCGCGAGGAGAACATCGGAACGACCTGCGCTACACGCATCTGAAACGGTCCCTCGGCCCCATTCGACCGTAGGTTAGACCGGTAGGGCCAGGGGCTCTAGACTGCCGAGCCGATGAGCGCCCACTTGCGAAAGGCCAGAAAGGCCGCAGTGCTTTCCCGCACGCCTCGTTGGCGCGCCGCGCTCCGCCACGGCGTCGCCGCCACGATCGAGCACGCGGACGTCGATTTCGGAGACGACTTCAAGACCGTCCTCGATGTCGGTGGCCATCACGGTCAGTTCACGCTCTTCGCGCTCGAACGCTTCCCCGACGCGCAGATCACAACGTTCGAGCCGCAGGCCGACGGCGCCGAGAAGATCACCGCGGTCACCGCCGGCGAACCGCGCGTGAAGATTGAGAACTACGCGCTCGGCGCGGAACCCGGCAGCGCCGAGCTGAACATCTCCAGGCGCTCCGACTCGTCCTCGCTGCTGCCGATCGGCAAAGGTCAGACCGACGCCTTCCCGGGGACAGAGGCCGCCAGCACCGAGACGATCAAGGTCGAAACGCTCGACAACCTGCTGCCCGATGCGCCCACCCGTCCCGCGCTGCTGAAGATCGACGTCCAGGGATTCGAACTCGATGTGCTGCGCGGCGCGACTCGCACGCTCGCCGGGATCGACGCGATCTTCGCCGAGTGCTCGTTCGTCGAGCTCTACGAGGGCCAGCCGCTGGTCGGCGAAATCATCGCCTTTCTCGCCGGGCACGACTTCGCGATCGCCGGGGTGTTCGGCGTCAACTACGACAGCGCCGGACGCTGTCTTCAGGCCGACTTTCTCTTCCGACGCGCCTAGGCGCGATCAGTAGATCATCTTCGTCGTGCGCGTGAAGAACTTCGCGTCCTCGGGCAGGTCTCCGACGCGCTTGGCCGGGACGCCGGCGTAGAGACCGGGCTCTTCGTTCCGTCCGCGCACCATCGAGCCGGCAGCAAGCACCGAGCGGTCCGGAAACGTGGTGCCGCCGATCACAACGCAGTTCGAACTGATGATCGACCGGTCGCCGATCACGATCGGGCCGGCCGACTGGCGGTTCTCGCGGATATCGACGCCGTGCGTGAGCAGCGTGCAGCGATAGCCGGCGATTCCCGAGAGTTCGCCGATCGTCACCTTGTTCGTGCAGTCGATGATGTGACGGTGGATGATCACCGAGCCGAAGCCGATTTCGAGCGACGGGTCGCGATCCTCGACCGACTGGTAGAACTCGGTGTTGCTCAGCGGCATGCCGGTGATCCAGTTGAAGCGGCCGATATCGGTTTCGTCGGCCATGTCGAGTACGCGCAGGCCTTTGATCAGAGTGAAATGTCCGATCCCAGCGTCGCGGCCGAGTTTCATGTGGTCGACCGCGATCAGGCAGAGTCCGATGCGAGCGGTCGGATGGACCTCGTGGCCGAACAGCCTGCGCAGCACCTTTTCGCGCTGCTCGCCGGAGAGCACGATCGAGGTGATGACGATCACTGCCGCCTGAAAGAGGGTCCGCATCTGACGAAACTCTAACCCGCAGAGCGCCCGGAGCCCGGCAGTGGCGCAAGGAGGCGCGGTTATCCTGCCGAAGCGATGTCAGAGATGCCCCCGACTGATGCGAATCGCGCAAATCTGACACCGACCGGACTGCTCGCGCTGGCCGGCGCCAGCTTCTTCACGGTGGCGGTGGCGCTGATCGCGCTCACGACCTATCAGTCGAATGTGAAGATCGCGCTCGGATGCGCCGTGCCCGTGATCATGGTCGCGGTCTGGCTGCTGCTCCGCGTCGACTGGCCGGTGCCGCTGCCGGCGGCGGAAGCGGCGCCGCTCGACCGCCTCGCCCTGCTGTTGATGTCGGGCTCGATGCTGTTCATGACGATGAACGGCGTGCGCGTCGGTGGATCGCTGGCCGCCAGCGACGTCTTCCTCGTGCTCGCGGCCGCGGCGGCGATCCCCTCGCTGTTCTATCGCGACCTGCGCAGGCCGTTCCTGTTGCCGGCATGGCTGACGCTTCCGGCCGGCGCGCTGATGTTTGTCGGTCTGATCTCGATGATCTTTCTCGACGACTCGCTGGTCTCGCTGGCCGGCCTGCTGCGACTGGTCGCGGCGCTCCTGCTCGTCCCGTTCGTCGTCGGGATGATCGGCGGAACTCAGCGCACGATCGTGTGGCTCGTCGACCTCTGGATCATCTCGGCGATGATCAACTCGGCGGTCGCGATCGGCGACTTCGCCCTGAATCTCGGGATCGGCGAGGCGGTCACGCACATCGAATCGGCAGGGCGCTCGACCGGTCTGACCACACACTCCAACCACCTCGGCGTCGCGATGTGCATGACGACCCCGCTGATCCTCGGTCGGATGGTCGTGGCCAAGACGCGCACCCAGCAGTACTTCTTCTTCGGCGCGCTCTGCGTGACCGGACTCTCGGTGCTCTCGACCGGGTCGCGCGGCGCACTCGTGGCATACGCGCTCGCCGCACTGCTCGGCACCTGGATGCTCCCTCACGAACTGCGTCACAGCACCTTCCGCGCGCTGCTGATCGCGGGCTTCATCGGCATCCTCCTCGCCGGTGTCGCCTTCCGCGGAGAGGCGCTCAAGTCGCTTGAGCGGATCACCGGGGGCGATGCGGCGGTGCGCGCCGACGTCGGCCAGTCCGACCTCGAGCGCAAGCACGCCCGCCAGGAGGGGATCGAGCAGTTCAGCGGCGACCCGTTCCTCGGCGCCGGGCTCGTGCACGCTCGCGACGCCCACCTGATCTATCTCCAGCTCGCGGCTAGCAGTGGACTGATCGGGCTGTTCGCCTTTCTCGCCTTCCTCTCGGGCTCGATCGTCGCCTCGCGCCGACGAATGCGCTCGCCGGATCTCCCCCTCGAGGTGCGGGCGGTGGTCGCCGCCGCAGGCTCTTCGGTGCTGATCTGGGCGATTCTCGGCCTCGTCGAGAATCAAATCGCAGACCGCTATTTGTACGTCCCGTCCGGGCTTGTGGTTGCAGGCATCTGGTACGGAGTCAGGAATATTTCAGCGGCGGAGCAATACCCTGCCGCGAGGCCACACGGATGAGTCCAAGGACTGTCCCGCAAAGGAAACGATGAACAGCGAACCCACGATCGGCGCACCTGCGCCCCGACGTCCCGCCACCCTCTTCGACGTGGCCCACATCCTCTGGCGCTGGCGCTGGGTGATCGTCGGGGCCACGATCCTCGGTTTCCTGATCGCAGCCGCCTACACCCTGCGTCAGGGCAAGGAATACAAGGCCGAGGCCTCCGCGCTGGTCGACCGCCAGTCAATCGCAGACAGCCTGAACAACATCGCAAACCCCGGCGCTCAGCCGAGTGAGGGTCCGCGCGTGCTCGAGGCACAGAAACAGATCGCGCTCGCACCGGAGGTCGCACAGGCGACGCTCAAGGCCGTTCCCGGCACCGGCCTGACCGCGACCGAACTGCTAGATGACGTCGATGTCGAGCCCGACGCCAACACCGACGTCCTCCACTTCACGATCCTGAATCCCGATGGTCCGAAGGCCGTAGAACTCGTCAACGCCTACATCAACGAGTATGTCGACTATGCGACCGAGGTCTCGCAGGCCGACGCGCTGGCCGCGGCCAAGCGCGTCCGCGCGCAGGTCAAGGCACTGAACGACAAGGGGCAGACGAACTCGCTGCAGTACACCCGCCTCTCGCGCAACCTCGAGTCGCTCGAATCGCTGGTCTCGCTGACCACGCCCGCCGCGCAGGTGATCACGACCGCGACCGACTATGAGAAGGCCAAGCCGAAGCTGCTGATCGCACTCGTGCTCGGCATCGTGCTCGGAGGCGGTATCGGCATCGGCGTCGCCTTCCTGCTCGAGGCGCTCGATCCGCGCATGCGCACCGCACGTGACGTCGCCGATCGCTCCGGACTCGCGCTGCTCGCCGAGCTACCGCCGTCCGGAGGTGCCGCAGAACCGGTCACGCTGCGCACGCGTGATCGTGACGCGATCGAGGCCTACCGCGTGTTGCTCGCAGCCGTAGACAACGTCGGCGGCCTCGAACCCGGCCGCGCACTGCTCGTGACGGCGGACGCAGCGCCTGTGCGCGGCTCGTCGGCCGCAGCGAATCTTGCCGTCGCGGCCGCCCGCGCCGGATACAAGACGGCGCTCGTCGACCTCGGATTCGATTCAGCGACGCTGAGCGACCTGCTCGGCGCGAGCGACAAGAAGGGCGTCACCGAGGCGATCTCCGGCTCGGTCTCGGCCTCCGATGTTCGCCTGCCGGTCAAGATCGACGGCGACAGCGGCCCCGGAAGCCTCGGCTTCTACCCGGCCGGGAAGGCCGACGATTCGACGGCCGCACTGACCGGATCGGACTCGGTCCGCACGCTGATCGACCGCCTGGCCGAGGAGAACGACGTCGTGATCCTCGACGCCGGCGACACGGCAAGCTCGAGCAGCGCACTGTCGGCATCGGGCTTCGCCGCCCACACGCTGCTGGTCGGATCGCTCGAAGAGTCGTCGCCCGAGGCGCTCGAGTCGGCCAATCGAAGCATCGCGCTCGGCCGCTCGAAGGCGGCCGGCGTCGCCGTCTTCAGCTGAGTCGGCGGCTCAGCCGGCCTTCGGCTGCTGGAAGACGCGGACGTAGTCGGTCTGCAGGTTCGCGCCGTCGGGGGTGTTGTAGCCCTTGCCGAGCGCGGCCTGGATGATCAGGTACATGTCCTCGTGCGGAACGGCCTTGTCGGTGTATTTCGGGCCCGCCACGCCGTCGAGGAAGACCTGGACGCTGTCGGGGGTCCAGAGCATGCCGTAGGTGTGCCACTGCTGGGTGTAGTCGCTGCCCCAGATGCCGAACGGGTTGGTGACGTACTCCTGGTCGGCCGTCGGGACCTTCCAGTGACTCGAGAAGTAGGGGACCTTCAGCGTGTCGGAGTCGAAGAACTCGAAGATGTCGATCTCAGGCGGCCAGCCGGTCTTCGAGGGCAGCATCCAGAATGCGGGCCAGCACCCGTCGCAGGACGGGACCTTCATGCGGGCCTCGACGTAGCCGTAGGTGAACGCGAAGCGCTTGTTCGAGTTGACCATGCCGGTCGTGTAGTTGTGACCGTCGATCGTCTTTTCCTTGCGGATCGTCTGCACGAGCGATCCGCCGGAGACCGTCGTGTTGGACGGCATGTAGTAGTCGTCCTCGAGGTTGTTGTAGGCGACTCCGCCCTTGAGCCAGTCGTCACGCTGGTTGTTCCACTTGCTGCCGTCGAGGCTCGTGCCGTCGAACTCGTCGTCGAAGATCTTGTTCCAGCCGGCGCTTCCGTTGCTGATCGAGGCGACCGTCGGGTCCGCCGTCTGGGCGGGGGTGGTCGGGGTGGTCGTCGTTGTCTTCGTGCCGCTGCCGCTTGAGCCACCCTTGCCGCCCTTGGCGCGGCCGGCATTGGAGACGACCGCCGATACGGTCCGCGAGTAGGTCTTTGCGCGGGCGACGCTGGCCTTGCGCCCCTTGCGCACGATCACGCGGACGCTGAAGGTGTGCGCGCCGTCGTCGAGCTTCGTGGTGTCAAGGCGCGGGCGGAAAGGGGCCTTGCCGTCGACGGCCAGGCGCTTCGAGTCGACCCACACCTCGACACGAGCGGTCTGCTTCTTGAGCGACTTCGTGAGGCGCGGCGTGAAGGTCGCCGTGCGGCTCAAGGTCGCGCCGTCCCGAGGAGAGGCGACGTCGATCTGCCTGGCCGAGGCGAGCGAAGCCGCTGTGAGCATGAAAAGCGCGCCGAAAGTTAGAGCTGCAACAAGGCGTCGCGAGAATGTTGGGAGGCGGTGAAGCATGCCTCCCGTATCGGCGGTCGTTCTAGACGATCAGCAGCGATTTGGACGCGTGTTCTAGGCGCCTGATCGACGTTTTGGACGTTCGTTCTATATCTGCCGGCAACCGCTAAAGAAAGCGGTTACCGAGTGCTCATCACTTGGCCGACTGCTGCCAGACGCGCACGTAATCGGTCTTCATCGCAGGCGATCCGGCGGGATTCGCCCCGTCGGCGAGCGAAAGCATCAGAACCAGGTACATCGAAGCCTGCGGTACGGCCGCCCCGGTGAATGTCGGTCCCGGGACGCCGTCGAGGTACGGCTGGATCTTGGTCGGCGTCCAGAGCAGGCCGTACCTGTGGTAGCTGCCGGTGTAGTCGGTCGCGGTGCCACAGGTCTTCGGGTAGTAAGAAAGATTCGACTGATAGATGCCGTTCTCGGACCAGTGGCTCGCGAAGAACGGGCTGCGCTGGCTCGAGGTGGTGTCGATGTACTCGAAGATGTCCATCTCCGGTGGCCAGACGCCGCCATCCGGCAGCGTCCAGAAGACCGGCCAGCAGCCGTCGCAGCTCGGGACGTTGACGCGCGCCTCGACATAGCCGTACTTGAACGCGAAGCGGTGGTTCGAGTTGACCATGCCGGTGGTGAGGTTGTAGCTGCCCTGCGTCTCGTGGCGGACGGTCTGCGTCAGGACTCCGCCGCCGACGGTGTTGTTGGCCGGGAGGTACCAGGCATCCTCGCGATCGTTGAAGGGGTTGCCGCCGGTCATCCAGTCGTCGCGCTGGCCATCCCACTTGGCGTTGTCGAGTGCGGTGCCGTCGAACTCATCGCGGAAGACCATGTTCCACTTGGTGTTCTTGGTGACGATTCCAGCCGGTACGGCAGCCTTCTTCGGCTGGGCGGCGACCGATGGCGCTCCAGCCACCGTCTTGACGTTTGCCGAGAGCGGCGCGGCGTTGTTGATGCGCACGAGGATCGTCCCGGTGTAGCTGCAGAGCATCTTGTTCGGACCCTTGGCAGGCTTCTTGTTGGACTTCTTCGTGACGAGGACCAGGCTGAGCTTGTGCTCGCCGTTGGTGAAGCCGGCGGTGTTGAGGTTGGCCGTGAACGGCGCCTTGCGGTCGACCGCGAAGCGCTTGCCGTCGAGCCAGAACTCGACACCCCAGACCGACTTCAGCACGCTCGACTTGATCGCCGTCCGGACCTTGACCTTGCCCGAGATCTTCTGGTTGTTGTACGGGCGCAGCAACGTGAACGAACCCGGCGTGGAGGCAGCGGCGGCGCTGGATGCGCCGATTCCGGCCAGCGCCAAGGCGGCGCAGATCAGGGCGGTGAGAATGGAGTAGCGGCTGCGGATGGTCAAGACGGGTCCTTGCTTGCGAAATTTCGAGCGCACCAATAAATAGTCGATCGCTCGGGCGTAGTCAAACCACACGCAAGCTCACTCGCTTACACAAAAACCAGAACTAACCTCAAGGTTGCGCATGCGAATCCAGCTTTGGAGCTACAACTACGCCCCCGAGCCGACCGGGATCGGCCCCGTCAGCCGTACGTGGGCGGAAGCGCTCACCGCGCGCGGACATCAGGTGTCGGTCGTCGCTGCGCATCCGCACTACCCCGAGCCACAGTGGGGCCGCAAGTTGCGCCCCACCCGTTCGAGTGAGGATGGTGTCGACGTGATCCGCCTTCCGCTCTGGATCGGCAGGGACAGCGCACTCGCCCGCATGCGTCAGGACGCAAGCTTCTCCGCCGCACTCGCAGCCGCCTATCCATTCCTGCCGCGCTGCGATGCGCGTGTGGTCGTATCGCCCTGCTTTCCGGCACTGACCTGCGCGATCGCGGCCGGTCGCATCGAGCGCAAGCCGTGGTTGCTCTGGATCCAGGACATCCTCCCCGACGGCGCCGTGGGAACCGGGCTGGTCGACGAACAGAGCACAGTGATCAAGCTCTCGCGGCGCCTTGAGCGAGCGGCGTACTCACGGGCCGGCCGGGTCGTCGTCATCTCCGACCGCTTCGCCGAGAACCTCCGCGGCAAGGGTGTGCCCGAAGAAAAGCTCGAGCGCATCTACAACCCGGCCACCCTGCCGGCGGCCACCTCGGCCCGGTCGGAGTTCGCAACTGCGCCCCGCGTGCTCGTGATGGGCAACATCGGCCACTCGCAGGGGCTCACGCGGGTCGTCCGCGAGTTCGAGGCGAGCGATCGTCTGGCCGCACTCGACGCAGAGCTGATCATCACCGGCACCGGCGTCGCGGCCGAGGAAGTGCGCGCCGCGATCACGACCGATCGCGTGCGGATGCTCGGCGTGGTGAGCGACGAGCAGCTACGCGCGGAGCTCGCGAGTGCGTCGATCGGGCTCGTGGCGCAGACTCCGGATCTGCCCGAATTCAACTTTCCGTCGAAGCTGATGAATTATCTGGCATCGGCACTGCCGGTGATCGGGTTCGTCACGCCGGGATCCGAAGTCGGCGCGGTGCTCGAGGCAACGGGATCGGGTTGGACTGTCGACAACTCCGAAGACGGCGCCCTGGCCGCGAAGATCGCCGAAGTCTGCGCAGATCCGTCCAGCTTGATCACCGCGTCAAGGTCCGCACACGCCTTCGCAAAATCCAATCTGACCGCCGACGCCCTGGCCGAGTCGTTCGAAAACTCCTTGAAATTGATTGTGCAACCTCATCAAAATTAGGCAGATATCCCTTGTTCAAGGGGGGTCTTGCGAGATAGCGGGTAGCCGCTTGACAAAAAAATGCAATCGGCTCTGCGGAATGGTGGCATTTTCGACCCATCGGTACTACGATTCAGTGAATCTCGTACCAGCCGGTCAAGAAGACTGGTGAGCCACGAAGGCTCGGGTGTGAGTTTCTCGGCTTTATCGCAGTACCAGAACCCGTCATTTCCGAGACAGCAAGTCGCAACCCCGCGTCTGCCGATCGGATGCCCATGGAAGGGCGAAAAGTTCAGTGTCACAAAATCTGAAACCAGCAGACACCCCCAACGCTGACCAGCTCGACGCCGTCGCCAAGCGTGGCGCGACCGACCTCTACGGCAGCGAGCTGATCCTCTTCGACGCCGGTCTGCGCTCCGCCAAGCAGGGCCGCGCACGCGCCGCTTCGGACGAGACGATCCTCCGCCGCGCAATGGCCGTCACCGACATGGCTTCGGCCGCCGCCGCGATGGCGATCACGAGTGCTCTCGTCGGCACCGCCTCGATCGGCACAACCTCTTACATCGCGCTCGCCGGAGTGATCGTCCTGATGAAGATCCTCGGTCTCTACGACCGCGATGCCGTGCTGCTGCACAAGACCACACTCGACGACATGCCGCAGATCGCCGCCGCCGCGATGGCGCTGACGATGGTCGCCGTCTCGATCCCCGGCCTGATCGGCGTCCAGCCGCAGATGATCGACACCGTGACTCTGCCGATCATGGTCCTGCTGATGACGCTGTTCATGACCTGCTCGCGCAGCATCACCCGAAACCTGCTCACCAGCATCGCCCCAGCCGAGCGCCTCCTGCTGATCAGTGGCGCCGACGACGCAGAACGTCTCGACCATCGCCTCCAGCGCAGCTCAACGATCAAGGCCAGCGTCGTCGCGCGCATTCCCGTCGGCTTCACCGAACTGCCGCACGGCCCCGCGCGCGTGCTCAGCAACCGCGCTCAGCTCGAGCGCATCGTCACCGAGAACCGCATTTCGCGCATCGTGATCATGCCGGGCGAGCGTCACTCCGACGAAGTCGCCGACGTGATCCGCACCGTGCGCAGTATCGACGTCAAGCTCAACGTGCTCCCCAGCGCCGGCGACGCGATCGGCGCGGCCACCGTGGTCGACGACATCGCCGGCCTGCAGATGCTCGCCGTGCGCGACAACGAGATGTCGGCCTCATCGCGAATGGTCAAGCGCGGCCTCGACATTGTCGGCGCCGGCTTCGGGCTGATCCTGCTCTCACCGATCCTGCTCGTCACCGCGCTGCTGATCAAGCTCGATTCGCGCGGCCCGGTGTTCTTCAAGCAGAGCCGTATCGGCCGCGGCGGAAAGTCGTTCGAGATCATCAAGTTCCGCTCGATGGTCCAGAACGCGGACGACATGAAGCAGGACCTCGCGCACCTCTCCGTCACCGACGACTTCTTCAAGATCGACGACGACCCGCGCATCACCCGCGTCGGATCGTTCATCCGCAAGACCTCGATCGACGAGCTGCCGCAGTTGATCAACGTGCTGCGCGGCGACATGAGTCTGGTCGGACCGCGCCCGCTGGTTCCGGAAGAGGACGAGGCGATCTCCGGTTGGTACCGCCGCCGCAGCCAGATCACCCCGGGCATCACCGGCGTGTGGCAGCTGCTCGGCAGCGTACGTATCCCGCTCGAGGAGATGGCCAAGCTCGACTACATGTACGTGGCCAACTGGTCGCTGTGGTCAGACATCAAGATCCTGATCCGCACCGTCGGCCACGTTATCGGTCGTCGCGGGCTCTGAGCCCGCCGACCGCGCGGCCGTATTACTGCTTGACGCCGGCCAGCGCGAATGCGCGTGCGATCGCCTCGCGCACGCTGTGCACGCCCTGAGGGTCTGACTTCTCGCCGGGCACCAGTGAGGCGTCGAGACCGAACTTGACGGCCTCGGCGGCGCGGCGGTCGGCCTGGTGGACGCCGCGTAGCTCGCCGGTGAGGCCGATCTCTCCGAAGCACGCGAGCGGCGCAGGCACGGACCCCTCTGAGGTCGCAGCGGTGAGCGCGACTCCGCGCGCAGCCGAGACCACGGCCAGCGCGACGGCAAGGTCTGCCGCGGGCTCTTCGACGCGCACGCCGCCGACAACGTTGATGAAGACGTCGTGATCCGAAAGCTGAACGCCGGCGTGACGCGCAAGCACCGCCAGGATCAGGGAGAGCCGGTTGCGATCAATGCCGTTGGCAAGCCGGCGCGGCGGCACCACCTCGGTGCGCGCCACCAACGCCTGAATCTCGACAAGCATCGGGCGCGTGCCCTCCATCGCGCAAAGCACGACCGAACCGGGGTTGCATGTGGCGTCGCCGACGAAACGGGCGGAAGCATCCTTAACCTCGACGAGACCCCGCTCGGCCATCTCGAACACGCCGAGCTCGTCGACCGAGCCGAAGCGGTTCTTTGACGCGCGCAGCATCCGGAATGAGCGCTCGCGCTCGCCTTCGAAGTGCAGCACGCAGTCGACGAGATGCTCCAGCACGCGAGGCCCGGCCAGCGAACCCTCCTTGGTGACGTGGCCGACCAGAATGATTGCGATGTCGCGCGACTTGGCCAGCTGCATCAGACGCCCGGCGACCTCGCGGACCTGTCCGACACTGCCCGGCGCGCCCGCAAGCTCGCCGGAATAGAGCGTCTGAACCGAATCGATCACGCAGACTGCCGGCTTGACCGGCTGAGCCTCGATCGTGGCCACGACGCTCTCGAGGTCGGTCTCGGCGACGACCGGCACGCGCAACGCCGCCTCACCGAGGCGTTCGTGGCGCACACGAATCTGCTCGGGCGACTCCTCGCCCGAGACGTACAACACAGGCACGCCCGCTGCCGCGAGATTGCCCAGCGCCGAACCGACGAGGGTGGACTTGCCGATTCCCGGCGCGCCCCCGAGCAGCACGAGCGAACCCGGCACGAGACCGTGTCCAGCCGCGCCGCCGCCGCCGAGCACGCGGTCGAACTCTTCGACCCCCGTGCCGATGCGGCGGATGCGAGCGGCTCGCACCTCGCTGAGGATCACCGGTTCGGCGATTGCCACACCGGTGATCGACGCAGCGGACGCCTGCCCACGCGCCGGCGTACCGGCGGGCGGGACAACGCCGCCGATGCCTCGCCGCGCGCCCTTGCCAGTGGACGGCGCGGCTTCACTCCGCTCGGAGAGCGTGTTCCAAGAACTGCAGCCCGGGCACTGCCCGTGCCATTTTCGCTCTACGGTGCCGCATTCGTCGCAGACGAACACGGTTGTGGGTGACTTGGTGCTTGCCATGGACAGAACATATGTTCGCCCCCGGACGTAAAGCTCCTGCGCCGTGTCAGGACGGTTTTTGCGCGGGCTCCGGCTCGGCGGCCGGCGCGAGCGAGATCACCTTGGTGCGCGCGGCGCTGATCACGGTGGAGTCGTCGGGCGCGTCCTCGGTGAGCATCGAATTCGGACCGATCTTCACGCGGTCGCCGACCGTGAGCGGTCCGAGCACCTTCGCCCCCGCCCCGACGATCACATCGTCACCGACGTTCACGAACTGCTCATCCGGTTCACCGTCGACGTCCTGCCAGCCGATCGTGACTGACGGACCGACGACACAGAGGTTCTTGCCGGCATCGAGGTTCGGCGCGAGGATCACGGCCTGCGGGTGCATGATGATCAGCCCCGGGCCGATCTTCGCCGAAGCCGGGAGCTGCACTCCGGTCAACAGGGTGTTCAGCCGGTCGAAGAACAGGCCGAACCAGCGCGCCGGAAACGGCAGACCGCAGAATGAACTCGAGAGCCGGTAGAGCCCGACCGCCAGCACGCCCGGATTGAACACGACCATGATCGGCACGTAGACGGCGAACTTCCACCCGGTCAGCTCGCCGCCGTAGCGGCGCAGCATCGGCCGGGTTCGCAGAATCGCCTTGATGTCTTCGAGGAACACTGCAGTTGATCCGGTTGTGGGCGGTGAGCAGTCGCCGGGCAGAGAGCGCCTGGCGTCAGTCTTCCGAGTCGTCGGTCGGCTTGTCGTCCGCCGGAGCGCCTTCGAGCTCGGCCTTGGGCTCCTCGCCCTCGGCGACCTCGGATTCGGCTCCGACCGCGACCGGCGCCTTCTTCTTGGCGCGCGGCTTCTTCGGCTTGACGATCTTGATCTCGACCTCGAGGCCGTCGTTGGGACCGCCCTTGATCTCTTCGGCCAGACGCTCGACCACGACGGTCGAACCGGGCTCGATCTTCTCGGAGAGAACCTTGTCGGCGACTGGATCCTCGACATAGCGCTGGATCGCGCGGCGCAGCGGGCGTGCGCCCATCGCCGGGTCCCAGCCCTTGTCGGCGAGCAGCTCCTTCATGCCCTCGGTGACGTCGAGCTGAAGCTCCATCTCCTTCATGTTCTCGCGCACGCGCGTGAGCATGAGGTCAACGATGTTCTTGATCTCGTCCTTGGAGAGCTTGTGGAACACGACGATCTCGTCGATGCGGTTGATCAGCTCGGGGCGGAAGGCCTTCTTCAGCTCGCCCATGATCCGCGACTTCATGTCGTCGTAGGAGATGCCGGTGTCGTCCTCGCCGAGGCTGAAGCCGAAGCTCGCGTTCTTGGCGATCTCGGCGGCGCCGATGTTGCTGGTCATGATGATGATCGCGTGGCGGAAGTCGACGGTGCGACCCTGCGAGTCGGTCAGGCGGCCGTCTTCGAGGATCTGCAGCAGGATGTTGAAGACGTCGGGGTGAGCCTTCTCGATCTCGTCGAGCAGCAGCACCGAGTACGGCTTGCGGCGCACTGCCTCGGTCAGCTGGCCGCCCTCGTCGTAGCCGACGTAGCCCGGAGGCGAGCCGACCAGACGCGAGACGCTGTGCTTCTCCATGTACTCGGACATGTCGATGCGGACCATCGTCTCCGGGTCGCCGAAGAGGAAGTCTGCGAGCGTGCGGGCGAGCTCGGTCTTGCCGACGCCTGACGGCCCGAGGAAGATGAACGAGCCGGTCGGGCGCGTCATGTCCTTGAGGCCAGCGCGGCTGCGGCGGATCGCCTTCGAGACGGCGCTGATCGCGGCCTCCTGGCCGACGACGCGCTTGTGCATCTCTTCTTCCATGCGCAGGAGCTTTGCGGTCTCGCCCTCGGTCAGCTTGAAGAGCGGGATGCCTGTCCACATCGAGACGACATCGGCGATCTCTTCCTCGCCGATCACGGGGCGCTCGCCGGTCTCGCCGGACTCCCACTGCTCTTCGAGCTCGCGCTTCTTGTTGGTGATCTTGCGCTCCTGGTCGCGCATCGACGCGGCCTTCTCGAAGTCCTGGTTCTCGATCGCGGATTCCTTGTCGCGACGGACCTGCTCGATCTCTTCCTCGAGCTCGCGGTAAACGGGCGGGGCCGTCATCGACTTGATACGCATACGGCTGGCCGCCTCGTCGATCAGGTCGATCGCCTTGTCAGGCAGGAAGCGGTCGGAGATGTAGCGGTCCGAGAGATCTGCAGCGGCCTTCAGGGCCTCGTCGCTGATCGTGACCTTGTGGTGGACCTCGTAGCGGTCGCGCAGACCCTGGAGGATCTGGACGGTCTCGTCGATTGACGGCGGCTCGACGACGATCTTCTGGAAGCGGCGCTCGAGCGCGCTGTCGCGTTCGAGGTACTTGCGGTACTCATCCAGAGTGGTCGCGCCGATCGTCTGCAACTCGCCGCGGGCGAGCGCGGGCTTGAGGATGCTGGCGGCGTCGATCGCGCCTTCGGCTGCGCCGGCGCCGACGAGGTTGTGCAGTTCGTCGATGAAGAGGATGATGTCGCCGCGCTGGATGATCTCCTTCATCACCTTCTTGAGGCGCTCCTCGAACTCACCGCGGTACTTGCTTCCCGCGACGAGCGCTGCGAGGTCGAGCGTGTAGATCTGCTTGTCGCGCAGGAGGTCGTGGACCTCGCCGTTGGAGATGCGCGTGGCCAGACCCTCGACGACGGCGGTCTTGCCGACGCCGGGCTCGCCGACGAGGACGGGATTGTTCTTGGTGCGGCGGCTGAGGATCTGCAGCAGGCGCTCGATCTCGTGCTCGCGCCCGACGACTGGATCCAGCTTGCCGTCAACGGCGAGCTTGGTGAGGTTGCGGCCGAACTGGTCGAGCAGCTTGGAGTTCTTCTTGCCTTCGCCGGAGCCGCTGGACTGGCCGGAACCGCTGCCGGATCCGGAGCTGCCGGAGCGACGACCGCCGGGGCCCGAGAGCATGCGCACGACTTCGTTGCGGATCTTCTCGGAGTCGGCGTCGAAGTCGAGCAGGATGCGGGCTGCGACGCCTTCGTTCTCGCGAACGAGGCCGAGCAGGATGTGCTCGGTGCCGATGTAGTTGTGGCCGAGGCTGAGGGCTTCGCGCAGAGCGAGCTCGAGGACCTTCTTGGCGCGGGGCGTGAAGGGGATCTGACCGGACGTGACCTCTTCACCGGAGCCGACGATGCGCACGACCTGCGCGCGCACGCGCTCGACGGTGATGTCGAGGGACTCGAGGACGCGGGCGGCCAGGCCCTCTTCCTCGCGAAGCAGTCCGAGCAGGATGTGCTCGGTGCCGATGTAGTTGTGCTTGAGGGTGCGGGCCTCTTCCTGGGCCAGGACGACTACTTGTCGTGCGCGCTCTGTGAACCGTTCAAACATTTGTGCTCCTTGGTGCCGTGTCTGCCGAGTATCGCGCCGGACCTCTCGCGACGGCTCTTGGCTGTATGTATCGGCCCTTGGGGTGAGTTTCGCCAGACACACCTGGCGACTTAACTTGGCCGAAAAACTGCTTGCCGGTTCTTGACAGAGGTTAACAGCGGCCCGGACGCCGGTTGCCGACGGTTTCACAAGGCGTCGTGCCTTATTTGCGCGGTTTTCTGCCCCAAAGAGTGGACATTGGGGCGCCCCAAAGAACCTTCTTTGGGGCGCTATTTGGCTTGAGGGCGCAAGATGTGATCTCCTGGGCCGTATCGGAGCGGGTTGCGACGCACGCCGGGGCCGCGGGCAGCGATCTTTTGCTCCAAGGCCGGCAGCCCCTCATCGATGATCGCCCGCTCATACTCGAGCTGGCTCCCACCGAAGAACCACAGTCCCGAATCAGTGTCGATCATTGATGATCGTCGCTTCCCGACGTACACGCCATGACTTGAGAACTCATAGCCCAGCGGATCCGGCTCGAAGTTGAGGTTGACGTACATCAGCGCCCTACGCCCCTGCCGGCTGGATCCAATTCGCCGAACTCCGTAGGGCGGCTCAAACACCGGTGTTTTCTTTCGGCCGTACTTCTTGTTGAAGTAGTCGCCATAGGAGCGCAGCACCGACCGCATCACCCGCCCAGCCCCGCCCGCTACCCGCTGGCGAACCAACACGTGATAGTGGTTGTCGAGCACGCAGTACGCGACCAGCGACGCCTCCGGTCGCAACCACGGCCGCGGCTCGCGCCGCACCGGGTCGCGCGTCGGCTCCGATCCGACCACTCTCGCGAATCGATCAAGGAACTCCCCCTTGTCGCGCCGGTCGGCGAAGCAATGCATGTCGTCGATCGCGTGACCGGTGATGTGAAACATCGCCTCGGGCCAATCGCGCATCTGCGCGGGCCGGATGATCGGTGTCTCTGGGATCCAGAAATTTGCTTCCACGTTCCTTTAAGGGAATGGGGTGCCGATCCATACTCCCCCAGACGCGGTATCTGGCCGAAAAAAGATCAGTCCCGCATCGCGGGAAACAGCACGACCTCACGGATGCCGTGACGGCCGGAGAGCAGCATCACAAGGCGATCGATGCCGATGCCGAGCCCGCCGGTCGGCGGCATTCCGTGCTCAAGCGCTTGAAGGAACGCCTCGTCGAACGGCTGGGTCTCCTCGTCGCCCTCGGCGGCAAGCCGCACCTGTGCCTCGAAGCGCTCGCGCTGAACCTGCGGGTCGTTCAGCTCTGAGAAGGCGTTGCCGAATTCCATGCCCTGGGCGAAGACCTCGAAGCGCTCGGTCAGGCCGGGCTTCTCGCGGTGCTCCTTCGCGAACGGCGAGAGCTCAACGGGATAGTCGGTGATGAAGGTCGGGTGGATCAGCTTGGGCTCGACGTGCTTGCTGAGCAGTTCGTCGACCAGCTGCGGCCACGAGTCGGTCGGCAACTCGTTGTGGAATCCCTTGTCGACCATCGCCTGGGCCAGCTCTTCGCGGTCTCGCAGGGCGACGACGTCGATCCCGGTCTGCTCGAGGATCGCCTCGCCGAGCGGAATGCGTGGCCACGGGGCCTCAAACTTCAGCTCGCCGTCGTAGCCGACCTCGCTGGCCAGCCATGAGACGAGCTGCTCGACCATGTCCATGACGTCGCTGTAGTCGGCGTACGCCTCGTAGGTCTCGAGCATCGTGAACTCGGGGTTGTGCTTGTGGCTGATCCCCTCGTTGCGGAAATCCTTGCCGAGTTCGTAGACCTTCTCGAGTCCCCCCACGATCAGGCGCTTGAGGTAGAGCTCGGTTGCAATGCGCAGGTAGAACTCGCGGTCGAGCTGGTTGTGGTGGGTCGTGAACGGTCGCGCGAGCGCGCCGCCGTAGATCGGCTGAAGCACCGGGGTCTCGACCTCGATGAAGCCCTTCTCGTCGAGCCAGCGACGCACCAGCGAGATCACCTTCGAGCGCAGTATGAACAGCTCGCGCGCCTCTTCGTTGGCGATCAGGTCGAGTTCGCGGTGGCGGTAGCGTGTCTCGACATCCGCGAGGCCGTGGTGCTTGTCCGGCGGCGGACGCAGCGACTTGGCCAGCAGCGTCCAGCCGGTCGCGGCCAGCGAAAGCTCGCCGCGCTTGGTCACGAAGGCCTCTCCATCAATGCCCACGAGATCGCCGAGGTCGAGTGAGACGAGTTGCTCGAAGGACTCCTCGCCGAGCAGATCGGCGCGGGCGTGCACCTGCATCTTGCCGCTGCGGTCGATCACGTCGAGGAAGGCCGCCTTGCCGTGTCCGCGACGAGCCGCGAGGCGACCTGCGACGCGATACGTGACGTTCGTCTCGGTGCCGGGCTCGAGGCCCTGGTGGTTCTCGCGCACCTCCTCAGAAGGCACGACGCCCGGGAAGGCGTGCGGGAACGGCTCGATGCCGGCCTCGCGCAGGCGGGCCAGCTTGGCCTTGCGCTCTGCGATCAGCTCGTGCTCGGACTGGGTCTCTGGTGCTTCAGACATTGCAAGCAGGGAGAGTAGTCTCGGCGAATGGCCGCGCGCGGAACAGTCGTCGTCTCGAAGGAATGGGTCAAGCTCTCACCGGATCAGGCGTGGGAGGCGATCGTCCCCTGCGACCTTCCGACCTTCTTCACCGGCATGAAACCTGCGATCCCGGCGATCTCGGAGGTGACCGACCAGGCCGGCGATTGGGACGGCGCCGGCCAGACACGCACGATTCACCTCGCAGACGGATCGAGCGTGAGTGAAACGATCGACGAGGTCGATCGCCCCGGCGTGTTCCGGTACACCGTCGGCCCTTTCAACGGAGCACTCGACAAGTTGGTCGAACACGCCAAGGGCGAGTTCATCTTCGAAGACCTCGGCGGCGGCACGTCGGTCCGCTGGACCTACGACTGGAAGCCGCGCCCCGGAATGCGGCCGGTCGTGATCGTCCTCGCGAAGTTCTGGAGCGCCTACTCAAGGCGCGTTCTGACCGACCTGATCAAGGCCGCCAAGCCACCGCAGTAAGGCCTCGGCGCCCGCACGCTGATAGGCGCCGCCGCTGAGCGGCCCGAGCATCTTCCCGCGGGCAGCCATCAGCATGAACCTGAGCTTGCTGCCATCGGCCAGCCGCAGCTTGACCGTGTGACCGGCGTCGTCCGCGACCGAGATCGCGGCGGTCTGCCAGCCGTCGGCGAGCCCCGACACATTCGCGCTCACCACATCCCGCGGCGCGATCGAGCGCGGCTCGCCCTTGGCGGTCCAGGTACGACCCATCGACTGCACGATCAAGCGTCGGTCGGTGACGACGAGCGCGCAGGTGCCACCCGAGAACGTCTTGACCTGCGTGGCCGCGGCCGCGCCAAGCAGCTTCTCGCCCGGCTCGATCAGCGAATCCGCCAGCGGCGCGAGGATCTGCTCGATCAGCTCGGGCGCACTCATCGCCGGATCAGTCGTCGAAGTCGATCGCGTCGAGCCACGCGCGCAGCGCCGCGACGCCGGCCGCCTGCCGCTCGCCACCACCGAGCTTGCCGCCGGTCCACCCCATCAGCTCGAACGGCCGATCGTCGGTGGTCTTGATGTTCACGCGGAAACCCTTCTCCGAGAAGCGCTTGAGCGGCCCGCGCAACGCGTTCTCGGACCAGCCGCGAATCTCGTACTCCTCGATCTCGTGCGGGCGGAGCGTCATCGAGTCGCCGGTCGGGACCCACGTCGACGAGGTCGGCTGGATCACGAGGCGTTTGTCGGTCACGACGACCACGAACGTCTTTCCGCCGTAGACCTTCGCCGAGGTCGTCGCGATGACGCCACGAAGCTCTTCACTCGGCGTGACCAGCGACTGGGCGATCGGATCGAGCTTCTCGGCGAGTTTCTCCGAGGCGCCCATGAGCAGCGGCCCTAGGCCTCGATCTTGGTGATCTTCAGCTGACGCTGGGGACCGCGCGGGACCGGCACCTTGACGATGTCGTTGCGCTTGTGGCCGAGCAGGGCCTTGCCGATCGGAGACTCGCTCGAGAGCTTGCCGCCGAGCGGGTCGGCCTCTGAAGATCCGACGATCTTGTACTTGACGGACTTCGAGGTCTTCTGGTCCTTCAGGTGGACCGTCGTGCCGACCGAGACGGTGTCGTTGTCGAGATTCTTCTCGTCGACGATCGATGCGTCACGGAGCTTCTCTTCGAGCGACGCGATGCGCGCCTCAAGCATGGCCTGCTCGTTCTTGGCGGCGTCGTATTCGGCGTTCTCGGAGATGTCGCCGAAGTCGCGGGCCTCCTTGATGCGCTCGGCGATTTCGCGTCGACCGCGCTCCGAAAGGTCTTCGATTTCGGCTTTGAGCTTGTCGTAGCCCTCTTGCGTGAGAATGTGTTCTTTGGCCATATGAAGCGCGCGAGTATACAGATCGCGCGCGGATCGCAAGTAACTGAGCGGTCAGACTGCGAGCGGGATCGCAATCCCGGCGACGACCTCGCGGGCCGCCTCGAGCGAATCGGTCTTCTGGAGATCTTGATTGATCTCGTTGAGACGGGCGCGGGTGAACGTCTCCGGGTCGAGCTCCTTGAAGCGTTCGAGGTACCACGGATGGAACTTGCGCAGGTAGCGAGCGGCGCGCGCGTCGTCGTAGTGCTCGCCGGCGCGGTCGATCACCCACTGCCACTCAGCGGCGATCTCATCGCCCGAGGGAAGACCCTCGCGAGAGCCGAGCACACGCTCGAAGAGCCACGGGTTGCCGAGCGCACCGCGCGCCAGAAGGATCGCCTCGGCGCCGGTGGTCTCGAGCACGTTGTGGGCGCGCTGCTCGCTCATCAGACCGCCGCTGATCAGCACCGGAACGTCGAGCGACTCGACAACCTCGCGTGCAAGCTCGTAATCGGGCAGGCCCTTGTGCTGCTGGCTGGCGTGACGCGGGTGAAAAGCGATTCCGGCGACGACACCTTCAGCGGCCAGGCGCTCGGCGACGTGCACGCCGCTGCGCTCGCCGGGCTTGATGCCCGGGCGCAGCTTGACGGTCACCGGGAGGCCGCTGCCCTCCCCCGCCGCACGCGCCACGGCGATCGCGAGATCCGGGTCGGTCAGCAGCGCCGAGCCAGCGCCGGTGCGACAGACCTTCTTGACCGGACAGCCCATGTTCAGGTCGATCAGGTCCGCACCGGCGTCGGCCACCATCGCCGCGGCTTCGCGCATGATCGCGGGATCTGCGCCGAACAACTGAACGCTGGTAGGCCCCTCTTCGGGATGCAGACGAAGGAACTCGTTTCGCGTACGCTTGTCCCCATAGGCGAGGCCGTGGCTCGAGACCATTTCGGAGACAGTCAGACCGGCCCCGTAACGTTTGGCCTGCAGCCGAACGAACCAGTTGCCGATTCCCGCAAGCGGAGCCAGCAGCACTCGGTTCTCGACCGCAACACCGCCGAGCGACCAGGGTTCATTGATCGTGGACATGATGATTCAGAGTAGTGGCGAGGACGCCGAGAAGTCGAGGATGAAGTTCCTCGGCGGCACCGCCGTCCTCGCGATCCTGATCGCCGTCCTGATCGCTGCGCCGGCCGGGGCGGCCACGAAATCCAAGTCCAAGGCGAAGAAGACGACGATCGCCGTCTGCGCCAACGCGACGCTCGTCCCGACCAAGACGAACCAGGTCAAACGCCTGCAGAAGGCCCTGCGCTGCCTCGTCAATCAGGAGCGCACGAAGCGCGGACTCAAGGCTCTGAAGCTGAACATGCTGCTCCAGACCTCATCCGACTGGCAGGCCCAGGACATGCTGATCCACCAATACTTCGATCATTCGCGTCCCGGCGGCCCCGAGTTCGCCGATCGCATCCTGCACACAGGCTACGCCCGCGGCGGCAACGGCTATCTGATCGGCGAGAACCTCGCCTGGGCCAGCACTCCGATCGCCAGTCCGAAGGCGATCGTGAAGATGTGGATGAACTCACCGCCGCACCGCAAGAACATCCTCACGAAAGACTTCCGCGAGCAGGGCATGACGGCGCTGTGGTCCGAAGGCGGGGTCGGCGGCGCCTACGCCGGATCGACCGGCCCCTTCCTGATCTTCGTGAACCAGTTCGGCCGCGTCTACTGACGCGCGTTGCGCTCGTAGATCAGCCTGAGGCCGACCAGCGTGAGCATGTCGTCGGTCTGTTCGACAGAGTCGCAGAACGGCACGATGTGACTGGAGAGACCGCCGGTAGCGATCACGTGGGTCTCATCGCCGAGCTCGTCGCGCATGCGCTCGACGATGCCGTCGATCTGAGAGGCGAAGCCGTAGATCACACCTGATTGGATCGCCTCGAGCGTGGTTCGGCCGATCAGTCGCTCGGGCTCGGTCAGCTCGACCTGCGGAAGCTTCGCGGCGCGCTCGGTCAGCGCGTTGAGAGAAATCTCGACTCCGGGAGCGATGATCCCGCCGAGATACTCGCCGTTTCCGCTGATCGCGTCGAATGTGATCGCGGTGCCGAAGTCGACGACCACGCACGGGCCGCCGAGCCGGTCGTAGGCGGCGACGGCATTGACGAGGCGGTCGGCGCCGAGTTCGCGCGGGTTTTCGACGCGGATCGGCATGCCGGTCTTGAGACCCGGCCCGACGACGAGGCACTGCTCTCCGAGGTAGCGCTCGGTCATCTCGACGTACTCGGGAACGACTTTGGGGACCGTGCTGCTGACGATCACGTCATCGATGTCAGAGAAGCTCAGGTTGCGCAGGGCGAGCAGGTTCGTGTGCGCGCTGGCGAGTTCGTCAGCCGTCGCGTCACGATCGGTGGCGAGGCGCCAGTGCTCGAGCAGGCTTCCGTTCTGGAAGGCGCCGAGGTGAGTCTGCGTGTTTCCGATGTCGACTGCGAGCAGCATCGGAGTCGGAGACTAATCGGTGGCGCTGCGGACCGCATGGTGTGCGAAGGTTGTCCCATCATGAGCAACAAGCCGAAACTCAAGATCTACCGCGTCCCCGCCTCGCACCCCTGCCAAGCCGTGATCCGCGGAGCGCAGCTCAAGGGCATCGAATACAAGCTCGTCGACCTGCTGCCCCTGACCCAGCCGGTCGTCGCCAGCGCGCTGTTCGGCTCGCGCACGGTGCCGGCGATGAAGATCTACGGCGAAGCCGGCGGCACCCAGAAGGTGCAGACGACCGTGAAGTGCCTGCGCGCGCTCGAGTCGCTCGTGCCGGAACCCGCCCTCTACCCATCCGACGCGGCCGCGCGCGAGCGCGTGATGGCGGCAGAGAGCTGGGGCGTCGGTGAGTTCCAGGATCTTGCGCGCAGGCTCACCTGGGTCGCGCTCCAGAAGCGCCCGGAGACCTTCTTCTCGTTCGCGTCCGATGCCAAGCTGCCGTTGCCGGAGAAGATGCTGAAGCCGTTCGGGAAGCCGACGATCTTCGGCGAGCGGCTGCTCAACGGCGCCAGGATCGATCGCGCCCGCGAAGACCTCGAAGCACTGCCCGGTCACCTCGACGAGATCGACAAGCTGATCTCCGACGGCACGATCGGCGGCGTCACGCCGAACGCGGCGGACCTGACGATCCTCTCGTCGGTCTGGCTGCTGCGCTCGCTGGGCGACCTGCGCGAGATACTCGACTCACGGCCGGCCGGACGGCGCACGATCGAGCTGTTCGGCGGGGCCCCGGGGGACATCCCGGAGGGCGCGTTCCCGAGCGAGTGGCTCGCGCCGGTCGAGGCCGCGCGCGGGAGTTACGTGCCGGCTTAGCCCTGCCCCGTTCCAAAGACATAGGTTGAGGCAGTTTTCCGCCTCAGATCAGAATTCCTCGAGCAACCGAACTGGCTGGTCGGCGACGCCGGCCAGGAGATCTTCGGCGCGGGTACCGTCCGGCAGCGCGAAGTCCGGCTCGATCTCGAGCAACGGCTCGAGCACGAAGCGACGCGTCGAGATCTCGCGGTGTGGGAGGTTCAGGCGCTCGGATTCGTATGGCTCCTCGCCCAGCATCAGGATGTCGATGTCGATCGGCCGCGGACCGTGGCGCACCCCGCCCGGGTCGCGCCCCATCTCGTGCTCGATCGACTTGACCAGTTCGAGCAGCTGTTGCGGCCCGAGATGCGTTTCGATCTTGAGCGCGCTGTTGACGAAGTCCGGCTGGTCGAGCACCTCGCCCTGCGGCGCGGTCACGTACATCGAGGCGCGCGCGACTATCACGAGGCCCTCCTCGCCGAGCCAACGCTCGGCCTCGCGCAGATTCGCCGGACTGTCACCGACGTTCGAACCGAGTCCGAGGTAACCGACCATCAGCCCTCGATCGCCTTGTAGACGTAGAGTTCGGCCGCGCTGCCGAGCACGAACAGTGCCAGCGCGAGCGCGGCGCGAAACCCTGCGATCACCCAGTCAGAGCCGTGGGCGCGGAAAGCCGCCGCGGTCCCGATCGGAACACCGACAAGTCCCGCCACGAACACGACGACGCTGGCCGTGTCGAGCGCGTCACCTACATCGCTGCCGAGGTCGAGTGCGAGCTCGATGATCATCAGTACGAGCAGGACGGTCAGCCATCCGGCGACAAGCGCAGCGGCGATCAGCCACGGGCGACGCTGAGCCGCCTGGGCCTCAGTCCCATCCATTGGAGCCTCCCAAGCTCGGGTCGACCGCGATGATCAGCATCAGCGCAGCCACGGACGCCGGGATGTACACGAGCAACGAGACCACCGCGGCGGACGCGCCGGTCACCGACGATCGGTAACCCTTGAAGCCGAGCCAGAACGCGACGACGGGCACGAAGACGATCCCGGCGAGCCCCCAGTAGAGGCAACGCAGCGCAAGATCGTCAGCCCACAGTCCGAGGTCACCGGTATCGGACAGACGCACATACGCAATGCCGTAGATCGTCGGCAGCGAGAGCCATGCCGCGATCGATGCGAGCCCGGGGACGACGCCGCGAAAAACCTCCACGGCCTCGGCTCGATCCCGCGATCGCACGCTCAGCGCTCCTTCCAAACCTCAACCGCCACATCGCCCACGGGAAGCGGGATCGGGGGCTCTGGCTTGGTCGCGCGGACCATCACCGAGTCGACGCCGAAGTGGTCCATCAGGTGGTCGGCGATCGCGCCGCAGAGGCGCTCCAAGGTCTTGTAGGACTGCTTCTGAGCCGCAAGCCAGACCTGTTCGCACACTGCGCCGTAGTCGACGGTGTCGTCGAGTTCGTCGGTCACGGTCGCGTCGCAGACATCGAGCTCGAAGCCGATGTCGATCAGCAGGCGCTGGCCGACCTCCTGCTCAGCGGCGCTCACACCATGATGCGTGTAGACCGAGAGGCCGGTGATGTCGATCGAGACCGCAGTCTCGCCGTCCTCTTCGAGATCTTCGTCGTCGTCATCGTCGTCCTCGAGCTCGTCGCCCTCGGGGAGCTCCTCGTCGTCGGGACGCTGGTCGTCGGCTGGCAGTTCTGGCTTGTCGTCGCTCATGTGCAGGCCAGCGTAATCGCTATGTTGGGTTGGTGCAGCCCATTCCGTCATTCGATCCGCTCCAGAAGAAGTCATCCGTGCAGGTTGCGATGGAAAAGGCCGTGGCGACGCCGGCCGGGACATGGTTCTTCAAGCGCGTCGTCAGCCACATCGAGCCGGCGATGATCAAGGCGACGGGCGGCAGGGCGCAGTTCGGCGCGGGTCCACGCGTGAACCTGACGGTGCCCGGCCGCAAGTCGGGCGAACCGCGCACGACGACCCTCCTCTACTTCACCCGCGGCGACGAAGTGATCCTGATGGCCTCGAACTTCGGCGGCAAAGGCCACCCGGCGTGGTACCTGAACCTCAGCGCCGCCGGCAGGGGCGAGCTCGAATGGAAGGGCGGTCACGGCGCTTACGTCGCCCGCCAGGCCGAAGGGCCCGAGCGCACCGAGCTGTACGAACTCGCGAAGAAGCTCTACGAGGGCTACGGCAAGTACGCCGAGAAGACCGACGGAATCCGTGAGATCCCGGTGATGGTCCTCACGCCCGAGTCCTAGCCGCCGACAGCGCAGCCGCCGCGACGGCGAGCCCCTGAGCGGCCTCGCGCACGTCGTGCACACGGAAGATCCTCGCGCCACGTTCCAGCGCAATCGTGTTCGCGGCGACCGTCCCGGGCAGGCGCTCATCGACCTCCACCCCGCTCACGCCGGCGTCCTGCGCGATGCGCGAGATGAACGACTTGCGCGAGACGCCGATCACCACCGGGCGGCCGAGCGCCACGATTTCGTCGAGCCGTGCGAGCAGTTCGAGGTTGTGCGCGAGCGTCTTGCCGAAGCCGATTCCCGGGTCGAGTTGGATCTTCTGCTCCGGCACGCCCTCGGCGACCGCGAAAGCCATGCGCGATTCGAGGTGGGCCTTGACCTCGCCGACCACGTCGTCGTAGCGTGGGTCGTCCTGCATCGTCCGCGGATCACCCTGCATGTGCATCAGGCAGCAATCGACGCCAGACTCGGCGACAACCGCGGCGAGCGACGGGTCGACCGTGAAGGCGGAGACATCGTTCACGTACGTCGCGCCTGCTCCGATCGCCGCGCGCGCGACCTCGGCCTTCATCGTGTCGACCGAGATCGCGACGCTCGGATGTGCGGCGCGGATCTGCGCGATCGTCGGCACGACACGGGCGATTTCGTCGGTCGCCGCCACTTCGGGAGCGCCCGGTCGGGTCGACTCGCCGCCGATGTCGACAATGTCGGCGCCGTCGGCGATCAGCCGCGAGGCGTGCGCAGCGGCTGGACCCGGTGTGTCGTGGGCCCCGCCGTCGAAGAACGAATCGGGCGTGACGTTGACGACGCCCATGATCTTGTAGTCGCGATCGGCCATAGTTGGGCTGTGAGTCAATCACAACCACAAACGCCGGACACCCGCTTCGTCCGCGTGTCGACGGACCTGCAGATTCCCGCAGACGACGCCTACGCGCGGGCTCGCAGGCTCGAGACGTTCAGGCGCGTCGTCTGGCCGGTGCTGCGCTTCGCGATCGACGATGTCGACGACTTCGAGGTCGGCGATGAGTTCAGCGCGCGCCTGTGGCTGTTTCAGGTGATTCCGCTCTGGACTCACCACCTGAAGATCGTCGAGGACGGCAGTCTCGAGCTCTACACCAATGAACGCAGCGGTCCGGCCCGCGTGTGGAATCACCGGCTGACGTTCGTACCGACGGGCGAACACAGCTGTCGCTACACAGACGAGGTGGAGATAGAGCGCGGCCCGCTCGGAGCGGGAACCGCGCTCTTCATCCACGTCTTCTTCCGCTATCGCCAGTGGCGCTGGCGCCGCCTAGTCGACGGCCGAGGCTGACCCTTTCGGGCGCTCTGCGTCGCCTTCCAGGAACTCCGGCGTCGCGATCGTGAAGATCCCGGCGACGACCGCCGCAATCTGCAGCACCATGCCCAGCAGGAGCGTGTACCACTCGTCGAACACGAACATCGTGGCCGCGCCGACGAGGAACAGCGCGAGAAATGTGATCGGTTTCGTCATGGGATTGACTTCACTCCTTTGTCGGGCTTCGCAAGATCTTCATAGCCGCCGTATTGCGGATCGATGTCTCCCTTGAGCGTGAGCGTGTACAGCCAGTAGAGCGAGGGCACGATGATGCAGAGCGCGAAGATCACCGCGACCAGCAACCACCAGAGCGTCGTCGTACTGCCCGCGGCGTCAACGAGCTTGAGCGTGCTGCCGCTCGCTCCCGGCGGGAAGAGGTACGGCGACTGGGCGAATCCCCAACCCGCCGTGACCGACCCGACGGCCGCGGCCGCCGTGATGCGTGGCCACTGAGTGGCCCCGGCATGGACCATCAACATCGTCACGGCCCCGGCGACGGCCGAGATCATCACCCACACGAGCCCCCACCCGGAGGTGAGACCGTCGTAGAGATACGCGGCGTACTCGTGCGCCATGAACAGGCCGCCGATCGCCAGCAGCCCCGCGAGCGTGCCGCTGGCCAGCGCGCGTTTGCGGAAGGCCGCCTGCACGTCGGTCGCCTTCATCCGCGCCGAGTCGCCGATCAGGAAGATCGCCGCGACGTAGGCACTGAAGACCACGGCGAGCACACCGACATAGATCGAGAACGGGTTGAGAAACGCCTTCCACGGATCGATCGTCGCGTTTCCGTACGCCACATGGCCTGAGGCGATCGCGCCGGCGACAGTGCCGAAGGCGAACGGCACGATCACGCTGCTGATCGCGAACATCGCGCCCAGACCACGGGCTTCGTTGAGCGTCGCCGCCTGTCCGCGCAGCGCGAAGGCCGAGCCGCGCAGGATGATCCCGAAGGCGGCGATCGCCATCGGGATCCAGAGCGAAGACATCATCGACCCGAAGAAGGTCGGGAACGCCGTCCAGGCCACGACGAGCACGAAGATCAGCCAGACGTGATTGGCCTCCCAGACCGGACCCATCGAGCGCTCGATGACGCCGCGCATACGGGCGCCGCCGCTGGCGCTGCCGGCCGTGAGATCCCAGATGCCGGCGCCGAAGTCTGCTCCGCCGAGCACGGCGTAGAGCGTGACTCCCACGAGCATCAGGGCAAGACAGATGACCTCGATCATGCGGCGGCCCCCCTTTCGGTTCCGACGTCGTCTTCTTTGAGATGCTCGGCATTCTGCGCGAGCCTGCGCAGCAGCCAGAACGCCATCGCGATCAGTCCGGCGTAGACGACCACACCGACTCCGAGCAGGATGCTGATTCCGCTGGCGTGCGTGACGGCGTCGCCGACACGCATCACGTTGTACGCGATCCACGGCTGTCGCCCGACCTCGGTGACGATCCACCCGGCCTGCAGCGCGACGACCGCCAGCACTCCGGAGGCCGCAAGCAAGCGGTAGAACCACTTGCTCTGCGGCAGCGCGCGCCTGCGCCACCAGGTGAGGATGTAGAACGCGCCGAGCAGCGCCAGCAGCGTGCCGATCCCGACCATCACGTGGAACGAATACCGCACGGTGTTGACGGGGCCCGGGCGGTCATCCGGCGGGACGGAATCGAGCCCCTGCACAGTCGCGTTGGGATCATGGAATGCGAGCAGAGAGAGCATCTTCGGCACGGCGATGCCTCCCTTGACCTCGTTGTCAGCCGCGTCGTAATAGCCGCCGAAGGTGAACGGCGCGCCCGTGGTGGTCGTGCCGAGCCCCTCCATCGTGGCGAGCTTGACCGGCTGATTCTGTGCGACCTCGCGTCCGGCCCAGTCGCCGACCAGCACCTGCACCGGTGCGACCAGCGCGGCGAATGTGAGCGGGATGATCATCGCGGTGCGGACGTAGCGACTGCGGTCGCCCTTCAGCCACGCGACGGCGTAGACGCTGGCGACGAGGAAGCCGACGACGACGTACCCCGCGAGGTACATGTGCGCGAGCTCGTGCCAGAAGAAATCGTTGAACAGCGCCTTCCAGGGATTGATGTTGACGATGTTTCCGCCGACGACATCGAAGCCCGTCGGGTTGTTCATCCAGCCGTTGACCGAGAGGATCATCGTCGAGCCGAGCACGCCAGCGACCGCAACGGGAATGCCCGAGAGGAAGTGGATCTTCGGCTCGAGCTTGTCCCAGCCGTAGACGTAGATCGCGACAAAGATGCCCTCGACGAAGAAGGCGAGACCTTCGATGCCGAACGCGAGTCCGAAGACGTCGCCGAACGTCGCCATGAAGTTCGGCCAGAGAATTCCGAACTCGAACGTGAGAATCGTGCCGGTGACGACACCGATCGCGAAGAACAGAATGATCACCTTCGACCATCGTTTCGCGATGCGCTTGTAGAGCAGATCACCCGTGCGGAGGTACATGCCCTCGGTGAAGAGGACCATCGCCGGGAAGGCGATTCCAAAGCAGACCAGCGGGATGTGCACGATCAGTGAGAGCGCCTGCAGCTGGCGTGCGTACACCAGCTGGTCGGTCGATCCACCGCCGAGTTTTCCTGTGGTCTGCGCCACCTCCGCGAATGGGATCAGAGAGGAGAGGTGGCTCAGCATCCTTCAGATACTTTCCGTTGATTGCCCGGTCCGAGATGTCGAATCCGGGGATTTTTTGGTTTCTTGCAAGCGTTCACAAGGATTGAACATTGCTCCTGCAATCTATCTGTGAGCGGAATTCTTCTGTGTGACTGATTTGGCAGATACGAACGAAATTTTCACTCTCGGTGGAGCGCGCCTACTGCGGTGGCGGTGAAGTCGATGTCGGTGAAAGAGATCGTCGGGCCGAGGCCTCCGAAGGCCGAGCAGATCACCTGCGGCTGGAAGATTCCCTCGTAGCCGTCGTACTCGGTCGTCGTTGAGGCCGTCATCGTCTGGTACTCGGCGAACGCCCCGGTGCCATCGCCATCGAGTCGGATCGTCGCGCCGGTCTCGCCGTCGCCGATCGCGTCGAACTCACAGCTGATCGTCGACATCTGGATCGCTTCGATGAATGAGGCCGTCAATGAGAAGCTCACCAGGTAGTTGCCGGCCGGAAGAGGCAGGGTCGCGACGGTGACCGGGTCGCCGTAGTTGACCGTCGTCACGGGTCCGTCCACGTGGGTCGAGTAGACGTCGCTCGGCCCAGTGTCTCCGGTTGCGCCACGCGCGCCGTCGGCGCCGTCGTCACCGCGCACGCCCGTGGCCCCGGTCGGTCCCGGCGCGCCGTCTGCGCCCCGCTGTCCAATCGGTCCGACCGCTCCGGTCGCGCCGTGCAGTGCGTTGCGTGCGCCCACCGAGATCTTCTTCAGAGAGACCGACTTGTCCTTGAGTTGCCTGGAGCCGACCGAGTTCGCCGGGAGCACTCCTGCCGCGTAGCCCACGCCGCCGAGCGCGATGAATACGGCCAGCGTGGCCATCACGTTCGCGTAGGTCAGGTGACGCCGCAGACGCTGCATGCGCCCACCCTACGGGCGCTACAGGTCGAAACAGCTCCCGAGCAGGGCCGTGAACGCGAGCATCGGGATCGAGAAGACGATGTAGATCGCGGCGCTCGCGATGATGAAGGTCTTGAGCCGCGTCACCTCGGCGCGCGATTCCGCGAGGGCCGCACTCCCGGCGGCCGCGGCGAGCCCGTAGATCGCAGCCGAGATCGCGACCGCGGCGAAGGAGATGGTCGCAACACGCCCGACGCCGCACCCAGCGCTCGTCGGCGCCATGCCCCAGCCGAGCAGGAAGAAGGCAAAGGACTCAGCGGCAAGCGCAACCGCCGCAGCCGCAAGCGCCAGCGGGAGCGCGCGAAAATCACGGCCGCCTGAAGCGGGAACCTCCCGCTCGTTGTTGTCCTCCGGCTCGAATGGCTCGTCGGCGTGGCGGTACACGCCTTCAACGTACCGCGACTAATCGTGGATCGCGCCGACCTTGATCGCGGAGAGGTCGATGGTCGCACCCATCTGGCCGCCGACCGAATAGCACCGGACCGAGATCGTCGTCGCGTCGCCCAGAGAGATCGCTCGCTGCATGGCGATGGCCTGTGTGACCGCTGTAGAGGTCACGAGGTTTGTGCTGTAGAACGGTCCGGTGAACGCGTATTGGTTGCGCAAATACGAAGCGCCATCCATCAGCAGGCACTCGGCGTAGCGCGAAGTACTCGCCGGAACCCTGGTGTTCGAGACCTGCCCGGTGGCGAGCAGCAGATAGTCGCCGGCGGGCAGATCGAGCGACGCGATCGTCGTGAGATTCTCATCGAAGGCCGTGTCGCCGCTGGCGGCCGCGGTGCGGTACAGATCGCTCGGCCCGGTTGCGCCGGTCGCGCCGTCGATCCCGTCCACACCATCGGTCCCGTCTGAACCACGCGCACCAGTCTCGCCCTTCGCGCCCGCGGCGCCATCAGCGCCCTTCTGACCTTTCAGGGCGGCCTTCGCCTTCGGGTCGATCTTCTTCAGCGTCACAGCCTTGTTCTTGAGCTGCTTCTCACCCACCGAGTTGGCCGGCAGCTTGACCGCGGCGTAGCTCACCCCTCCGAGGGCGATGAACAGCGCGAGGGTGGCGACAACGTTGGCGTAGGTCAGTTTCGAGGCGAGACTGGAAGCGAGTTTCATCCTGCCGTCATCGGCAGCATCAACGACAACCGTTAGTCAGCGAATGAACGGGCTTACTCAGCCCCGCCGGCCAGCCCCGGGCGGGGCAGCGGCGTCGGGCGGGCGCCCTTGCCGGGCACCGGGCGCTCGGGGAGCGGGCGGCCGGAGGGCTCGCTCGGGGGCGTCTCGGGCTCGGGGGCCTTGAAGACGTCGGCCTCGGACTCGCCGTCGAGCAGGCGCAGGAACTGATCGGACTCGATCGTCTCCTGGCGGATCAGGATCTTGGAAATGCGGTCGAGCTCTTCGCGGTGCTCCTCGAGCACCTTGTGCGCGGTCTGGTGCGCATTCTCGACCAGGCGACGCAGCTCGGCGTCGATCTCAGAGGCGATCTCGTCGGAGTAGTCGGGCTCGGATGAGAGCTCGCGACCGAGGAACGGCTGGCCGTGGTCGTGGCCGAACACGCGCGGGCCGAGCTTCTCACTCATGCCGAAGCGCATGACCATCGACTTGGCGGTCTGCGTGACCTTCTCGAGGTCGTTCGAGGCGCCGGTCGTGATCTCACCGAAGATGATCTCTTCGGCGGCGCGACCGCCGAGGGTCATGGCCATGTTGTCGGTCAGCTCGCTGCGCGTGGTCAGGAACTTGTCCTCGCTGGGCATGCTGATCGTGTAGCCGAGCGCCTGGCCGCGGTTGATGATCGAAATCTTGTGGACGGGATCGCAGTTGGGCAGGAAGTGGCCGACCAGCGCGTGGCCCATCTCGTGGTAGGCGGTGATCAGGCGTTCCTTGTCGCTCATCAGGCGCGACTTGCGCTCGGGGCCCGCGATCACGCGCATGATGCCCTCTTCGAGCTGCTTCTCGCCGATCGCCTTGCGGCCGTCGCGGGCGGCGAGCAGCGCAGCCTCGTTGATCAGGTTCGCGAGGTCGGCGCCGGTGAAGCCCGGGGTCTGGCCCGCGAGCTTTTCAAGATCGATGCTGGGCTCCATCGGCTTGCCGCGGGTGTGGACCTTGAGGATCTGGATGCGTCCCTTGCGGTCGGGGCGGTCGACCGTGACCTGGCGGTCGAAACGGCCGGGGCGCAGCGCGCCGGATCGAGGATGTCGGGCGGTTCGTCGCCGCGATCAGGATGACGCCCGTCCGCTCGCCGAAGCCGTCCATCTCGACGAGCAGCTGGTTGAGGGTCTGTTCACGCTCGTCGTGACCGCCGCCGAGGCCGGCGCCGCGCTGGCGACCGACCGCGTCGATCTCGTCGACGAAGATGATGCACGGGCTGTTCTGCTTCGCCTGCTCGAACAGGTCGCGGACCCGAGAGGCGCCGACGCCGACGAACATCTCCACGAAATCCGACCCGGAAATAGTGAAGAACGGCACCCCGGCCTCACCGGCCACCGCCCGCGCGAGCAGCGTCTTACCGGTTCCGGGGGGACCATAG